>JADKFE010000121.1 GCA_016717595.1 Deltaproteobacteria bacterium | reverse complement strand
CCGGATCGCACCCGCACGCGCACCCTGACCGAGAACCTGCTCGCGCTCACGCACCTCGTGCCGCACCGGGACATCGTGGGCGTGCTCGCGCCGGAGCAGCTCGTGGACGACGTGCTGACCGAGGTGCTCGACCCAACGGCCGTATCAACAGGGGTAACGCGTACACGGGGGTCACTTGCGCCGTCCAGGCGATGCTCATCACCGTCAACCCTTCCGAGTACGTGCGGCTGCTGCACGGACTCCTCGGGCAGGCCGGCGTGGTGAACCTGTCGAATGGCCAGAACGTCGAGGTGCCAGCCGGTGTGTTCCAGTTCCGGCGCTACGCTGCCGGCCAGACCGACTCGTTGTACGTCCGCACCTACGCCGAGCTCGCGTTCCAGACCGCTATGCTCGCTTACGGCGTCGGACCTACCTTTCCCCGCGCCGATCCCGCAGCCGCACCTGAGAGTCCGACGGGGGTGGCCGCGGTGTTCCGGCAGACCCTGCGCACCGGCCTGACGATGGAAGAGCAGCGCCGGGTGCTCCAGGGGCTCTTCAACACGCCCTTCACGTCGGTCTTCGAGGCGCCCTCCGCGACCTTGCGCGACCGACTGCTCGCCGCCGTCCGTGACAGCCGCGTCCCGGTGCCGCTGGTCCTCAATTGGCCCGACACCGCCACCGCACCGACCACCGGCCTCGCCGCCGCGCTGGCGCTCCGCTACGACGCTGGGCGCCTGTTCTTCAAGAACCCGCAGTACCCTGGCTCCAACCCCCCGGCCGTCGCGCGTGTGGGGGCGACCGTAGACCAGCCTCCCCGCCGCTACGAAGACCCCGAGTCCACGCTCGAGTCGATGGGCGACTCCGATCTCACCACCTGGGTCCGCGGCTTCCTGACCCCGAACGCCTCCATCCTCTGAAGGTGCCCTCATGCTCTACCTCGACAATCCGGTCGGCACCTGCATGGCGTGATGGTCTACGGCGATCACGCCAACCCCAACCTCTTTTACTACCACCAGAGCGCCCCCGCATCTCCCGCACGGTCCAGGGGACGCCGGAGATGCAGCTCCTGAAGTACAAGCGGGACATCACGGACAACCCGGCATTCGACGTGGCCCAGGCGAAGTCGCTCGGCGGGGGGCTCTTCAACTTCACGGTCGACATCGGCGTGAGCGAAGGGGTGCTCTCTAGCGTCAAAGCCGAGCTCGAGCGCCTCGCGCCCGGCGACGTGACCCTCTCGCCCATCCCGTTCCGTGGAGGCTCAGTCCGCCTCTCGACGTCCAAGACGGAAGAGGAGGGCGCCGCCAACGCGGGCTTCTCCTTCTTCGAAGAGGTCCTGGGGGCGTCCACCCCTACGCTCGTCGGGGACAACCGGGCGGTCTTCTCCATCGTGCTTACACAGGAGGGTGCCACACTGGTCCAGCGCGCGCTCCAGACGGGCCTCTCGCCCGTAGGCGTGATCTACGAACTCAACGCGCTCGGCATGCGCCCGGCCTTCCAGGTGAAGGTCACCGCTCAGTACCAGCGGGTGTACGAGGAATTCGAGGTCCAGATGGGCCTGCGTTCGCGCGTGGGTCGGACCGCGACGGCCGTGGAGATCAGCGACGCCAGTCAGCGGCTCATCGACAGCGGCGCCGTCAAGGTCGAGGTCCTGGAGTTCACGGACGACGCCGACCTGAAGAAGCGCTCCGAGGCCGCAGTGGACTGGTTTAAGAACGAGCTCCTCAAGGACTTCTTCAAGCCCGTCCTCCAGCCTCCGGCAGCGCAGACAGGGGAGCCTTCGCCCAACTGAACAGTCTGTTCACGGCGCTTCAGAGCGGGCAGGCGAACGTCCCCTCGACGCCGCCCATGGCGGCCACTCCACCGCCCACGAGCCAGACGGCCGCGCCGCCCACGAGCCTGTCAAGCGGAGTGACTACGACCACTCAGACGAACCAGGCGGCACAGGCGGCCAACGCCGGCTCGACCGACTCGGTCATGGCCGCCTTCTCCCTCCGGCACTTCCGCCAGGAGGAGCTGCGCGAGCGCAGCTTCGACTACAGCGTACAGCAGGCGGTCTCCTGGAACTTCGGGGCGCAAGGCATGCTCTCGACCATCACGAAGAACGTGGACGTCAACCGCTGCATCGCGGAGATCGATCTCGACGACGAGTTCTTCACGAGGCTCATCGTGGACGTGAGCCTGGCCTCCGACCTCACGGGGACAGGGATCGACGTGGTGACCGTGAATATGGAGTACCCGGCGGTCCCCGACGGATCGACGATCCCACACACGGACGGGTGGGGCTTCCGAGCCGGCGACACCACGTCTCAGCGTTTCCAATGCTGGTTGAGCGCGAAACGTAGCCTCGAGTACCGCTACAACGTCGCGGTGTCCTTTGCGCCCGACTCCCCCTGGCTCGGTACCAGCGCCACCGCGCGGTCGCCTTGGATTGTGTCCACGGCGCGACGGCTCTCGCTGAACCCTTCGACGACGTGGCGCTGCTCGACGTGAAGGTGCTCAGCAGCCTGAACTCCGACACGGTCAGGCAGGCGCAGGTCGAGCGCGATACGAGGTGCCGGACACGCCTCCGTTGGCGGCGATCTACATCGTAAAGCCCGGGGACCCGCCGCAGAGCTGGAAGCTGCGCCTCTCGGACCCGGACCGTCGTGATGTGCGGGCGCGCATCACGTACCTGCTCGCCAGCGGCGCCGAGCTGGTTCGGGACTGGGTGACCGTGGACGACGGCATGGTGGTCGTCCCCGATCCTCTCAGCGCACGCCTCCGACTGCGTGTCTTCGCTCAGCTCGACGCCGCGACGCTCGTGGAGGCGGTCGTCGCCCTGAACTACGTCGACGCCGCGAACGACTACCGCAGCGAACGCCAGCTCATCTTCACGCCGACGGCGCTCGCGCCGCAGGCGGTGGAGATCCCCATCTTCGCGGACGGTCCACGCACCCTGTCTTACGAGCTGAGCATCGTCAAAACGAACGGGCAGGTGGTGACCCGCACCCTAGACGGCGTCAGCGGGCCGGTGATTATGATCAGCGAAGGGTGACCCCGCCACATTCACGAGAAAAGACTAGCGGGCTCCAATAGATCGAGTTGGGAAGGAATGTTCTAGCACACCTGACCCACTCGACAAGCAGTCCGCTATGGGTGAACCCGTATCACCCGATCCCGGCCTCCCAACCCCGCCATCTGCGATTTGCCATCCACAACACTTTACCAACTACTCACATCTGCCAAGGAGCCAAGCGCTCGCGAACGGGTGATCAGGCGCGATGGACCTCAACGCCCTTCAGCACCGTGTTCTCCCCGTCGGCCATGGTCCCGTCGTACGCGGCCTGATCGACAGGCTCGGCTTCAAGCTGAGTGTGTGGTGGCGATGATCCTCAACATCCTGTCTGGGCGCCTGTCGATCTGGCGCATCGACCAGTGGCTTAAGATGATCGACTTGGAGCTGCTCATGGGCGCAGGCGTGGAGGGTGCGTTCTTCAATGACACCCCGCCTTGGCTGTGCATTGAACCATCTGGATGAGATCGGCACGGACCGCATCTTGGGGGACATCGGTACGTCGTTCTTGGCGTCGCGGGACGCTGAACAGGCGCTCACGGTCGGTCTGACGCCAAGACATAGGTGACACTTTCACGCCAGGACATAGGTGACACTTCGGTCCTTCGGGAGCAGGTCTTCTCAGCAACCCACTGAGGAGAGGAGATGCCGTGGAAGGAGGCTGAGATGAGCAAGCTGAGAGAAGATTTCATCCTTCGCGCGCTGGAGCCCGACGTGAACCTGTCGGAGCTGTGCCGGAAGTATGAGATCAGCCGCAAAACGGGCTACAAGTGGCTTCAGCGCTTCAAGGAGGGTGGGATCGAGGGCCTTCGGGAGCGCACCCGGCGTCCTCACAGCTCGCCCTTGAGCGCGTCAGGAGAGGCGGTTCTGCGGATCCTGGAGCTGCGCCGGTCGCACGCGCGCTGGGGTCCGAAGAAGCTCCACGCGGTGCTCCCGCGCCAGCTCAAGGCCGCGGAGCTGCCGAGCCAGCGCAGCATCGCGCGGATCTTGGAGCGGGCCGGGGTCAGCGTGTCGCGGGCTCGGAGGCCTGTGACGAAGTACCCCCCCCCGGCCAACCCTCTTCCGCACACGCCTCGCCGTGTCAGCGCCCCGACGCCCTCATCACGCCTGGGCGACGTAAGCCGGAGACAGCTCAATCACTCGATGGACCGGGTGATCGTTGATCCGGCCGAGCACGTCGTAGAGGTACGCCCACGGGTCAAGGCCGTGCAGCCTGCAGCTGGCGACGAGGGAGTACAGGATCGCCGCCGAGGCCGCGCCGCCCTCGGAGCCGGCGAAGAGGTAGTTTTTTCGGCCCGTGACGGCCTGTCTCAGTCGCAGCTCGGAGGTGTTGTTGTGGATGGGGATCTCGGGGTGGTCGGCGCAGACGGTCAGGGCGGCCCATTGGTTGAGGGGTGTACTGAATGGCCTTGCCGATGGCGGAGCGGGGCCGGGCGCCGTGAACGTGTCGGGTCAGCCAGTCGTGAATCTTCACGAGGGCGGCGCGGGTGTCCGTGTCACGTCGTCTTCGGCGGGTCTCCAGGTCGGCGTCTTTGATCTCGCGCTCGATCTCGAAGAGCACGCCGATCAGCGCCATCGCCTCGGCGGCCAAGACGGGCGACTCGACCTGCGCGTCGAGTAACCCCCCGGCGAACCCCTCTTCCCGCCGCCGCGCCGCCGTGTCACTCGTCCCCACATGCCCAACCACCTCACCCTCCCCGAGCAGCAGGCCCTCGTCGCCCAATGGCGCGCGTCCGGCCTCACCATGTTCCAGTTCGCCAAGCAGCACGGCGTGTCGCTCACGAACCTCCACCGCTGGCAGGCCAGAGAGACCAAGCTCACCTTCGCCCGCGTCGAGCTCGTGAATCCGCCGCCCAAGCCCGCCCTCGTCGTCGAGCTGGCCCACACCGGCCACCGCGTGTACGTCCCGCCAGGCTTCGACGCCGCCGAGCTGCGCCGTCTCATGGAGGCGCTGTGCTGATTCCCCACGGTCTTCAAGTTCACGTCGCCCTTGAGCCCGTGAGCCTGCTCAAGTCCATCGACGGCCTGTGCGCCGAGGTCCAGCGCCGCTTCGGCGACGACCCCATGGGCGGCCATCTGTTCGTGTTCTTCAACCGCGACCGCACTGGCATGAAGGCGCTCCTGTGGGACAATGGCGGCTTCATCGTCGTGTACAAGCGCCTCGAGCGAGGTCGTTTCGTCGTGCCGCCCGCGCGCGGCGACCGCATGACGATGACCCACGCCGAGCTCGCCGCGCTCTTGGACGGCATCGACCTCACCCGCGCCCGAAGAATTCCCTTGTGGAATCCGCAGAGGTAGCCTACACAGACGATTCGACGCAGGTTATGCTGTCTGCATGACCTACGACGAGCTGCTCGCCGACAACACAGCCCTCCGCGCCCTCAAGGTGACGCACGAGGCCCAGCTCGCGGTCCTTCAGTCGAAGGTCGAGGAGCTGGCACAAGAGCTCGCTCGGCTCAAGCGCCAGTCCTTCGGGGTCAGCTCGGAGCGTCTCCACCACGACGACAAGCAGACCGGTCTGTTCGCCGAGCCCGAGCCCGACGCGCCGCCTCCCGAGCCCGAGGCTGCCGCCACGCCCCCGCGCAAGGCGCCACCCCGCACGGTCGTCGTCGCCCAGACCGCGAGCCCGACGAGCAGCCCTGGTCCCCGCCCCGACGAGCTGCTGCACCCGCTGCGGCGGCGGCGATCTGCGCGGATCAGCGCCTCCATCGCGACGCGCCTGGAGCGGCGGCGGGGGCACTTCGTGGCGATCTGGATTCGTCGCCCGAGCTGCGCCTGCGGTCAGTGCAACAACGTCGAGACGGCGCCGGAGCCCGCGACCTTCGCGCTCTCGCGCTCCATCGCCGGGAACGGCCTCGTCGCGCGAGTCGTCGTTGACAAGTTCTTGTTATGTCCAGCTGCACATAACAAAAACTATGCGCAGTCCACCGTTATGCGGAGCGCGCTTCGGCACGCAGCGAAAACCGTGCTTTGAAATACAGCTCTCGATGGGGCCATGCCTGAGTGGCACGTCATAACAGTCTCTGGCGACGGCTGCCGATCATCGGCGGGCGTGCTGGAGTACCCCATGATCGACACCTTCAACGACGCTCCTGATACCATCAAACGTCCAGAGCCCAGTCCATCTGGCCCCTGCCTCGAGGTCTTCGCGGCCTGCCTCGCAGGGGATGGCTTCTCGCAGATATCCAAGGCCAACTACATGAGGGTGGCCAGCTACCTCTGCCGGTGGCTCATCGCGCACGGACATGACCTAGCTACGCTCGATGAGGCCGCGCTCGCGACCGTACACGAAGACCTTCGGCGTGGCCCGCGTATGCGGGGTGGGTCTTGCCGAGTCGCTGGCTTTCCACCGGCAGCACATCGGTTCCTCGTCTGGCTTCGCGCCGAAGGGTGGGTGACGACTGTTGCTCCACCGTCTCCGCCACTTCCGCCGCTGGTAGCCGGGTTCGAGGCGTGGATACAGCAGCACCGTGGGCTGGCGCCGCGCACGCTGCGTGTGTATCGGTCGCTGCTTCTCGTCTTTCTGGCAGCGGTCGGCGACGATCCCAAGACCTATACCGCCGCGACGCTGCGTACATATGTCCTCGACCTCTCTCAGCGGGCGGGGAGAAGCTTCACCAAGCTGGGGGCGACTGTGGCGCGGATGTTCCTGCGCTATCTGGCCACGGATGGGCTGGTTTCACCTGCCCTCATCGACGCTGTCCCCAAGATGGCCTACTGGAAGCGGGCCAGCCTGCCCCACCGTCTCGACCCGGCAGACGTTCAACGGCTCATCGATGCCTGCAACCCGCGTACAGCTCAGGGTCGCCGTGACCGGGCGATGCTGCTCCTTCTTGCGCGGCTCGGGCTGCGCTCTGCGGATGTGGCCAACCTTCGGCTCACAGACCTCGCCTGGCCTGATGGTCGCATTTGGGTCTGCGGGAAGGGTCGTCGGCGAGAAGCTCTACCCCTGCCTCAGGACGTGGGAGACGCGATCCTGGCCTATCTCCTGGACGGCCGGCCCAAGACCGATGACGACCACGTCTTCCTGACGACGACCGCGCCTACGCGCGCTTTGCATCCGTCCTCGGTCGGAGCCATCGTCACTCGGCTTGCGGCCAGGGCGGGCATCGCTCTTCCCCGGGTTGGCTCCCATGTGCTTCGCCACACACTGGCCAGTACGCTGCTCAACGAAGGCCTGTCCCTGCCTTCGGTCAGCGCGCTGCTCCGCCATATCCAGCTCGACACCACGCTCATCTATGCCAAGGTCGATCCGGCGCTCCTCCAGACAGTCGCCCAGCCCTGGCCGCTGCCGGTGGCACCATGATGGCGCTTGTCGAGCACTACCTCGCGGTCCGTCGCGCTTCGGGCTTCAAGATGGACAGCGCCGCGCACCGGCTCCGCCGTTTCGCCGACTTCGCCGCCGCCCGTGGTGACGTACACCTGCGCGCCGAGACGGCGGTCGTCTGGGCCGGACAGGCCGCCACACCTCATGCGCGGACCATCTGGATGCGAGACCTCGGCCTGCTCGCGCGCTTTCTCCGTGCCGAGGACGCCGCGCACGAGATCCCTCCTGCCGACATCTACACGTTCCGTTGGCAGCAGCGGCCTCGCATCTCTACACCCTGAGGAGATCCGCGATGTCCCTGAGAGCCGCTGGCCGGCGTGGACCACGCGGCTCGTCGGTCGCCGACACTTACCAGACCCTGATCGGCCTGCTGGCGACTACCGGGCTGCGGGTGGGGGAGGCCCTCCGGCTCCAGATCGGCGATTGCACGCCTCAAGGGCTCGCCATCCGAGAGACCAAGTTCCGGAAATCCCGGCTCGTCCCGCTCCATGCCACGACACACGACGCCCTTCGTGCGTACTGTGCACGATGGCGCTCACAGGCCGATCCCGCCGAGCCCCTCATCGTCTCCATCCATGGGACGGCGCTGCACTACAACTCCGTGCTCAAGATGTTCCGGAAGCTCCTTCGGGCCGCTGGTCTACCCACGTCGGCCGGGCCGATAGAGTCGCGGATGACGGGCTTTCGAATCCATGATCTTCGCCACACCTACGCCGTCCGTGCTCTCGAGACGTGCCCGGATGGTCGAGATGCCATTCGGCGCCACATGCTCGCGCTCACGACGGCGCTCGGCCACGCATCGGTGAGCGCAACCTACTGGTATCTCCATGTCTCGCCTCAGCTGATGACCGACATCGCCGACGCCTGCGAGGCTCTTGACCTCGGAGGTGCCCCTTGATCCCTATCGCGCCGCATATCTCCACCTGGCTCCGACAGCGCCTCCCCGTCGATCGGGGTGTGAGTCCGCACACCATCGACAGCTATGCCTACGCGTTCCAACTGCTCTTCTCGTTCGCGGCCGACCGGCTGCAGATCCCACCGTCCGATCTCAACTTCGAGCACCTCGATGCGCCACTCATCCTGGCCTTTCTCGGACATCTCCAGCAGGCC
>JADKFE010000120.1 GCA_016717595.1 Deltaproteobacteria bacterium | reverse complement strand
CCTCAAACCGCGCCCGCCACGCCGCGTTCACGCCGTCGGCCTGCCGTTTGAGCCGCGGCGGCGGCACCTCCACCGCCTCGGCCTCCGCCACCCCCAACCAAGCCAGGGCCGCGCGCACGGCGCCCGGGAGGTCTTGGGCGAGCTGCTCGTAGCTCAGGCGGAGGGGCGTCACGCCGCGCGCCGCGAAGTGGGCCTCCCACAGGGCCTCGCCCTCGTGGATCTGCGCCAGGCAGCGGGTGATGCGGCGGCGACTGTACACCGGCGGCAGGTCGGGGCGCTGCCAGCTCGCCCAGGCGCCGGTCTGCTGGGCCCGGGCCCAGGAGATCGCTTGGCTGAGCTTGTCGTCGCGGGTGACGTAGATCCAGCGGAGCGGGCCCAAGAATGACTCGAGGTCACCCGTGGGAAAGTGCCGCGTGAGGTGGTGGGCGTGGAGCTTGAGGCCGTAGAGCCCGCCGGATGAGCGCGCCGCGCGCACGCGGTCCAGGTGCGCCTGGAGCTTGGCCGGGGGCAGGCCGCGCCGCGCCACCAGGGCCAACAGCGGCCCGCGGATCAGGGCGTAGCGCCAGCGCCCCGCGCGCAGGGACCAGTCGCGGAGCTGCATGGGGTTGAGGTGCTCCTGGGGCGCCCCGGCGAGGCCCGTGGCCCACAAGGCGTCACACAACAGCGTGCTGCCCGTGCGCGGCAGCGACGCCACGACGTAGGACCGCGGCGGCGTCGGGGGCGGCGGCAGATCGTGGTCGGGGCCGTTCTTGGGGTCGAGCAGCACAGGCCCAGCTATCCCGGGGCGCGGCGCGTGGTAACCTCGGGCCATGCGAAACCTGAGCTGGATGCTCCTACGACTGCCCCTCCTCACGCTCCTCGCCTGCGCGAGCGAGCCCGAGGCCCCCGTCAACGACCCCGCGCCGCCGCTCACCCCGGGCCCCGGCGGCGCGCCCGGCGCGGGCCCCCAGCCCGGCCTCGCCCCCGGCGGGCCCATGGGCGCCTCCCAGGCCGAAGATCTCAGCACCTCCTGGCGCGCGGATCTCGCCGGTGAAGGTGCCCGCCCTGGAGGACGCGGCGAGCTGCCCCGACGCCGACGGCGACGGCTTCGTGAGCGCCGCGCTGTGCCCGAGCACCCCCGCGGCCAGCGCCGACTGTGACGACAACGACCCCGCCGTCACCCCGGCCACCGAGCGCTGGGTGCGCCCGGGCCCGTTCTTGATGGGCAGCGCGTCGGACCACGCCGGCCGCGACGAGGGCCCGCTGCACGCCGTCACGCTCAGCGGCTACTGCCTCGACCGCCTGGAGCTGAGCGCCAAAGACTTCGCCGCCTGGCTCAACGGCCGCGCGCCCAAGAGCCCCGACGTGCGCAGCGTCACCCCCGCCGGCGCCGTCGAGCCCGGCCGCGAGGCCCACCCCGCCGAGGGCCTCACCTTTGAGGAGGCCCAGGCCGTCTGTGAGGCGCGGGGCAAGACACTCCCCACAGAGGCCCAGTGGGAGAAGGCCGCCCGGGGCGGCTGTGAGCTGGGCGAGTTCAGCGGGAGCTGCGACCCTGAAGACCTGCGCCCCTACCCCTGGGGGACCGACCCGCCGACCTGCGCCCTGGCCAACCACAACTCCACCGAGAAGGGCATGCCCGCCCTCTGTGTCTCGGACACCTTGCCCGTGGACTCCTCGCCTGAGGGCGCCGGGCCCTATGGGCACCAGCACCTCAGCGGCAACGTCTGGGAGTACACCGCGGACTTCTGGCAGCCCGGCGTGTACGGCCCCGGGCGGGTAGACCCCGGCGGCCCGGCGAGCGGCGTCACCCACGCCTTACGCGGCGGCGGCTGGAACACGTTCAGCACCAACATGCGCGTCTCCAACCGTTTCCATGACCTCGTGATGGGCTCCGCCGTGGGCGTGCGCTGCGCCAGGCCCACCGCCCCACCCAACACAGACACCACCCCGCCGATGACCTTGGCCACCGTCTCCGGCGTGGTCACCGCCAGCGAGGGCCAGCTCAAGGGCCGGGCCCTGTACATCACCGCGTTTGACGCCGCCGACGCCGACCCCCAGTCGGGCATGCTCGCCCCGGGCCGCTCCCCCGTGGCCGAGGTGAAGCTGACCCCCAGCGGCGAGGCCACCCAGAGCTTCTCTGTGCAGGTGCCCTCTGGGGGCTCGGTGTTGATCATGGCGGCCCTGGACGACGGCAGCGGCGGCCAGAAGGACGACTACAAGTCGGCGAGCGGCTCGGGCGGGTTTGGCAAAGCCGACAAGCCCATCTTGGTGGAGGGGGACGTGAGCGGCGTGGCCGTGCGGCTCTTGCGCCCTGGCGCGGGCGCGGGGCAACCTCTGGGGCCGCCAGGAGGCCCGCCGGGCGCTGGAGGGGGCCCGCCGGGGCCGCCGCCGAACAACAAACGCCCGCCGATGCCGCCGCCCACCGCCCCCGGCGAGACGCCACGATGAGCCCGGGCCCGATGAGCCCCGGCAAGAAGGCGCTGTTCGCCGCCCTGCCGGCCTTGGCCCTGTTGACCGGCGGCGAGCTGGGCGCCCGGGCCATCGGCGCTGAAGACTGCGCGGCCATCGTGCCCGACGCGAGCGGCTGGGAGCAGATGATCGGCGACACACGCCTTCTGTGGAAGTTGGAGCCGGGCCGACTGTTTGAGTCCCCCGCCGGGGTCACCCGGGTGAACGACGTGGGCCTACGCACAAAGCTCTTGCCCACGGACAAGAAGGCCGCGGATGAGCGGCGAATCCTGGTCACCGGCGACTCCAGCGTGTATGGCTGGGGCCAGCCCGACGGCATGACGTACGCCGAGCAGCTAGAGGCCGAGCTGAACAAACAGCTCGTCGGCGTCCGGGTGTCTGTGGTGAATCTCGGCGTGCCCGGCTACTCCACCGAGCAGACCCTCCGCCTGCTTGAAGACGTGGGCTGGGCCTATGAGCCCGACCTGTTGATCGTGCACAACATCTTCTCCGACTGCAACATCGACGCCTTCCAAGACGAGGCCGCCTTGGCCTTGGCCGATCCCGAGGCCACGGCCCTGCGCCGCACCTTACACAGCTCACGACTGTACTGCGCGGTGTATATGCCCTGGGCCCGGCACCAGGCCACGCTCAACCAAGAGACGGGCCGGGTGCTCATGCCCGGCATCCCCACCGGGGCCAACGCCGCCGTGGCTTTAGAGAAGCTCGACACCGTGATTGATCTCAGCCGTGTGCCTCTGGGCGACTACTTGGAGAACTTGGGCGAGATCAAGGCCGGGGCCGAGTCTCGGGGGGCGAAGATCATGCTCGCCCCCTTGGCGCAAGAGTGGGACGTGGGCGTGTGGAACGTGCCGATGCCCAAACCCACCGACGGCCAGGTGCTGCCCTGGACCCCGTACCGCGCGGCCCAGGCCGAGTGGGCGGAGCAGAACGGCGTGCTGCGGGTGCCGATGTTTGAGGCCTTCGCCGCCGCCGAGGGCGATCCGGCGGGGCTGTTCATCGACAACATGCACCCCAGCGTGCGCGGCGCGCAGGTGATGGCCTGGGCGATCACCGACGCTCTGCGCGCGCAGCCCGAGCTGCTGGGCCTCAGCGCCGCCAACATCGGGCCCCTGCCGCCGCGTGTGGCCGTGGCCGGGCCGAGCCGACCGGCGGGCGGGCCGATGCCGCCGGGCCAGCCGGGGCAACCGGGGCAAGGGCCGCCAGGACAACCGGGACATCAACCTGGACCGCCCGGGCCGCCGCCGGGGCCGCCGGGGCCGCCGCGATGAGCCCGCTCGCGTGTTCGTCCGTGGGGAGAGGTGTCTTGGTGTTCGGGACGTCAAGAAACACCACGGGGCACAGAGGGGCAGAGGAGACACAGAGGGAGGGCCGCAGAGGAGGCTTGCCGGAGATGCCTGGGGGACCTGGACGAGGCCTTTCGGCTAAAGGCCCTCCAGCCCTCTCCAGCCCTCCGAGTCGCGGAAGAGACCGCAGCCTGCCACCGAGCCCTCTGTGTGCAGACCTCTGTGCCCTCTGTGCCTCTGTGGTTCGTTCGCCCGAACGCAGAGCCTCAACGCTGTCTCTGGGGTCCGTTCGTTCGCCCGAATCCCCCGCCCACCCCCCTCCCAGGTCACCCGATGACCCCCCGTCGCGCCTTGGCCTGGGAGCTGGGCCTGTGGCTGCTGTTCGCGGCGCTGCTCCTCGCGCCGACCTCGTTCACGCCCTTCACCGCGCTCATCGGCGATCCCCGCATCGACGTGTGGAACCACGCCTGGGGCTATTGGTTCGTGGCCGAGCAGCTCCTCCGGGGAGAGCTTCCGTACCACACCACGCTCATCGGCGGCCCGGACGGCGGCGTTCTGTACTTCATCGACACGCCGGGGGCCCTGGCGGCCCTGCCGATCACGCTGATCTTCGGCCCGGCCGCCGCCTACAACTTTACTTTGCTCATGCGGGTGGCGCTCTCGGGCTTCGCCGCCCGGCGCTTGGCGGCGGAGCTTGGCGGCGACGGACCCCACACGGTCATCGCGGGGCTAGCCTACGCCTCGACGCCGTTTCTGCTCTGTGAGCTGGCGAACGGCATCAGCGAGGTCTGCGCCACGCAGTGGCTCGCCTTCACCTTGTGGATGGCGGCCCGGGCCTTTCGCACCGGGGAGCGCCGAGACTGGCTGCTCTTGGGGCTCCTGCAGGGGCTCACCTCGGTGACGACGTTTTATTATGGGCTGTGCTCGGCGGCCTTGGTGCTCAGCGCGGCCTTGGTGTGGCGGCTCAGCGTGGCATGGGCCCAGGGCTGGCGGGCGTTTGTGCCGCCAAGCCTGCTCAAGAACGGCCTGCTCTCCTCAGCGGCGGGCATCGTGCTGATCCTGCCCCACTGGCTCGTGTTTCGAGCCTCGCTCTCGGACACACGGGCGCTGATCCTGCGGGATCCCCGGATGAACCTGCAGCTCATGGAGCACAACGCCGTAGACCCTCGGGTGTTTGTGACGCCGGGGGACTTTCAGTCGGTGAACCTCGCCGAGCTCTACGGCGAGCCCTTTGTTCACACGGGCTATCTGCGGCTCTCGGTGCTGGCGTTGGCGATCTTGGGGGCGGTGAAGATCAGCCGCCTGCGGCCCTGGCTCGGCCTGGCGCTGTGGAGCCTCGTGCTGGGCCTGGGGCCGTTTTTATGGTGGGGCGGTGACTGGGTGAAGATCGGCGAGAACCTGCTCTCGCTGCCGTTTGACTGGATCCGCCGGGTGTTGCCCCAGGTGGCGATCACCCACCCCCTACGCCTGAGCTTGGGCGCCCAGGCGCTGTTCGCGGCCTTGGCGGCGGGGGGTGTTCACGCGCTGATCACCCGCTGGCCCAACCACAGCCGCCTCGTGCTGGGGCTGAGCGCGGTGATCGTGCTCGGTGAGGGGCTGTTTGGATCCGCCGCGCGCTGGCCGATCCCCAGCTCCGACGCCACCTTGCCCGCGGTGTATGAAGACGCAGGCGACGGCATGGTGCTGGAGCTGCCCGTGGAGGTGGGCACGGGGATGCTCACCAGCCGCTACTTCTGGAGCCAGACAAAACACAATCAGCCGATCCCCTTCACCCCCGACGTGCGGATGGGCTCTACCCGTGATGCCCGCCTCGTGCGGGCCTTGGCCGGCGACCCACGCCAAGGCGGCGTGATGAAAGACAACCCCTCCCCGCTCTCCGCCGACGCCATTCAGCACATTCGTGGCCGCTACAGCCTCATCGTGCTGAACCTAGAGCTAGAGCGTGAGGCCGGGATCGAGGGCCGCTACGCCCCGGTGCTCACGGCGCCTTCGGGGCGCCGCAGCAGGACGGTGAGCGCCTCATCTGGCGTCTCACGCCGTAGACGGTCATTGGTGCCGCAGGGCGTCGATGGGGTCCAAACCCGCGGCGCGCCGGGCCGGTGTCCAGCCGAAGATCACGCCGACCCCCGCCGAGAACAGCACCGCCAGCACGACCGTGCTCGGTGTGACGGTGGTGGCCCAGCCCGTCAGGCGGCCCACGCCCCAGGCGCCGCCGACGCCTAAACCCGCGCCGATGAGGCCGCCCAGGCCGCTGAGCACCATGGCCTCCACCAAAAACTGCGCCAGCACGTCGCTGCGCCGGGCGCCCAAGGCCCGGCGAATGCCGATCTCCCGGGTGCGCTCGGTCACGCTCACGAGCATGATGTTCATGATGCCGATGCCGCCCACGAGCAGGCTCACGCTGGCGATGGCCGAGAGTAAGGTCGTCATCACCTGGGTGGTGCTGGTGGCCGTCTCGGCGAGCTGGCGCTGGTCACGCACCTCAAAGTCATCGGGCTGGCTCTCGGAGAGGCCGTGGCGCTCCCGCAGGATGAGCTTGACCTCGCTCTGGGCGAGATCGAGCTGATCGGCGCTCGACGCGCTGCCCAAGATCTGCCCGATAAACTGCCGCCCGGCCAAGCGTGTCTGTACCGTCGTGTACGGCGCGAGCACCACGTCATCTTGATCCGCGCCTTCAGCCGTCTGGCCTTTGGCCTTGAGCACGCCGATGACCTCGATCGGCACGTCGCGCAGGCGCACGAGCTGGCCCACGGGGTCGTCCTCACCGAACACACGAGACGCCACGGTGGCGCCCAACACACAGACCTTCTTGCGGCCCTTGATGTCCACCTCATCGAAGAAGCGGCCGCTGGCCACCTGCCAGTCGCGGATCTCGGTGTAGGAGGGGTCTACGCCGTAGATCGCCGCGCGCCAGTTGGCCTGGCCTCCAACAACCGTGGTGCGGGTCATCACCACGGGAGAGACGGCGACGAGGGACTGTGCGTCTTTGCGGATGAGGTCGGCGTCTTCGATGGTGAGGCTGGGCATGGACTGCGCGCCGCCGCTCACCCCGGCGGTGGTGGCCACGCCGGGGGTGATGACGATCATGTTGGTGCCGAGGTTCTTGATGCGCTCCTCGATGGCCCCTTGGGCCCCTTGGCCGATGGCGACCATGATGATCACCGCCGCCACGCCGATCATCACGCCCAACATCGTGAGGATCGACCGTGTGGGGTTCCGGATCACGTTCTGGATGGCGAGGCGGAGCAGCGCGAGCCCGTTCATACGGCACCATCGTGCTGGCCCTGGCCCGGCACGGCCCGGCGCTGATCCACCGGCACATCCCGCACGATCTGGCCGTCCTTGAGCGTGACCGCCCGTTTGCAGAACGCGGCGACCTCGTCCTCATGGGTCACGATCATCAACGTGACGCCGTCATCGTTGAGCGCCTGAAACAGCGCCATGATCTCGACGGTGGTGCGTGAGTCCAGGTTGCCCGTGGGCTCATCGGCGAGGAGCAGCCGGGGCTCGGTGACGATGGCCCGGGCGATGGCCACACGCTGCTGCTGGCCGCCGGAGAGCTCGTTTGGCTGGTGGTTTAAGCGCTCGCCCAGGCCCACACGCTGTAAGGCCGCCACAGCGCGGGCGGTGGGGTTCGCGAAGCGGCCCTGGCGATCGTAGAGCATGGGCAGCGCGACGTTCTCGACGGCGGTTGTGCGCGGCAAGAGGTTGAAGCCTTGAAACACAAAGCCCAGGCGTTCACCCCGGATGTCGGCCAAGGCGTCGTCATCTAAGGCGCCCACGGCCACGCCGCCCAGGAGGTACTCCCCGGCGCTGGGGCGGTCGAGGCAGCCCAAGACGTTCATCAGGGTGGATTTCCCTGAGCCCGAGGCGCCCATGATCGCCACCATCTCGCCCTCAAACACGCTGAGGTTCACGCCGCGCAGGGCGATCACCCGCTCGGCGCCGAGCTGGTACTCACGGGTGAGGCCTTTGACCTCGACGACGGGCGTAGGCATCAGAGACCGCCCATCAGAAGCCGCCCATTCGCGGCGGTCCCCCGCTGGTGGTGGAGCCGCTGAGCGGGTTGGCCGCGGTGGCCGTCGTGGGGCCGCTGAGCTGACCGGTGACCACCTCGAACCCTTCAGCGACGCCCTCGGCCTCGATGACTGTGCAGGATCCATCGCTGAGCCCGGTCTTTACCCGGGTGGGCACGAGCAGGCCCGCGGCGTTCACGGTGTAGAGGGTGCCGCCGGAGCCGCCGCCACCACGACGGCCACGACCGCCGCCCGCCCCTTCGGCTTTGCCCGCCTCGGCTTTGCCCGCCTCGGCCTTGGCCGCCTCACGCCGGGCGGTGATCTCGGCCAGGGCCACCGGGTCGATGAGCGCCTCGTCGGGGCGGAACCGCAGCGCGGCGTTTGGGGCGCAGAGGGTGTCGGTGACCGTCTCCACGATAAAATCTACGGTGGCCGTCATGCCCGGCAACAGCGCGCCGTCGGGGTTCGGCACGCTCACCACGGCCGTGTAGGTGACGACGTTCTCGGCCAAGGTGGACTCTAAGCGCACCTGCTCCACCACGCCCTCAAACTTGCGGTCGTCGTAGGCTTGTACGGTGAAGCGCACGGCCTGGCCTTGTTTGACCTTCCCGATGTCGGACTCGTCTACGGCGGCGAGGATCCGCATCTGTGTGAGATCCCCCGCGAGCAGAAACAAGATCGGCGCCGTGGTGCCCGCGTTCACCGTCTGCCCCACCTCCACGTCGCGGCGGATGACCGTGCCGTCGATGGGCGCGGAGATGGTGGCGAAGCTGAGGTTCGCCCGGGCGCGGTCGAGCTCAACGGCGGCAGAGCGGCGCTGGGCGTCGGCCACGGCCACGGCCACGGACGCGGTCTCTAGCTCCTCCTCGCTCACGGCGCCCTGGGCGAAGAGGGTCTCGGCGCGCTTGAGGGTGTGTTTGGCCTGAGCGGCGTTGGCCTCGCGGAGATCCACCTCGGCCTTCGCCGCAGAGACCGCCGCGTCGAGGAGCCGCCGGTCGAGGCGCGCCATCACCTGCCCGGCCTTCACGGTGTCGTTGAAGTCGGCGCCGAGCTCGACGATGAGGCCCGAGACCTGGGTGCCCACCTCGACGGTGCGAACGGCCTCTAAGGTGCCCGTGGCCGAGACGGTGGAGGTGACGTCGCCCCGGGAGACGGCGTCGAGGCGCCAGGTCACCACGTCGTCGGCGGCGCGGCTCTGCCACCACCACACGCCGCCGCCGATGCCCAGGGCAGCGGCCAGACCGACCCACAGCGACGCTCTCATGCTCCAACCCTCGGGGTGATGTCCCTCCCATAGCCCACGAGGCCCGGGAGATCCCACCCGCTCATCGCGCTCAGGCGCCGATCAGCAGCCGCCGGGTGCGCTCCAACCCCAACGACAAGAACAGCGTCGGCAGCCGGGGCCCCGTCTCTTTGCCCAGAATCAGCGTGTACAGCGCCTTGAAGAACGCGCGCTGGGCCACCTGCAGCTCAGGCGTCGGCTTGATGTCCCGGGGCAGGCCCAGGAGATCCTTGGGCACGCCGTAGACCTGCTCGGTGAGCCCGGTGAGGCTCCAGTGGGCCGCGAGGCGCTCGGCGAGGAGCGCGACGCCCTGGGCGGTCTGGGGATCGAGGGCGGCGTGGGCCTCGGCGTCGAAGTCCGCACGAACGTTCAGGCGCTCGTCTTCAGGCAGGCAGTTCTCTACCCAGCCCGTGGCGCAGGCCAGCCGCGGCTGAATCTCGGCCTCTAGGGTGGCGGCGTCGGGGGGATCCTCGACGTGGTGGGCGACGATGCGCAGGATCTGGTCCAGGCGGCCATCCGTCATGTCCGCGGACGACCACAGAAGCCTGAACGGCACCGCGCGCTTGACCTGGGCGACGGGCCCGGCGGAGGTGGCGAGCGACCGCGCCAAGATGCCTTGGGTGACCTCGTCGGCGTCCTGGGCCCGGGCCTTGTCGCAGAAGGCGTCCCATTCATCGTACGCCCGCCAGATCTCCGAGCCGAACTCGATGGTGAACTTGGTGCCCACGGCGCGGCGGATGTACAGCCAACGAAGCAGCGCGGGCTCGATGAAGCGCAGGGCGAACTCGGGGGTGGCGTTGGTGCCCGCCGAGGAGCTGATCTTGGTGCGCCCGGCCATGCCGACGAAGCCGTAGCCGACATAACAAGGCGCCGCGACGCCGTAGATCGTCGGGGCGAGGTCGCAGCCCACGGTGTAGGAGCCGCCGGGGGTGGAGTGATCCTCGCCGCCGGGCTCAAACACCACGCCCTCGTAGGCCCAGCGCATCGGCCAGTCCACCTTCCACACGAGCTTGCCCGGGCAGCGCTCGCCGAGCACAAAAGAACGCTCACCGTGCTCCACGCAGCGGTAGGTGATGGTGTCGGTGGCGTCGTCGTAGGCGGTGACCTGGGTGGAGTCCTTGTTGCAGACCTCGCAGTACACCTGGAACGGCCAATACTCGGCGCGGCGCTCCTCGATGGGCTTGTCTTGGAGCTTCTCGGTCTGGTACCGGGCCAAGATGTCGAAGATCTCGAAGCGGCGGCGCAGGGCCGTACGAATGCCCTCCACATAGGCGCCAGCGCGGTACATCTTCGACTGGCGCACCCAGCGCGGCTGGATGCCCAAGCGCGCGCAGGCCTGCTCAAACTCGGTGATGAACCGGGTGGCCCAAGAGTCGTACTCGCCGAAGGGATCGGGGATCTCGGCGATGGGGCGGCCGATGTGCTGCACGAAGCTGGGGTCGATGTTCGCCGGGACCTTCCGCAGGCGGTCGAAGTCGTCCCAGGAGTGATGGTGGATGACCTCGTGGCCCCGGCGGCGGAGCTCCTCAGCGACGAGGTGGGTGGTCATCACCTCACGCAGGTTGCCCAGGTGAATCGGCCCCGAGGGGCTGATGCCCGAGGCGCAGACGATGGGGCGCCGCTCACCGACGAAGGCGAGCACGGTGTCGGCGGCCTGGAGCACCCAGTCGCCGGTCTTCTGGGCCTTGGCCTTGGGGGCGCGGGGGTTCTGGGGCTGCTCGTCGGACACGTCGGCTCCTGCGGTGCGTGGCCGAGCCCCCTAACCCGGCGGGCGGAGCTTGGGCGAGTCGCGGCGCCCGCGATCGGACGGGGATACATTGCCGGGCTCGGAGGTTCTTCATGTCTCGTGCCCTGCTCTCGCTGCTGCCCCTGCTCCTCGCCGCCGCCTGCAACAAAGGCGATGACGGCTATACGGGCGAGGACACCGCCGGGAATCCGCCCTTCACCGCCACCCTGCCCAACGGCGGCTGCGGCCTGCCGGAGTACGGCTGGCGCTCGGATGAAGACCTCGGCGAGATCGTCGAGTGGGAGGAGCTGCGGGACCTCAACTTCACCGCCGAGGCGCTCAACGCGGCGCTGATGTCCTTCGACCTGGGCGCCGTGGCCACGGCCACCTACGACGTCGAGGTCTACCGTGTGCGATACGTCACCCAAGACAAAGGCCAGCGGGTAGAGGCCACCGCCCTTCTGAGCTTCCCGGTGAGCGACGATGACAGCGTGATCATCGCCCCGACGATGTTGTGGATGCACGGCACCACCGGCTTCACCGATGAGTGTGCGCCCTCGGCCTTGGGTGTGGAGGGCGCGTTGTTTAACATCGTGTTCTCCGGCCACGGCTTCGTCGTCGCCGCGCCGGATTATCTGGGCATGAACGGCTTCGGGGCGCCCGCCGAGGCCCTGCACCCCTACATCGTCGCCGAGCCCACCGCCGTCGCCAGCCTCGACGCCGTGCGCGCGCTCTACCGCTTCTCCGCGGAGGAGGCCAACCGCCTCACGAGCCAACCGTCCGCCGATCTGGTGATGTGGGGCGTCTCCGAGGGCGGCTTCGCGGCGCTCTGGGCCGATCGTTACGGTGAGGCGTACCTGCCCGGCCACCGCATCAACGGCGTCGTCGCCGCCGTGCCCGCCACCGACCCCACCCACCTCGCCAAGCTCGGCGTGACCACCTACGGCGACACCAGCCTGGCCATGGCGGCGTCTCTGGCCACCCAGAACCTCTGGTACGGCGAGCCCGCGCCGCTCTCCGACGCGCTGAACGACGACGCCCCAGGCTACCCCGCCACGTCCCTGCTCACCGAGCTCGGCGCGTCCTGCTCCCCCGACGTGCCCGAGCAGGTCGTGAGCGTCGAGACGCTGTTCCAGCCCGCGCTGGTCGACGCCCTGGTGAACGACACCTCCTTTGAGCCCTGGAGCTGTTACCTCAACCAAGGCGCCTTGGTGGGCAGCGCCATCCCCCGCGGGTCAAACGCCCCGGTGCTCATCGTCACCTCAGAGCTGGACGATCTGGCCCAGGCCGCGCCGGTTCACGACGACATCGCCCCCTTGTGCGCGGAGGGCTACAACATTGAGCACATACAGTGCGCAGGCGCCAGCCACGTCAGCGGCGCCGTGGACTCCTTGCCCTACCAGCTTGAGTGGCTGAAGGCCCGCGCCAACGGGGATGAGATCACGGGGAGCTGCGTGGCCGAGGCGCCGAGGGACTGTTTGAGCCTCTAAGGGGCCGGGCCTCAGCCGCCGCCCTCGATGAGCCAGTCTTCCTGGGCGTCAAACACGCCCTGCATCCCGTCGGAGAGGGCGCCGGTCATGTCTTCACCGTCGAGGCCGCCGATCTCTGTCTCTTGCCACGAGACCTGGTACCGCAGCGCCCCTTGCTCATAGGGCAAGAACAGATCGATGGAGTAACCCTGCAGGATCCAGAAGTTCTCGCCGCCCGACGCGCTGTCGACGTTCCACGACCGGGCCAGAAGCGCGCGCTCGCCGTCTTCAGTGAGCGCCCAGCGCAGCTCTTTGCGCAGGGTGTAGAGCACGGTGATGCTCAGGTATTTGCGCTCGACCTGGGCTTCCGTGCGGAGGATGGGGCAGGTCTCAGCCACAAAACAGTCGAGATCCCCCTCAATGATGATTCGGTCATACCGATCCGGCGACGAGGGCTCCACCGGCGTGCCATCGGCGAGGGTGAGGTGCGCGAGGTGGTCCACGGGCGGGAAGGCCGAGGCGAAGAGGATGCCGACGCCGACGGTGTCCGCTGGGTCGCGGTCGTGCTCCACAAGCTCGGCCACGACGTCGCGGGTGAAGGGGTTCACCACGAAGGAGCGGTCGTCAGGCTTGGCGTCGAGGTCCACCTGATCGGCGAAGGTGGTGAGGTTCGCCACCCCCGCCTCTAAGGCCGCCGGATCTTCATCGGGCCAGCGGGCGTAGAAGTACGACGAGAGGTCTTGCAGCGCCTCCGGGGCCACCACGGGGCCACCGCAGGCGCAGAGGAGGAGCAGGGGGGCGAGGATCAGTGCTGGGGTTGACCGCATCCAGAGAGCATACACCAAGGGCCGCGGCCTGCGCGCGCTCAGAGCAGGATCATCTGCAAGGTCGGCCCCACCTTCACCTCTAGGCGCTGGCCGCCCTGGTGAAAGTCGCCGTCGATCATGTAGCCCAAGGGCTCATCGGCCTCGATGACGACGCCCTCGGTGACGGCCTCCAAGATGTTCGGGTTGTCGATGGGCCGGGCGCGGAAGATGTTCCAGAGCTGGCGGATGAGGTCCATGGGCTCACAGGCGAAGCCCAAGGCGTGAAGTTTGCCCGGGTGCTGCAGGGCTCGAAAGAAGGGGCGGAAGCCCAGGCCGATGTCATCGACGCTGCCCACGCCGACGGTCAACCAGCGGGTGGGCGCCCACGGCGAGCCGTTCACCGACACCCGGGCGTTCACCGGGGCGAACACGCGGCGGGTCAACGCCCCGTTCACCAAGGCCGAGAGCACACCCTTGACCACGAGCTTCGTGGCCGACCACGGCGAGGGGTCGTCGTCTTCGTAGTACACCTCCAAAAACTTGGAGATCGCGCCGTTGCCGAACAAGAAGCCGGCCTTGTCGCCGACGACCAACAGCGAGCGCTGCGCGAGCTGAAACGGCGCCTGGGTGTGGTAGGTGTCCACCAGGCGGCCCAAGAGGTCATCGGGGGAGCCCCGCACGCCGAGGCCCGAGGCCACGGTGTTCATCGTGCCGCCGCGCAGAAGCGCGATCTTGGGCAGAGGCGCGTCGCCGTACACCCGCAACAGCGCCGAGAGCACGACGTGGTTGGTGCCGTCGCCGCCGTTGATCGCCAGCACGTCGATCTCGCGGTCGCGGAAGTGCTGGATGACCTTCTCTAAGGCGTCGAGGTCCGTGGGCGCGGCCAGGGCCCCACGCTCACCGAGCACATAGGCGAGCTGCGCCTGAAGCCCAGGGTTCTTCCGGTTACGCCGGGAGCGCGGGTTGGTGACCACGCCGATGCCGCTCATACACACCTCGGGGGCGCGACGACGCGCCGAAGGGCCGATGATACAGGAGCCGCCCACCCCCGCGCCAGGGCTCTCCATGATCGTGCTCATCACCACCGACCGTCGCCTCGGCGTCGGCCACCACGACTCCCCCCGGGTGCGGCCCCGGCGGGATGAGAGCTTCGTGAACGAGGCCTATGTCAACGCCGTGCGCGCCGCCGGGGGCGTGCCCCTGCTGGTGGCCCCCGGCGAGGCCGACCTCGACGCCTTGTTCTCCGTCGCCGACGCCGTGGTGATCACCGGCGGCAACCTCGACATCCACCCCCACCACTACGGCGCCCTCGTCTCGGCGCGCCTCGACACCCCCGACGAGCGGCGCACGGAGAGCGAGCTGGCCATCGCCCGCCGCTGCATTCAAGACGGCGTCCCCGTGCTCGGCGTGTGCGGCGGGATGCAGGCCCTCGCCGTGGCCGCCGGGGGCACCCTGCTCCAAGACATCCACACCCTCGTGCCCGACGCCTTGGAGCACGAGCAGCCCACCGACCCCGCTGAGGGGTGGCACAGCCTCCGTGTGGAGTCGAGCGCCCTGCGCCTCGTCCTGGGCCGCGCCCCCGTGGTGAACTCCACCCACCATCAGGCCGTGGACGACCCCGGGCCGTTCCGCCCGGTGGCCTGGGCGCCGGACGGGGTGATCGAGGCGATTGAGCTGCCGGGGCACCCGTTCTGTACGGGGGTGCAGTGGCATCCGGAGCTGCTGGGGGTGCAGCCGTATACGTTGATGGTGGATGTGGCGCGGGCGCTGGGGCGGGGGGGGAGGTAGGGCGCCCTCACCCCGATGACGAAGCGGTGAAGGGGCCGCTCAGACGCTCGCCCAGAGGATGGCCAGGCCCCTGGGAGGCCTCTCAGACGCTCGCCTCGCTCGCCCAGAGGATGGCTGGGCGCGTGGGGGTCTCTCAGACGCTCGCTCAGCGGTGGCTGGGCGCTAAACGCTCGCCAAGCGCGATGCGATCGCGGCGGCCAGCGCCCAGCGACACCCCTTGAGCCACGGGACCGTCTGGGCTATGCTGGCCCCTCACAAGGAGAGGACATGCTGACCCGCCTCAAGGTGAACGGCTTCAAGAACCTTCAAGACGTCGACGTGCGCTTCGGCCCGTTCACCTGCGTCGCGGGCCCCAACGGGGTCGGCAAGTCCAACCTCTTCGATGCGATCCACTTCTTGTCGCTGCTCGCCGATAAAACATTCGTGGAGGCGGCGGCGGCGGTGCGCGGCGTCGAAGGAAGGATGGGAGATGTCGCGACGCTGTTCCGCAACGACGGCGGCGAGCTCGCGGAAGAGATGTCCTTCGAAGCCGAGATGATCATTCCAGAGCGGGGGACAGATGAGCTGGGGGCGCCCGCGGAGGCTTCGCATACCTTCCTTG
>JADKFE010000119.1 GCA_016717595.1 Deltaproteobacteria bacterium | reverse complement strand
CTGCTGGTTCAGCGCGAGGAGCCGCGCGAGCACCTCGTCGTGGACGGCCTCGGGCCAGCGCAGCCGCCAAGGCTTCTTCTTGCGGCGCTTCTTGCCGGTCTCCTCAGCGTCTTCGTCCTCGGGCTCCTCGTAGTCGAGGCGGAAGATGCAGTCGGTGGGGATGTCGGTCCAGCCGTAGGCGTCGAGGACGGCGCGGTCCATCGCGGCGTGGAGGCGGCGCAGCTCGAGGATGTCGGGGTCGGTCTCGTCGGGGTCGTGGAAGCGGTTGTAGGTCTTGGTGAGGCCCTCGTTGTTGCGGATCATCAGGGCGGCGCGGAAGTCGTAGTAGGTTGGCCGATGGCTTCGAGCGTGGGGTCGGTGGTCCAGTTTGGGGGGAATGGGAAGGTCTCGAAGCAGTCGGAGGGGTTGTAGACCGGATCGTCCTTCATGGTCGGGCCGAAGAAGCGGGCCCACAACTCGTGAATGTGTGACGCGGGGTTGCAAATCGCGCCCACGTTCCAAATGCAAAAACAACCTTGGGCTTCGCACGGACCCTGATCATCACCGGATGAGGAAAGCAACGAGTGACTTGTCTGGTTTGCGAGCATGCCAGGACCCTGGAGCTGCTCCGCGGCGTCAAACGCCCTCGGCCGTCCAGAAGTTCCACCACGGCCATGTGGCGACCTCTCGTTCACTGTGCCCTGCTGCATGGGCGGACCTTCAGGCGACGATGGCGAAGTATCTCGGAACTGGCTGCGAGCTTCATCCTCCTGCAAGTCCCAAGTTGATGATCCAAAGCCGATGACGATGCGAGGGGCATCGTTCAACTCCCTCGCCCCGATGCATGGCCGGACGCTCTGATTACCCGGATGCTCGTCGAGAAGCGCCGTCATTTCCGCGACACGTCGCATCGACCTTTCCATCCTCAAAAGGAACCCCATCCCCATGCACTGTACCCCTTGGAAGCCCGATTCCAGCGTTCCCTGAGAGATGCGGGCTTCGTGTCAGGCCCGCCTGGGAAGAGAAACGCCGAGATCCTTGGAGTTGGTCGGCCATCGAGGGCCCCGTGTTCTCGCTGGCGCCGGTGACGAAGTGCGAACCGACACCACGACGGCGGCTGCGCCCAGGCCACGCGGCTTGATCGCGGCGTAGATCGTTCCCCCTGGCTACCACCCGCGCCAGACCGAGGCTCGGGTGTCCCCTTGGCGATGGTGTTGGTCGCACCAAGGCCGAGGCATCCGCGCGTCCGCAGGAACGTAATAGGCGCGTCGGAGAAATGCGCGACCAAGTCCGTCGGTTGCCGGACTTTAGGTTCTGGCAGCATGAGGCCAAGTGCAGGAAGACATCGCCAGCGGCGACGGAGATCGTTCTTCCCCCAGAAACGGCGGATTCCCCACCACACATCAAACCCCCCATTCCCGCGATCAAACACCTCCGGGAACTCCACCTCCCAGTGGAACGGCACCACCGGCCGCTCGCCCCGGCGCAGCCCGTCACGGATCATCGCCGCGTCTCGACTGCGCCTGGGCGTCTCCCGCGCGCAGGCGGCCCACGAGCTCTCGAAGCTCCCGGCGCCTCTCTTCGCGGGCCTTGTCTTTGTCGGCGGAGAAGAACGCCGCGATGCACAGGTCTCCGACTACCCGCGCGGGCTCCACCGCGTCCTCGGCGTCGCGCCAGCGCGCCCGCTGCTGGCTGTCTTCGTCGTCGCTGGCGGCCTGAATCTCGGCGCGGTGGCCCCTCGCGGCGCCGGTGGCGCCCTCGATCCAGGCCAGAAGCGGCGGCAGCTCGGCGTCGTCGGCCTGCCAGTCAAACCGGCCGATCTGCCGCTTGGTGAGGCCCACCAATGAGTCGCCGTGCTTGAGCGCGTGGTCGAGGAAGGTGAAGGCGTGGTCCTTCGCCAAGGTGACCAGCCACAGCGAGAGCTTGGCGAGGTTCACCGCGAAGGGGTTCTTGTCGACGCCATACAGACAGCGCTGGGCGACGAGGCGGCGGGCGTGAAGCACCGGCTCCTCATCCGCGGGGATCGGCGGCGTCTCCCGATGCACCGACCACGACTCGACCAGGGCGTCGCCGAGCTGCCGACAGGCCTCCACCAAGAAGGCGCCGCTGCCCATCGCCGGGTCACAGACCTTCAGGTTCAAGAGCTGTGTGGGCGTCGGGCGCGGGCCGAGGCCCTCCAAGACGGGCCGCAGCGTCGTGCGCACGATGGGCTCGGTGAGGGAGCGTGGGGTGTAGTGGGATCCCGAGCGGCGACGCTCCTCGCCCGGCTGAAGGTAGAGCCCACCCTCGGGGATGATCCTTTTGTCTACGGCCTTCTTGTCGATGGCCGCGGCGATCTGCTCGACGGTGCGCGCCGCCTTGAGCGCCTCGGCGGCTTTGCCGGTCAGCTCGCAGCCGGCCTCCTCGCTGAGCACCCGGGCGCGGTCCTTGGCGTCGAGCACACGGCGTAGGGAGACGACGACACGTTTGGGCTTGAGGGCCAACGAGGGCGCGAACGCCCGTCGCAGCTCGAAGCCCATCATCGCCTCGTACACCGAGCCGATCTGCTCGACGTCCAGCGCCCGGTACGAGAGCCGCTCGCCGTCCAGCATCAGCAGCTTCTCCAGCACGCGCCAGAGCACGCCGTCGGGAACGCGGGGGACATGGATCGGCGCCACTTCAGAGGTGGCCTGGCGGTAGGGGCGGCCTTCGAGGAAGGGGTAACGCTCGGGGTCGAACAGGGTGCCCCGGCGGGCGGGGAGGTAGAGCGTGCCGTCGCCGCCGCCGTCGTGAACGAGCCGGAACAACGAGACGAGCTGGGCCCAGGCGCCAAAGCGCTGGTCCATCGTGTCGGGGAAACGCCCGGCGTCCGCCCTCAGCTTGTCGAAGAGCCCCGAGACGGCGTAGTGCCGCAGGTAGACCGCGTCGCCCGGCGTGAGCGCGCGCTCCTCGGCGTAGAGCAGGAACACCAGCCGCAACAGCACGGTGATGAGGCCGCCGTAGACGTGCTGCGGGTCGTCGGTGATCGCGTGGCGCAGGAGATCGCCGCCGCGGTCGGCGTCGGCGAGCTCGAAGCCGCGCACCAGCTCGTCCAGGGCCCCGAGCACCTGCTCCGCGAGGCGGGTAGACACCTCGTTCTGGTACTTGCGGCTCTCCTTGAGCACGTTCGGGAGCCGCTTGTTCGGCGGCACCTGAAACAGTCGCTCGGCGCCGAGGAGCATACACAACGCGCCGAGGATCGGCCGGCCCGCGACCGTGCGCATCTCGGAGAGCCGGAAGGTGAGGTGCCCGGAGGACTCGCCCCGCGGCGCGTACACGAGGCGCAATCGTGTGTCGTTCACCAAGAGGCCGACGGGGATCTCCTTCTCGCGCAAGAGGCGCTCGATGCGGGCCTGGGGGCTCGCGCGCCAGCCGTTCCCGGCCCGACCGGGGGTGGCGTCCTCCGGGGTGGCGTCGAGATCGGTGTCCGCGGGGACACGCACCACCAGCATCTGCCAGCCGTCCTCGTCGCCTTTGGGGACGGCGAAGGTGGGCCGCAACATGTCGCGGTAGTCGGGGAGCACGACCTCCAGGGCGTCGAGGCCCTCAGCCGGGACCAGATCCGTCGCCTGCCAGTCGAGCAGGGCGCCCAAGAGGGTGGCGAGGTCGCCGATGCGGCCATCGGGCGTGAGCGAGAGGAAGGTGGCCTGGCGCGCGGCGAGGTCGATGGGGAGGGCGCACTGGGCGTTCACCAGGGCCGGTGGGGAGACCACGAGGCCGATGGGCTGAACGTAGCCGAGCCAGTTGATGTGCAGCCGGAGGGCGGGATCGGTCGCCATGGTCAGCCCGTCCTCGGCCAGAGGTAGACGATGCCCACGGGCTCGATGCGCCGGGCCTTCACCGCGTAGCCCGCGCGGATGCGGTCGGGCTCGGTCTTGAGCTCGACGTCGAGGTCGCCCAGGCGGCGCTCCTGGTGGCGGCGGTCGGCGGCGAGCTGCGCGAGCTCCTCGGGGGCGAACAAGGTCATCTGACGGGCCTTCTCGCGCTCGGCCCAGTCCTTGAGGGTCTCGGCGATGCGTTTCTTTTGTTCGAGCAGGATGGTGACCATGTCCTTCGCCTCTTGCTCACCACGTTTTGTCAGCTCCCGCAGCGCGGCGCTGGCCATGGTCTCGGCGCGGCGCTTGAGGTGCCCGGTCAGCTCCTCGACGTCGCGGGGGGCGATCTCGGTGAGCCGGGCCCGCACGGTCTCGGGCACGGGGCGGGCGTGCAGGAGCGACGACTCCAGGAGCGCGAGGGTCTGGCGTTTGTCCTCGTCGCCAAGCGGGCGGAGCTTGCGGGCGCGGAGGTCGGGCTCGACCCACTCCGCGGCGGCGACGAGCACCTCGTCGTGGAGGCGCGCGGCGTGGTCACCGTAGAGGGAGAGCCGGCCCAGAACCAGCACAAACGGCGTCGGGTGGTCGGTGAGCACGACGCAGGCGCGGGAGAGGTCGTCGTGGACAAAGCCCTGGGCCAAGAAGCGGCCGAGCAGGCGCTGGACGACGCGGTGCTCTAAGTGCAGGTGGACCACCTTGCCGTCGAGGGAGCCCGGGTCGCGGAAGACGATGGGGCGCAGCGGGGCGTCTCGGCGCCAGTCGGCCAGCTTCTGCTCGCGCCGCTTGGGCACACGAAGCGCGTCGAGGGTCTCCGCCCAGCCGTGGCCGGCCGCGGTGCGGTCCAGCGCCGGGAAGCTCCAGGGGACACGGGCGGGGTCGTCGATGAGGTGTGTGGCGTCCTTGGCGGCGAGGGCGGGCGCGCCGAGCACAGAGAGCGAGGCGGAGATGGCGTCGCGGAAGGTGTCGTCTTCGAGGCCGAGCCAGGCCTTCGACTCCGCCAGAAGCTCGCGGAGCACGTCGAGCTGCTGCTTGAGCGCCCGCTGCCGCGCCCGAACGGGCTCTAAGTCCTCGTCCACGGCGGTGCGCGGCGGGCTGAGGTCGCGGATCTCCCCGGCGAGGCGGTCGGCGTCGGCGTGGCGGATGCCGCCGACGAGCTTGCCCGCGACGAGGCCGTCCAAGAGCGGCGGGAACACCCCGAGCTCTTGGTGAATGCGCTCCGTCTTCTCGATGAGCACGTCGAGCACGCGGTCCTCGGCCCGCTGGGGGAGCACGAAGTAGTGGCAGCGCACGACGTCCGCGCGCTGGAGCTTGCGGTCGATGCGGCCGTTGCGCTGCTCCATGCGGCTCGGGTTCCAGGGCACGTCGAAGTGGAACAGGTCGGCGCAGTGGTTCTGGAGGTTCACGCCCTCGCGGGCGGCGTCGGTGGCGACGAGGATGCGGACGGGGTGCTCGGAGGGGTCGGCGTTGAACGCGCGCTTGACGTCCTCCCGGGCGTTCTCGTCCATGCCCCCGTGGTAGGTCAAGACGCGGCCCCGGGCCTCGTCGCCCAGGGCGGACTCGATCTGCTCGACGAGGTACCGTTTGGTGTCGGCGTACTCGGTGAAGATGACGACGCGGCGCTCATTCCAGCGCCCGCCGGTGAACAGCTCGGCGCGGATCCAGCGGTTGAGCCACTTCATGCGCTCGTCGGGCTGGTGCCGGGCGGCCTCGGCGAGCTGGGTCATGCGGTCGAGGATCGCCGTCTCGGCGGCGAGGGCCTGGCCCCCCGATGTGGAGGCGGCCTCCACCTTCCCGGCGGCCTCGGCCTCGACCTCGGCCTCGGGCAGCTCCGCGCGGTCGTCATCGCTCGACGAGCTGTCGGCGAGGGCGTCCACGTCGAGGGCGCGTGGGGCGAGCTTCCGCGCGAGGCCGGCCCGGTGGGCGCGGAGCGTACAAGCGAAGGCCTCGGGCGAAGAGAGCAGCCGCTTCTGGAGCGAGATCAGCACAAACATCGCGTTGTGGAGCGCGCTCTTGGGCTGACCGGCGAAGCGCTGCTCCCGCGCGGCGCGGTAGTCGGCCAGCAGGCGAGACAGCGCCAGCTCGGGGGCGTCGTGGGGGAGATCCTTGAGGACGAGCCGCTGCGGATCGCGGCGCGGGAAGCCGCCCTCGATCTGGCGAAGGTCCTCTTTCAAGCGGCGGACCATCACCGGCTCGGTGATCTTCGGCGAGGGCTTCACGCCTCGGCAGAAGCGCTGGGGGTCGAGGATCTCCAAGAGCGCCGAGAAGCTGCTGCTGTGGCCGTTGTGGGGCGTCGCCGACAGAAAGAGCCTGTGCTCAAACCGCGGCGCGAACTCGCGGACACGCTGGGTGAACTCGGACTCCACCGGGTACAGGCCGCCGCTCGACGGGGCGGCGTTGTGGGCCTCGTCGAGGATGAGCAGGGCGCCCGCGGCGAAGTCGCCGAGCCAGTCGCGGAGCGGGGCGGCGTAGGTCTCGTCGCGCAGCAGGGCGTGGGAGAGGATGAAGCGGTCGTGGGTGTTCCAGGGGTTCACGCCGAAGCCGCGCTCGCGGCGGCAGGCGGCGACGTACTCGCGGTCGAGCACGACGAAGCCGAGGCCGAAGCGGCTCTCCATCTCTTCGCGCCACTGGACCACCACCGACGGCGGCGCGCAGATCACCACGCGGCGCACCTTCTGGCGCATGAGCAGCTCACGCACGATGAGCCCGGCCTCGATGGTCTTGCCCAGGCCCACGTCGTCGGCGATGAACAGGTTCACCCGGGGGAGGCGCAGCGCCTTGCGGAGCGGCTCAAGCTGGTAGGCCTTGACCTCGATGCCCGCGCGCCAAGGCGCCTGGAACAGCTCGGGGCGGGTGGAGGTGACGCAGCTCCAGCGCAGGGTGTGCAGCCAGGCCGAGAAGAGCTTGGGATCGTCAAAGCCCTTGTGTAACGCCGCTTGCCATGAGGCGGTGCGCAGCTCGGCGTCGACCTCACGCTCCCAGAGCACCTCAAGCTCGTCGCCTTGGGCGTCGTCGTCGAGGCAAGACATGCGGACACGAGAGTCGAGGCCCTCGCGGGCGCGCCGGCGTGACCTCTTCGACGAGGTACTGCCGGGAGCGGACGCGGACGATCTGGCCAGGTTCAGGGAGGGTCATGGGCAAGGGCATAGGCGCGGGAGTATACCGATGGAGGAGGCGGGGAGCTTGGTTGGGAAGAGGAGCCCGTTCAATCTGCCCGAAATGGCACGTTGACGCGCGGGTGGTTGGACGGCGGCGCGGCGCGGGAGCTGATCTTGGCGCGGCGCGCTGGAGGTGGGTGGGGGGCGCGGGGCCGCCGCCGGGAGGACCCCCCTCGGGGGGCGCGCCTCGCCCCCCTTTTGCCCCCGCGCCTTCCTGGTTTGCCTCGTGGGCCCTGGTCGCGTCAGGGGCCCCGCCCGCCGCCGGACCGAAGTGGCACCTCGGTCCTGGTGTCGAGGTCGGTACCGCCTGGCCGTCGGCCCGGCCCGGTGCGCGGCGGGCTCCCCCTGGGGCCCGGCGGCCGCCCCTGGCCCCCCCGGGCGCCCCTGTTCCCCGAGGCCCCCATGACGAAGGCGTTCGACTTCCTTGAGCCCTATGCGGCGCTCGTCCGCAGCGCGCGCAAGGCGCTCAGCTACGCCACGGACGACCCGAACCACGCGCTGATCGAGGTCCGAAAGTTCGGAGAGCGCCTGACCGAGCGCCTCGCGGACGCCGCGACACCGCCTGTTCCCCAAGGGACGACCTACGCGCGGCAGGACGCGCTGAGAGATCGCGGCGTCCTCCCGTCCGACATCTTCGCCGCGTTGGACCGCTGTCGGCGAACCGGAAACGAGGCTGTACACGGCGATCAGTCCGATGTGCGCCTCGTCTGGAGGCTCCTGCAAGACGTCCACGACATCGCCTCGTGGTTCGTTCAGCTGGAGGGCCACCCCGCGCCAGGGCCCTTCGTCCCCGACGCCCACGGCACCCCCTTGGACGCCGCGGAGCAAGAGCGCCAGCTTCGAGAGCGACTGTCCGTGGACCTGCGCGTCCCGATGTCTGGGTTCGCCGCCCGCGGCCGAATGGAGGCGAGGGACGTCGACTCCTTGTTTGTTCCGCCGAGCTTCACCGACGAGCCGAATGACTGGTTGGGGCTGGTTGAGGGAGTGCGGGCCGGGGCGGGTGGTCATCGGAGGAGCCGGCGGGAGCGGGAAGTCTACGCTCTGCCGTGCGTTGGCCCGCGCCCTCCTCGACGAGCCGAACGGGCCGATCCCCCTGCTTCTCCCGCTGGCCGCCGTAGACGACTCGCTTCGGGGGGCCATCGTCCGGCGGGTGCGTGACCACCTCTACGTTCGCCTGGATGGCGATGTGCTTGAGGCGTGGCTCGAGTCCGGGCGGGCGGTCCTCATCCTCGACGGACTAGACGAGGCGCGGGACCCTGTAGAGCTCACCAGCGCGATCGAGGCGATGGCGAGCGCGTACAAAGGACTAGCTGTGGTGGTCACGGGGAGGCCACACATGCTGAGCCGGCTGCCAATTCAGTCGTTTCAGCAGACTTGGATGAAAGATTGGCAGAGCTGGCAGGCCGAGTGGTTCTTGGCGCGCCTGCTTGATGACGCCTCGGCGGAGAAGATCATCGTCTCGATATGGCGCAGCGCCGGGCTCGCGGATCTCCT
>JADKFE010000118.1 GCA_016717595.1 Deltaproteobacteria bacterium | reverse complement strand
GGTTCTGGGCGATGATCGGGTCGGGGAGGGGAGGGGCATAACGCCGCGAACAGTCGCGCCGCGCCTTGGTTGAGGCTGATCACCTCCCAGCGGCGGCTCAGGGCGATGGCGCCGTAGGGCTCTTGCTGCTGGAGCACGAGCGCCATCGCCCGGCGCACGGGGCTCATCGCCTCATCGTCCAGAGGCGTCTCGCCGTACATCGGCGCGAAGCCCGCGCTCAAGAGCATGGTGTTCCGATCCGCAGCTCTAAGTCCAGAAGGCGCTTGAGAGCAACAGCACCATCTGGCGGCTGGGCCGGGCCCTTGCCGACTCCAAGAAGCTCAGGTGGCGGGTGGAGATCTCGGCCTCGGCGGCGACTTGGGCCTGGGTGGTGGCGCGGGCGGCGCGCCAGCGGCGAAGGACGGTGGGGAGCTCGGTCGTGCCCGATCTCACCCTGGGGCGTCGGCGAACAACATTACCTGCGAGGTCATGGTGAGGTCAGGTCGCCTGGGGCATAAATTGGGCAGGAGGTAAGTCGAACATGCGCTTCATCATCCCCCTCGTGGTGTTCATCCCGTTCACGATCTTCTCGGTGTTTGTCGTCGCCGACCAGGGCCTCTGGGCGCTGGTCGAGGCGCACAAGGCCGGCTGGGGCCTGCAGGTCTTCTTGGACCTGGTGATCTCGGCGACGATCTGCCTCACCTACATCGTGCCCGAGGCCAAACAGAAGGGCATCAACCCCTGGCCCTACGTCGTCGGCGCCGTGCTCTTGGGCTCGATCTCCCTGCTCGCGTATCTGTTGCACCGCGCCGTCGTCGAGCGCCGGGCGGCGGCCGCTTGAGCCAAAACAACAGCGCCCCCGGTGGGTCTCACCGGGGGCGTCTGTGTCACCTCACCGCCTGTGGAGGCGGCTGGGGCTTACCACTTCTCGTCGTACTCGGTGCCGCCCTTGTAGGTGCCCATGGTGTCATCCCCATCCGAGGGGTACTTCAGGGTCTGGGGGGGCCAGGTGGTGCCGCCGCCGTCAGCGCCAGCGCGGACGTTGGTGTTGACGGGGGCCTCGGTCTCGATGAACCGGGCGAAGAACGGGACGCGGGTGGCTTTGCTCATGGTGGGCTCCTTTGGCGGGACACACTGAGCCGCGGGCGTGCGCTCAGCTTGTCCTCATCATTATCGTGGTGAGACGCCGCTGTGACCCTCCCTCAACCCTTCATCAACGCTCCGCCGGGTGCGCCAAAATCAAACGCCCCAGGTGGGTTGCACCGGGGGCGTCTGTTTGGGCTCACCGCCGCGACGGGCGGCGAGCGCCTACCACTTGACGTCGTCTTGGTCGGAGGGGTACTTCTTGGTCTGCTCGGGCGGCCACTTGATCGGGTAGGTGATGCCACCACCATCTTCACCGGCGCGAACCTGGGTGTCGATGGGCGTGGGCTCGGTCTCGATGAACCGGGCGAAGAACGGGAGGCGGGTGGTCTTGCTCATGGCGGACTCCATTGTAGGGTCACGCTGGGCAGCGACGCCGCGCTCAGCCTGGACAGAGCTGTAGCGGGGCCGGGTGAAGCTGTGACCTTCACCAACCCTTCATCGTTTCCTTCACCAACCCTAGGTCGTCCCCGCGCACCGTGATGGCCTCACCGCCTCAAGAGGCGTCGGGGGCTTACCAGCCCTTCGTCGTACTCGGTGCCGCCCTTGAAGGTGCTGGCGGTGTCTTCGCCATCGGAGGGGTACTTCATGGTGTAGGGGGGCCAGGTGGTGCCGCCGCCGCTCAGCGCCAGCGCGGACGTTGGTGTCGATCGCGGGGGCCTCGGTCTCGATGAAGCGGGCGAAGAACGGGACGCGGGTGGGCTTGCTCATGGTGGGCTCCTTGCGGGGTTCGCTGAGCACTTCGTGTGTCCAGCTTGTTCGGGCAAGGTTATCCGCTGCCCTTCCGCCCTCGTGGCGTCCCTGCCTCAACCCTCCGCCGGGCTTCAACGTGAAGCTGACGCGCACCACGACGCCGCCGTCATCGCCATCCGAGGGGTACTTCTTCGTCTCAAACCGGACGTCGGGGAGGTTGATCCCGGCTCGGAGGTCGGTGGAGAAGGTGGGGTGTCGCGCCACGAAGCGGGCGAAGAAGGGACACGATCGGGGCGTTTCATGGTTTGTTCCTGGGTTCTGTGGGGTTCACCCGATCTTGTGCCCGGGGCGTGGCGATCGTTAAAGGGCCGCCCTGCCTCAACCCTTCACGCGCGCCCTCGCCTGCCCGAGGCGTCCGCCAGACCCCGCGGGAGAGGGATAATGGGGCCAACCCTCCGTGGAGCCGACGATGCCCGCAGCCCTCCTCATCAGCAACACGACCGACCCCTGGACGGAGTGGGTGGCCCGGGCGATCACCGCCCGAGGCGGCACGCCGCTCACGCTGAACCTCGACCGTTACCCCGAGGCGTTCCAGCTCGGCCTCGGCGCGGGCGGCGCCACGATCCGCATCGACGGGCGCCTGTGGCGTGAGGACGAGCTGAGCGCGGTGTGGGGTCGCCGCCCCGAGCTGCCCCGGGCGGTCTCGATGGACCTCCCCGAGCTCACCCGCCGGTTTATGCTCGCCGAGTGTGAGCGCGCCGTGATGGACTGGCTCGCCGCCCTGCATGTGCCCCACGTTGATGACAACTTCGTGGCCCGCATCGCCGCGAACAAGCCCCGGCAGATCCGCGACGCGGCCGGCTTCGGCTTCACCCTGCGCCCGACCTGGCTGGGCAACGACCCGGACGAGGCCCGGGCCTTCATCCAGAGCCAGCCCGGCACGGTCATCGCCAAGCCCTTCACCCCGGCCTCGGCCCCGGACGGCGCGGTGTTCGCCAACCGGCTCTCGGCGGAGGACATCGAGGCCATCGACACCCTGGACACCTGCCCGATGATCTTCCAGGGTGAGGTGGTCGGCCGGCGCTGGGAGGCCCGGGTCACCCTCATCGGCGACCGGGTGATCCCCGTGGCCCTGGACGCGGTGATCACCAAAGACAAGCCCGACTTCCGCCGCACCTTTGACCAAGACTGGAAGGTGGTCGAGCCCCCGAGGCCATCGTGCAGAGCTGCATCCAGATGGCGGACGCCTACGGCCTGCAGTACGCCGCGTACGACTTCATCGTCACTGAGGACGGCGAGTGGGTGTTCTTGGAGCTGAACCCCGTCGGCGAGTGCTTCTGGCTGGACGAGATCGGCCTCGACGCCTCGGGCGCCATCGCCGAGCTGCTCCTGAACCCGGCGGAGAGGGGGCGGCCTGGGGCGCGGTGGGCGGCGATGCGGTGAGCTAAAGGCGTAGGGCGATCGCCCCCCAGGTGTTCGCCGCGCCGCCTGCGGTCAACAAGGCCCGGGCGCCGTCTCTCACCCGCCCCGAGCGCCGCGCGAGCGCCAAGGCCAGGGGCAGGTTGCAGGCGCCGAGGCTGCCGTGGTCGGTGAAGGTGTCGATCGTCACCGCGGCGTCGAGGCCTAAGCCCTCTCGCACGACCTCCTGCATCCAGCCCGTCGGCTGGTGGCTCACGAACAGCTCCACCTCATTCGGTGACCAGACCGCCCGGTCTAGTGTCTCGGCGCAGGCCTCGATGAGCAGATCGGCGTTCTGCAGCAGGTGCCGCGCCATGCCCGCCGGGTTCAGCACCCGCAGGCCGATGGGCCCTGATCGCCACCAGGGGTCGGTCTCGGCGGACACCACATAGTCCAGGTGCGCCGCGCCTTCGGTGCGGGTGACGCTGGCCACGACCCCCGCCGAGCTGTCCGCCCGCACGACGACGGCCACGGCGCCGTCTCCGACCAAGGCCGAGAACGGCGAGGCCTTGGGCAACATCGCCGCGCGCTGGCTTGAGACGATGAGCAGGCCCGCGGGGCCCATCCCGGTCATCAGCAGGCCCGCGGCGAGCTGGAGCTGGGTCAAGAAGCTGGCGTTCTCGGTGTCGATGTTGCTCACCAGACACTCTCGGCGCAGGCCCAAGGCGCGGTGCGCGGCGAAGACGTTCTTGGGCACCAGGTGCCGATCGCCGCTGGAGTGCTGAAGCACGAAGCCGATCTCGTCCGCAGACACCCCGGCGTCGGCGATCGCGGCCGCGGCCGCGGCGATCTCAAGCTCATCGGTGCCCTGCTCTGGCGGCATCACCGGCCTAGAGCGGCAGCCCTGAAACGGATCCTCCAGGGCGCGGAGCATCGCCGCGTAGGCCCGTCGCCCGGCGGGGGTGTCCGGCGCGAAGGACGGCGGCGGCGGCGGTCGCACCCAGCCCGCGAGGTCTTCTGCGGTCCAGGTCTCGGGGCCGTGGCGCGGCGGCAACGACAGGCCAAAGCCTTGGAGCTTCATCGGCAAAAACATGGCTCAACCTCTCCCGGTGAAGGTGCCGAGGGTCTGGTCGCGCCCGGACTGGGCGAACGCGGCGGCGGGGTCTACGCGCAGGTCGATGACGACGGGGCGATCGCCATGAATCAGCGCCGGGGTGAGGGCCTCCAGATCGGCCACGGTGTTCACCCGCAAGCCCACGGCGCCGCAAGACTCCGCCACACGCACGAAGTCAACGGCGGGGCCCGGCGCGCCGAGGGACCGCTTGTAGACCCGGCGAAACCCGGCCTCGACCATGTTCATCACGCCGTCGTTGAGCACGACATACACGACGCCGAGGCGCTCCTGAACGCAGGTCGTGAGGTCCATGCCCGACATCCGGAAGCCCCAATCGCCGCAGATCACGACCACCGGGCGCGCTGGTGTGGCGAGCTTGAGGCCGAGCCCCGCGCCGACGCCCGAGCCCATCGAGCCCAGCCCCAGCGCCGCGTAGAAACCATCGGCGGCGTCGATGTGCAGGTGGTGCAAGGTGAAGAGCAGGTGCTCGCCGATGTCACAGGCGTAGCGGGTGTTCTGCGGGAGCGCCGCCTGGAGCGCCGCGAGGGCCGTGGCGGGGTGCAGGAGGCCCGTCGAGTCTGGGGCGGGCGTCTCGCGGCGCTCGACGCCGAAGACCTGGGCGGGCGCCTGGGGCAGCCCGTCGGTGAGCAGGGGCGCGAGCTCCTCCAGCGCGCCCACGAGGCCGATCTCTACGGCGCGGTTAAGGCCGAGGCGCCCGAGGTTTAGGTCGAGCTGCACGAGGCTGGCGTTGGGGGCGAGGCTCGGGGCCCAGCCGTTCGTGCCGGTCTCGGAGAAGCCGCAGCCCAAGGCGAGCAGCAGGTCCACGTCTTCGCCGAGCGCCCGGGCCGCGCTCGTGTGACCGCCATAGCCGCAGACGCCGACGGCGAGGGGGTGTGACTCTGGGAAGAGGCCCTTGCCCTTCGCGGTGGTGGCCACGGGCCACTGCAGCCGCTCGGCCAAGGCGAAGGCGGCCGCGGCGCCTGCCCCACCACGGGCCCCAGCGCCGATCACGATCGCCCCCCGACGCGCGGCGATCAGGCGCGCCCGAGCCTCCTCTACGAGCGTGTCGTCTTCGCCCCGAACGGCACGAAGGGGCCGACCGAGCTTTGGCCGATGCACAGGCTGGTTCACCACGTCCAGGGGCAGGGTGAGCACGACCGGCCCGGCGACCGGGCCCCGTGCGGCGTCGAGCGCCTCGACGAGCATGGCGCAGGCGTTGTCGGGCCGGGTGAGCATCGCCGCGTAGCGGGTGACGCTGCGGCACATGGTGAGCAGGTCCAGCCCGAAGGCGCTGCCCTCTTGTAGAGCCCCCCGGCCATGCTGGCTGCGGGCGACCTCCCCCACCAACACGACGATCGGCAGGCCCTCGGCGTAGGCCGAGGCGATCCCCGTCAGCGCGTTGGTGAGCCCGGGGCCCGAGGTCACGAGCACACAGGCCAGCTCCCCGCTCAACGCGAACGCCGCCGCCGCGAACGCCGCGTTGCTCTCCTGCGCGCTGTAGACGATCCTCACCTCGGGCCGCTCCAAGAGCGCGTCGTAGATCGGCGAGATCGCGCCCCCAGGCACGCCGATGAAGGTGCGCACCCCGTGGGTGATGAGCACATCGACGAGCTGATCCGCGACACGCCGGGCGGGCGCCGGGACGCCCTCTGCTGGCTGAATCATCGTGACTCCTTGGGACCACGCCGGATCGATCCGGGGCCGTCGAGCCCGCCGCTCAACGTCCCCGCCCCCGTCACGGCGTGACGATGCGTAGTAAACACAGTTTGAACCTTAATGATCAGGCGATTATCGCCCGACTCGACTTCCTATCGTCGCCGCTGAGCGCGTCTGCACGACGCCCGGCCTTAGCATACCACCGCCCGTCTTCGGCGCGGGCGCCGGGGTGGGCGAGCGGCCCCACCCGGAGACCTCCACCCCCCAACCGATTTGATCCTGGATTTGATCCTGACGGGGGAGGTGGATAGGGTGCGTGGGACCTCGGGTCCGCCCCTTCCCTCGCGCGATCCAGCGCCGCGAACCCTGTCCGAGAGAACCCCATGCGCACCCTCCCTATTCTGCTCGCGCTGACCTTCGCCGCTTGCCAGCCCGCCGCCCCCGAGCGGATCCCCGGCGACATGCCCCGCGACGGCGTCGCGCTGGAGACCGTCAACGGCAAGCCCGTCACCCAAGGAATGCTCGACGCGCTCCTGGGCACGATCCCCGAGGCCACCCGCAAGCAGCTCGAAGAGGCCGGCCAGATTGACCGCGTCAAGGAGGAGCTGATCACCACCGACGCGCTCTACCAAGAGGCCCTCGCCAAGAACCTCCACAAGGACGCCAAGGTCCAGACCCAGCTCCTCATGGCCGAGCGCACCGTCCTGGTGAACCACCTCGTCCGCACCGAGGTGGACGCCCGCACCACCGACGAGGCGATGAAGAAGTGGTACGACGAGCACCTCGTGCAGTTCCGCAACGAGCAGGTCCAGGCCGCCCACATCCTCGCCAAGACTGAAGAGGAGGCCAAGGCCATCAAGGCCGAGCTCGACGGCGGGGCCGACTTCGGCGCTGTCGCCGCCGCCAAGTCCCAAGACACCAAGACCGCCCCCACCGGCGGCGTCATCGGCTGGCTCGGCAAGCGTGAGCTGCCCCCCACCCTCTCCCCAGCCGCTCTACGCCGCCGAGAAGGGCGCCGTTCTGGACCCCATCCAGTCGCCCTCGGGCTGGCACGTCTTCAAGGTGATGGACAAGCGTGAGGTCGTCCCCTTCGAGGAGACCAAGGACCAGATCAAGGGCAAGATGCAGTCCGAGATCGCGGAAGCCTACGTCAAGGAGATCGTCGAGAAGTCCAAGGCCCCGGCCGGCGCCACGGTGACCCCGGCGGCGGACGGCGCGGCGGCTCCGGCGGCTCCGGCGGCGCCCGCGGCCCCGCCCCACCACCCCCACTGAGATGAGCCGCCGGTGGGCGCTCATCCTCGGCGCCTCCTCGGGCTTCGGCGCGGCGGCCTGCCGCGCCTTGGCCCAGGCGGGCTACGACGTGATCGGCGTCCACCTCGACCGCCGGGCCACGCTCCCCTCGCGGAGGGCCGTGGCCCGGGACGTCGAGGCCGCCGGTCGGCGCTGCGTGCTCTACAACCGCAACGCCGCCGACGAAGACTCCCTCACCCTCACCCTTGATGAGCTCGTGGCCCTCCTCCAGTCCGAAGGTGGCCAGGTCGAGCTCCTCCTGCACTCCTTGGCCTTCGGCACCTTACAGCCCTTGGCCTGGCCCCCCGAGCGCCAGCTTCGCCCCAACCAGCTCCAGATGACGATGGAGGTGATGGCGCACAGCCTCGTGTGGTGGTCCCGGGGGCTCATCCAGCGGGGCCTCATGGGGCGCGGCGGTCGCATCTTCGCGATGACCTCCGCCGGGAGCCGCTCGGTGTTGCCCTCCTACGGCGCGGTGAGCGCGGCGAAGGCCGCCTTAGAGAGCCACGTCCGCCAGCTCGCCGTCGAGCTCGCGCCCTTGGGCGTCACCGCCAACGCCATCCTCGCCGGGGTCACCGACACCCCGGCCCTGCGGCGAATCCCCGGCCACGAGCGCCTCATTGAGCGCGCCTTGGCGGGCAACCCCCACGGGCGGCTCACCACCCCCGAGGACGTCGCCGCGGCCCTGGTCGAGCTGGCGCGTCCGGGCCTGTACTGGCTCACGGGCAACGTCCTGCAGATCGACGGCGGCGAGGCCATCGTCGGCTGATCGGGCCGAGCGCATTTTTTCTGTGCCCCCTGCGCGTCGTGGTGGCACACTGAGCCGATGCGTACGCCCCCTCTCGCCCTGATCGCCCTCGCCTTCACCGCCTGCAACGAGTACGAGCTCGTCGAGAAAGACGACAACGGCGGCGCTGAAGACACCGGCGCCCCCATCGACCCGCCCCTTCAGACGCCGGAGCTCCAGGTGAGCCCCACGGCGGTGGCGCTGGGGGCGGTCTGCGGTGAGTCGTCCGTCGAGGTCACCCTGACCAACGCCGGGGAGGGGGCCCTGACGATCACCGCCCTTGAGCCCAGCGGCGCCTGGACCTTCACGCCGCCGAGCCTGCCGTTGATCCTCAACCAAGGCGAGCAGCACACCCTCACCGTGACCGGCGGCCCCGGCTCTGGCGCCGTGACCATCGTGAGCGACGACCCCAGCTCCCCCACCCTGGAGGTGCCCCTGGCGTCGGACGCCAACGCCCCGCCGGTGCTCACGCTCTTGGCCCCCACCGACGGCAGCGTGCTCCCGGTGAGCGCCGTGACCGAGCTCGTGGCCACCCTCGAGGACGACCGCGATCCGCCGGAGTCCATCGCGCTCACCTGGGCGAGCGACGTGGAGGGTGTGCTCTCCACCACCCCCGCCACCACCACCGGCCTGGCCCGCTACGAGTGGGACGCGGCCGCCCGGGCGAGCGGCAGCCACCTCGTCACGCTGACCGGCACCGACTCCTGCGGCGCCTCGAGCGAGGTGCAGGTGAACTTCTGCCAAGACGCGGGCTACACCGCCGACCTTCGGACCTCACCACCTGGTACTTCGCGGGCTACGCCAACTACGACAGCGCCAACGGCTGGGTCGAGCTGACCAAACCCCTCACCAACCAGTCCGGCACGGCCTTCCAGACCGCGAGCACGGCGAGCGGCGACAACGTCGTGATCCAGTTCAGCTTCTACGCCAGCGGCGGCAGCGGCGCCGACGGCCTCTCCTTGACCGCGCTGGACTCCTCCCGCATGTCCGGCTTCGTGGGCGAGCTCGGCGGCGGCCTGGGCTACAAGGGCCTGCCCGGCTGGAGCGTCGAGATCGACACCTACTACAACGCCGAGTACGCCGACCCCACGCCCCAGGACCACGTCTCGTTCCACCTCGACGGCAACGTGCAGACCCCCCTCCTGTGGGCCGCCCTGCCCGAGATGGAGGACGGCGCGTGGCACGAGATGTCCGTCTCGGTGACGGGCTCTACGGTGTTGGTGGACGTAGACGGCGTGAACTACATCAACGGCACCGTCTCGGGGATCACGGCGTTCCCGGCCTATGTGGGCTTCTCGGCGAGCACCGGGGCGCTGACCAACTCGCACCTGATCGACGCCCTGGAGGTCACGCGGTCGGTGTGTGAGGGGGGGTGAGCGCTCAGACGATCGTCGGAGACGCTGACACCGCAGGTGTTGGCCTATCCCACGATGTTGAGGAGACGCTGACACCACAGGTGTTGGCCTATCCCACGATGTTGAGGAGACGCTGACACCGCAGGTGTTGGCCTATCCCACGATGTTGAGGAGACGCTGACACCACAGGGGGAAGCGCATCCTAAGATGTGGGGATGCGCTACTGTCAGAGGGGGAAGGGCATCCCACGATCTTCAGGGGCGCCTCCACCGCAGGGGGAGACGCCCCTCACGGGTGAGCTCACATTCCGCAGCGGGGGTCCTCGTCGCCGACCTCGACGCAGTGACGCGACATGAACTGCTCCGCGCGCTCGACCTCACCTCGCTCCCGCAAGAAGAGGTCGATCCCGCCCGCCAAGTCGGAGAGGTCCTCCTCCTCGCCGATCGTCTCGATCGACACCGCGTAGAGCTCGTCATCGCCGCTCATCACGCCGCAGTAGTAGGCGGGCCAGACGCCGTACTCTCGCTGGGCCTCGGGGATGCTTCTGAGGAGCTGCTGGGCGCTGCTCACGCAAGGCGACCAGCGAGCGCTGTAGAGATCGTGGTAGGCGCGGGTCAGATGGCGCGTCCAGGCGGGGCTCGCCGCCGCGCCCTCCCGCGTCGGCACCAGCGCGCTGAGGCCCGCCTCCAGCGCCTCGTTGGTCACCTCCTCGGGCACCTTCGCGCCGGGGGCATGACGCGCATAGCCTCTGTAGGCCCGCGAGATCGTCAAAGGCTCCTCGATCTCCGCGCCGGAGTAGGTCTGGGCGAGCAGCCGCAGCGTGTTGTCCTGGAGCACCCACAGCTCGACGTAGTTCACCCCGGTGAGCGTACCCGCGACCCCGCAACGCGCGCTGGCCTTGGGGGCGAGCGCCACGAGGTCGAAGGAGGCCGCCGGGCCGAGCTTCGCTTGGGCGTCGATGGGGAGGCCCGAGAGCGGCGTCATCGAGCCGATGGACTCGATGCCCTCCAGCTCACCCTGGAGCGCCGCGCAGCGCCGATCCAGCCAGCGCGCCGCCTGGGCCTCGTCGTAGACGTGGTACCACCCGAGCGTCGTCACGCCGATTCGTCCGATGGGGCTGCCCAGGGTCCCGATGGTATTGAACAGGCTCACGGTGACCCGCGCGTTCTCCCCCCGCGGCGTCTCGACGTCCGGGCCACGCATCGCCTCCCAGAGCACCATGTCCGTGATGCGCTCCACCGAGCGGGTCTCCCAAGTTCCTATTTGCGCAGGTCGAACCTTATCGATCACCCGGAGGTGACGCTTGACGCTCGGCGGCTCGGGCGCTGCGTTCGCTCGCTGGAGCGCCCGCGTGGCGTCTCGGGAGGGCGGGTGGTCGAGCGCGGCCCAGGTGGCCTCCACCCCCCAGCGGGACGCGAGGCCCTCCATGAGCCACCAGCCCAAGGAGTAGGCCTCTAGCGTGCGGCTCCCCGCCCCCTGGACGCTCTTGCCGTTGAGCAGGCGCTCGCGGGCGTCGAGGTCCTCACAGAGCTGGGCCTCCACCCAGGTGGCCTGGCCCTCGACGCCGAGCTTGTAGTCTTCAGCGCTCAACGTCCCGTCAAAGTTGTCGTTCACCCACTGGTCTTGCACGGCGTGGGCGACCTCGTGGTCCATGACGCAGCGCAGGGCGGCGATGGCGCTCGTGTCCCCCAGCTCCTTGACCGTCTCGCTGAGGCGATCGGTCAAGAGCGTGATCGCGCCGTCGTAGTTGGTGTAGACGGCGATGGTGTTGGCGTGCTCCTCCCGGAGCGCGCGCTCCGCGGCCGTGAACGCCTTGGGATCCGCGGCGAGGCGCGGGTCGCGCAGGCGTTTGGCGACCATGGAGGTCGAGACAAACTCCTCAAAGGTCGCCGCGCGTAGGGTCGGGGTCTCCAGCACCTGCCGCCCCATGACGGCCTCAACACGCACAATCTCCTCCTCCAGCATGACCCCCAAGGTGGCCATGTCGAGGCCCTCGGCGCGCGGCGCGTCCGCGACGCCCCAGAGCGTGAGCGCACCGAGCGGCGCGAACGATCGCCAACCCCAGCCTCTGCGCCGCTCCGACTCTCCTCTCACCTCACGCCGACCGAAGAACCAGCTCACGAATAAACCCATCCTACACCTCTTCATCGTTGGAACACACCCGAGCCCACGCTCAAGTCAAGACATGCGCCTCGCGCAGAGAAAATTAGCACAGCGCAGGATCGCGGCCGCGCGGTGTGGCCCCAGGCTCGTTGAGAGCGCTGGTTCATCCGAGATCAACCCCACGGATCACGCGCGAGCGCAGAGACGGCGCAGAGACGGCGCCGCGGCGCGCCCTAGATCTCCACCGTCAGCGGCGCCTCCGCGCCGAGCTGCGCGGCGAGGCCCATGATGTCGGCGTAGTTCCAGATCTCCCGGATCTTGCCGTCAACGACGTGCAGCAGCTCGATCCCCTCCAGATGCACCATGCGGTGCCGGGCGGGGATCCCGAGGAAGGGCCCCCGCTGCACGGCGTCGAAGTGGTACCGCAAGACCGCCCTGTCTGGGGTGACCACCAGCTCATCCATCTCCCAGATGACGCCGGGGAACGCCTCGTAGGCCATCTGCATCACGCCCCGGAACGCCTCGATCCCCACGATGTCGCCCACGCGCAGGTGGCTCACGAGCGCGTCGTCAAACACCTCGCCGAGCGCGTCGAGGCGCCGGGCGTTGATCAGCTCGACGTAGGTCAAGGCGAGGCGACGGGCCTCGGCGGTTGTATCGCTCATGGGCTTCCTCGAGGGGGCGCAGGGAACGCGGCGGCCGCGATGGCGGCCAAAGAGACGAAGACGGCCTCGTGGCGGGGGCCGTGGTGCCCCGGCGTGGGGTCTTCGCTGTCGATGACGCCGACCACAGACCCATACGCGCAGATGGGCACGGCGAGCTCGGAGCGGGCGGGGGTGAGGTCGGGGAGGTAACGGGGGTCGTGGTGAACGTCGGCCACCCGCACCGGGCGGCCCGTGGCGGCGGCGACGCCGACGAGGCCCTCGCCGATGGCCTGGCGCATCGGCGCGCGGACGGCGCCGTCGGGGCCGAGCTTGGGCCCAAACGCCGCCACCTGCCACAGCGTGTCGCCGTCGCGCAGGTACACCACACAGTCGCTCACGCCCCCGGCGAGGCCGAGGTGCCGCGCCACAGAGCCCAGCGCCTCAACATGTGCGCCAGCGGGGGGCGGGCTCGGCGGCGGTCGCGCGGTCAGGCGATAGCCCAGGTCTCGTTTGCACTCCAAGAGACGCGGCCGCGCCGGGTCGGGCTCCAGCTTCTGCCGAAGCCGGTAAATGAGGTTGTGTAAGGCGCCGGGGCGCTGGCGCAGGCCCACGGCCACGCCGAGGCGCTCGGCGCTCACCCAGCCCCCCTCGGCCCTCAGCAGCCGCTCGAGGGCCAGGCGCTCCTTCGCCGTGAGCAGGGCGCCGCCGTCCACCTCCCCCGTGGCGAGATCGACGCTGCGCGCGCCGAGGGTGAGCCGGGCGCGGGCGGGCTGGTGGGCCCGGGCCACCTCGGCCTCGTCCACCTGGGCGTCAGGCACGAGACGATAGCCTGTGCCGTGCACCGTGAGCAGGATGCGGGGGGCCGCCGGATCGTGCTCGATCTTGCGCCGCAGCCGCCGCACCGTGGCGTCTACGGCCCGAGACAGGCTGGCGCCGCGGTGCCCCCAGACCTCGACGAGGAGCTGATCCCGGTCGATGTCTTCGCCAGGCCGCGCGCCGAGGTGGCCGAGCAGCCGCGCCTCTTGGGTGGTGAGGCGGACCGTCCCGCCCCCGTCGCGCACGAAGCTGTGTCGCACGAGGTTCGCGGTGCCTGTCGCCAGGCGCAGCGTTGGGACGGCGGGAGGGGTCATCCCCAAAGAGTTTACCTCACCGAGCGGCGCCACGGGCTCACTGGAGCTGGGCGAAGAAGCCAAAGGCGTCGGAATAATTCCAGGTGCGGGTGATGCGGCACTCTTGCAGGTCCAGCTCGTGCATCTCCATGCCCCGGCCCACCACCGCCTGACCCTTCGCGACGTAGCCCATGAAGTCGTTCTGAAAGGTGCCGGTGAAGCTGTACTCCAGGGCGATCCTGTCCCCGTCGACCACAACCCGCTCCGTCGCCCACTGGACGTCGGGCATCGCCGTCCAGGCCCCCGTGGTGAGGGCCTGCCAGCCCGCCAGATCATAGGCGCCGTAGGGGCTCTCGACGGCGTAGTCCGGGTGCAGCACCGTGGTCCAGTCGGCCTGCCGCTCGTTGAACAGCGCGAGGTAATCCTCCAAGAGCGTGTCTGTGTCGCAGCCCTTGTGGCCGCCTTTGTGTCCACCTTTGGAGCCCGCCAACGCGACAGGAGAGAGCACGAGCGAGGCGGCGATGAGGAGCGTGAGCATAAGAGACCTCCAGGGAGGGTCGTGCATCGACCCCAACACCCCTTAGGGCGTCGCCGCCGCGCGCTCCCGCGTCTGTGACGAGCTGTCACAGGTGAGA
>JADKFE010000117.1 GCA_016717595.1 Deltaproteobacteria bacterium | reverse complement strand
GCGAGTCTGAGCGACAACAAGAACCGCTCATGCGCCTTCTTCGGCTCGTTGAGCATCATCCAGGCCCGCCCGAGGTCCGTCGCCGCGCGGCACTCCAGCGCGAGATCACCGGCCTGCTCGGCGGCGAGACAAGTCGCGCGGAGGCGCTCCACGGCGAGCATCGGCTGTCTCATCCCGAGGAGCCTCTCGCCTTGCTGGATTCCCGTGCCTCGCGGTGGTGCGGAGGCCCTCACGTTGTTCGGTAGACAAGTCCACGGCGGCGCGGCGAAGGGGCGGCGGGCCGCCGAGCACCGGGCCGCCGACGGCGTTGGGACGGCTTAAGAGCGCCAGCGAAGCCCAGAGGGTGCCGTCAACGCTGCGGCGTGTGGCGTCGAGCGCGGCGACGGGATCGCCTCTGAACGCGCGGAGAAAGAGCGCGACGCGCTGACAAATCGTGCCCAGGTCGTCTGGTGAGAGCGGGAGCTGGGCAGCGATCACGCAGGGCACATCCGCGCCCGCCGGATCAAGGAGCCCAAGCCCCGTGGCGAGCTGCCCCGCACATGAAGCTCCATCGCAGCCCCCGGCCAGCACCACGAGGCGCGGCGCGGCGCCCCGGATTTCCTCACAAAATGCAGCCACCGAGACGTGACGCGCAGCGCCGTCAGCGTCCTCTAAGGTAAGCCCGTGGGCGGCCTCCTCAGCCTGTGCCCCGCCGGGCGAGAGGACGTAGAGCAGCTCGACAGGCCGCCCCTCGGCCCTGGCGGTGGCGAGCATGTCCCGCAATCCCTCCAGCTGCGTGTGGGGGGAGGTGAGGATCTCCGCATCGTCCAAGATGACCCACACACCCTGCGCCACGGGCGCGCCGTCGAGGGGCCACACACCAGCGGGTGAGGCCCAGGCGACCAGCACACGGGGACACTCGGAGAGGCGCAGGACGGCGTCGGGAAGGCCATCCAGCGTGCGCACGACGGCGCCGCCGAGACGCCGGAGCATCGGGGAGTATCCGGGCTCGCAGAGCAGCTCCCACGGCGCGAGCGCGGCCCGAGACGGCGCGGGCGGGGTGGCGACGAGGAGCTGCAACGGGGCGCCGTCCGCCGCCACGACGACCGCCCGCAAGCCACCGTCGAGGGCGGGATCCGCCCTGAGCGCCGCGAGGAGCTGAGCGCCACGGTCGGCGAGGGCTTTGTCGTCGGAGTGCAGCGGCGCGACGAGGTCCGCTGGGAGGACGACGCGGCCCTCGGCCTGGCCTGCGGCGGAGGCCAGCATAGCCCGAAAGGTAAACGGGTCGGGGGTCGCGGCGAGGGTGAGCGTGAACGTGAAGGGGCGCATGTTTGCCTGAAGGCGTGGAGCACGGGGAACGATGAGGTATTGCCCGCTTTATGGTCGCAGGGCACCACTTCTAAGCCGCCGACGCCTTCACAGCACCAGCTGTAGATTCTCGCGGGCGCGCCTCCTCGCGAGACTGCTGAGGCATCAACGCGCCATCGAGGTGCGCCCTACAAGGATCCACCCGCGATCCTTGCGATCCCCGTGATCCCCACAGCCCCCCTCAAACACGGGATCCCCAGGTCAAGTCCACAATCTGACCTCCCACTCACTGACACCCCCGCGCTACGCTGTCCCCAAGCCCGCCGCGCCGGTTTGGATGAAGGCGCTCGGGCCCGCAGCTCAGGCACCCACCTTCACCCCGGCGATCGGCCCCAAGACGAGGCCCGCCGAGGAGCCTCTATGCCCGCCGCGTCTCGCCTCTGGTTGTCGTTCTTGTTGGTCTTCGTCGCGCTCACCGCCCGCGCAGAGGACGCCGCGCTCACGGCCTCGGTCTCGGCCTCCCCGGCAGCGGGGGCCACGCCTGAAGGCTGGCTCAGCCGAGGCGCCTGGACCGACCGCGTGCCCTTGGACCTCCCGCCCGCGCCCGGCGGCCTGACGCCGGACATCGCCTTCATCGCCGACCCCGGCGTGCGTGAGGGCCTCATGGGCATGGGCTGGACCCTCGCGGGCCTCTCCCGCGTCGAGCGCCGCGACCCCCTGGGCGGGGTGCCGATGAGCTTCGACAACAACGAGGACGCCCTCGCCGAGTCCAGCTTCCGACTCGACGGCCAGCGGCTCTACTACAACGCACAGACCGACTGCTACGAGGCCGAGCAGCAAGACGGTCGCTGCATTGAGTACGATGACGAGGCGAACGTCTGGACTGTGCGCAAAGACGGCTGGCGCTGGACGTATGGCTCGCGGCTCGTGGCTGAGGAGTCCGACGACGGCTTCATCATCGAGATCCTGCGCTGGTTGTCGGGTGAAGACCCCATCGCGGACGCCTGCGAGCAATACGCCACCTTGGGCCTCGCCCAGATCCCGTGCGTGGATGGCTCGGGCTCCGACGTGCCGACTCACCTGGGCGAGACCTCGGCCTGGCTGCTCACCGAGGTCCAGAACCCCTTCGGGCAGACGATCACCTGGGACTACCGCCCGTCCGACTACGACGGCACCCTGGACGCGCTGGGCGACAGCGAGATCGGCGGCGCGGCCCAAGGCGCGCCACTGCCCGAGCGCATCACCTACGGGGCCGCCGAGATCACCTTTGAGTACGAGCCCCGCGACGACTGGCGCATCGACGGCCTCGGCGGCTCTTTCGTCGCGCTGACCGAGCGCCTCGTGGCCGTGGAGGCGAGCGTCAATGACACGTTCTACAGCCGCTTCACCGTGGACTACGCCGATGGGCCCGACCTCTCGACCTTGATGGGCTCGTCGTCCACCCGGCCCAGCGAGACTCAGCAGCCGCTCTCCATCGTGACGACGATTCAGCGGGAGACAAGCTCGGGGTCGGCGAAGAAGACCCTCCGCTCCGTGAGCTGGAACGATGAGGTGGACGCCTGGGACACCGTCGGCGAGGACTTGAGCGCGGCGATCCCCGAGGCGCTCTCCGCTGCGGGCTGGACGAGCCTCCCCGACCCTCTTGAAGAGATCGACCGCGCCTGGACACGCGGCACCGTGGCGAACCTCAACGGCGACGGGCGCCCCGACCTCATCGTCGTGAGCTACGCCTGCGCCGAGTACGACGGTGACCCTGACGGGACGGACCCTCGGCCACGGCGTGATGACTGTCGTAGACGCGCTGGTGACCAAGTGCGGCGTGCTCGTCCGGGCCTACGTCAACAAGCCCTCGTCCTTGCCCATCTCCGAGTTCATGCCCCGCACCGGGCCGCCCTCGTTTGAGCTGGATGAGACCTGGACCGACAAGCTCCAGACCGTCTTTGAGACACACTCGACCGGCCCGCCCCTCGCGCACCTCTTCGGGGACGTGAACCGCGACGGCTGGACCGACCTGATCTATGAGCGGAGTTCCACGGGAGGCAGCGCAGGCCCCGGCGTCACGATGCTCCAGTATGACCCTCTGGCCCGCGACTTCGCGACACACAACCTCTCCATCTGGCCCTCCCAGCTCCGCGCAGGCCAGCTCGCGGACCTCAACGGCGACGGCTGGTTAGACCTCCTCGTCTCGGCGGGCCAGCGGAACATCACCGGCTCCGTCGTCCCCGACTACAGCCACGTCATCTTCAACTCGGGCGAGGCCGGAGACTGGCTCCGCTCCATCTCCAGGGCGAGACTTCTAGGCCCCACACCACCGATCCGACCTCGGCTCCCCTTGACGAGCTGCCTCTCTCCGCCTACGAGCCCGACGGCTGGGACAATGACTGCTACGGCTACACCTACGACAATGACGACAACTACTACAACTACCCGAGCAGCGGCGAGGGCGCCTACAGCGACGCCGACTCCTACCGCTCGGCCCAGGCGCGCTTCGCCGACTTCAACAACGACGGCCTCTTGGACGTGGCCTATGCCCTCTACGCCTGTTGGGATCCAGACCGGACCAGCGCCAACAACGGCGCTACGCCCGTGGAGGGCTCGGAATACTCCCGCATCTTCTACGGCGACGGGCGCCGCCTCTGGCGCGACAGCGGCCTGAGCGCGGGCGAGCCCTGGCTCATCTCCGCCGATCCATACGGCACCGGCAGCAGCGAGACGGGCCTGAACCACCTCAGCGACAGCTTCTTCTCGATGGTGGATCTAGGCCGCTCGGGTCGGCCCGCGCTGATTCAGTACGGTGGCCTGGACGATGACGGCGCGCTGCCTGCGGTGCGCGCGGGCTACGATTGGGGCGTCCGCTACGGCTTCTTTGAGCCCTCCGGTGACCCCTGGCCTGCGGACGTAGACCTCGGCGTGAGCGGCCTCGGCGGGCGTTACCCCCACGAGCGCCAGGTGATCCTCGCCGACTTCGACGGCGACGGCTTTGTTGACCAGCTCCGACTGTTCACCGAGCGAGACTCGGAGCTTGATCCCGACTTCAGCAGCGTCGTGAGCTACAGCGTCACCTTCCACGCCCACACCCGCGAGATCACCCAAGGCCGCATGACCGAGGTGGTGGGGCCTTGGGGCGGCACCACCGAGCTTGATTGGGGCTTCACGGCGAACCTTGGCGGCAACAACGGCGCCTCTCGGAGGAGGACGACCCGCTCGCGCGCCTGGAGACCGACGCCTCGGCCCTGCGTTGGCTGCACACCAACGAGGAGATCCTCGTCGCGATGGACGGCGCTGAGGGCAACCGCCAATACCGCTACTTACACGGCCTGCACGACGGCGAGCGGTTCCGAGGCTTCGGCGTGGTCGAGCGCCACAACGCCTCGGGCAGCGTCGAGGAGCACGGCTTCGCGGTGTCGCGGCCCCTGATGGGCGCGAGCGTCTACAGCGCCCGATACGACGAGGACCACGTCTTAGAGCACCTCATCGTCAACGCCCACGCCGCGCCGATGAGCCCCTCGCTGTTCACGATGACTGAGGAGTGGGGCCTGGACGTGCGTCCGCCCTACTTCAACCCGCTGCGCCGTCAGTGTGTGATCGAGCTGGACAAGACGGAGACCAGCCCGCCGACGGTGCTGGAGCTTGTGGAGGAGTGCTTCACCCTCGACGGCGGCACGATCTCCTGGCAGGAGTGGCTCACGGCCATCGGCTTCTTGCGCTACCCCGACGAGAACCTGCACGAGCTGATCACCAACGTGCTGATCGCCGACGGCAACGACACCGGGAGCTTCCAGACCGCCGAGGGCATGTTCCCCGTAGACGAGGTGATCGCCTTCACGGGCCGGTTTGACGCCCAAGGCGCGGCGATGGAGAGCTTCGGCTTTGGGCTGCCGCGCACCACCGGATCGGCGCTCGACACCACCGGCACCTACGACGGCGTGACGCTCCCCGAGCGCGCCGATCCGCCCGCCGCCATCGCCGGTCTGACCGCTACCGGATGAACGTCACCGAGTGGGAGTACGGCTCACGCGGCCTCCTGCGCACCACCACCCAGCGCCGCGACCCCTATGTTGACGATGACGACCTCTACACCACCTACACCTACGAGCCCTTCGACGACGGCGCCTGGGGCGCTGCCCTGGCCACGGCCACCATCACCTCCGGCGACGGCCTCACCCCCTACGAGACGACGACCCGCGCCGACTTCCACCCCGGCGCCTTCGACCTTCCTGGCACGGTCACCCGCTGCGGCAGCTCCACGGCCAGCGCCGACTGTGTGACCACCACCGTCGTGTGGGACCACGGCGACAGCCTCTTCTACGGCGTGCCCAAGTCCCAGACCTTCATCGACGGCAGCACCGAGGAGACGGTTGTAGACCCAACCTGCGGCGTCGTGACCAGCACCACCGACCGCGCCGGGCGTGTGCTCACCCGCACGCTCGACAGCCTGTGCCGCGTCGTGTCGGAGTCGTTTGAGGGCGCGCTCACCACGACGGCCTACGACAGCTTCAACCGCGTCACCCTGACCACCACCGACCCCGACGCGGACGACGGCGACAGCTCCGACACGCTCACCGAGCAGCACTTCTACGAAGACGACCTCCCCTACGACGACAAGGCCACCCTCACGAGCGGCGGGCGCCTGGAGCTCCTCGTCGTAGACGGCTGGGGCCGCCCCGAGGAGCGCCGGTCTTGCCCTGGCGCCTTGGGCAGCACAGGCGTCCCGAGCTGCGTCGGAGACGAGAAGATCGCGGCCTGGGTGTACCTCGACGATGGCCGCGTCGGCTGGGAGATCCGCCCCCACTTCGACGGCGAAGCCTTTGAGACCCTCGCCTATACCTATGACCACGCCGGGCGTGTGGTCGCCCAGGTGTCCCCCGGCGCGGACGGCGCCGAGGCCCTGACGACCTGGCAGCACGCCCCCGGCGTCTCGGTGCGCACCGACGCCTTGGGGGTCGAGGAGCGGGTTGAGTTCGACTTCTTGACCGAGGAGCGCCTGCTCAACGGGCTCTCTCGGCGGTTTGTGGTGCGAGACGCCTACGGACGCCTCTTGAGCGACACCGACGCCACGGGCCTCACCCGCGAGATCGGCTACGACGCCTTACACCGCGTCAACGTCGAGACCTTGGTGCCCAGCGTCGGGGACACCTCTTGCACCCCGGCGGGCAACGGCGCGCCCACGGTGGCGAGCTGCCCCACGCTGACCTGGGTGACCGAGCACGACCTCATCAACCGCGCCGTCCAGGTGACCGATCCGCTCGGCGTGCTCAGCGCCCAAGCCTTTGACCCCATCGGGCGCCCGGTCTCCTCGTCCATCGACGGCGTGACGCTGGTGGACACCACCCACACCGACCGCCTGGGCGCCGTCGCGGCGACGACGACCACCACCGACGAGACCGGCGAGGAGCTGGTCATCACCCGCGACGGCCTGGGCCGGGTGATCTCCGAGACCACCCTCGCCGGGACCACGTTCACGACCTACGGCCCCGACGGCCTGCCGCTGTCCGTGACCGACGTGGACGGGCGCACCCGGTACTTTGAGCGTGACGTGTGGGGCGCTGTTCTGGCGATCTGCGCCCCGAGCGGCTGGGACGGGAGCGCCTGCGCCACCCCTCTGGTTCAGCACACCCTCGACGCCCAAGGCCGGGTGCTCACGACGACCGACGCCGACGGCGTGACCTGGACGGCGGAGCGCGGCCCCGGCGGCGTGCTCCAACGTCTCCTTCAGGGCGAGAAGGTCTTGGAGGAGCACGACTACGACGCCCTGGGCCGCCCGGTGTGGTCCTTGGTGGACGGCGTCGAGCGCGCCTTCGTCTACGACAGCCTGGGCCGCGTGACAACCGTGACCATCGGCGACGGCGAGCGCGTGACGACGCTGGCCTACGACGACGCCGACCGCGTGATCGGCGCCACGATCACGCCCACCCACGGCACCGGCAGCGCGACGACGACCTACGACTACGGCGCCTACGGCTGGCTCATCGGCGTCACCGAGGCCGGTGAGTCCACGCCCCGGACCATGCTCTACGACCCGCTGGGCCGCGCCCGCGCCGTCACCGAGCCCGGCGGCGCCTCGGCCCGCCGCGACTACGACAACCGAGGCCGGGTGATCTTCTCCCAGGCCCCCGGCGGGGCGCCGAGCACGTTCAGCCACAGCGTCCCCCACAGCTTCGACGGCGAGACGAACCTGCGGCGGGTCTTGTCCACCGACGGCGAAGGCAACGTCTCGGCCACCTTCACCGACGCCTTGGGCCGCCTGATCGGCGAGCGCCTGCCCGACGGCACGGCCTACCGGCACCACTTCCAAGGCAGCGAGCGGTGGGCGGTCGAGCACCAGGCCTTCGGCGGCGCGCCGCTGGCGATGACGGTGACGCACTACGACGCCGAGCTGGGCCTGCCGGTGACCGAGTGGGGCTGGTTCGGGAGCCCCTACACCACAAGCAGCCCGGCCTACGGCGACTTCGGCCTCGCCGACCCCGCCGACCAGGTGATCACCAGCGCCTACAGCGCCGCCGGTCGCCTCGTGGAGCTGGACAACGGCGCCTCGCTCACCGAGTTCAGCTACGACGCCGATGGCTTCCTCTCCTCCGAGAGCTGGGACGACGGCGCGCAGACCAAGAGCTGGCTCCGCGATGAGTTTGGTCGCCCGACCTCCGAGACCTGGCTCGGCAGCGACAGCGTGACCGTCCGCGTCCGAGAGTTCGCCTACGACACCGCCGGTCGCCTCGTCTCCGAGTCCATCTCCGACAGCTTCACGGGCGAGTCCCTGACGACGGCCTGGGACGGCTTCGACGCCTACGGCAACGCCGCGATCACCGAGCGTCTGCTCAACGGCGCCTCGCTCTCGGCCTGGACCGCCACCTACGACGACCAGGGCCGCTTGACCTCTCGGACCACCGCCATCGAGGGCGTCACCGTCGGCACCCTGAGCTGGACCTGGAACGACGACGACACCCTGAGCGCCGTCACCACCCCGAGCGGCGCCGAGCTGAGCTACCACTACACCACCAGCGGGCCCCAGCGCCTCTTGAGCGAGGTCCGCCTCGACGGCGCGACGGTCGCGCAGATTCTTCCGCCGCGACGGCAACCTCCGCGCCGACCGCGTTCAGTTCGGCGGCGGTCGCCAGCTCCACAGCCTTCGCTATGACCGCATGGGCCGCCTCGACAAACGCTGGACGAGCACCAGCACCGCCCTAAACGCCCCCGCGCTGACCTGGGAAGGCGACTACGACGACCGAGGCCGCCTCGTCGCCGAGCACGTCACCACCGGCAGCACCACCGACACGAGCAGCTACACCTACGCCGAGCCCGGCTGGCTCACCGACGAGCAGCACACCCGCGGCGGCGCCTGGAGCCGCAGCTACGACCACGACGCCGCAGGCAACCGGGTCACCCAGAGCGACGGCACCACGACGGAGACCTTGACCTGGGACGGCAGCGTCGTCACCGCCATCGACACCGCCGCCCCGGTGCTCGACCCCTTCGACGCCGTGGTCGAAGAGGACGACCTCACCTTCCTCCACGACCCCGACGGCGAGCTGGCCGAGGTTCAAGACGCCAGCGGCGTGCTCCGCTCCATCCTCCGCGACCCCGAAGGCCGCCCCCTGGCCCAACGGGACGCCGAGCGGCGACGAGCGCCTGACCTTCTACGGCCTGAGCCACGGCAGCCTCCCGCTTGAGGTAGTGACCGAAGACGGCGAGGTCATCACCGAGATCGTGGTCGAGGGCGTCCGCTTCGGCCAGAAGCGCAGCGGCGAGGCCAAGCCCACGCCCATCGTCACCGACCCGCGCGGCGCGGTGTTGCAGCTCGGCGGCGAGACCTTGCCCGCCTTCGGCGCCTTCGGCGAGAACACCCAGGCCCCGAGCGCCTTCGACGAGCGCCACCTCTTCGCGGGCCTAGAGTCCATCCCCGAGGCCCCCGGCGTGATGCTGGCCCAGCACCGGGCCTATCACCCGCGCACGGGGCGCTTCCTGAGCCCCGATCCGCTCGGCCTCGCGGGCGGGATGTTTCGCACCCGCTACGCCGAGGGCGACGGCGTGAACCTCGTGGACCCGACGGGGTGGTCCGCAGGCGGGCCGAGCACGACCGACTACGGGCAGATGGCCGAGAGCGGCGACAACGGCGACGGGCCGTCGAAGGGCGTCGAAGGCGGGGGCAGCGAGAAGAACACCAGCTCGCAGTCCGCGAGCCTCTGCTCGCTGAGCCCCTTCGCTTGTGGGGGGATGGACACCGGCAACCTAGGCCCGCAGCGGAAGCGCGGCTGCTTCGGGGCGGCGCCCGACGAGGGCGAGGCGACGGGCGATGTAGACGCCTCATTGACCGGCAGGAAGGGCACCAGCATCCACACCGACCCCGCGACCGGGGCCACGACGCAGGTGAACATCACCGTCGGCGAGCGTTGCACCCAGGACTGCGCCAACCGGGATGTGTTCAGGCCAGCAGGGAGCACGGACACCTACGAGTACATCAACCACGGCCCCGTGAGCGGTGAGGGCGCGCTGCCGGGCGGCGACGCTCAAGGCGACGGCGCTGACCCGACCGCGCCGGGCGAGAGCAGCGGCGAGTCCTCCCCGACGACCGAGGGTGAAGGCAGCCTCATCGGCCTCGGGACCACGCGGGAGCACGGCGGCGGCCAGGACGGCGGCGGCGGAGATGGGGGCACCGGCAAGTTTCGCCGAGTCTCCGAGCTGAGTCGCCTGGGCGACGCCTTCGACTTCGGCGTGAAGGGCGGACTCGGCGTCCACGCCGCGATGATGCTGGAGAGCATCCCCGCGACGTTGGGGTTGCTCGGGGGGCTATCGGGCGGCCTCGCCCAGCAGTTGACGCAGACCGCGCTGGATCGGTCGGGGGCGGTCAAAGACCTGCGCGCATGGTCCATCGACCAGTACCAACAGGGCTTAGCGATCTCGCCCAGCGCGACGAACGCGGGCGTCGTGGTGGGCGTCGGCGGCGCCGTGCTCGTGGACGTGGCCATCCCAGGGCTCGGCGTCGAGATGAGCATGGCGGCGCGAGCGCAGCGGGCTGCGTTCGAGCCTGCAACCAATGTCTCCCAGCAGGTTTTGCGCGAGGCCACCGGAGCGTTAGGGAGGGCCGACGACCAGATACACCACATCATGACCAACAAGAACTGGGTGAGCGATGCGACTGGAGGACCGTGGAG
>JADKFE010000116.1 GCA_016717595.1 Deltaproteobacteria bacterium | reverse complement strand
GGCTGGAGCTGCAGCTCGTCCACCCCGTCGAGGTGTTTGGCCAGCTCCGCGCCCATCTCAAACCGCAGGGCGTCCACGAAGAACCAGGCGACCGTGCCGCTTGTGCGGGGGGCGACCACGTCGGGGTAGATTCGTGTCTGATGCAGCACGCCGGGCACGGCGAAGCCCGCCGCCCCGAGGGCCTTGGAGAAGCCCAGGGCGAGGCTGTGGAGCAATTGTTCGTGATCCCGCAGCACCACGCCGACGGCCTTCTCGACGATGGTCTCGTCTACGGCGCGGCTGCGCCAGGTCTCCAGCGCCCGCTGGGCGGCGTCGACGCGGTGCCAGCCGTCTTCAGCGGCGGCGTAACGCGCCACCCACACCGCGGGGCCCGCGCTGGACGGGGGCAAGGCGCCCTTCACCGCGGCGATGCGAAGCCCGAGCTCCGCCACCCGGCGGCACAGCTCCCACTTCTCTTTGCGCGGCATCTGCGCGGACGAGTCCACCCACTCCACCCAGAAGCTCGTCTCCCGCTCGACGACCACGGCGTGGGCCTCGGCGTAGCGCCGCGCCTCCAGAAGCGACGCGCACCAGGTCAAGAGCAGGCGCTCCTCAAACTCGAAGGTGTCGATGCAGCCCAGCTCCTCGGGCTTGACCTTCGCCCGGGCGAGGTGGAACTCTTGCTCGATCTGCCGCGCGCGGCTCACGTACGCCTTGGGAGACTCGGCCCTGAAGCGTCTCGTGAGGGCGAGGGTGTTGGCCCGCTGTGTGTCGGTCTCGGGCGTGGGCTGGCTGAGGATTGTGCCGGGTGGCTCGGCCCGCAGATCGCGGCGGAACTCGTTGAGCAGCACAAAGCGGGCGAGGCGGGCCCGGGCCGCCGGGAGCGTGAGGCCGTCCTCTAAGGTGAGCCCCACCCACGAGCGCACCAGCCGCGTGAGCTCTCCTTGGGCGCCCTTCTCGGTGATCACCCCATCCGTGCTGTCGTCGGCCAGCCACCGCAGCAGGATGTTGGCGTCGGGCTCGTCCAAAAACGCCACCTTCAGGCGGCTCGCCGCGCCGTCGCCGCGCTGGTTGAGGATGGCCACCACGTCGTCGAAGCTGGCGCGGCCGTCCGCCAGGAGCTCATCGATCTGGCCGTCGGTGTACTTCGCGCGTAAGGCGTCGCGGGCCTCGGTCTCAAAGCTCCAGGTGAGCCGCTTTCCGGCGCGGGCGAGCTCCATCAGCACATCTTGGGCCGGCTCCGGCGCCGCTTGCGGGACGTAGATCAGCAAGGCCGGGCTGGGCGGCCCGTCGCCGGAGACGAAGGGCTCCGCCGCCGCGCGCAGGCCGAACCACGAGCCCGCAAACCGCACAAAACGCGCGGGCACGTCGCCCACCTTCACCAAGGCCACCTCGGGGTGCTCATCGGACCACTCGCAGCTCTTGGTGAGGTCGTCGATGTACGGCGTGAAGGCGCCGGACGGGTCGATGACCACGGCGACGCCGCTGCGCAGCGCGGCCTGGAGCTGCTCGTTGAGGTGCTGGTGAAAGAGGCTGGTCAAGGGGTGACTCCTAAGCTGCCCGACATCCACATCGCCCCGAGCCCGTCAAACTCCGCCAAGGCCGTGATGTCCGCCCGGCCCAGACGCCGCAGCGCCGTGCTCGCGCCCTGGCGCTCACACAAGACGACGCTCTCAGCGTGTTTGGTCAAGGCGTCGAGGAGGTCGCTGGAGTGGGTCGTCACGACAAGCTGCGCCTGCTCGCTGGCCGATACGAGGAGCTCGCCTATCGTCGGGAGCATGTCAGGGTGCAGCCCAAGCGCGGGCTCCTCGATCACCACCACGCTCGCGGGGCCAGGCTCTATGAGGATGGCGAGCAGGGCGAGAGCCCGCAGCGTGCCGTCAGAGAGGCGACTCGCCGGGACGGGCCGGTCGCCGTCGATGAGGTAGAGCTGAAGGCGCCCGCCCTCGGGGGTGACCTCCAGATCCGTGAACTCCGACTCTAGCTCCGCGAGCCGCTCCAAGAGCCGCCGCTTGGTCGCGGGGTTCCGCTTGAGCACCGCGAGGCGGGCGGGCAGGTTGGAGAAGTCTTCAGCGAGGGTGGCGGTGGGGACGTCGATGAGGCACGACGAACGAATCGGCGCGTCGGGGCCAAACGTCCAGCTCCGGTAGATCAGGATCTTGCCAAAAAACTCCCCGACCTTCGTGAGCGTGTGGAAATTCTCTGGGTCTTTGCGCTGGGAGAGGATCGACTGGGTGGAGTCGATGTCGACCGGCTCCAGCACACGACTCCCCTTGGCGCCCCGCGCGATGACCGGGCCGTCCTTCTGGGTCGCGAAGTACGGATCCGGGGGCCTCCCCCGTTGGTCTTGGTCGATGAGCTCGTCCAACACCCTGAACGTGCCGCCCGGCGCGCCGAAGGTCAGGCGATACCGAAATGGGGGAGGATCGGCGTGCCCCGCGGAGGCCTTTCGGCTCGCCAGCGTCACCTCCACCGTCGCCCGATCTGGCGCCTTGCCATCCCCGCGCCAGATCCACTCCGCCACGCCCCCACCGTTACGAATGGGCAGCGGCAGATCCTTTGGGGCCGCCCGCAGCAGGGCGAGGGCCTCCACAAAGTTCGACTTCCCCGAGGCGTTGGGCCCCACGAGCACGTTCAGCGGTCGCATCTTGAGCGTGGTCGTGACCTTGGGGGGCGATGAGTAGATCGGGGAGGGTTTCGTGACCTCACCATACGACAAGAAGTCTTTGAGCGTGATCTTCTCGATCATGGTGAGCCTCCGTTCTCCGCCGTGTGCTTCGCCGCCGTCCGCTGGCCCAGCTCCAAGCCGCTCGCCTGCCGCCGCGCGCCTGGGCGCGGGTGAACGAGGCGGGTCGCGCCGCCGACCGGGGCCTCGTTGGGGCCGCTACACATCGTCCATCCCCACCAGCAGCGTGACGCCGACGTACCGCGCGCCATCTGAGCGGTCCACGCCTGTGTCCAGCTCGGGAAGAGGTCGACGCGGAAGCCGCGGTTGAACATGCCCTTGATGATCTGCTGCGTCTCCGCGAGGCCGAGGAAGCCCTCGCGCGTCTCGGCGGGGACCGTCGCGCTCGCGACGAGCGGGGCGAAGCTCACCGCCGCGCGGTAGTCGACCTCCTCACAGCTTCGGAGGCTGTCCCAGCCCGCCTCGTCCAAGAGGTCGTCCAGAGCCTGCTTGGTCTTGGGCGTGCCCAGGCGAACCTCTCTGTGTTTGGCCTCGATGGCGTAGGTGGTGTCTCCCAGGTGCGCCCACAGGTCGCCACGGCCCGTGTACCGTGTGCGCCGGTCGTGCCAGCCTTGTTTGGTGACCGGGTACTCCGCGAGGGTGACCCCCTTCACGTTCCAGATGGCCGTCGAGAGGAAGCCGACCTGCGGGCGCTCGTTGTAGCACCAGCCCTCGTCCTTCGTGGCCTTGCTGTACGCCTCTAAACCGTCCCGCCAATAGACGAAGACGTCCCGCCAGAGGTCAAGATGGCGGGGCATCGGGCCGCGAGGCCCCGCATAACGCACCTTCAAGTCGCCTCGATCCGTGGGTAACTCAATCATCCTGACCTCCTTGTTTACTGCTCACATACCGCATCCCCCGCGCCTGCCCCCGCCGCTCCACCTCACCCGACGCCGTGAGCGCGCCGATCGCCGCCGCCCACTGGCCCTCGTCCAGGCCGCTCGCCGCGAGGAGCTCCGCCTTGCTGGCGCCCTCGGGGTGCTGGTGCAGGGCCGCGCGCAGGGCGTCGAGGGCGGGCTTGTCGGCGCCGGGGCGGGCGGCGCTCAGGTCGAGGGGGAGCTGCACCGTCGCCGCCTTCAAGGGCCGCTCCTTGGGCGCGGCCACCGGGGCGGGGCGCGGGGCGCGTTGGGCGCGGGCCGGGGGTGGGGCCGCGCTCACCTCTCGCAGGGCCTCGCGGATCGCCGCCGAGCTGCGGGCCTGGACGAGCTCGGTGAGCTCCTCCTCCGTGACCGGCTTGGGGCGCCAGCGGCCGCCGTCGTCCACCCACAGGCGGTCCTCGACGCCGTGCGCGATGGCGAGGCTTCGATCCTCGGCGCACTTGGGCACCACCCGCTCCGGCCACAGGCGCATGGCGAGGTGGGACCAGTCGTACTCGCCCGCCTTGAGCTTCTCCCAGTGGGCCTCACACTCTTTGGCCCAGGGCCGGGTGTGCTGGAACAGCCGGTGCAAGAAGCTCGCGTTGATCACCACGCCGTCGTCGAGGTTGGGGCTCCACAAGGGGGCTACCCGCGCCAGCTCGTCGCGAAACACCCGCAGCTCCTCCACAAAGCCCTCTTGGGCGGCCAGAGCGCGGCGCTGGGCCGTGGACGGCGTCGGCCCGGCCTCGGCGGTGAGCTGGCCCAGGCGCTCCTCCTCGTAGCCGAGCTTGGGCGCGACGTGGTCCCGCAGGGCGGCGTGTAGGGTGTCGGGGCCGACGCGGTGCAGGTACACCCACACGCTGTAGGCGCCCGAGGGGGTGCCGAGGCGCCAGTAGATGGGGGCCTTCCGCCGGGACTTGGAGTAGCGCTGGATGTGCTCGGCGAAGAGGCTGGACCGCAGCCAGGGGCGGAGGTCGTCGGCGCGGGGGTCGAGGAGCGCGACGGCCTCGGCCAGCCGCTCGTCGCCCGCCTCACCGAACACCGCGGCGAAGACCTGGCGAACGGCGCCGAGCAGGTCGTTGGGGGCGCCGGGGTCGTCCACGAGCAGGCCGTCGCTGGGGAAGGCGACGGGGTAGCCCAGCGGCGGTGCGGCGACGGGCAGGCCGTCGGGCCCGGTCAACATCCCCGGCGAGCAGGCCGGGAGCGGGTCAAAGGGCCCGGGCTCGGGGGGGAGCGGGCGCGCCCCCGTGGCGAGGCGCACATCAAAGCGGCCAAAGGCGACGCCGAGGGCCCAAGAGATCAGCGCCGCGGCGTGGCGGCGGATGTCGCCGTCGTCCCCCTCGGGGCCCTCGTCCTCAAGCGCCTCCTCGGGGGCGTCGTGAAGGGGCGCGCCGCCGCCGAAGCCGCGCTCGATGGCGGCGCGGTCCTCGGCGTTGATGCCATACAGAACAAAACACCGATCGTCGATCTGCGCTTGAAGCTCGGTCAGGCGGCGCCCGAGGGCGTCGGCGTGCTGGGCCCAGGCGGCCGCGCGCTCGGTGAGTGAGGCGCCGGAGACCGACAGCAGCGCCGGGAGCAGCAGGGCGTGGGACGTCTCGTTGACCGTGTCCAGGCGACGTTTGAGGGACCAGGAGGTCTTCGCGAGGCCCGCGAGGAGCGCCTCATCGTCGGGGGAGAGGTCGGGGACAGGCGTGTTCTGAATCACGCCGACCTCGTGGTG
>JADKFE010000115.1 GCA_016717595.1 Deltaproteobacteria bacterium | reverse complement strand
CCGGGGATCAGCCGCAGGGCCACGCGGTCGCCGGGCAACGCGCGCGCGGCGAGGCTCAGGTGACGGACGTGGGGCGCGGCCTCCAAGAGCGCCCCGGCGAGGGGCTTGAGCCACCAGTCGGTCAACATCTCGCGGAGGTCTTCGGGGGACCGGCCACAGGCACGAAGGGGGATCATGGGGCGCCCCCGTAGGCCTGAAGCCAAGCGAGGACACGTTTGTCGGCCTTGGCGTCGCCTTTGGTTCGGTTGAGGCGGGCGTGGGTGGTGCGGATGAGGATCGACGCCATCTCGATGGCCTCGCTGAGATGTTCATCGGCTTCAGTCGCCACCAGCAGCTCCCCCACCGTGAGCGGGGCGCCGCCTCGGACACGCTCGGCGCGGCCCACGGGCGGCGGGCCGTGGGTCAGAAGCGGCCAGTCCTCGCGGCCCTGGTGCAGAAGCTCGCCGACGAGGTCCACCTGGAGCTGGCCGTCTTTGAGCCACGCGACGGCGTAGGGCAAATACGCCTCGTCAGAGCTCATCTCTTGGTCGCAGCCGGGCTTGCAGTAGGCGGCGAAGGCGTGGATGAGGTCGTAGTTGTCGCCATAATACTCGTCGTGGTCCCGGCCGCAGAGCGCGCGGTGGGCCTCGCTGAGCGTGTCCCAGTCCACCTCCTCCAAGGGCCAGCCCGGCGTTTGGCTTGGGGAGACGAAGAGGCCGTCATGCACCGCGTCGTGGGCCTCGTCGTTCCAGAACTGGGCGAACGCGAGGGTGACGCTGCCGACGCCGTCTCGACGCAGGAGCTCGGCGGCGAGGGGGACAAAACGCCAGCGGAGGTAGTGGTCGCGAAGCTCGGCGGCGGTGGATCCGTGGAGGTTCATGGGGTTTGTAGGCGCTCCAGGAGGGTTTGGTGGGGATCATCGGCCAGTCGTGATGGGGCGGTGTGGTCTCACCGGGACTTTAACGCCGCCTCTAACGCTCGCACGGCGTCGTGGATCTCATTGGCCGGCGTGTGGCTCGTCCGCAGACGGTAGAGCGTGGTACACAGTCGGAAGATCTCGTCACGGCGGTCCAAGGCCTCCAGACCGCTGAGCAATGGAGCCACGTCGGGGTCAACGACGGAGGCGGCGAGGCGGGCGGCGCGGGCGCGCTCGGCGGGGGCCTCGGCGTCTGGGCGACGGCGGTTGCCTAAGGTCCACGAGCTCAACAATAAACGGACGCTCGCCCAGCTTCACAGGTTGGCGGGGCTCGCGGATGAGCTGCGAACTGGCGGTCCACTCCTTGGGATCGTCGCTGCAGAAGGCGCCATAGGCGCGGGCGGCGCCCTCATCGGCGTCCAAGGCGGTCGCTGGGGCGCAGAAGAGGCGCTGGTGGATGCGCCCAACGAGCTTGGCCCAGGCGGGGGTGGGCTCACGCGAAGGGTCGCCGGGCAAAAGCCGCGACGCCACACGGTCGCCGGGCAACGAACGCATGACTAGGGTGAGGTGTTTGACGTCGGGGGCGGCCTCCAAGAGCGCCCCGGCGAGAGGAATCAGCCACCAGTCGGTGAGCATCTCGCGTAGGTCTCGGGGAGAGCGGCCGATGGCGCGAAGGGGGGTCATCCGGGATCACCAAGCGTTTGAAGCCACCTCAGGATACGCTGGTCGGTCTTGAGGTCGTTGACTGTTTGGTTGAGGTGGGCGGTGACGCTGCGCAGGAGGATGGACGCCACCTCGATCGCGTGGATGAGCTGGGTGTCTCCTTGGGTCGCCAGGAGCCGCTCGGCGTCGGAGATTGCCTCGCCGTCTAGTGCACGCTCGGCGTGACCGACGGGGGGATCCCCTGGGGTCGTCAGAGGAATAGCCTCAAGGTAGGGGTGCTGGAGCTTCCCGACGATCTCTACCTGGAGCTGGCCGTCGTTCAATCAGGCGACGGCGTAGGGCGGGTACGCCTCCGCCATGCTCATCTCATAGTCGTCAGGGTACTTACAGAACGGGGCGAAGGCGTCGATGAGATCGTCCTTGAGGCGGGTAATGGGGTCGTAGGGGATGCCGCTGATCGTGCGATAAGCGTCACAGAGCAGCGCCCCGTCGGCCTCCTCCAGAGGCAAGCCCAGCGTGGGGCCAGCGGAGGCAAAGAAGGCTTCATGCACCTCGTAGTGGAGGGTGTCGTCCCAGAACCAGGCGAACGCGAGGGTGACGCTGCCGACGCCGTCTCGACGCAGGAGCTCGGCGGCGAGGGGGACAAAACGCCAGCGGAGGTAGTGCTCGCGAAGCTCGGCGGCGGTGGATCCGTGGAGGTTCATGGGGTTTGTAGGCGCTCCAGGAGGGTTTTTCGGGCGTCATCGTTGAGGGTGTGCAGATAACTCTCCAAAATCATCGGCGTCTCATCGTCTGTTCGCTCCCGGGCCCAGCCCACACCATAGCTCTCCCGGCTCGTCGGCCGGTGCAGGTCCAGGCGGCCGTCGTTGTCCGAGACGTGCAGCTCCGCGATGTGCGCGTAGTCCATCACCCGCCGCTCCCCGGCCTCGCTGAGCCGCCCTGACGCCCGGAGGATGTGCAGGTGGCTCACGTCTACGGCGAGGCGCAGCCCGGCGGCCATGGCCGCGTCGATCGAGCCCTCGTCGCTCAGGATCCAGCCCGGCGGCATCAGCTCCACCACCCAGCCTTCCCGAGCGGCGCGCGCTAACCAGGCCTCCAGCCCCCCAGGGGGCATCGTCTGCGGCGGATGCACCGAGCGCCCGGCCATGGGCAACAGCGGCGCCCCGTCCACCTCCCAGACCGGGGCCACCCGCGCGTCCCAGGTGAAGCCGTGGTGAAGGCGTAAGGTCGTCTGCACCCGGCTCAACAGCGCCTCAAGCCCGGGAGACGGCAGGTTGCCGGGACAAAGCTGCAGGCCGTCACCGCCCAGCGCCAAGAGCGTCAGGCAGGCCCGCGCCAGGGGCTCTCCTTGAAGGCAAGACGTGGCGAGCAGGAGCATGGCGCCTAGTCTATCCCCGCAGAGGTACACTCCGGGCTCTCCCAAGAAGGAGCCCCCGTGGATGAGCCCAAGCCCGGCCTGATCGAGCGCCTGTTGTCGAACGCCGAGCGCCTGGGCGCCTCGGACGTCTTCGTCGCCGAGGGCAAGAAGCCCGCGTTCCGGATCCACGGCCGGGTGAAGCCCGCCGAGCTTCCGCCCACGACGGCGGCGGACTTCGCGCCGCTCTTGGAGAAGACCCTCACCACGGGCCAGCGGCGGCGTTTTGAGGAGACCGGGGATCTCGACTTCGGCATGAGCCTCGCCGCCGCCAACGGCGAGGACCGCCGCTACCGCATCAACCTGCACCGGCTGCAAGGGCGCTTGGGCCTGGTGGCGCGGGCCTTGCCTTCAGGAGAGCTAGAGCTCGGCGAGCTGGGCCTACACGAAGGTTTGGGGCGGTTGGCGGAGCTAGAGCGCGGCATGGTGCTCGTCGTCGGCGCCACGGGCAGCGGCAAGAGCACCACCTTGGCGGCCATGGTGCACCGCATCAACAAGACCCGGGCCGCGCACATCGTCACGATTGAGGACCCCATCGAGTTTGTGCACCGCGACCGCAAGAGCCGCCTCACCCAGCGGGAGGTGGGCGGCGACACGCCGTCGTTCTTCACGGCGCTCAAGGAGGTGCTGCGCCAGAGCCCTGATGTGATCGTGCTCGGCGAGCTGCGAGACGCCGAGAGCGTCGCCGTGGCCATGCAGGCCGCGCTCACCGGGCACCTGATCTTGGCGTCGTTACACACCATGGACGCCTCCCAGACCTTGCAGCGTGTGCTCTCGTTCTTCCCCGAGCACCAGCGCGCCCAGGTGGCCATGGACCTCTCCATGAGCCTCAAAGGTGTCGTCGCCCAGCGGCTTTTGCCCACCCCCGACGGCAAAGGCCGCGTCGTCGCCGTGGAGCTGCTCACGGTGACGCCCCCCGCCGCCCGGCTCATCCGAGAGCAGCGTGTGGAGGAGCTCCTCGACCTGATGCGCGGCTCCACCGACCCCGACATCACCACCTTCACCCGCACGCTGCTCGACCTCTACCGCCGGGGCCTCGTGAGCTACGACATCGCGCTGGCCTACGCCACGAACCCTGAAGAGTTCGCCCTGGCCGCCAAAGGCATGAGGACCGGCGTGGAGGGCCTCGTGAGCCGCGACCTCGGCGCCGCCCAGAAGGGCCTCGACATGAAGGTGCTGCTCAACACGGCGATTGAGCGTGGGGCGAGCGACCTGCACCTCGCCGTGGGCCGCCCGCCGATCCTGCGCCTCACGGGCTCGCTCAAACCCCTGGACCTGCCGCCGCTCACCGCCGCCGACATGCGCACGCTCCTCTACTCGATCCTCAGCGTGCGCCAGCGCTCGGCCTATGAGCTCGAGCGTGAGCTGGACTTCGGCCTACAGATCGAGGACGGGCGGCGATTCCGGGTGAACGCCTACTTCCAGAAAGGTGAGATGACCGCCGCCCTGCGCGCCATCCCCTCCAAGCCCCCCGACGCCAGCCAGCTCGCCCTGCCCGACGCCATCCTGCGCCTCTCCGAGCGGCCCCATGGGCTCTTGTTGGTGGTCGGCCCCACGGGCAGCGGCAAGACGACCACCCTGGCCTGCCTCGTGGACCGCATCAACCGCAGCCGCGCCTGCCGCATCATCACCATTGAGGACCCCATCGAGTACGTTCACACCGGGGTTGTGGCCACGGTCGATCAGCGTGAGGTGGGCGCGGACACGATGTCGTTTGCCGGGGCGCTCAAGTACATCCTGCGCCAAGACCCCGACGTGATCCTCGTCGGCGAGATGCGTGACTTGGAGACGGTGAGCGCCGCCTTGACCGCCGCCGAGACGGGGCACCTCGTGCTGGCCACATTGCACTCAAACGACGCCATCCAGACGATTGACCGCATCATCGACGTGTTCCCCGCGCATCAGCAGGCTCAGGCGCGCTCGATGTTGTCAAGCGCCCTGTTGGCGGTCATCTCACAGCGGTTGTTGCCCCGGCGGGACGGCGTGGGGCGTGTGCCCGCGTTTGAGCTGATGGTGGCGACGACGGCGCTGAGAAACCTTATTCGCGACAACAAGATGCACCAGGCCGTCTCGGTGATGCAGGGCGGCAAAGGCGACGGGATGCAGACCATGGACGCCTGCCTCGTGAAGCTCTTGCAGGACGGGCTCATTCATTATGAGGACGCCTTGCGGTACATCTCGAGCCCGGTGTTGCTCAAGGGGATGGAGGAGGCGGGGGCGGCGGCGGCGGCGGCCGGCGGCGCCGGGGGACGGCAAGCGGCCGGGGTTTTGGAAGGGGGGTGGCGGAGGGGCTTAGGGGGGCGCGTCGATTGGGCGCGCGCGACACCAAGCCCTGTGGCGGCTCGGGGCCGGTTGCCCTTTGGCGAGTCCCCTCCCCCTACCATCGCGGGGGCGTCGTGAGACGGAACACCCTAAGCTCGGCACCTTCAGACCCATCCCAGCGGGCCAAGCCAGTCGCGAGCGAGTCCAACTGACGCAGCCGGTCTTCGGACGCGGCCGCCGCACGAGCGAGCTCGTCTGTGACCGCCCTCAACGCGCCGGTGACCTCCTCGCCGTGGGACGTGAGCAGATTCCACTGCTCGACATTCAGTCGGCTGCTTCCATAGGCGTCGAGGACGTCTCCTACGGCAGCGGCAAATTGCCGTGCGTCAAGCTGCCCGCGCTGAAACCGAAGGGCAAAAAAACCCACCAGAAGGTCTCCCATGTCGTCTGGAAGCATGATCTGTGCATCCTTCAAGCCTCGTGAGATGGCCGAGCTCGCCTCTTGGAGCGACCTGCTGGTGCTCAGGTCCAGCAGCCAGAGGGCCGGGTGAGGCCGCTCCTCGATGAGCCTATCGGCCCATGTCCGAAGCTGATCCAGAGACCAGGCGCCAGTGTCCACGACCGAGAACAGAATCGCCGATACAGGGTACATGATCCTCCTCAGTCGCTTTAAACGGACCCGCCAGGCCACACGCGACCCCTGGTGTTCGGGCCTTTCAGCGGCTGGCCAGTCACCGGATCTCGGCGATGAGGATGGGGGTCGAGGTGATCGGTTGTCCGGCTGTGGCCCCTTCTGTGGGTTGGCCCGAGCAGGCGACCCCGTTCGTCGTGACGAGCGGTGCGACCCTCGGCGTCGTGGAGCGGACGGAGGCGGTGGCCGCCGGAGCGTCCGAAGCGTGGGCGAGGGGATCGCGGCTCAGGCAGGATGTGCGTCTCTCCTCTGTTTGTGAGCTTGAAGGATAGCCCTCGTCGGCGGCGCCTGTGAAGAGGGCGTGGCCGAGAAGATCGGTTGTGCTCGATTGTAGGCGGTTTCCGCGGGGGTCGATCACGTCCAGCGCTCATGCGAAGGGGGAGAGGACGCGCTGAAAGCGGGAGCGTGAAGGTGGAACCCGCGTAGATCCCGGCGCCCGCGCGAGGTCTCGTCGGGGTGGGGCGGCTGGGGTGGGCGGGGCAGCCGACTACGGCTCTTTGCGCCCGAAGACCACACGTCCATTGATGGGGATCTTCTCAAGCTCCTCGGTGGTGACCAGCACATCGATGTCCGCAGGGGTTGGGCCATCCATGAGAGCCTCGAACTCGATATAGATGTCGGCGATCTCTTCACGGTCCTCCACCGACTCCTCTTTGAGCACGAACTCCATTCGTAATCCGTCCTCTGTTAACGACAGAGACACCCGCCGGAAGTTTGGGGATACGGCTCCAACCAGAGCTTGTACCAGGGAAAGTATGAGACTGTTTTCGTAGTCGTCTCGATTCATGGTTTC
>JADKFE010000114.1 GCA_016717595.1 Deltaproteobacteria bacterium | reverse complement strand
ATCCACCCAAACCCAACGACTCCCCCACCCAGCGCGCCTCAGCTTCGTGCCCCAACGTCCCCACCCGCCGCCACCAGCCGCTCATAAAGCGGCAGCAGCAGCTCCACGTCGAGCTGCGCATACGCGAGCTGCTCCGCGGAGAGCGGGCGCCGGGCCCAGTTGGAGGTCTGCATCGTCTTGTCGAGGGTGACGCCGAGCTCTCGCTCACACACCGCGGCGAGGCTGTGGCCGCCCAGGGCGTCGCGACCTCGGGCGGCGCGGGAGGCGCGCAGCGTGTCGAACACGTTAACGAGCGTGTGCCCGGCGCGGGCGAACACCCCACGCTCGAAGCTGGCGTTGTGGATCACCTTCACGATGGTCTCGCTCGCCAAGAGCGCCGCGACGGGGGCCAAGGAGGTGACGGCGAGTGGATCCACCAGCACGACCCGGTCTCGGGCGGCGAGCTGGATGAGGCAGAGCGCGTGGGAGTCGAGGGTGGTCTCAACATCCAGCGCCAAGGTGGGCTCGGAGGCGAGCTTGGCGCAGACACGGGCGAGGGTGTCGTCGTCGGTGACAAACGTCGCGGGCAGACGTGGGCGGCGCTGACCGGCCCCAGCGGGCAGACTCGACCAACGGCGCGCTCGTGACCTGCACCCAATGAAGCTCGGCGCTGATGTCGCCTCGGCGCGAGCCCTCGACGCCGATTCGTTCGCCGCCCACACGAACAGACCCCAGAAAACGCAGCGTGCCCGGCACGTCCAGGAGGCGCTCGGCGAGCAGGCGGTCCTCGGCGTCTTGGGGGAGGCAGGGCTGGAACTTGCTGATTCGGCCCCGGGCGAGGTCGTGGGCGGCGGCGGTGGCCAGGGCCTCCCAGTCGAGGCCCCGCAGGCGGCGCACGGCGTCCCGGGCCTTCACGATCCCCGCGACCTTGGACCTCAGGCTGAGGTTGCCCACGACCCACTTGTCTCCGGTCAACGACTCCAGCCCGGCGGCTAGCAGTCGGTTGATGGCGCCCCCGGCGAAGGTGTGCCACTGCACCTCGGCGCCGTGGTCCTCCAGGGTGGTGGAGCCCTCCTCCAAGACACCTTCGTAGCCCTCACGCAGCTCCGCGAGGGCCCGCGCGGCGTAAGGGGTGAGCCAAGCGGCCTCGGGCCCAGGCGTCAAGAGCGCGCGCATCATCGCCTGGCACAGCGGGCGCGACAGCACCGACCCTGTCCCTAACCAGCTTGGGACCTGCCCTCGGTCGGCGGGCGCCACGTCTAGGGTGCCGCGGCCGTAGTTGACATGCACCACACGCCACGCCCGCCCGCCGAGGCGAAAACAGAGCGGGCCGTCCTTTGTGTCGTGGCCCTGCACAAACCACGCGCTCACGAAGCCCACCTCCTCACGACCATGCTGCACACGCAGCGTCGGGGGGGCCGAGAACACGGCGTACAGCTCAAAAAAGTTCTTGCGGCCATACAGGCGCTCGCCCTGCTGACCCAGAGAGAGCAGGCCGTCGGCCTCGTACAGAATGTCGCGCTCTACCATCGTGTTGATCAGGGCGTGCAGGTGGGGCGCACGAATGGCGGCGAAGGGCCAGGCCTCGGCCAGCCACGGCAACACCTGATGTCGGGAGATCCCGCCCTCTTGCAGCGTGAGGGCGAGGAGCTGGTGGGCGAGCACATGCGTCGCGCCTTCAGCGGGCACGACGTCCTCTACCCAGCCCGCCTCGGCGAGACGAAGCAGCGCCACGGCCTGGAGCAAGGTCTCCGGCGTGAGGCAGAAGAACGAGCAGCTCGCCCGGGTGCCCGCGCGCCGGCCCGTGCGCCCGAGCCGCTGCAAGAACGACGCGACGCTGCCGGGGGCCTCGACCTGCATGACGTAGTCGAGATCGCCGACGTCGATCCCGAGCTCCATGGTGGAGGTGGCGACGATGGCGGTGTTGGTCCCCACCGTAAAGCGCTCCTCCGCGAGCGCGCGGTCGGCCCGGCTCACGGAGCTGTGATGAATGAACACCTCGACGCCTGAGCCGCCGAGCGCCTGGGCCACCTTCTCGGCGCGCGCCCGGCTCTCCACAAACACGAGGCTCTTGTGCCCCCGCGCTCGCTGGGCGATGCCTCGGGCGGCGTGCTCAATGTCTTCGACAAGATCGACGCTGAGGTCACGCATCGCCGGAGGTCGCGGAGGATCGACCAGCCGAGACTCACGCCGACTCGACCCCTGGAGCCAACGCCCGATGACCTGGGGGTTCCCCACCGTGGCCGAGAGGCCGATGCGCTGGAGGTCACGGCCGCAGAAGGCCGTCAGGCGCTCCAAGATCGAGACGAGGTGGGCCCCGCGGTCGTCGGCGGCGAAGGCGTGAACCTCGTCGATGATCACGGTCCCCAAGCCGCCGAACAGCGCGCGGGCGTCGGTCTTCGCGCTGATGAGCATCACCTCGATGGACTCGGGCGTCGTCATCAGGATGTGGGCGGGGTCGCGGCGGAAGCGGTCTTTCACCGAGGCTGACACGTCGCCGTGCCACTTAAACACGTCGAGGCCGACCATCCGGGCGTACTGTCGCAGGCGGCTCTCTTGGTTGTTTAACAGCGCCTTGATCGGGCAGATGTAGAGCGCCGAGACCGGTTGGCGCTCCTCGCTGAGGATCTGGGAGAGCACGGGGAAGATCGCCGCCTCGGTCTTGCCTCCGGCGGTGGGCGCGAGCACGACGGCGTTCGCCCCGTCCAAGACCGCGTCGATGGTCATCGCCTGCACCGGGCGCAGGTCACGCCAGCCGAGCTCGGTCACGATGCCGTGGCGAAGGTGGGGATGGAGTCGTTCGAGGCCCGCCACGCCTCAGCCGTCCAGCCGACGCGAGGCCCGGGGCGCAGGCGCGGGCGCGGGGGGCTCAGGCTCGGGCTCGTCCGCCTCCACCATCGGCGCGCCTCTCCTCGCCGCGAGCTCGGGCACGGTGAGCTCGGACTCGTCCACCTGCAGGCTGTAGTGGGCGTGAGGATCGTAGTCGGGGTGCTGATCGATGCGGTCGAGCACGTCCACGAGCTCACGCAGAAAGAGGCGCGGCGCCACGTCTACCCGGCCGCCGAACCCCTCGGTCACCTTGCCCACGAGCGCCGCCAAAAAACGATCATCCGCCGCCGCGGCGACCCGCGCCCCGCTTCGGGCAGGGTACAGCGCCCGCACACGACGGCCGATGTCGAGCAGCCGCGCCGCCGAGAACGGCAAGAGCCGCACCTGGGTGGCGCGCAGGTTGTCCCAGCGGGGATCCTCATCAAACTTCACGTTCACCCGCTGATACAGCGCCGGGAGCCCCTTGAGCCCTTTGTACCCCTCATAAAAGTCCCGGGTGCCGGTGACCAAGACGTACAGTCCGGGCAGCTCGTTGGCGGCGAGGGTGTCCATGAGCTGCCGGAGCGCGTTGAGCGACTTCTCGCGGGTCTGGGCGTTCATCCGCTGGATCGTCTCGACCTCGTCCAAGACGATCACCAGCCCGGAGTAGCCCGACTGGCGGAGGAGCTGGAGCACGCCGCCCAAGAAGGTGAGCGCCGCTTGGCCGTCGATCTTGCCCTTCACGCCGGCGCTGGCGGTGACGCTGCGGTCGGTGTGGGGCTGGCCCGAGAGCCAGGCGAGCAGGCCCTGGGCGGCGCCGAAGTCCCCTTGGTGCATCGCCCGGTGATAGGCCCGGAGCACCTGGGAGAACGCGGGGTTTCGACGGGAGAGATCGGCGAGCTTGTCCTCTAAGCGCTCCTCGGTGGCGTCGGCGAAGCCGGGGTCGTCCTCGCTCAAGCCGCGAAGGCGCCGCACCTCCTCGCCGACCTGGTACAGCCAGCCCTCCACCACGGCCTGAAAGGCGTTGGGCCCGTCCGCCGCGGTCTCTAGCCGCTCGATGAGCCGCCGGTAGACCGTCTCCAGATGGTGCAGCGGCGTGTCGTTGATCGACACCTGCACCTCAGCCGTCGCGAAGCCCCGGGCCCGGGCCTGGGCGCAGAGGTATCGGGTGGCGAAGGTCTTGCCGGTGCCGTACTCGCCCCGAATCCACTTAGAGAGCCCTTTGCCGCCGCCGACGAACTGAAGCTCCTCCACAAACACGTCTGTGAGCGGCTCTAGGCCGGTCGCGAAGTGCTCCAGGCCCCCTCGGGGCACGAGCCCGCCGCGCAGCGCGCTCACGATGTCTGCGGCGTCTTTGACCGTGCTCATGGGTTGACCGTGCTCATGGTTGGGCGCTCACTTGCGGCTCGCCTCGGGCTGGTAGCGGTAGAGCGTCTCCCCGTCGGGGAGGAGCTCGTCGGTGAACAGGGTGAGGTTGAGGGTGTGTAAGGTGCGGCGGAGCTGCACCATCAGGCCAATCAGCCGGCCAGGGTTCTTCTTGAGGCGCGCGGCCAGCTCGCTCGCGCGGGCGGAGCCGTTCTCGCAGAGCAAGACGAGCGCGGCCTTCTCGTCCTCGCTCAGCCGGGCCAAGACCTCCTCAGGGAGCGCCAGCCGCGACGCCCGGGTCGCGGGCTCAAACAGCGCCCTGAGGCGGCGCGGCCTGCGGCGGCGGGGCCTGCGGCGGCGGTGGCAGCGGGCGCGGCGCGCGGGGCGGTGGCGGCGGCGGCGGCGGTGCGCGGCCTGCGGCGGCGGGGCCTGCGGCGGCGGGGCCTTCTGCGGCGACGTGGCGGCCTTCGGCGTCTCGACGGCGACCCGCTGGGCGAACCACCAATCAGGCTCGTCGGCCTGCAGCCCGTCCCGGCACAGCCACGCGAGGGGCACCACCATCTCCTCCAGCGCGCAGCCCCCATGAAAGCCCACCTGGGGGCTGCCGAGGTACACGCCGACCCGCCACGCGAAGGCCCGGCGCCCTGGCGTGCCGCCCAGCCCGCCGACGTCGATCTCCATAAATCCTTCCGGCGCCGGCTCATGGGCCGCCAACGGCAAAAACCGAGGCGCCGCGCCCGCGCCCACCCGGAGCTGCTTGTCGATGTACGGGCTGTGTCCGTGGTCGGCGGTGACCAGCACCGAGCGCTTGGCCTGGAGCGCGCGCTGCAGCGACGGGCGAAAGGCGGTGATCTCCCGGGCGGCCAGCCGCACCATCGCGCCGGTGTTGGACGAGCCGATCTGGTCGTCTACGGCGTTGAACACCGCGCCGACGACGTTGATCGTGGGGTCGTCGAGGGCCGCGAGGAGCGCCACGCCGCCATCGGCGAGGTCACCCTTCAGAAACAGCCTTCGGGTGCGCCCAGCCAGCGCCTCGTTCTGGTTGAACCGCGCCTTGTCGGTCTTCGCCTCGTCCTGATCACGAAACACGGTCTCGGCCACCAGCGGATCTTGGGGCAGCTCGCCCAAGAAGATCGCGCCCCGGGCGTGGCTGGTCACCGTCGGGAGCGGCGCGAGCGCGGGGACGCCGATGACGTGGCCCGCGGCGTCGGGGCGGATGCCGATGGGGAAGGCGCTGTCTTGGGCCAGCTCATCGAGCAGCTCCAAGAACACGGGGTAGCTGCACCCGTCGAGCACGACGAGGAACACGCCGGCCTCGGGCGTTTGGCGCCACAGCGGCGCCACCTCACGCCGCCAGAGCCGGTGCAGCGGCGTGAGCCCCGAGGTGTGGAGCGCCGCCTCGTACCCAGCGGCCAGGGAGGCCCCGAACCGCCGGTTCTCAGCGTCCCGGCGGGCTCGCCACGCCATGAGCACCTTCGCCGCCTCGGCGTGGTGCCTGCCGCTCCCCGCCAACGCCCGCCGAAGCTGCGCCGCCGCCAGATCGGCCCAGGCGCCGTCCCGCTGGTACGACGTCACCTGCGCCAAGATGTCGTCCTCGGTGGTCATGGGTCGGTCGAGGTACCGCGACACCCGCGCCATCGCCTCCAACACGCTCAGCTCCGCCTTGTGCATCGGCGCGGCGCGGTGCGTCGTGAGCCACTGAATCTCCGCGGCGCTGATCGGCGCTCCCCTGGCGGCCTGCTGGGCGAGCGCGTGGCATCGATCGGCGAAGGCCAGGGGCAAGACGCGGCTGGTCTGGAGCGCTTTGGGCGTGAGCACCTCGCGCCCGATGCGGTCGGCCTGCGCCAGAAGCGGCGCCGCGGCGTCCCCTAGCGCCGTGAGCGTGTCGTCGAGGAGCCGGGACAGCGTGCGCCGCAGCACCTGGTGGTCTAGCGCGATCGGCGGGCGGGGCGCGGCGTCCCAGAGCTCACCCCACACCTGCCGGGGGAGCTCCTCGGCGTCGATGGCGAGGAGCGCGCCGTGAACCACCAGCAGGCTCAGCCGCTCGCGCGGATCGGGCCGCTCTAAGGCCCAGGCCAACAGCCGCCCCTCGTCGCCGTGCATGGTCGGCAGCGCCTCACAGACGAGGGCGCGCACATCGGGGCTCCAGCGGGGCTCCAACTTTATCCACCCGGCGAGCAGGTCGGCGGGGCTGCGGGTGCGCACCTGCTCCCCAACGCTCACGTCCACGAGCAGCTCGGTGAGCAGCTTTCGATCCACCACGGTCGGCAGCGTGCGCCGGGCCATGGCCTCGCCGAGCGCGTTGACGTGCTCCAGGGCCAGGGCTTGAAGGTTGCGCGACTCGGCGCCGACCACCCGCACCCCGAGGATCACCTCCAGCACATCGTTCACCGAGAGCGCGTGGACCCGCTCATTGTGCGCCCGCCGGACGAGATCCGGCGGCAGCCGCCGGGCGAGCTCCTCGGCGACGACCAAGATCATCGGCGCCCCATCCGCCTTCCAGAGGAGGTGCCTGAGGCCCAGCTCAGTGGTGGGGCGGGCGACCGTGTACCGCGCCTTCTGCGTCGTGAGCTCTGAAGGCAGGTCCTCCAGCCCCTCGCCGTCCAAGACGAGCACATACCCGGTCTCACGCTCGGCGCCCCCGGCGAGCTCCACCAAGCGGCGTAAGAGGAGCGGCGCGTGCGTCAAAGCTCGTCCTCCTCACGAACCAGCGCCAGCCGGACCTTGCCCGCCCCCAGCTCCGAGACGTGACGGCGCACATCGGCCAAGAAGTCGGAGATCGCGTCGGCGTCGCCGGGATCAAGGGCCACGGTGTGCAGCACCTTCCCCTTCTTCGCGGGCGCTGGCGTTGGCGGGCGGTGGCCCGGGCGGCGGCGTGGCGGGTGGCGGGGTCGGCGCCGGGGGCGGCGTCGGCTTCCGAATCAGGCGCCCGATGAGGTCTTGGGCCCGCCGGTTCCAGTCGTCTACCCACGCGGTCGTCACCGGGGCCTGGGCTTGGGGGGCGCGAAGCCGGGTGTGCAGGCCGCTTAGGTGCGCGTCTACCTCGGCGCCGAGCTCCGGGTGGTCACGACCATCGCTGAGGTTCCGCCAACACCCATCGTCGAGGCGCGCCAAAGCGTCCAGGGCGGCCTCGGCCTGCTGCACCACCGACCGGATCGGATCGCCGTCGTCCGCTGGCCACAACGCCAGAAGCTCAGCGAGCGTCTTGTGGCTGTCCGTCGTGCTGTGCCCCAGCGGCGCGAGGCGAGCGTTGGCCTGGGCCACCTCTTCACAGCGCTCGCCGCCCTCCGCGCCAAGCTGGACCAGCCGTTGATGCAGCCCTTGCAGAGCGAGCCGACGTGCCCTCGCCGCCCCACGAAGCTCGCTGGCGAAGCGGTCCTGCGCCTGCAACGAGCGGTGCGCTGGGGGGCGGGCGGCGGCGAACAGGTGATTCCCAAGATCCCGCAGGCGGTGCCAGTCCGGGGCGTCCACCAAGGTGCCGCGCTGGAGCTTCACCTTCACCGACGGAGATCCCCCGATGCTGACCGTGATGGATTCCCCGGTGATCTCGTGGAGCGCGCGGTGGTCACGCTGGCAGAGGAAACACAAGAACAGGTCGATGACCGGCTGGGGCAGGCCGTAGGTCTCGCGTAGGTGATCGGCGATGGGCTCCCACGAGGTCATCGGCTGGTCGACCCGCTGGAGCACCTCCTTGATGATCCGTGTGTCCAGGCGCAGCGTCGCTTTGGTCTGGCCCAGGTTCACCAGCTCCAGCGGTTGCCCGAGGGTCTTGAGCACCCGCCCTGTCGGGTCGTCGTAAGGCACTGAGACGTTGGACTCCCCCGCGACCACCATCCACTTGAGCAGAAGCTCCAAGTCGGCCTTCTTCGGCTCGGCCCCAAACGGTGGGTGCTGCGGGAACTGACGGTCCATCAACAGCGTGGTGATGTGGTCGAGGTTCTCGCGCAGCGTCGGGTGGGGCCGCGCCTTGTCGATGTCGGAGATCAAGGCGACGAGCTCACCGTGCGCGATGTACAGCTCCTTGATCAGCTCGTCCAAGCGGCTGGAGAAGGTGCGCTCACGCTCGGCGGCCTGCTCTAGCACCCGCGCCCGGTCGGTGGGCCCTAAGGACTCCAGCAGCTCCTCTTGGCCGGGCTCGGAGAGCAGAAACCGCACCGCGGCGATCTCCGTGAGCACGCCGAGCTCGTTGGGGGCCATGTGCCGCGGCAGCCAACAGACGGTGTATTTGTTGCCCCGCGTTTTTCGCACCCCCAGCGCGCGGAGGCGGTCTTCGTCTACAGAGTGCCCGGCCTCGTCCCAGGGGTAGTCCACGAGCACCCGGAAGGTCTTGGGCGGCGGCTCAAAGTCATCGTAGGGCATCTCACGGACGTTGCCGAGCTTGAGTGAGCCCCGGCGCAGGGTCTTCCGCCACATCAGGTCGAGGTCGCCCGAGTTCCCGTTGCCCTCAAAGCCCTTGTTGCCCACGATGCCCAGGGCCTTCTTGAGCGCGGGCCAGAACACGTTGAAGTGCTGGTTCCCCGCCTTGCTCTTGGCGCGCTGGAGGATCTCCCCAGGCTCACCTTGCCCAGCACATACCGCACCACCGCTGAGCGCCCCGTGCCCGCCACCACCAGGTCCGGCACAAGCTGCGAGAGCGCCAGCAGGTCGGTCTCGGCCACCCGGGCCCGGCCGCGGAAGGTCTCGCCGTCTACATCGACGGAGTTGAGCTGCACCAGCCGCTCAACAGTGAGCCCCGCGCCTTTCAGCCGCGGAGACACCTCGGCGAGCAGCACGGTCTTGATGAGCTGGTCCAGCGCGCGGCGGCGGCCCTCGTCAAAGTCCGTTGTTGTGTCGTCCACCATCTGCCGCATCGCCAGGGCGAGGCGGTTGTAGTACTGGTGGTGAACGTCTTGGAGAAGCTCAACTTTTTGCTGGCCTCCACCCCCGACGCCGGGAAGATCGCGTCAAACGCCGAGCCCACGGGCAAAAACTCACCCAGGGGCAGGTGCGGGTAATGCACCACCAAAAGCTCATACAGAAGCCGCAGCGCCGAGCGCTCCCGCTGCATCAGCGAGGTGACGTCTACCAACATCTCGATGAGCGCCGGGTGAAACGGGTACACGTCGGTGAGATAGGCGTGGTCGGCGCCCGCGAGCAGGGCCGGGAGGATCTTGTCGTGACGCGCGCCGAGCTCCGCCACGGCGGCGGCCACCGCGTCGGGCAGCTTGGGCCGCAGCACACGCCCTTTTACGATGTGGCGCAGCTCGACGTCTTGCAGCCGGGTGAGCTCAAACCGTTTGGCGTGGTGGTCGATGTGCTCGTGAATCTTGGACTCGTCCACGAGGTCGGGGAAAAACTCTTGCAGGTTTCGTTGCCGGGCGACGAACACAAACACCGGCGCTGGGCGCTGGCCCGTGGTGTGGTCGACGATCACGTTGAGGTCGTTGATCTCCCGCACAAACTCCTGGCCGCTCTTCTCGGCGAGCCACAGCAGAAACTCGTCGATCATCAAGACGATGCCGCCAAAACCTTGGGCCTTGGCGTGGGCGCCCATGCGGCGGATGCCTTCAGTCCAGCGCGGGTCGATGCCCGCCTGGGCGACGTCTCGGCCCTTAAACGTGAGCCAGGCCCGCGCCAGCCGCTCCCGGCCTTTGGGGCCCCCGGCGACGATGCTCTCAAACTCGGCGCGGCTGCCGAGGATGTTCGCCTGAGATAGCCGCGCCCAGACCAGATCCCCATACTCCGCGGCCTCGCGGCGGATCTCGTCGAGCAGCCCGTCCACGTTGAGGAACTCAAAGGCCGCCTTGCCCCGGCGCTTGAGCGCGGCGTTGAACGCCTCATAGACGGCGCGGTCGAGGCTGGTGTCTTTGCCCCGCACCGAGAGCATGTGCAGCCGCACGACGAGCAGGTTCGCCCCGCTGAGCCAGTCGCGGTGTTTGGGGCGCAGCGACACAAAGGTGGGGTCGGGTTTGCTCCACGCGGCCTCGACCCCCTCGATCAGGAGGCTCAACATCGTCATGAAGTGGCTCTTGCCGCTGCCGAAGCTGCCGTGGATAAACCGGCCGTACTCCTCGCCGCGGTTGAACACCTGCCGCATGTCGTCGAGGATCCGCGGCAGCTCCGCGGCCACGGCGGGCGTCACGACGTAGTCCTGCACCAGCTTCTGCACCTCGGGGCCCGTGGGGTCGGACTCCCGCAGCTTCACGACAAAGCCCATCGCGCGGATGTCTTCAGCGAGGGGGAGGTCAAAGGCGTCGGAGATGGTGGTCATGGGGCTCCTTCTGCCGCGTGGGGGGCCGCGCCGAGCGCCTCAAGCGCCCCGACCCAGGCGTCAAATCGTGGACAGGCCGCACGAATCTTCGGGAGCCCGATGGCCTCCATCACGAGGGGGCCGTGAAGGGTCTTGCCGTAGTCCGGGATGAGGCGAAGCAGGCGCTTCGACGGCGCGGTCTCGGCGCCATCGTTGACCGACTCGGGATCGAGGCCGGCGATGTCCACACGCAGCGCCGCGACCCCTGAGGTGGTGGTCCCCTCACCGACTAGCGCCGCGAGGGGGTCCAGATCGACCAGCACGAAGGCCTCGACCTCATGCCGCTGGAGGTAAGGGATGAAGCGCCAGTCGTGAATCTGGGCGGACATCGCCGCCTCCATGGCCATCGCGCGCTTCGTCGTGTCGGTCATGGCCACCAATGGCTCGTAGTCTGGAAAATCATCGGGGAGCCCATAGAGGTCAAACAGCGTCGTGAAGCGCACGTCCCCGCCGTGGTGCTGCCGGGACAGGCGATCGAGGTCTTTTCGCCAGTGTCTCCAATGCCCGCCGCCGCGATGTTTGGCGCCCGTTGACCGGTCGCGGCGAGTCGTGACGATGATCGGCACCGCCGTGACGGAGAAGATCGCCAGATGGGGCGCGAGCACATGCGTCACGAAGGCGGCCTCTGTCTGACCCTCAACAACCACGTACAGTCGCATCAGGGCCGCCCTCCGAGGAGGTTCTTGTCGTACAGCTCAGCGAGGCTGTACTCTTCAAGCCACTCCGCGAGGGACTCCCGATCGAGGCGGCGAAGCTGGGTGGCGCCGTTCACTCGTTCAACGACGCGCACCTCCTCGGGCTCGACGAGGTTCAGGAGCGCCGGGGACTGCGTGGCGAGGACCACCTTCGCCCGGTGGGAGATCGAGCGGACCAGCTCGACGAAGAGCGCCAGGGCGGCGGGATGAAGCCCGAGCTCGGGCTCGTCGATGGTGATGAACGTCGGCAGCGTGGCGCCGGGCTGGGTGAGCGCCGCGAACAGCGCGATGGCGCGGAGGGTGCCGTCGGAGAGCTGGCCGACGCCGAAGCGGTTGTCGTTCTCATCGATCCAGTCCAGGCGCACCGTGACCTGATCAAGACGAAGCTCGGGGTCGTTCCACCGGAACGCCTCGGGCTCGTCAACGTTGGGCGTCGGCTCCAAGGACTTGATGAACGGGGCCACCTGGCGAACCAGCCCCTCCAGCATCCTCCACGCGGCCCGAGAGTCCTCACGCTCTCCCAGCTTCCGCGCGAGGAGGTACGCCGCGAGGTTGCTCCCGTCTGACCTTAAGTACTGATGGTCGACGCCGCGTGCGTTGCTCCGCAGCTTGGAGCTTGGGGAGGTGTCGTGAAAGTGGAAGTAGGACATCCGTCGAAGCGTCCGCAGCGCCTGATCGGCGATCCCTGGGCGGCGCTCTCTGCGGCCGATGTCTAGACTCGACGTGCCCAACCCCAAGCTGGACCCCCATGCCCTCCCAATGTCCATCTCCTGGCTGCCCTCAACGTACTCGTCCGAGAACACGAGCTGGTCCCCAGCCGCCTGCGCCAGCCGTCCCCCAAACGCGATGCGACCATGCTCATCACTCGTCTCTACACGCCAGCCGATCTCCTCGGCGTCTGGAGGGCCCCGGTGGAGCAGCGTCGAGGCGCCGCCTTGGGTGGCACAAAAGAGACGCAGCGAGCGTGTCCCCATGAGCGTCAACATGCGCAGGAAGCTCAGCACGTTGGACTTCCCGGCGCCGTTCGGCCCGATGAGCACCGTCAGGGGGCCGGGCTCAAAGGTCACGTCTTGTAGGGAGCGGAAGCCCTCGATGTGTATGCGGGTGATGGTCTTCATGCTGGGCTGCTTATCCGACGCGCCGCCGCTTGGGTCGTCATGGCGCGCTGGCCACGGCGTCGTCGATGATCGGCGCGGTCGTCTCCCAGCGGGTCCGCATCCGCTGAATGAGCTGGTCCTTGAAGGTCGGCAGGTCGTTCCACCACTCGCCCTCGGGGGTGGGCTCGTAGCGGTAGAGGGGCCACCACACGGTGCGGGACTCCTTGGGGAGCTTGGCGTCAAGGCGCTCGCAGACCCGCTTAAAGAGCGGCGCCGAGCCCTCGGAGTTGGTCCGGTTCACCCACACGCCGGTGTGCGCCTTCTCAAAGGCCGCGCCGTTCTTGCTCCACTCCAGGCCGACGCCCACCCGTGGGGTGCCTCCGCCGCCCCAAGACGCGTGGGCGAGCACAAACTTGGGGAAGCTGCCGTCGAGGGCCGTGTAGAGGTGAACGTCGCGGCCAAGCTCCCCCTGAAGCGCTCGCAGCGGGTCGGCGAAGGTGCGGAAGAACCGGTCAGCGGCCCCACGCGCCTCCCAGGCCAAGGCCGCCCACTCATCCAGAACGGCCTTGTTCTCAAAATAGAAGCGGAGGCGGGCGTCGATCTGCATGGCGGCTCTCGGGGAGAAATGGGCGTCGAGGGTGTGAAGGTAGTCGCGGACGGCGTGCGCGCCGGGGCCCTGGGCGTCGTCGATCACGTCCGTGAGGCAGTCCCGCACCTGGGGAAACGACAAGGGCAAGAACGCCTCGGCGGCCGGGCCGGTGGCCGAGCTTGGCCTCCGCCCCGTCGGCGTGAGGAACACGAAGCTGACGCCGGGCTCGTCGCCGAACAGCTCGAACAGGTCGTCACACTGGCGGGGGGCCTCTTCAGCGTCCACCTTGGCCTCGATGACCAGCGCCCCGCGCGGCCAGCGCGCCACGATGTCGGCCCGTCGGCTCTTGCGGGTCTCCTCCGTAGACACCCGCACCCGCGCGTGGTCCTCGGGGGGGACCGGCGGCAGCCCCAGCGTGGCCAAGACGGCGTTCAGGAGGCGCGCGCCCAGGCCGTGCTCCTTCGCGGGCCGCAGCAGCCACGCCAGCGCCGCCGTGTGGACCGTCTCTCGGCGGCCCAGCCCCGCGACGCTGAGCAGATCGGCGGGGCCCGAGGCCGCCCAGAGGCCCTGGGCCTGCAAGCTCACCTGCTCCGCCCGCAGCGTGTCCAGGGCGTCGCGCCAGGCGGTGAGCCGCTGAGCTCGCCGCGTGTCGTGGGTGGCCGCGACCTCGGCCCGCACCTCCGCCCAGGCGCCCGAGAGGGTGTGCAAGGTCATCGGCCAGTGGCTCGGCAGCGCGCTCACCGGGCCCTCTTCTTGCCGCGGCCTGTGCCCGGCGGCGGGTGGTTGGCCTGCCAGGCGGCGAGCAGCTCCGGGGCGAGCCCCTGGGCGCCGACCAGGGCCGAGAGCTCGGCCTTGAGGCGGGCGGCGGCGGCGGCGTCCTCCCGGGCCACGTCAGGCAGCAGCCGCCACGCGGCGTCGAGGAGCCCCACCCGATCGTTGAGCGGGTGGCCCGCGTCCTCAAGCCGCTCGTCTAAGGCGAGCAGGGCCTTGAGCCGCGCCGTCGGGGTCCAGCCCGCCCAGCCATAGAGCGTCGGGCCGTCGCCGGGGACCTCGGTGAAGGTGATGAAGCGCTCTTTGGGGACGTTCAGCTTGCCTCGCAGCCGGAACACCTCGGGCTTGAGGAAGTCTCCGGGCGAATAATGCGGCGGCACCTTGGGCGTGACGGCCTCCCCGGCGTCTTCGCGGCGCTGGTCGGCCCAGGTCTCCTCCCACGCCGCCCATTTTTTGAGGCCCGTGTCCTTAAAGATGTGGAAGGGGTGGTTGGGCACGGCGTCGCTATGAACGACCTCGGCGACCAGCTCGCCCAGGGAGAAGTCCCGGCGCCCGGTGAGCACCGGCCACGGCCAAGGCGCGGGCGTCGGCCTGGAGCGCGGCGGTGAGGTCGTCGATGGTCGCCGGTCGTAAACGCTCACGAACGATGGCCTCCACCCGCTCCGCCAGCCACAGCCGCAGCGCGGCGCGCTCCTCCTCCACAAAGTCGGGCTTGTACCAGCGGCGTTTGAACGCGGGCTGCTCGATGAGGCGCAGCTCGGGGTTGGCGGCGATGCGCGCCCGTCGGGCCGCCACCCGCGCGGCGA
>JADKFE010000113.1 GCA_016717595.1 Deltaproteobacteria bacterium | reverse complement strand
GAGCACCAGCGGGTTGCCCGTCGAGGCGCAGAGGCGGCGGAGCGGCTCCCAGCCCGTGTGGCTGTGCAAGAGGCGCCGGTCGTCCTCTAAGGTGAACTCCGCGCGCCGGCGGAGGATGTCGTTGAGCTCTTGGGCGTTTAGCTCGCCCAAGGTCATCGAGTCGTCGTTCTCGCGGCGCACGTCGGGGAACTTCACCTCGTTCCGTAGGTGAACGAGGTGGATGGCGGGCCCCAGGCCCAGGACGATGTCGAAGATGTTCTTGGCGCGCTCGGCGGTGTCCATGCCGCTGGCCTGGTCAAGGTCGTCAAAAAACACCAGGACCGTGATGTGCTCTGAGAGCGCCGCCAGCACGGCGTTGATCGCCTCGACCAGCAGCGGGGGGCTCACCGTGAGGCTGTGCTCGGTCACCTGACCTTGCTCACGCCGCTCGGTCCATTGGAGGCCGCTCTTGCCCTGCAGGACCGTCCACAGCCCGCCCGAGACCTCGCCGTCGGCGCCTACCTCGCGGCCAACGCTCGTGCTCGCCTGGCGGGTGATCTGCTCGTTGTACGCGAGCTCCTGGAGAGGATCGAGCCACCGCTCGACCCAGGCGGCGGGCCAGCCGCGCCGCGCCGACATCGACCGGCCCGCGGAGACGAGCTCCTTCGCGTACTCACGCATGATGTTGATCAGCGACTTCGTGCGCGCGGGGATGACGACGGTGATCACGTCGTTGGGATACCCCTCGGCGACCTCGGCCAGCACCGTGCGGGCGAAGATCGACTTGCCGATGCCCCGCTCACCGCCGATGAGCACCAGGGCGCTGCGCGTCTTGTAGAGGATGCGCTCCTCCAAGATCGACCGGAGTCGCGCCCGGTCCTTCGTGCGGTTCACGAAGTGTTTGGGGTTTACGCTGACCGGCTCGATCCAGGGGGTGCGGAGCTTGCTCATGGCCGTGTCTCTATCACAGCGGCCGCGGAAGGCTCAAGGCCAGCCGCCCCAACGCTCCCCGTCGACCGTCCCACCGAGAGCCCAACCCGAGCGCCACCAACGCCGAGCCCCCCGCGGACCTTGCGTGCGGAGCCCCCCGGAGAGGCACGTTGTCGCCGGTCCCCAAGGGCTTGAGGGGGACGAGGCGACCCCTTACCCCCACCCCCTCACATACACCCAGCCTGGTAAGGACCGAGCCCGTGGGTGCGCCCGTTCGTCGGCACAGAGGTGAACAGCTCCTGACGCTGGAGCTGGTACGACAAAGGGTCATCCAGCACCGGGCAGTCAGGCATCGCCGCGCCGTCCTTGATCGTGCGGTCCTGGGCCTGAATCACCGTGACCAGCCAGCCCACGCCGCCGATGCTCACGCTCTGGGACTCGCCGGGCATGAGCACCAGCTCACCATCGTCGTGGGTGATCTGGAGGCCTCGGTGCGAGATCTCCCAAGACTCGTCCTCCGTCGCGCCCAGCTCCTCCGACCACGCCAGGGCCGGCGTGCCCAGCCAGGCGTTCACCGCGTCGAGGGACCAGCCCGCGTCAACGGCGAAGACGGGGCCCGAGGCGTCGTTCACCAAGAGGCTCTGCCAGTCCTCGATGCCCCAGGAGATCGTGGTCACGGTGACCTCGTCGCCTTGCAGGGCGCTGAGGTCGGCCAGCTCGACGACGTGCAGGTCAAAGGCCGCCGTCTCGCCGACGGTGACGGTGTAGTCGGGGCTTGTGCCGGAGAGGGTCAGCGCTCCCGAGGCGGTCAAGTCACGGGTGTCCCCTTTGACCCCGGCGGTCTCTAAGGGCTCACCCACCCAGATCTGCGCCGTCTCGCCGGTCTCGCCGGGCGGGGCGGTGTCGATGTCGATGCCCGTCGAGGGTTTGGAGGAGCCCTCCCAGGGGATCAGGTCGCAGGCGGTGAGCATCGGCAGGGCGAGGGCGAGGGCGAAGAGGCGCATGGGGGGCTCCAGGGGCGTGAGAGGGTTGAGCGAGGCGTCTCAGAGGCAGCCCGCCGAGGCCGGGTCGAGGCCCTCGGGGCGGATCAACACGTCGTCTTCGCCGGAGGTCTCCAGGCGGAGCAGCTCATACGAGAGCACGTCGTCGAGCACCGGGCAGCCGGGCATCTCGGCGTTCGGGACGTTCTCCCGGGCGTAGGCGGCGACCACGACGAGGCGCCAGGGCACGCCGTCCAGCGTGATGTTGGCCACGTCGCCGGGCAGAAGCGACAGCTCACCGTCGTCGGTGCTGACGATCAGGCTGGTGTAGGACCAGGTCCAGGTGTCGTCCTTGGCCGTGGCCACCTCGTCGCCCCAGCGCAGGCGCTCGGCGCCGAGGGCCTCGTTCACCGCGTCGAGGGACCACCCGGCGTCCAGCGCGTACACAAGGCCGCCCTCGTCCCGCAAGAGCAGGCTGCGGCTCGACTCAAAGCCCCAGGCGAGCAGGTCGGCGGTGACGTTGAGCCCGCTCAAGGCGCTCAGGTCCGAGCGACCGGCGCTGTGAACGTCCACGGTGAGCGCGCCCTCTCCTTCACCGACGGTCAGCGTGAGGTCTTGGCCCTCGCCGCTCACCTGCAGCGCCCCCGAGGCGCTCACGTCGGTGAACTCCTCTTGCGTCAGCGCCGGGGTGGCCGTGGCGGCCTCAAGCTGCTCCGGCGGGGTGGCGCCGCCCTCACAAGCGGTACACAAGACGAAGGGCAGGGCGACGAGCGGGGCGGTGAGGCGCATGAGGGCTCCGAGGTGGTGCGCCCGGTATAGCAAAGGCTGTGCCAGCTCCAGAGCGCGCCCTGGGGCGTGATCTGAGGAGGCGCGACGCGGAGATCGCGACACGGATGTCGGGGGTGGCGCGACTTGCCACCGGATAGCAGGGCACCCAAACAGAGCGGAGCAGGAGGTAAACATGGCCGCAGGTGAGAAGCCGGGCGACGCGACCGCGCAGGTTGACGAGCGAGCGGTGGAGGCCCCGAGCCCAAGCCTCAAGGACTACCTGCTCGCGGCCCCCCTCGAAGGGGTGTTCTTGGAGAGAGAGCAGGGTGAGCGCCGGGAGACGGAGCTGCCATAAGCCGGGGTGGCGCGACACCCCGCGCAAGCTCCCCCACCTCATGGCACAGTCTAAAGAGACACCTCCCGAGGTCACCATGAGCGCCTTCCCCGGCCCGCTGATCGACGCGCTGCTCCGCACGGCCGCCCGCTTAGAGACGGGCGTGGACTACCAGTGGGGCCACCAAGGCGCCTGCAACTGCGGGCACCTCGCGCAGACGATCACCCAGCTCAGCCCGGCGCAGATTCACGCCGCCGCCATCCGCCGCGCGGTGGAGGACTGGGGAGAGCAGGCCCGCGAATATTGCCCCGGCAGCGGCTTCCCCATGGACTACATCCTCAGCCGCATCATGGACCTCGGGGTCAGCGCCCAAGACATCGGCCGCCTGGAGCGCCTGAGCGACCCCCGCGTGGTGCGGCGGGTGGGCCGCCTGGACTTGCGCCACAACCGGCGGGAGGACGTCATCGTGTACATGCGGGCCTGGGCGGCGCTTCTGGCTGAAGACGCCGCGCTTGGTGAGGCCGCCGCCGAGCGCGCCGCCTAAGCCTTCGCCACCCAGCGCTGATACCAGGCCCGCAACAGCGCCTCGCCATGCGGGGACGGCCGCGTGCTGCCCTCCCAGCCGCGCAGGTCCAGCAAGGTCTGAAGGCTGGTGTCGGCGAGCTCGGGGTGAAACTGCACCGCGCGCAGGTTGTTGCCCCAGGCGAAGGCCTGCCAGGGGGTGTTGCCGTTCCCGGCGAGGCGGCGCACGCCGGGGGCGCTGGGCGGGATCACCAAGGCGTCGTTGTGGGTGGCCTGCACGATGAGCTGGGCGGGGAAGCCCTCAAACAAGGGGTCCGCGGCCCCTTCATCGGTGAGCTGAACCTCCACCGTGCCCGCCTCGCGGCCGTTGGGGTTGGGCTCCACACGACCGCCCAAGACCTCACCGATGAGCTGGTGCCCAAAACAGACGCCCAGCACGGGCTGACCGGCCTCGGCGCGGGACACGGCCCACTCGCCGAGCGCCCGCATCCACGGCGCCTCATCCCGCACAGAGAGCGGCGAGCCGGTGAGGATGATCCCGCCGTAGGCCTCGGGGTTCTGCGGCAGGGGCGCGCCGTCGTACACGGGCACGACGGTCACGTCCTCAGGCGGGCAGGGCAGAGACCGCACAAACCAGGCGTCGTAGTCCCCATCCCGGGCCACCAAGTCAGGGTGGGTGGTCCCGGTCTTGAGCACGAGCACCTTGGTGGACATCAGTACAGGTCGCCGGCGAGGGACTTGCGCAGGATCTGGGCGTACTCCGCGGCGGTGAGCACCGTGGGGTTGGTGCCCGCGCTGGGGTCTTCAACCGCCATGTGCGCGAGGCGGTCCACATGGGCCTCGGTGACGCCCAAGGCGTCGGCGGTGTGGGGGATGCCCAGATCCTCACGCAGCTTGAGCACCCAGTTCAAGAAGCCCTCGAAGCTGTGCTCGGCGAGGCCCATGTACGCGGCGGCCCGGGCGAGGCGCTCGGCGATGGCCTGGCGGTTGTGGATGAGCACATAAGGCATCACCACGGCGTTGATCAGGCCGTGGTGGGCGTCGAGCACGGCGCCGATGGGGTGCGCCAAGGCGTGCATGCCGCCGAGGCCCTTCTGGAACGCCGTGGCGCCCATCATCGAGGCCGCCATCATGTTCGAGCGCGCGGCGAGATCCCCGCCGTCGCGGGTGGCGTCACGCAAGGACACGTCCACCAGGCGCATGCCCTCCAGGGCGATGCCGTCGGCGAGGGGGTGGAAGCCCGGGGCGCAGTAGGCCTCCAGGTTGTGGGAGAGGGCGTCCATGCCCGTGGCCGCCGTGGCGCCTTTGGGCAGGCCCACGGTGAGCGCCGGGTCGGCGATGACGATGGCGGGCAACATCTTGGGGTGGAAGATGATCTTCTTGACCTGGGCGGCCTCGTCCTTGATCACCGAGGCGCGACCCACCTCAGAGCCCGTGCCCGACGTGGTCGGCACCGCCACGACCGGCGCCATGCCCTCGGGCTTCACCCGGGTCCACCAGTCGCCCACGTCCTCGTAGTCCCACAGCGGGCGGTCTTGGCCGACCATCAAGGCGATGGCCTTCGCCGCGTCGAGCGCGCTGCCGCCGCCAAAGGCGATGACGCCGTCGTGGCCGCCGGCCTTAAACGCCGCCACACCGTCATCGACGTTCTTGCCGACGGGGTTGGGCTTCACGTCGGAGAACAGGCCCGTGGGCAGCCCGGCGTCGTGGTTGATGCGCAGGGCCTCGGCGACGACGGGCAAGGCCGCGAGGCCAGGGTCGGTCACCAAGAGGGGCCGGGACATGCCCAAGGCGCGGCAGGCCGCGGGGAGCTCGCTGATGCGGCCCGGGCCAAACCGCACGGCGGTGGGGTAGTTGAGGTTGCGGGTGAACGCGGCGGGGTTGAAGGACATGGTGTGGGGCGCCCTTGGGGATCAGGTGTTGAGGCGAAGGTGGAAAGACTTGGGCCGGGTGAGCTGCTCAAAGCCCACGGCGGAGAGCGTGCAGCCGCGGCCGCTGTTCTTCACGCCGACCCAGGCCAGGGCCGGGTCGAGGTAGTCGCAGCGGTTCATAAACACCGTGCCCGTCTCCAGGCGCTCGCCGATGGCCATGGCGGCGGCGGCGTCCTTTGTCCAGACCGAGGCGGTGAGGCCGTAGGGGCTGTCGTTCATCAGCTCCACGGCACGATCGTCGCCGTCCACCTTCATGATGCCCACGACGGGCCCGAAGGTCTCCTCCCACATCACCTCCATGTCGTGATCGACGTCCACGAGCACCTGGGGGGCGAGGTAGGGGCCGGAGTCTTGGGCGGCGGGGAAGTCCGAGGCGTCGATGAGCGGCCGGGCGCCGAGCTCGATGGCCTGCTTGATGTGGGCGCGGATGCGGTCGGCGTTGCTTCCGCGCACCACGGGGGAGAGCGTGGTCTCCGGGTCCATGGGGCTGCCGAGCTTGTACTGGCGCACCAGGGCGGCGGCGCCCTCCACGAACTGATCGTAGACGCTCTCGTGAACGTAGACCCGCTCGATGCCGCAGCAGGACTGCCCAGAGTTAAAGAAGGCGCCATCGACGACGTTCTCGATGGCGTAGGGCAGGTCCGCGTCGGCGCGCACATAGGCCGGGTCTTTGCCGCCGAGCTCTAAGCCCACGGCGACAAAACGCTCGGCGGCGGCGCGGTGAACGGCGCGGCCGCCCTCGACGCTGCCGGTGAAGGCCACAAAGGCGACCCGCTCGTCGTGGATGGCCTCGGCGGTGAGGGCGTGGCTCATGTGGATGTGCTCCAGCACACCCTCGGGCAGCCCGGCGTCTTTGGCCGCCTGGGAGAGGCGCTCGGCGCAGAGCGGGGTTTGATCGGAGTGTTTGAGCAGCACCACGTCGCCGGAGAGCAGGGCGGGGACGATGGTGTTCACGGCGGTGAGGTAGGGGTAGTTCCACGGCGCCAAGGCGAGCACGACGCCCAGGGGCTCGCGGCGGATGAAGCGGTCGAAGCCGTCTTTTGCCGTGGGGCGGATGTCGGCGAGGGCCTCGGGGGCCAGGGCCATCATCACCCGGGCGCGCTCCTCAAAGCCGCGCAGCTCGCCGGGGCTGTAGCGGATCGGGCGGCCCATCTGCCAGCTCAGCTCGGGGATGATCTCTTCACGTTTGGCCAAGAAGGCCTCGACGAAGGCGTTCACCCCGGCGATGCGCTCGGAGAGCGGGGCCTTACGCCAGGTCAAGAAGCCGCGCTGGGCGCGCTCTAAGGCCTGGCCGAGCTCTTCAGGGGTGGCCAGAGGGCGCTCAACATAGAGCGAGCCATCGACGGGGGTATAGGTGCGTTGCACGTTGGGCATTGGGGCGGCCTCACTCGCGGCGGGGGTCTGAGGGCGCCCTCATATCGTGGCCGTCGCGCGGCGGTAGGGGGCTCGCTCAGGAGAGCAAGAGGCCCAAGGCCAGGAGGCCCAAGACGCTGATCAAGAGCACCCACGGCCAGGGGGCCGAAGAGGATGATGACGCCGTGATGGACGTGAACACCACCGCGGGTGGGGCGGGCGCTTTGGTCGTCGTCGGGGCGGGCGTTGGGGCGGGCAGGGGCTCCGCCGGGGTGAGGCCGTGATCGCTCGTCATCTCGACGCCGCTGGGGTCGGAGAGGCTCGGCTCGCTGACGTCGGTGTCTTCATCGGCGCCGAGGCCGGCGGCGCCGTGGGCGGAGACGGCGACGGTGGGGGCCTCGTCCCAGCTGTCGATGGGATCTGGGCGCGGCGGGCCGCCGTAGTGTCTGCCCCAGGCCGCGCCTACACGTTCGCTCAGGGCGGAGGCCGTGGGGACAGGCCGGGACGGGTCGGTGAGCTGGCGGAGGAGCTCTTTGAGGGGCGCGGAGAGCTCGGCGCGCTCGGCGAGGCCCGCCCGGGGGCCGTCGCGGCTGTCTCCGGTGGCGGCGAACAGCGCCAGGCGGCCCAAGGCCAGCACGTCCTCGTCGGGGCGCGCGCTCTCACGCCCGGCGCCCAGAAACGCCCAGCTCCCGTCCGAGCGACGAATGGCGCGCTCGGGGTCGATGGGGCCCAAGCCCGCGCCCTCCTCGTGAAGGGCCGCCAGCGCCGCCGCCCCGTCGTCGAGGAGCGAGAACAGCTCTTGCTCGTCGAGGGGGGCCAAGGCGCGCAACGACTCGCCCTGGATCCGCTCATGCACTCGCCACAGGATCGCCCCATGGCCCTCGCCGGTGACGACCTCACCCCGGCGCGCGGGCAGGGTGTGGTGGTTCGCGCCCCGCAGCGCGCGGGCCCGGGCCAAGGCCGTCGGCAGGCGCTCGCCCACGGCCAGGCGCTCGATCATCACCTCGGCGGAGCCGCTCGTGGCGTCGCCCAGGCGGGGGTTGGGGTTGATCAGCGTGGCGGCGTAGAGGCCGGGGGCCACGGCGTCGTCGAGGCGAAAGCGGCCGTCGAGGTAAGGATCCGCGGCGCAGAGCTCACATGGAGCGCGCTCGGTTTGGGCGCTGCAGCCGCTGCAGATCACGTCGGGCCTCCTGCCGTAAGCGGGCCACTATATCTCAGCGGGCGACGGCTCGGCGGCCAGGACGGGGCCAGCGGGCGGCAGGCGCCGGGGGCTGTGAGCGCCGCGTCAACAATCTTGGGCCCGACGTTGCAACTCTTGAGGTGTGGTATAGAAAGGCTCTACTGAGTGAGCATTCATTCATTTCACCCCAAGCCCCGAGGCCACCTCGGGGAGCGGCTCTCGCGGGCCGCGCAGGAGCAGAGATGGGCTACGACATCCGTAAGGTCGCCGTGCTCGGCGCCGGGGTCATGGGCCAGGGCATCGCCGCGCATCTGGCCAACGCTGGCATCCCCTCGGTGCTCTTCGACATCCTCCCCCGGGACGGCGGGGATCGTCGCAAGATCGCCAAGGACGGCATCCTCAACGCCCAGAAGTCCAAGCCGGCGGTGTTCTACAAGGCCGACGACGCGCGCCTGGTCACCCCCGCCAACTACGACGACGACGCGGGCCTGCTCGGCGAGTGTGACCTCGTCATCGAGGTCGTCGTCGAGAACCTGAACATCAAGAAGAAGGTGTACGAGTGGGTCGCGGCCAACCGCAAGCCCGGCTCCATCGTCGCCTCCAACACCTCGGGCATCAAGCTCGCCGACATGGCGGCCTCGATGTCGGATGAGCTCCGCGCCCACTTCCTCGTCACCCACTTCTTCAACCCCGTGCGCTACATGCGCCTGTTGGAGCTGGTGGCGGGCCCTGACACCTCCGCTGACGTGCTCGCCGCCGTGGCGAAGTTCGGTGAGCGGGTGCTGGGCAAAGGCATCGTGTACGGCAAGGACACCCCGAACTTCGTCGCCAACCGCGTCGGCACCTTCGGCATCCTCTCCGTGTTCGAGAACATGGGCAAGTTTGGCCTCACCGTAGACGAGATCGACACGATCTTCGGCTCGGCCATGGGCCGCCCGTCCAGCGCCGTGTTCCGCACCGCCGACCTCGTGGGCCTCGACACCCTCGACCACGTCTTCGGCAACGTGCTGAACAACGCCCATGACGACGAGGCCCGCGAGCGTTTCGTCTCCCCGCCTTGGCTCAAGCAGATGATCACCGAGGGCTCCCTCGGCGGCAAGACGGGCAAGGGCTTCTACCTCAAGTCCAAGGATGAGAACGGCAAGACGGTCATCCTCTTCCGCGACGTGGTCACGGGCGAGTACAAGCCCACGGGCAAGCCCCGCTTCCCCAGCCTCGGCGCCGCCAAGAAGAAGGAGTCCGCCGGGGAGAAGGTCGCCACGGTGATCGCCGGCGACGACGCCGCCGCCAAGTGCGCCTGGGCCGTCACCGCCGAGACGCTGATCTACTCGGCCAACCGCCTGCCCGAGATCGCCGACGACATCGTGAACATCGACCGCGGCATGCGCTGGGGCTTCGCTTGGGATCTCGGCCCCTTCGAGACCTGGGACGCCATCGGCGTGCGCGCCTCGGCCGCCCGCATGGAGGCCGATGGCCTCACCGTCACCCCCTGGGTGAAGGCGATGTTAGACGCTGGCCGTGAGTCGTTCTACGCCCGTGACGCCAACGGCGTGCAGACCTACTGGGACCCAACGACGGCCTCGGCCAAGCCCGTCCCCGGCTCTGACGGCTGGCTGTTCCTCTCTGAGGTGAAGCTCAAGCGCGGCGCGCTCAAGTCCAACGACAGCGCGAGCATGTTGGACCTCGGCGACGGTGTGCTGGGCCTGCAGTTCCACGCCAAGATGAACGCCTTG
>JADKFE010000112.1 GCA_016717595.1 Deltaproteobacteria bacterium | reverse complement strand
GCTGCCGAAGGGCTCCAGTTGCAGCGAGTGTTCGCGCTGCGGACCGACAACCCGACCGAGTGGCATACGTTCTTGCATGGACCGGAGCCCGTGCTCCACGTGGACTTGAGCACCGGCCGCTATCCCTATGCGTTCCAACGACACGCGACGATTCGCCCATATCAGATCGACGTATGGATCCTGGGGGATAAGTCCATTGGTGGGGCTGTAGAGGTCTACTTGTATGCCGAAGGGGCGACGAGGCCCGAACAATCCATCCAGTTGACCGGCGACGGTTCAGGTGTGCTCCGAGGAGCGTTGAAGGCCGAACCCGAAGGCGTCCTGCCAAACGGCCGCTGGCGAATAGAGGCGGGGACGCCCGCTGACCGCCTCGACTCAACAAAGCTGAGGGAGGCCTTCCTCGTCGTACACTACGTTGCAAATGATATGACGAGGTGCTCCACGTCATCCGCTGGAGCTCAGCGCACGAGATGCTTCGTTCGCTGAGAGGCCACAACCCTGGCCCTTCATCACCAGCTCAACCCGTCTGCCACCCCTGAAGCTTGAGCATGAGGTCAAAGACGCCGACCTGGGAATCCTCTGAAGGCGACGCAACACCGACACCCGCGCCGTCGTTCAGAGGTTTCACGAGAGGCCGACCGCGCAGAGAGGTCCTTGGGGGACGAGAGCGCCATCGAGCCCCCTCAGCGCCCGTCACCCCAACCCCAGCTCCACCAACACCCCCGCCGCGACCAACCGCTCGAACTGCCCGACCACCCCGCGCGCAAACGGCGCGTCGTCGATCAGCACCCCCGCCTCTACGTTGCGCTCCTGCGCCGCCTCGGTCAGGTTGGCCGAGGTGATCAAGGTCTGCACCTCATCCCGCACAATCACCTTCGCGTGCAGGCACCCGCGCGGCCCGTGTCCTGGCTCCAGCGCGCGGCGGTCGTAGAACACGGTGGGGCGGGGCTCCCAGGTGAACACCTTCTCGCGCAGACGACGAGCGTGCTGCGCGAGGATCGTGGCTGAAGGCCGCTCGTCCCCGTACTCCCGCGGGAGGTTCACGAAGAAGCGCACGTCTAAGGTCTGCGACACCATCCGCTGGCGCAGGATCGCCAGGAGGTTCTCGCCTTTGGCGCCCTCATCGAGCGCATAGGTGGAGACGAGCAACGAGCGCTGCGCCTCGGCGAAGAGCTCACGGGCGACCGCGCCGGTGTCCCGGGTCTCGGTGACGACCTCCTCCGGGCCGGTCCAGGTGAGCGCGAGGCCGTCCCACCGCGACCGCCACTCGGCGCGCTCCTCGGTGATGAGACCGATCCCCCAAGCCAGCGCCGCGGGGGACAGACCTCGTGTCGTCAGCGTGGTCAGCTCGGCCGCGAGCCAGGGCGGCCCGCCGACGAGGTGCTCGACGGTCGCGCGGGTGAAGGGGGGCTTCAGCTTCCCGGTCTGAAGCGCCGTCGCCAGCGCGCTCAGGACGCCCGCGGGGAGCTCACGCAGCCGCCCGCTCATGGGTCCTCGAAGAAGGCCGCGTTCTCCGGTCCTACGGTCGGCACCACGAGCGCGCGGTCGAGCAGCTCATTGCGCTGCTCACAGCTCGTCTCGCTGATGAGCACGCAGGCGTGGCAGGCGGCCCCGTGGAGGTAGCGCTCCTCGTGGGGGTTCTTGGGCTCGTGGTGGGCGCAGACCGGGTCGTGGCTGCACAGCCGTCCGCGCTCAAGGGCCATGGCGATGTGGGTCTCGATGCGACGGCCCACCTGCACCAAGCCGCCCAAGGTGCCCTCGGCGTCGGTGGTGCCGGTGTAGAGCAAGATGCCGTAACCGACGTCTGGGATGGCGTAGATACGCTCCCGGATCGACGTCGAGGCATACCCGCAGTCGAGCGCGACGCTCGTGATCAGCAGGTGCGAGAGGGAGTGTAAGAAGTGGTACGCGAGGCCGGGGAGGTCGCCGCGAAACTTCGGGTGCTTCTGTTTCCAGCGCTCTTGGCCGTCGCGGAGCGCCTTCCAGCGGGCTGAGGGCCCCGGGCGCTTCGCCCAGTCCTCGATCATCTTTTTGTTGAACGCGATGAAGATGCCCTCGCCGCGGTTCTCGATGGCGGGCACCCAGGACAGATCCTTCGCGATGGCGGCGCGGCGCACGCCGAGGCCAAGCTCGCCGTCCTCGTCGGGGACCGGCGCCTCAAAACGTGTGAAGCCGATCAGCGCCATCACCTCCCGCAGCCGGTGGACGAGCACCACCCGCTCGATGCCCGCGTAGGGAAACCCGGCGGACAAGGGCAGACGCCGCGCGAAGAAGTCCCCGTCGGGCTTGTCTGTGCCGAGCTCGTCCTTGCTGTCGAGCAGCATCTCCAGCTCAGCGCGTTTGAATCCTTTCTCTTCGACGCCGCCGGGGGCACGTTTGCGGCAGATCCCCTCCCAGACACGCTCGTCGGTCCACTCGCCCAGCGCGCCCCGAACCGGCGCGAACTTCTTGCGGGCGAACCTCAGCTCTTCGATTGAGTCGATCTCGGCGAGCATCGCCCAGGCGCCCTCGATCACCTTCATCAGCTCCGCGTCTACGTCGGGGATCGAGATGACCGACACCGTCTCGGAGAACCAGGCGTTTGAGGCCGAGCGGATGAGCAGACGATTGACCTCGGCCTCGCCCCGCTCGTTGACACACCGCTCCGATGACCTGGGCCCGAGCCAGGGCCGACGCCCACGACAGTACCCGAGCGGCGCTTTGCCTTTGCCCGCGCCGTCCCCAGCGGGCGCGGATGAATCGACCTCCGCGTCCTTCATGCTGCGAAACTCGGCGGTCGCCATTGAGCGCGACTTGCCACAGTCACAACGAATCGTCACGTTGGTCAGATCGCCCGTGGTGCCGCGCTCGTCGATCCACAATTGGCGGCGGCAGGTGTCCGAGGCGTCGTGTAAGAAGTCGTGCCAGTCGATGTCGTCGATGTGCCCGTTGATGCAGGCGCGCACAAAACGGATGGGGACGACCTCTTTGTTCTGGTACCTCCCGTCGAGCAGACGCTCCCGATGGACGAGGGGCCGAGAGCGAGCGCCGTCCTTTCGGGGGTTCAGCTTGTCGGGCTCGACGTAAGGACCGACGAACCACTCGGGGAAGATCCAGGCGGTGATGCCGGTGAAGGGCTGGGTGGGGTCGCCGGAGTCGCCGGGTGGGGTAAACAGCTTGAGGCCGGGGACCTCCAGCTCTTTCTCTAAGCGACGTGCGAGGCGGTCCTCAAACACGGGCTCCCGCCCGCCTTCGGACCAGGACTCGAGCCCGCCGATGATGACCGAGCGTGTGGGCAGGTCCACCATCGCGCCGGGGCCGTAGGACGTGAGGACCTGGCTGCGCCGAATGCTGCCGTGCGGACGTTTGGTCATTCGTTCTCCGCGTCGACGTCGTGCCCGTCGAGGGTCTTGGCCCACAGGTTCACCGACGGCTCGACATCACGCATGGATCGGTTGGCCTTGAACCGGCGCTCCTCGGGGGAGACGCCGTCGAGGTCGGGGGAGAGCGGGTCACGCAGGAGGATCGCGTCGTTCCCGGGCTCGTGCTTCTGGTATCGGAGACCGGCGCGGGTGTTGTTCTTTCGGTCGGCGATCTTCACCCAGTCATCGAGCAGATCCGAGACCCGACCGCGGACGTGCTGCCGCAGCTCCTCTTGCTCGGGCTTGGACAGGTCGCGGTTGTGGTCGGCGGCGCGATCGGCGATGGCGTCGGCGACGAAGGCCACTCGGCCGCGCTCCAGGCGCATCTGCACGGCGCTGGCGGACGCCGTGAGGTTTCGGTTTCCATGGCGCGCCAAGCTCACGGCCACGCCGGCGATCCCGCGGTCGATGGCCCGCGGGGAGAAGGGCGTCACGCTCGTCGCCTCCACCGACCGATAGAACGAGGCGTGCCACGCGCAGAAGCGCTCGTAGTGTGAGCGGTCCCGTGGGCGGTGCATGTTCATCAGGGTGACGACGAGCCCGGGGCGGTCGGCGTCGCGTCCGACGCGGCTGGTGGCCTGGATGTACTCCGACGACATCTTGGGCTGGCCCGCGACGACCATCAGCCCAAGCCGGATGATGTCGAGGCCGACGGAGATCATGTTGGTGGCCAGCGCGACGTCTACGCGGTCGTCGTCGTGAAAGGTCAGCTCCAGCCGTCGTTTGGTGTCGGCGACCTTGCTGGTGCTCTCGCGGCTGGTGAGCTCGACGGGCTGGCCGATGCGGCGGTCCTTGAACGGCCCGACCTCCTCACCCAGACGGCGGCGCGATCCGTACGCCACGAGCCGCGACACGACCTCGTCCTCGACGATGCGGCGGCTCCCGCCCAGCTCGCGGAGGCTGTTGAAGTAGGCGATCACCGACATGTAGGGGTCGGCGGGGTTGCTCTTGTTGCGTTTGCCGCCCGCCTGATCCCAGGCGGTCTGCGCGGCGCCCATGAGCGCGAGCAAGGTCCGCAGAAACACGACCTTGAGGCTCCGCCCCTGCGCGGCCACCCCGACGTAGCGGCGGCCGTTGCGGGTCTCCACGGGCACGGTCTCGGCGAAGAAGCTGTGGCGGCGGTCGGGGCCGGGCGGCGGGAACACCTCGACCGACGCGCGCCCAAAGAAGGCCTGAATCTGCCGCTCGGCCCGCCGCACCGTGGCGGTCGAGGCGACGATCTTCGGGCGCACCTCCACGCCCATCACCTGGCGGGCGCAGAGCGCGTCGAGCGCGGCCTCGTAGAGCCCCACCATGGTGCCGAGCGGCCCCGAGATGAGGTGGAGCTCGTCCTGAATGATGAGATCCGGCGGCGGGAGCGATCCGCTCGGCAGCGGCGCGCCTTGGCCGGACTCGGTGGGGCCGTAGAAGCCCGCCGCGTCGTGGCGCTCGGCTCTCCCGAGGAGCTTCCCCGACTCTCCGACCCAAGGGAGCTGGGCGAACTTGTCGACGGTCGCGACGAGGAAACAGGGCAGCCGCCGGTAGATCGGCTCGTCTACGGTGAGGATCGGCAGCGCGTTTCGGCCGGTAAACGGGCACGACCGGCTCGCGCAGAGCAGGCGCAGATCGGTCGGGTAGTTGGCGTTCGGCTTCAGATCAAACGAGAAGCTCGGGTTGAAGCGGGTGCCACACCAGGGGCAGGTCTCCAGCGGGATCGGGCTCGGCCCTTTGCCCCGCATGAAGGCCTCGACCTTGTACTTCGCGGCGTCTGGGTCGCGCTGGTCCTTGCTCCCCATGCGGTTCGGCGTCGCCGCCTTGCCCACCCAGAGGCCGATCTCAAACGGCCACTCCCCGAGGAGCGCCCGGTTCTGCTGGCGCTCTAGCTCAAGCGCACAGACGAGCGCGGCGGCGCGGCCGAGCTGGTCGAACGTGAGCAGCCGCAGCGTGTACCGCATGATCACCGAGACGCCGGCGCCTGAGACGCCGGGATTGCTCATCCGCCGCCAGAGCAGGGTGAACGCCGCGAGCCCGAGGTAAGCCTCGGTCTTGCCGCCGCCGGTGGGGAAAAACAGCAGGTCGACGGTCTTGCGCTCGTCGTGGGTGGGCTCGACGATGCCCCGGAGGTTCAGGAGCAAGAAGGCGAGCTGGAACGGTCGCCACGTCGGCGGGTCCACCTCGGAGGGGGCCTTGCCCTTCTGTACGGCCAGACGTTGCCGGCCTGACGCCGCCATCGCGGCGTTGGCGAGGGTGAAGGCCTGGAGCACCTTGGGATCGGCGAGCAGGGCGATGCCCGCCTCCACACGAGACCGGGCGTAGTCGGCCTGGTCGAGCAGCTCGGTGGCGAGGTCGCGGCGGGGCTGGGTGTCGAGGGGGCGCTTGCGCTGGTCGAGGATCCAGGCGGCGTACTGCGCGGGGAGCGCGGCGAGGGCGGCGCGGGCCGCGGCGCCATCGGAGAGCGCGGCGAGGCGCTCCATGCCCAGCTCGACGCCGTCCACCTTACACGGCTCCACACGCTCGACATCGGCGGTCGGGATCCACTGGGTGCGCACGGAGCGGCAGGCGTCGTCTTTGCCGACATCGGCCACGGTCGCGACGCCGTGGCCCACGGCGTACTCGAAGACGTCGCGGTACTGGAGCTCGGCGACGCGGTCGTCCCGCTCGCTGCCGTCGTGGCCGCGGAGGTCGGGGCGGGCGACGAAGGCCGCGTCGCTCCAGACCGCGAGGCGCACCTGGAAAGCGAAGGCGGCGTCCCGGCCGACGTCCGGCGCCGGGGGCCGCTGGTTGACCACAAAGACCGAGACGGCGCGTGTGCCCGCCGGGACGAGCGGGTGGGCTTTGTCCGCGCCGGGGCGGACCTCGCGGCAGGCGACCTGCACGGCGAGCCCGCCGCTCGCGGGGAGCGGCTGCGGGGAGCGCTCATCGAGGCGGACGAGGATCGCCGCCGCGCCGGGCCGCCGCTGCCAGCTCTGCGGCCCGACCTCGGCGCCGTCTGTGCGGGGCAGCGGCGTGTAGTCGCCCCAAGAGACGTCCACGTTGAGCGTGGTGACGCCCGCCGGGACCAAGACCGAGACACCGATGGACGACGGGAACGGCACCTTTCGGGCCGAGGCCTTCTCCGGCGCGGCGTCGTCATCCACGCCGGGCCTGGGCCGGAGCATGTCGAGCTGCTCCGTCGAGGTGTCATCCCCTTCGGCCGCCTGAAACGGGACGAGGAAGCCGGTGAGATACCAGGTAGACGGCTGAGACGGGAGCGTCTCGGCGGCGTAGGCCGCGTGGGTCGGCTCGTCGGGGTCGGGGCCGACGAGGTCGAGGCGGAGGGCGTCGATGAGGGTGGAGCGGATTTGGGCGGGGGTTTGCGGGTCAGCGCTCATGTGGTGACCACGGGACGCGGCTGAACCCGCTCACGGAAGGCGAGGGCGAGGTCCCACACGGCGTCTACGGCCTGAGTCGCGATCCGCTCCGAACGTCCCCCTCGACGAGCGCCACGCCTGCGTCCGCGACATAGGCGTACTGCCCGAAGGTCACGAGGACACGGCCCGCCTCCTGCGCCACAGCCGTGAGGGCGGGTGCCCTCTGGTTCTGCCGCCAGATCGCCGGGAAGAGCTTCACGGGTTGTCTGCCCCCGTGACCCTCCAACCTCCACGATGAACACGACCGACGCCTCCAGGGAGGCCGCCTTGATCAGAGGAAGCGAGAGCGTAAAGTGGCTCTCCATCGTTGTTCGGCGGCGAGAAGTGGTCAACGTCTCCAGCCAGGGGTCAGTACCGGCCCGTGTGTGTACCTCGGCCATCACCGCCTCGAGCAGGTCAAGAACGGCGTCACGAACATGCTCCCGCGCGGCGCGGATCGACTCTTCTTCGTCGGGCGTCACCTCGTCGGGCCGGAACTCGGGCTGTTGGGCGACAAACTCTTGCCAATACTCGCCGTTCTGGGTGGCGAAGGCGAAGGTCTTGGACACGGTGGTCTGAGTCATATGGAGAGCTCCTGCACGAACGCGAGCGTGCGACGTCGCCGAGAGAGTCCCCAGCGGTCGAAGCCGCCGGGGCCGGCGAGCCCGCAGAGGTGAAGCGCGATGGATTTAGTGACGGCCGCGGCAAGGCTACGTTCGGGGGAGCGAGACTCGCTCACCACCGGGAGCCACGCCCGCAGCAAGTCCTCGTAGTCAAGCAGCACCGCGGTGTGTTCAGCGCCGTCGCACCACTTGTCTTTAGGCGCAAGGAGCACCAACACCCCTCGCTTCTCTGCCGACCGGTCGAGACTATCCAGCCATGTTTTGTA
>JADKFE010000111.1 GCA_016717595.1 Deltaproteobacteria bacterium | reverse complement strand
GTCGGGCGTAAGCTCAGCCACCCAGGCGGGGGGTGGGCCCTCCATCGGAGGGACGTCGGCCAGCAGGGACTTAAGATCTTTAGGTTCCACTAAGCATCTCCTCTCGGCACGACCGCGGGTCTCATGACCAAGCGGCCGTCCAGGTCAACTACACCAACACGACGGATCTCCCCGCGTGAGCCGGCCTGCGCCGACGTCTCCTGCGTGGCGGGGTCTACGACCACGACCTCTCCAACCAGCCCCACGACCCTCAAGCCGAGGTCGGTGGCCAGCTCGCGCAGCCGACGCGAGAGGTTGGAGAGCGTGGGGGGCCCTCCGGCTTCAAGAATGCGCTCAACGGCCGTGACGGACTCACCGACCATTCGCGCGATCTTCTCACGCTCCCTCTGGCGAGCTCCTTCTACCTCGGCCAGCGCGCTGTCACGGAGCTCCTGCCGTGCGCTGCGCGTCACCTCCGCGGCGACTCTCCCCAAGACCTGCTCCGCGTTGACTTTATCGTCCACGAGGCTCGACAGTCGGGCGACCTCACGATGAAGCCGCTCGACCTCGGCCGACAGCGCGACGACCCACTCGCCGAGCTTCCGGTGGTCCCGGGATCGTACACGAGCCTCGCAGTGGCCCAACACCCTCGCGGCGCCCGCGCTCGCGACCAACGACACGATGTCCGGATCGTCTTGGATGTCGTCGGGCAACTCGGCCTGGACCCATCGAGTGAGCCCATTCTCGACGAGCACCCGGTCGGCCGCGAGGGCGGCGAGCTCCGTCGAGGTCTGCCCGAGAACCTCCATCGTCGCCAGAGCCCCGCAGACCTCAAGCAGGGATGGGCGCATCCCGTCGCTGAGGTAACGCAACCACGGCTCGACGGTTCGGGCAGATCCACCGGAGGAGAGGGCGCGACGAGCCGCGGCGATGGTGATCGGCAAAAGCCTCTCTCCGAGCGACTTGCCTCGCGCTCCAGGAGGCGGCGGGTGGCGTCCTTGCCCTCGTCGTCGTCCGGCGGGGAGAGCCGGAGTACGTTCTGCCGGTGGCGACAAGATCATCGGCGCTCTCCGCCAGCCGAAAGAGCTCAACGGCGACGAGCGGATCGTCTACTCGTGGCGGACCAGCGACGAGCGTGGCGATGGCCACCTCGCCTGTCTGCGCGCGCCATCGTTTGAGGGCCGCCGCCCGAACGGTCGGCGAGAGCACGCTTGAGGTCAGAAGGTCGCGCCAACCCTCGCTGCTCAGGGGCTCAGGCGAGCCTGTCGACCATTCTGAGCATCGCGTCGTCCAACACCAGACGAAACTCTTGCCTGGCGCTCCCTGAGCGCCACATCTCGGCCAGCAGACGGGTGGCCTCGGCACGGAGCCCGCCGGGCAGCCAGCCGCAGGCCGCGACGCGCCCAAGGTCAGCCCGCCCCCACCCCGACAGCTCGCCCCGAAGCGCCCGTATCGAGAGCCCCTCGTCCTGCTGATCCATCGCTCTCGGAAATCGAATCTGGTCTCTCCTCCAGCGCTCGCGCCAGTCGGCGCCTGTCCCCGCAGGGACGTAGCCGAGCTCAGCCCCTCGGCCGACCTTCACCCAGGCGTCACTCCCCGTCAGGGCGTTCCTGAGGCGCTCACGAGCTTCGTCGGAGTCAGGCACAGGGGACAGGTACTCGTCGATCGCTCGGAGCCGGATCCGGTCGCGGCCGTTCGCCTCCTCATCGAGACGAATGGCCTCAAGCGTCTCCTGCTCGGCCCCCGGCGCCAGGGAGAGCGCCCCCGTACACCATCGGGCTCGGAAGCCGCTGATGTGCGCGACCGCCGCGTCCATCAGCTCCGTGGTGGCCTTAAGAGCATGACGCGGTGGCCGCTCGGGAGGTGCTCAATGACCGCACACTCATCGGCGTAGCGGATGACGCGGACCACCACCCCGGCGGTAGGGATGTAGCGAAGCTCGCCTCCAGTGGCACGCTTGCGAGTCTGCTGACCGGTTTCGTTTGGCTCACGACCATGCCTTATCCTACGAATGTCCACTCGGCGGGCATCAAATCACCTGCTTGAACGGGCCTGATGCCCCGCCGAGCGAGGCGGTAGGGTGATTGAACGCATGGCGGCGGGGACCAAGTCGATGCCCGGATTATCGTAGTCGCTTGGTCTTCCTACGTAAAGTCACTCTCCGGTGAGCCCCCCGGCGCGACGCTCCACTTAGGGCTGCCCAGCGGCTTTACCCCCTCGACGGGGGTTGTCATGGTGAGGGTGCTGTCACTCAGCGGGGGAAAGCTCGCCTCGCTGACCGTTGAGACCCTTCGCGAGCAGCGCTGAGCATAGGTATGCGCATTCGCGCGACTCGCGGGCGCTGTCCGAGCGGCTTCGTGAGCGACGACGCCGCCGAACTCTGCGCTGTGCCATCGCGCGTCGCGTGTGGAACGCGCTGAGGCGCGCAGGAGGCGTGCTTCGGAAGTTGTAATTCTTAGCGCCCCGATCCTTCAAGGCGGCGTGGAAGTTGTAATTCTACAGGCTGCCGGGGGCGTGGAAGCCGTTAGATACGGTTCGGAGGCGCGTGGAAGCGCCGTGGAAGCGCCGTGGAAGCGCGTCGGAAGTGAACGATCGCCGTTCTTTTCACTTCCACGGGGGTTTTTGTCGGCAGCGTAGGCTGCGAGCGCGTCATGTTCACGACGCCGCTCAACCTAGGCCTCGTCATCACGCCCCCGCTCGTGTCCGCCGCGGGCTTGTCGAGTGAGCGCACCCGGTCGCCTGAGCGCTGGTAGGACAGCGGCCTCGGCTCGGCGCGCTCAGGGGGTGATGCCTCGGCGTGTCGAGGGCTCGGTCGGCCGTTGAGCTCGTGCGCGCGGTCGCCCGATCCGAGCTGGCGTCGCGGGTGTCACGGTCGAGGAGGGCACGCAGGGGTCGAGCTTGAGGTCTTGGAGTCGGACGCCCCTCCCGAGCGACACCGTGAGCCGGCCCGTGCCCTCGGACTTCGCCACGAGCGCCCCAGCGCCGCCGCGCTCCGCTCTGCCAACCCGGATCCTCCTCATCACGATGCGGGCGCCTTGAGCGCTCCCCCTCCTCTAAGTCGTTTCTTGGCAGAATCGGCCTGGACGCCGCTGACCAGCAAGCTTTCTGCGTTGACCACGCCCTGGTCTGCGCAGACCAGCCTCGTGGTCAACGCTTACCAGCCCGTCAAGCGGCCCTTGGTCAAGCTGACCAAGACGCCTTGGTCAAGAACGAGGACTCGACGGATTGGCTCGGACGCGGGCTTGATGGACGAGCGCCGATAGGAACATCGAGCACGATTCTCGTGCTATCACCTCATGTATTGAGCGATCATCACGGCAGGCCCACCGTGGCTTAGGCCACCAAGACTATGCGCCTGTTTACAAGCCAAGTGCGAGCGTCCCAAATTTGACAGACCAGCGAGATCTGACGGTCTTGGAAACGCGCGCCCCCGCCAACTTCGGCCCGCACGACCCCGCCAGGGCCGATCGCGCTTCACGGCCCGAAGTTACCAAACCAGCGAATCGAAGCGCCCTGGAAACGCGCGCCCTCGCCAACTTCGGCCCGCACGACCCCGCCAAGGCCGATCGAGCCCCGACGGCCGAAGTTACCAGACCAGCAAGTCTAAGCCCGTGGTAACGCGCTCCCCCGCCAACTCCTCAACGGCGCGTCCCGCCGAGCCGCGCCGTCGCCACGACAACAGCCTGCTCCAACGCCACCAGCCGCTGCTCCAGCGCCCCCAAGAGCGTCGTCACCCGCAACAACTGCGCCTCGACCTCGCGGAGCCGCGCGTCCCTCCGCCGCCCTTCAGTCGCCGCCGCCCGCGCCCGCCTCGCCTGCGCCGCGACCTCGGTGTCCACCCGCGCCGACAGCTCCGCGACGGCGTCGGCGGCCTGGTCCCGCCCGACCCGCAGCTCCGCCGCCAGCTCACCGAGCCCACGCACCGCCTCTACGCGAGCGCCTTCGATCGCGGCCTCAAGCCCCCGCACCCGCCGCTCCAGCCGCGCCGTCGCTGGTGTCGCGGGCGTCGGCACCACCACCTCCACACCCGCCGCCGCGCTCGTTCGCGCCAACAAATACTCCCGCCGACTCTTGAGCGTATGCGCCCGCGCCCGACAGCTCGCCGAGCAGAACCGCGTGTCGCGCCGCTTCGCGATGAACGGCTTCCCGCACTCCTCATTCTCACATGGCTTGACCACCGTGATCTCCTGGCCTCGACACCCTCATAATCCTCAGCGATTACCGACACAAACAACTTTTCTCCAGAATTGATCATTCCGCCATTGCCCAGCCCCCGGGGATTATGTAACACTATCTCCGGTGCTCCTCAGCACCACCTGACACCCTAACCCAAGCCGAAACGGGCCCGGTGAGTCTGAACCTCTCACCGGACCCCGGAGCCGAAGATGCAAGAACATCAACGACCCCGGCGAGCAGCTTTGGACTGCCCGCCTCTTGAACATAATTCCCGAGTTCGCTCCGACGCCAGCAAGCCGCCGTCGAGCGAGGCCCCGGAGCCCCCGCGTGAGCCGCCTCTGGTGACCTAAACGTAGGTCCCAGGCGGATTCTCCGCATATAGCGCCAACGCCAGCGATCTCCGCGTGATCCCCTCCCGCGGCGATCCTTGGCCGAGCTCTGCCCGCTGATCCCGCGCCCACCCGCGGGGGATCCGGGCCTGCCCTCGGCCTCCCCGCGTCCGCTCGCTCAGGCCGCGTCGTCCGCCCGACGACCCGACCCAGGGCCGCGCTCTGCCCAGGCCCAACACAGACTCACCCTCCTTCAACTCGGGAATCAAACCTATGCCCACCGACCCTCAAGCCATGAGCCTCGACCTCTACGCCCAGCTCCTCCAGGCCCGCGACCGCCTCGACGACCTCCTCCCCATCGCCGAGCGCGCCTGCACCCACGCCGAGACGCTCACCCTCACCACCCTCCAAGGCGCCGACGCCGACCCGCGCCCGCTGATGCTCGACCTCACCCACCTGCAATCCCACCTCGACGGCCTGACCCTCAACGTCACCCGCGCCGCGAACCTCCAGACCGCGCTCTGTGTCGAGCAGGCCACCATCCCGCCGCACACCCCGCCGCGCCCCCTGAACCAAGGCGCCGACGCCCTGGTCCCGCTCACCGAGGCCATCGCCACGCTCCGCAGCGCCATCGGCACCGGCCCCCGCCGCCTCGACCAGCAAGCCCGCGCCGCCCAGGCGCTCCTGCTCCACCTCACACGAACCCTGCGGCAACGTCCGCTCACCGACGCCGACCTCGCCCCGCTCCACGACCTCCACACGAGCCTCCACGGCAAGCCCGGCGCGCTCCAGGCCGCCCACGATCACCTCGGCGAGGCCCTCCGCGCCCTCAACAGCCTCCCCACCGCCGACGAGGTGCGCTGATGACCACGCCCACCCACCTCATCCGCGCCGTCGGACGCCGCATCTGCACCCTCCGCGAGCTGCGCGGCCTCACCCAACGCCAGCTCTCCGAGCGCGCCGGAGTCGGCCACGCCGAGCTGAGCAAGATCGAGAACGGCCAGCGCGCCGCGAGCCTCATCACCCTCGACGCCATCGCCCGGGGCCTACAGTCGAGCTTGACTGTGCTCCTCGACCACGAGCAGCCCCTCGACCTCCTCCGCGACATCGAGGGCGCCCTGACCCTGCTCCGAGAGGCCGAGCCCGCCCAGCGCGACGAGGCGATCCGCGTCATCAACGCCATCCTGACCGCTCGCTCCGAGACGCCGTCGGAGGACAAATGACCCCCGACACAGACACCGACGCCCTCAAGGTCCGCGTCGGCGCCCGCCTGCGCGCCCTGCGCCGAGCCCGCGACCTGAGCCAACGCGACGTCGCGTCCCTGCTCAACACCGACGCCGCCGAGGTCAGCCGTCACGAGTCGGGCGCCCGCTGCCCGTCCGTGCCGCTACTCGCCCGCTACGCCGAGGTGCTTGAGGTGCCGATCTACGAGCTGCTGCGCTTCGATGAGCCCAGCTTGACCCTCGGCTGAGCGAACCCCGACATGCGGCGCCCGCCTCCCGGCCTCGACGCCGGGAGGCGCGGCGCCTCAAGCCGTAATCGCGCCCGTAGCCAACGATGAAGGCGGTTCAACCGTCCTTCCACACCGAAGCACCCCGCCCAAGGCGTACTTCCACGTCAGCGGGGTCCGCCGAAACGAAACGTAACTATTTTTGAGGCCCGCCTCGCGCCCCTCACAAAACGTAACTCTGGACCGCTCGAAATCGGCCACGTCCAGCACGCCATCGTAACGCCACGACCCACCCCAAAACGTACTAAAACCCCAATGTTCGCCAATTCTCCACATGACACGTCACTTACCAGCCGACGCGCCTCGTTGACCCGTACTTCCGCGTACTTCCCAGTACTTCCGCACGGAGTTTGGTCAACGATTTTTCGCGCCTCTTTGCTGCCAATCGGCAAGCCTAAAGGCACGCCACGGCCAAGCCCGACCGGCGGCGAACCTCCCTCGACGCGGACCCCTATGCCGACCCACCGGAAGACGGACCCCCAGCCGACCCCACGAGCCCATCGCCCGCCTCCAGCTCCGCGCGGCCCTGTTCGCCGCCCCCGACACGCTCGTCACCGCCAAAGAGTTCGCCCGCGCCATGGGCGTCCGCCGACTGTCCGCCTCCCAGCGCCCGCAGACGGCCCGCCCCATCGGCGGCAGCCTCCGCGCCCCCTTCCGCGACTGGCTGGAGGCCATCGGCGCGGCATCCACCCCCAAACGCCACAGAGGAGCCCCATGAACAAGCCCCGCTACAAACGCCCCGCCGCCATCGACCTCGGCGATCTCCACGTCTCCATCGTGCGCGGCCCCAACGCCGAGGGCCGCTGGTACTGGCGCGCCCGCGACGCCGACCGCGCGACCGTGTGGACCGGCTGGGCCACCCGCGACGAGGCCGCGCGGGAGGGCGCGAGCCTGCTCAACAAGCCCTCGACGCCCGCGCCACGGTCGAACGTGAAGACCGTCAGGGAGATGATCAGCGCGTGGCGTGAGGTGCAGCGCGAGCGCGTCGAGCTCGCCCCTACACCCACACCAACCACGGTCACCGCGCCCAGCACCTCACTCAGCACCTCGGTGAGCTGCCCGTCACCAAGGTGAACCGAGACGCGCTGGAGGGCTACGTCCGCGCCCGTCTCGCTGAGGGTGGATCCCTACGCACCATTCACGGTGAGCTGACCTCACTCGGCCACGCTTGGCGTGTCGCGACAGAGCGCGGTCTGATCGAGTATCGTGCGCTCCCGAAGCTCTCGCTGCGCATCGATCCCAAGGTCTTCACCATCAATCACCGCACGCCGACCCAAGAGGAGGTGTCGCGCGCCCTCGCCAAGCTGCCCGCCGAGGAGGCGCTCACGGTGCAGCTCCTCGCGGCCACGGGGGCGCGAATCGGCGAGGTCTTGGCGCTGCGCCGGAACCAGATTCACCCGACGCGCGGCGTGCTCATCCTCGACGGAAAGACCGGCCCCCGCGAGTTCCCGCTCACGCCGGGGCTGCTCGCCTTGATCGAAGATCGCCTCGACGGCACAGACGCCCCGCTGATCCAGCTCCCCGTCAACAACCCGCAGCAGCGTGTGCGCTGCCGTCTCGGAACGGCCTGCCGCCGGGCGTCTGTGCCTGAGTTCACGCCCCACGCCCTGCGCCGCCTCGCCGTGGACCGCATGGCCCGCGCGGGCGTTGAGCCCTCCGTCGCCGCGAGCATCACCGGACATGATCCGATCGTGATGCTCAAACACTACCGCGTCGTCTCCGAGGATGATTTACGCGCCGCCGCCAAGCGGGCGGACCTCGGCTTTGTGCTGCGTCTCGCCGCGGAGGACTCCGTCTGAGCCAGATCGCC
>JADKFE010000110.1 GCA_016717595.1 Deltaproteobacteria bacterium | reverse complement strand
GCCATCCCCCCAGGCATAACTCACCCCGGCGCTGGCCAGAACGGCCAGATGCCCGGGGCGTAGGCGACCTGAAGACACGCCGAGCTCTAAGCTGAGGATCGGGTCAAACTGGCCGATGTGGCCGACATGCTCCAGATAGGTGCTCTGCTCTAAGCCCAGGCCCAGCTCATTGAGCACCGCGGCGTGGGCGGAGCGTTTCATGTGCAGGATGGCGAGGTAGTTCACCTGTTCGGGGGTGTAGCCGCTGCGCTCGGCGGCGCGGCGGATGACCCGCATGAAGTTGGGGTGGCTGCGCTCGGCGAGGCGGGCCTTCATGGCCTCGACGTCGTTCACGTCGAGCATGGTGTCGCCGGGGGCGAAGGGCGCCTCGCTCAAGGGCATCTTCGTGCCTCCGGCGCGCACGTTCACGTCATCGGCGAAGTCCCCGTCGGTGATGATCTCCGACTCCAAGAGCAGGTTTTTGTCGTAGCCCCGGCGCAGGAGCATGGCGCCGCCGCCCGCCGCCAGGGTGTACATGAACGAGACGCGGGGGTTTTTGTAGTCGATGAGGTCGCCGTTGCGGTACCCCCCGGCCAAGAGCACGGTCTTGAGGTTGGGGTCGTCACGCATGAGGCCGCGGGCGACACGCAGGGCGGAGATGGTGGTGCAGCAGCGCTGGGCGAGGTCCAGGGCCCAGGCGTTCTTGGCGCCGATGAGCTGCTGAATCTTGATGCCCGAGACCATCAGCGGCCGCTCTTTGTACTCCTCGCTGATGGAGAGCACACAGTCGATCTCGGCGGGGTCTACGCCGGCGGCGTCTAAGGCCCGGCGGGCGGCCCGGGCGCCCATCTCGCAGGGGTGGTCTTCAGGGCCGGGCATCGGCTTCTGAATGAGGCCGAACTTCTCGGTGATGACACGCTCGGGGATGCCCGAGGCCTCAGCGAGCGCCGCGGCGGTCATGCGGGGCGCGGGGAGGTAGGTGCCCAGGGCGAGCACCCCCACAGGGACAGGGTTCAAAGGGGCTCCAGGGCGGCCAGGGGGCCAGGATCAGCGGGGCCAGGATCAGCGGGGCAAGAAGCGCAGGTAGACGTCGGCCGTGGGGGAGTCGGCGTGCCAGACCTCCTCCGTGAAGCCGACGCCGCTCTCGTGCGGCTGGAGGCGCACCAGGGGCGCCAAGGTGGTGCGCGGCGCCCAACGGACGCCGGGGCCGGACTCTAAGGCCAAGGCCAAGAACGCGGCGTGGCTTGACGGGGCGGTGAACTGGTGAACCTCCAGCTCGTGATGCTGCTCGTTGTAGGCGTAGACGCAGAGGTCTTCGTACTCAAGCTCTCCCGAGGCGCCGTAGACCTGCTCGTGGACCTCGACGAAGGCGCCGTTCAGCGCGCGCCGGGCGGCGCAGATGCCGGTCACCGGGGCCTCGTGCAGGCGGCCCACGATGCGCCACTCGCCGAGCACAAAGTTGAGCCGGGCGAGGGCGGCCTCGGCCTCCTGGGCGTTCATCAAGGCTCGGCGATCGCTCATGGGCACCTCGGGGGCGGGAGTGACCTCTAGCCGATCACGGCGCCGTGGGCGAGGGGCTCAGCCCGCCAACAACGCGTCGAGCATCGCCCCGGCCACGTCAACGCCGCCTTCCTCCTGGGCGTGGGCGAAGTAGCAGGGGGTGTTGACCTCGAGGATCCACGCCCGGTCGTCGCTCGCGCGGTGCAAGAGGTCGACGCCGCCAAACCGCGCGCCTAAGGTGTGGGTGGCGGCGACGGCCAGGGCCGCGAGGCTCGGCGGCGGCGGGTCGTGGTAGGCCGAGGGGTCTTGGGGGGCGCGGCTGCGGAAGTCGTCGGCGGGCACGGGGTTGGGGTAGCTCGCCACGGCGCGGTCACCGACGACGATCACCCGCCAATGAGTCGTGTCGGGGAGGTACTGGATGAGCGCCGGGCTCAGGCCTTGGCTCCTCGCGTGGTCTATCAGCGAGAACAGCGCGGCCAAGGAGTCTACGCGTAGGGTGCCGACGCCGCCTTCGCCGCCGTTGAACTTCACCACCAAGGGCAAGCCGCCGAGGCGATCCACCCAACCGCGCAGCCGCGCGCGGTCGGCGGAGATCGCCGGGAGGGTCAACGGGACAGGCAGCCCGGCGCGCTCTAAGGACCAGGTGGGGTTGAGCACGAGGTGGTAGGGGCTCACCGCGTAGAAGCTGCGCACCCCCTCGGTCCAGAGGTGCTGGGTGAGCAGGCCCGCGCGGCCAGAGACCGCGGCGCGGTAGAGCAGATCGCCGGGGCGCAGGCGGCGGCAGGGGTGAAGGTCGTAGCGGGCGGCGTCGATGGGGCGCCAGTCGAGGCCACGGTCGAGGGCCGCCTCTCGCAGCAGGCGCCGGGTGGGCTCGGGCACGCCGTCATCCACAAAGGCGAAGCGGCGGATCGCCGCGGGGCCCTCCATGTGCGCGCCGTGCAGCGGGGCGTACACGAAGAAGGTCAGGGTGACCTTCTCTCCGGCCTCGACGGGGGCGGCGTCATGGCGGCTGGTGGGGTCGGCCTGGCCCTCGGGGGTGAAGCCAAACCACAAGGTCAAGCGCCCGACGACGGAGCGGACGTGCACGGGCTGGGGCTCGGCGTCGGGGAAGCGGGTCTCCCCTCCGGCCTCGGCGGCCTGGAGCGTGAGCATCGCCGTGGCGTAGAGGGTGAGGCCGCCGAGCCCGTAGCGGTCCTCATGGGGCGGGTGGCCTTGGCCGGGGGCGTAGCGGCGCAGGCGGCGCACCACCCGCGCCTCGGCGGGGGCGCCCAAGGCGGCGAGCACCCGGGCCTCGACCCCGGCGAGCGCAGGGCGCGGCGGGAGGTCGGCCCAGGCGCCATGATCCGTAGGCTCTAACGCCACGTCAGCGAGGGCCTGGGCGAGCGCCGCCGCCTCGGCCTCGTCGCAGAGCGCATCATCGACGTAGAGGCGAGGCGCGGCGCTGACCCGGCGCAGCATGTTTAGATCACCTTGGGGACGCGGGGAGCGGCGGCGGCCTCAAGGTCGGCCTCGGCGCTCGACGTGTCGCTGCCGTAGCGCTTCTGCGTCTCTTCAGCGGTGACCTTCTGGTGCTGCTCGGCGCGGGCGGCGGCGCCTTCATCGGCCTTCATCTTGTCTTCCCCGATGGCCTTGTCTTCTTGCTCCTGCCTGGAGCGGGCCTCGACGTCGATGTTGATCGACTCGGCCTCGACGAGCCGCTGCTTCTCGTGCTCCTCAAGGCCGGCGTCTCCGCGCTGGTTCTTTTGGCGACGCTCCCCGCGGGCGGCCTCCTCTTCAGAGGTCACGGAGCTCTTCCGCTCCTCCTCCTTCCCACCCTTCTGGGCCTGCTCGGCGCGATCTTCGACGCCGCGCTGCTTCTGCGCGTTCTCCCCGCGGGCGGCCTCCTCGTCGGTGTGGGCGTAGTCCTGCTCTTTCGCCTTCTGCTCGCGGTTTTGGTCGGCGCGATCATCGGTGAGGCGCTTCTCTCTCTCTTCGGTCGCCATGCGGTCCTCGGGCCTGGGGTTCAGGCGGAGTGTACGACATGGGGCGCGCTTGAGGAGACCAAACCGCGCCGCGTCGGTCACTTCGCGCCGAGCACCAACGCCACACCTTCGGTCCCTGGCGAGACCGGGCCGACCACCGCCGAGGCCACGTCCTCGGGGCTGCGCTGCATCGGGTCGCCTGAGCGAGAGACCTTGGCGCTCACCCAGACCTGCTCCGGCCACTCCCCACCCTGGATGAGATCGGCCTCGCTGAGGCTGAACTCGTAAGGGAGCTGCCAGTTTGGCACCCGCTTGGCCGCCAGGGGCGGGCCGCCTGGGGTCTCTGAGCGGCGGACGTACACAAACAGCACCCCGCCGGGCGTCACGTCGCCGGTGACCGTGCCCTTGACCTTGGCGGGGCCGGACTCCGCCGGAGGGCTCACATCGGTCGCTTCGCTGGTCTCGGCGCCGGGCTCGCCGACCCCCCCGGCCTCACGGGCGGCGAGCTGGGCCTTGGCCGCGGCGAAGGACGACAGGAGCGCGCGGGCGTTCTGGCGATCCTCCGCGGAGGCCGTGGTGTCATCAGCGAGGCCCTGGGCGATGGCCTCGGCCTCGACCAGATCGCCCTGGTTGGCCCGGGCGACGGAGAGCCAGAGCTTGGCCTCAGACTGGCCCGGCGCGGCCTCCAACACCTGCCGAAGCTGGGCCTCGGCGGCGTCAAAACGCCCGATGAACACCTGCAGCGCCGCGAAGTGGGTCAAGACGCCGGGATCGGTCGGGTTGATCGCCCGGCCACGGTCCAAGAGCGCCATCGCCGATTGAAGGTCTTGGGTCTCGATGGCCACGCGGGTGAGCAGGTTGATGGCGTCGAGGTCGTTGGGGTTCTTGGCCAAGGCCGCCTCGGCGCGCTGCACGCGGGCGTCCTGGGCCGCTTCAGCGCCACCGCCGAGGTCTTGGTTGCCGGTCATCGAGCCGCCGTCACGACGGGGCGCCATGGCCTGCTGGAGCACGACGCCGGAGAGCACAAAAAACGCCAGGGCGCCCGCCGCCCAGGCCCAGGCCCGAGAGCCCCCGACCCGCGGCGCGTTCGCCGGGGCCGACGACGGCGCCGCGCTCACCGGGGCGTCGATCTCACGGAGCACCGCGGCGGCCTCCTCCACGAGCGCCATGCGCTGGGCCGCGTAGTCCGCCGGGTCCAGCTTCGCCTGATCCGCCTCTAGCTCCCGCAGCGAGTTCATCAGCACCTGACGGCGCACCTCGAGGTTGGCGAGGCGTAAGTCCCCTTCAGCGCGGGCGCCGCCCCGGGCCACGAGCGCGAGGCCGCCCACGATCCCCAGCAGCAGCACGGCGAGGGGCGGACCCCAGGTGGCCCAATCGACGTTCGCCCAGTCAAAGCTCTCCATCAGCGCTCCAGCTCGTCCAGCACGCGGCGGGTGTAAGGGTCGTCGTCCGCCGTCTTGGGCGCAGGAGCGGGGGGCGCAGCGGCGTCTTTGCCTCGCTTCACCGACGACCACCAGGCGAGGCCGCCGAGGCCTACAAGCGCCAGCGGAGCCAAGAAGATCAGGTAGTTGACCCCTTCAGCCGGGGGCTCCAGGAGCACCCAGGTGCCGTAACGCCCCACGAAGTAGTCGACGATCTGGCCGTCGCTGTAGCCCATGCCCACGAGCTCTCGGGTGCGGGCCTTCATCGCCACGGCCGCCTCAGCGCCGCTGTCCGCCACGCTGAGCCCTTGGCACACCGGGCAGCGCATGCCTTTGGAGAGCGCGTAGGTGCGCGCCTCTAAGGTGGCGTCATCGGTGACGGGCGGGCCGTCGGGCGGGAAGCCCACCCCTTCGCTGTTGTCGGCCTCGGACGCGACCTGGATGAGCGCGGGCTCCACCTCGGCGGGCTGGGCCGCGCCGCCAGGGTCCACAGGATCTTGCGCGAAGGCGACGCCCAGAAGCAGGAGCGAGCAGGTCATAGGCTCCCCAAGACCTCAGCGAGCGCGGCGGCGCTCACCGGGCCGACAAACTTGCGGGCGATGCGGCCCTGGCCGTCGATCACATACGTCTCGGGCACCCCGGCGACGCCGTAGTCGATGGCGACGCGCTGATCGAGGTCCAAGAGGTTGGGGTACGCGCTGCCCCGGCGCTTGAGGAAGGTTCGCGCGGCCTCTTCAGTGTCGCCGTAGACCACGCCGTAGAAGGCGACCCCTTTGGGCTCCCAGCGCTGCGCGGCGGCGAGGAGCTCGGGGTGCTCATAGGCGCAGGGGGTACACCAGCTCGCCCAGAAGTTGATCACCACGGGGCGACCACGAAGGCCGGCGAGGCTCACGGCCTGGCCGTCCATGTCGCTGAGCGAGAACGCCGGGGCCTCACGGCCCTCCATGACGTTGGGCAAGGCCTTGGGATCACGCCCAAAGCCCGAGGCCAAGACCACGACCAGGGGCGCGACCACCAAGAAGCCAGCGCCCAAGACCTTCCAGTTCATCGGGCCCCCTCACTTCGCCGGACGGGCGGCGGCGTCTACGGTGGCGTCAACGGGCGCGGCGCTCGGCGAGGCGACGACGGCGCGACCCCGCGGCCACAACGAGAACAAGGCGCCGCCGAACATCACCAGGCCGCCAAACCACAGCCAGGCCACCATCGGCTCGACCATCGCCCGAACCGAGGCCGTGGCGCCGTCCGCGCTCACCCGGACCAAGGAGAGGTAAAGATCCTCCTTGAGCCCCGAGCGCACCGCCGGGGTGCCGATGGGCTCCCGCATCTGCTTGTAGTGGTTCATCTTGGGCTCAAGCACGCCCAAGGTGCCCGAGGGGCCGAGGATGGCCACCGTCGCCACCTGGGCGGTGCGGTGGGGCTCGGTCTCGGTGCGCATGCCCTCAAAGCGCAGGCGATAGCCCTCAAAGGCCACCTCTTGGCCCACGGCGAGGGGCAGGTCACGCTGCACCTTGAACGTGGACGAGGCGGCGATGGACACCGCGCAGATGATCACGCCGAGGTGAACGATGTAGCCGCCGACCCGCTGCCGGGCCCGGGCCGCGTAGGCCAGAAACGCCTTGGGCAAGGACTCTCCGAGGCTCGACACCCGGGCCTGGGCGGGCTCCAGCAGCTCATGGACCGTCACGACCAACGCGAAGGCCGCGCCAGCGAAGGTGGCGATGGCCCAGGGCCCGGCCTGCAAGACCGCGCCGAGCACCGCGCCCGCCGCCGCCGCCCGCAGAGGCAGCCGCAGCCGCGACCAGGCCCGGGCGCCGCTGGTGTTGCCCCAGGGCAAGCTCGGCCCCACGCCCATCAGAAACAGGATGCCCACACAGACCGGCAGGCTCATGCGGTTGAAGTAGGGCTCGCCCACGGAGATGCGCTCTTCAGTGAGCGCCTCTTTGATCAGCGGGAACAGCGTGCCCAACAGCACCGTGAACGTGAAGGCCACGAAGAGCAGGTTGTTCAGCAAAAACGCCGACTCGCGGCTCACGACGCCGTCTTCAGTGGCCTTGTCGTTGGCGGTCAGGGCGTCCAGGCGCGCGGCGAGCAGCACCACTGAGGCGATGAGCACCAGGGCGATGAAGCCCAAGAACACCGGCCCGATGGACGACTGGGTGAAGCTGTGCACCGAGTTGAACACCCCGGAGCGCGTCATGAACGTGCCCAGCAGCGTCAACAAGAAGGTCGACATCGCCAAGGTCAGCGTCCAGCCCTTGAGCTGGCCCTGGCGCTCCATCACCATCGCCGAGTGTAAAAACGCCGTCGCCGTGAGCCAAGGCATGAAGCTCGCGTTCTCGACCGGGTCCCAGGCCCAATAGCCGCCCCAGCCGAGCACCTCGTAGCTCCACCAGCCGCCGAGCAGGATGCCCAGGCTCAGAAACGCCCAGGCGAAGAGCATCCAGCGGCGCAGGAGCCGCATCCAGGTGGCCTCAAGCCGCCCCGCCAGAAGCGCCGCCGCCGCCATCGCGTAGGGCACGGCCATCAACACATAGCCGAGGTACAACGACGGGGGGTGGATGATCATCAACAGGTGGTTCTGCAGGAGCGGGTTCGGCCCCGGGCCGTCGGTGGGGATCAAGCCCTCCGTCGGCGCGAAGGGGTTGGCGATGCCCGCCACCAGAAACGCGAAGAACAGCCCCACGCTGAGCAGGCTGCCCAACGCATACGAGGCGTGCTGCGGGTCGTGCTCCTTCACATGCCGGGTGAACGCCAAGGTGCCGCCGCCGAGCACACAGCCCCAGAACAGGATCGACCCGTTGAGGCTCGACCACAACGAGACGAGGGTGATGTGCAGCGGCGTAGACAAGCTGCCGACCGCGGCGACGTAGCTCACCGAGAAGTCGTGGGTGACCAGCGCCCACTCCATCAACAACGTGGCCGCCACCATCAACGCGCCGAAGGCGTTCGCCATGAAGCGGGTGATGCGTAAGGCGTCGGCGTCTCGCCGCGCGCCGCCCACAAACCCCGAGACCGCGCCGACAGCGCAGGCCCCCAAGGCCGCGAGCACGAGGGTTCGCCCGATGAGAGAGATCACTCCAGGCCCTCCACCGTCTTGTAAAGCTCCTTCGTGGCGACGCCCTCTTGAGGCGCGCGGTACTCGTTTGAGTGTTTGACCATCAGGCGATCGGTCTTAAACACGCCCTCACGGGTCATCGTGCCCTCGACGACGACGCCGATGCCCTCCCGCAACATCTGCGGCGGGGCCCCGGTGGCGTGAACCGTCACATCGGCCTGGCCATCGGTGACCACCATCTTGAGCTCTTGCGCGCCCTCGTCCCAGTTGAGCGTGCCCTCCTTCACCAGGCCCCCGAGGCGGATCTGCGCGCCGTAGGCGTCATCTCCGGCGGCGTAGAGCTCCCGGGGCTCCCAGAAGTAGACGAGGTTGTCGCTCATGTCGACGCTGGCGATGCCGCCCAAGGCCAACAAGGCCACGAGCACCGAGCCCACCAAGAAGGTGCGCCGCTGCTTGGCGGTCAGCCCCCCCGGGGGGGCCGTTGAGGTCGAGTCGCTCATGGGTTGCTCCGCTCACGGATGAGGAGAGAGGCGGTGTAGGCCGCGAGGGTGAACCAGGTCGCGCCATAAACGACCCAGACATACTCCCAGCCGCCTTGAATCATGCCGGTCAAGAGCCACCTCCTTCGAGCTGAATCGCCGCCGCCGCCGGAGGCAGGTCCGGGGCCTCGTCTTCGCGGCTGAGCTTGGCGTAGGCCAGCCGCCAGCGCCGCGCCATCAGGAACACCGCCAAGAACAGCATCCCGAACGCCGCCACCCGCAGGGGCGTCACCATCGGGCTGTCTACGGTCTGCGGGCTTGAGAACGGCTGGTGCAGGGTCTTCCACCACTTCACCGAGAAGTAGACGACGGGCACGCTCACGAAGGCGAAGATCGTGTACACCGCAGAGGCCACAGCGCGCTGGGCTGGGCGGTTGAGCATCGCGCGCAGCACGAGCACGCCGATGAACGACACCGCCATGATCGCCGTGGTCGTGAGCCGCGGATCCCAGGTCCAGAACACGCCCCAGGTCGGCTTGGCCCAGACCGCGCCCTGAAACAGCAGCAAGAGGTTGAGCACGACGCCCACCTCCACCGCGCTCTCGACCAAGGCGTCCCAGCCGCGCCTGCCGCTGCCCAAGGAGCCCACGGCGGCGACAAACGCCACGAGGTAGACGACCAAGGCCACCCAAGCGGTGGGCACATGGGCGTAGAGGATGCGGCCCACGTCGCCCATCATGGCCTCGGGCGGGGCCACAAACAGGCCTTGATAGTGGCCGACGCTGATGAGGGCGAGGCCAAGAAGCCCAACCCAGTTCTCCCACTTCATTCTTCCACCACCTTGGCGAAGAGCAGCCCCGAGAGGCTCCAGAAGATGAGGTCAAAGCTCGCCAGCACGATCAACCAGCTCGACATCTGGCCCATGGGGTCACCTTGCAGCACAAGGGACGTGGACTTCACGGCGGCGACGAGCGCCGGGACGATGAGCGGGAAGAGCAGCAGTGGCAACATAAGCTGCTGGGCGGCGACTCGTGCGGTGAGCGCCGCGTAGAGCGTGCCCGGCCCGGCGAGCCCAGCGGCCCCGAGCACGATCGGCGGCAGGAGCCAATAGAGCCCCTCCGCCGCCGAGAGGTCAAAGAGTATCGCCGCCACGGGCATCACCAGGCAGGCCAAGACCACGAGCAGGGCGGTGTTGGCGAGGGCCTTGCCGAAGTAGATCGCCCGGTGGTCTACGGGCAACATCAACAAGGCCTCCAAGGCCCCGGCCTCGGTCTCTACCCGAAACGACTGCGTGAGCGTCATCGTCGAGGCCGAGAGCAGCGCCAGCCAGACATAGCCCGCGGCGTGCTGCTGGAGCGTCTTGGTGTCGGGGCCCACGGCGAAGGAGAACAAGAGCAGGAGCGTGACCGCGTAGGTGCCCATCGCCAGAAGCCGCGCCTGCCCGCGCCACTCCACGAGGAGGTCCTTGTGGATCACCGCGACGATCTGCCGCACCAACCCGGGCCGCGCCGCGATCATCGCCCGCCCCCATGCGCCGCGTCCCAAGCCCGCGCCGTCTGCGGCCCCGGGCCCTCCCAGCGCACTTGGCCCTGGTCGATCAAGACGCCCCGATCACACAAGGCCCCCGCCCGCTCCACCATGTGCGAGGCCATGATCACCGTGGCCCCGGCCTGGCTGAGCTCGGCGACGAGGCCGTCCACCATCTTGAAGCCCTCGGGGTCGAGCTGGCCGTAAGGCTCGTCCAGCAAGGCCAGCTCAGGGCGCTGCATCAACAGCCGCGCGAAGGACAGGCGCTTACGCATCCCCGCGGAGTAGCCCCGCACCGGATCGTCCCGAAGCTCCAGGCCCACACGCTCTAGAAGCGCCTCGGGGGCGTCGTCTCGGCCCAAGAGCCGGAGCTGGGCCCGCAGGTTCTCCCGGGCGCTTAGGTCTTCGTACACGCCGGGGGTGTAGGTGAGCAGCGCCACCCGCTCCCGCACGGCGCCCGCCTCGGTGGCGACGTCATGGCCGAACACCCGGGCGCTGCCGATGGACGGCGCGAGCAGGCTGGCCAAGACCCGCAGCAAGGTGGACTTTCCGCTGCCGTTGGCCCCGGCGATGAGCAGCCGCTCGCCCCGCGCCACCTGAAGGTTCACCCGCGCGAGGGCCCAGCGACGGCCATATCGGCGGCCCAAGGCGCTGGTCTCGACGGCGGGAGGCTCCATGCGCTGCCCCGTAACCGGGCTCACCGGATTGAGCCCATGCCCGCCCGCCGCCGCCTGCTCCCCAGATCGTGGTAAAGATCCAGATCCACCGCCGCCAGAGGTGCCCTTGAGCGAAGCGCCGTCGCCGCCCTCCCGCGCGCTTGGTCCGCCGATCCCCGGTGAGCCGGGCATCGTGAGCCTCGTGCCGTTTGGGCTCGGCCAAGAGAAGCCCCACCACTTCCGCGAGATGTTGGAGGTGCTCTCCGAGAACTCCGACAACCTCCTCTACGCCTGGAACATCCTCAACCACGGCGTCTGCGACGGCTGCTCGTTGGGGCCCCGGGGGCTGCGCGACGACGTGCTGCCCGGCACCCACCTGTGCATGTCCCGGCTCAAGCTCTTGCGGAACAACACGATGGGGCCGTTTGTGGCCGCCGACGTGCTCGACATCGGCCGCCTGCGCAAGATGAACGAGCGCCAGCTCCGAAAGCTCGGCCGCGTGCCGTTCCCGATGATCTACCGCCCCGGCGATCGGGGCTTCTCGCGGGTGAGCTGGAGCGAGGCCCTCGGCCTCATCGGCGAGCGCCTGGGCAAGATCCCGCCCACCCGTCAGGCGTGGTTCGCCACCTCCAAAGGCATCACCAACGAGACCTACTACGCCTTCACCAAGGCCGCCCGGGCCATGGGCACCAACAACGTGGACTTCTGCGCCCGGCTCTGCCACGCGGCCACGGTCTCGGGCCTCAAGTCCACCATCGGCGTGGGCGCCCCGACGATCTCGCTCTCCGACCTCGTCGGCGCCGATCTCATCCTGTTGTGGGGCACAAACCTCGCCAACAACCAGCCGGTCTCGGTGAAGTACCTCGCCGCCGCCAAGGCCCGGGGCGCCCGGGTCGTCGTCATCAACCCCACCCCCGAGAAGGGCCTAGAGGGCTACTGGATCCCGTCGAGCCCGGCCTCGGCGCTCTTCGGCACCCGCATTCAAGACGACTACGTCCCCGTGCGGGTCGGCGGCGACATCGCCTTGATGAACGCCGTGCTCAAGCTGCTCGTGTCCTGGGGCCGCGTCGACGCCAGCTTCATCCAGGCCCACACCGAGGGCTACGAGGCCCTCGTCAGCCACCTCAACACCTTAGAGATGGCCGACCTGATCGCCCGCTCTGGCGTGTCTTTGGCCAAGATCGAGTGGTTGGCCACGCTCATCTCCCGGGCGCCGAACTTCGTGACGGTCTACTCCATGGGCCTCACCCAGCACCGCTTCGGCACCCAGAACGTGCAAGGGGTGGTGAACCTGCACCTGAGCCAAGGCGCGATCGGCCGCCCCAACGCCGGGATCTTGCCGATCCGGGGGCACTCCGGCGTTCAAGGCGGCGGCGAGTGTGGTGTCACCCCGACCACGCTCCCCGGCGGCTTCGCCGTGAACGAGGTCAACGCCGCGCGGTTCACCGAGCTGTGGGGCTTTGAGGTGCCGACCACCCCCGGCCTCACCACAGGCCCCATGCTAGAGGCCGCCCACGACGGCGAGATTCACTTCTTGTACAACCTCGGCGGCAACCTCCTCCAGACCATGCCCGACCCCGAGTGGGTCACCCGGGCCTTTGGGAGGGTGGCGCTGCGGGTTCACCAAGACATCGTGCTCAACCCCTCCACCTTGATCGACCCCGGCGAGCTCCTCGTCGTGCTGCCCGCCCAGACCCGCTACGAGCAGCGCGGCGGCGGCACCTCCACCTCCACCGAGCGCCGCATCCGCTTCTCCCCGGAGATCCCCGGTCACCCCCAGGTCGGCGAGAGCCTGCCCGAGTACGAGATCCCCGTGCGTATCGTCTGCGCCGCCCGGCCTGAGCGCGCCGAGGCCTTTGAGTGGGCCGACAGCGCCGACATCCGCGCCGAGATGGGCCAGGTGATGCCGGTCTACGCGGGCATTGAGAACCTGCACGAGGAGGGCGACTGGATTCAGTGGGGCGGCCCCCAGCTCTGCGTCAACGGCGACTTCTCGGGCATGCCCAACGGCCTCGCGCGGTTCACGGCCTTAGAGCCGCCGGGCTCCGAGGTGCCTGAAGGCTGGTTCATCCTCACCAGCCGCCGGGGCAAACAGTTCAACAGCATCGTCTTTGAGGAGGAGGACCGCGTTCAGGGCGGCCAAGCCCGGGATGAGCTGTTCTTGTGCCCTGAAGACGCCCAGCGCCTCGGCGCCAAGCAGGGCGATCGCCTGCGCCTCAAGAACGATCACGGCGAGTTCATCGGCACCCTGCGCCTCTCCCCCATCGTCGCAGGGCACCGTGCAGGCCTATTGGCCAGAGACCAACCACCTGCTCCCACGGCGCTGGGACCCGATCTCCTTCGAGCCGGATTACAACGCCCCGGTCTCCATCGAGCGGGCCTGACCGGATCATCCTAGGCCAAAATATGACCGGGCCCCCAAATCACGCCCTGGCTCCGCTCCGCTGAGGAGTTAAAGGGCGCGGCATCGCCACCTTCCCATCCGACTTCAACCTCTCGAAAACTCTCTCGGAGAGATCATGGTCAACAAGGTCATCCTCATCGGCAACCTCGGGCAAGACCCCGAGCTGCGCACCACCGGCAGCGGCATGGCCGTTGTCACCCTTCGCCTCGCCACCACCGACAAACGAAAGGGGCAAGACGGCACCTGGACGGACCACACCGAGTGGCACTCCGTCACGGTGTTTGGGCGCACGGCCGAGAACGTGAACCAGTACTGCCGCAAAGGCAAGCAGCTCTACGTCGAGGGCCGCCTCCAGACCCGCAAGTGGCAAGACAAAGAGGGCCACGACCGCTACACCACCGAGGTCGTCGCCGACAACGTGCGCTTCTTGGGCGGCGGCGGCGGCGCGGGCGGCGGCGGTGAGGCCGGCGGTGATGAAGGCGGCGGCGGCTACGGCGGCGGCGGCGGCGGCGGCGGCGGCGGCGGTGGTGGTTACGGCGGCGGCGGCGGCGGCGGGCGGCGGCGGTGGTGGTTACGGCGGCGGCGGCGGCGGCGCGCCTCGCGGCGGCGGCGGCGGCGGTGGCGCCCCCCGGGGCGGCGGCGGTCGTGACTCCGCGCCCCCGGATGACATGCCGTACAGCGACGAAGACATCCCGTTCTAGATCGCCCAGCGGTGTTCGTGGCCCTCCCCCAAGGAGGGCCGCTTCGCTTCAGGGGGCGCCCTCGGCGGCGACTTGTAACCGAGAGGGGGGCCTGTCAGCTTTTCAACGGGTCGATCTGCCCTGGCGCCCCCGTCTGAGGGGTTGAGGGCTTGGCACAAGGCTTGCGAAGGCGGGGCAGCCCGCTGACCTGCCGTCGGCGGCCGGAGCCTCCATGCCGCCTCTTTGCCTCCTGCTCCTCCTCTTCGCCTGCGCGCCCGCCCCCATCCCCGACCGCCACGCCGAGACCCGCGCCGCCTGCGACCTCCCCGCCCCGTTTGTGCGTGAGTCGAGCGACCCCGGCGCCCTGCCCCCCATCGACGACCTCTGCGTTGAGCACCTCGTCTACGACCTGAACATCTCCGACGACGTGCGCCGCTCCGCCTGGGCCCCCTGGGTGTTTGAGTCCCTCGTGCAGCTCTTGGGCAGGCCCGCCGGGGCGCTCACCGAGGGTGTGGCCCTGCGCGCGCCGCTCATTCAGATCTTGGAGGACGTCGAGGCCCGAGGTGGGGGTGAAGACGTCGGCGCCCGGCTGTACAACCTCACCGCGGACCGCGTGCGTGGGGTGAGCCTTGACGACGGCGCCTTGAGGGTCGACACCCGCGAGGGCTGGCGCCGACTCGACGCGCCCCCCGCCGCCGGGGCCATCGACGGGCCAAGCGGCGCCGGGAGCTGGGTTCACCTCGCCGCCCACGGCTTAGGCCCCGACCATGTGCCCTGCCCTGACGACGGCCGCGAGGCCTGCGACGAAGATTGGGACGGGGCGCTCGGCGCCGAGGTAGGCGCCTTGGAGCTGTGGTCACGGGCCTGTGACGTCGAGGCCGAGCCCGGCTCCTGCGCGCTGTTGCGTGAGGCGCGGGATCGTCAGATGGACTGGATCCTCACCCCATGAGCCCTTTGACAAAACTAAACCATCGGTCTAGACTGATGGTCTAGACTACTGGTCTATTCCTTCACACGAGGTGCCTGTGCTCAACGACGCCCTGCCGAACCGCTGGTATCCCCTCCTCACCTCCGCCCAGCTCCGCCGCGTCCCCGTCGTGATCGAGCGCCTCGGTGAGCGACTCGTCCTGTGGCGCGACAACGCCGGGCTCGCCCACGCCGCCATCGACCGCTGCCCCCACCGCGGCGTCACGTTTAAGTCCGGCGAGGTCAACAAGGCCGGGGAGCTGGTCTGCCCCTACCACGGCTTCACCTTCGGCCCGACCGGCGCCTGCGCCCACGCCCCGGTCTTGGGCCGCGACGCCAAGCCCCCGACGATGTCTCTGGACGTGCGGCACGTCACCGAGGCCCACGGCCTGCTCTGGGCGTTCACCGGCGACGTGACCGCCGACACCCCGCCGCCGCCTTGGTTTGACG
>JADKFE010000109.1 GCA_016717595.1 Deltaproteobacteria bacterium | reverse complement strand
CCCCACGCCGGGGTGAGGCGGAAAGACGCTCTCAGCGGCGGTCATCCACTCGCTGATGCTCGCCACTTGCGCCCGTCCAAAGGACCGCGTGATCACGCCGCGCCCGTCGAGCTTCACCCGCTGAATCCCCAGGATCTTCGCCGCGATGGTGCTCGTCACCGGCAGCTCCGGCACGAGCATCACGAGCGCCCGCAGCCCGGCGACCACCAGCGCGGTCAAGGCCGTGAGGCCGTCCTCCTCGTCTTCTCCTCGCCGCTTCTTGGCCTGCGGCCCCTTGGAGCGGGGGCCCTCCAGGCGCTCGATGGCGCCCAACACGCCCTCCATCGTGAGTCCAGCACCGGCCAGCGCCGTGAGCGTCTGCTCAACCTTCGCGAGCTGGGCGCCGAGCCCGTCGAGCCGCTCCAGCACGGCCTCCAGCTCGCTCGGCGGCGTGCCCTTGAGCCCGGCCTCTTCGCCACCGACACCTCCAGCTCGCTCGGAATCCTCCTCGCGCAAGACCGCCTCCAGGGCCTCCTTTCGCCACCAGCGGGCCCCGCAGGGCCGTCCCCGGTCGCCGCTCGTGCAGGCGTAGTACCGCCGTGGTGGCCCCGTTCGCGCGCTGGTCACCCGCTGGCGCATCGTGCAGCCGCAGCGCCCGCAGCGCAGCCTCCGGGCGACGGGGGCGACGTAAGGTTGTGTGAGGTCGGGCGCGTGCTTCTCGGCCTTTGACGCCGATCTCTCGGAGAGGACCACGACGGCGGCGTCGGGCATGAGCTTGTCAGGTCGTGTGTGGCTCGACCCGCGCCGAGCCGCTCCCGAGGCCGCCCCCAGCGCGCCGTCGCCGCCCTCGACGTAAGGTTGTGTGAGCCTCGACCCGCCGATTCGGCCCTTCGCGACCCCACTTCCGCCGTTCAGCGCCTCTCCGTAAGGTTGTGTGAGCCTCGCCGCGCGGATCCCGGCCTCCGAGGCCGACCATGCCCCGCCGTCGCCGTTTATCGCCGCGCCGTCGCCGCCCACCCCGTAAGGTTGTGTGAGCCTCGACCCGCCGATTCTGCCCTTCGTGACTCCACTCCCGCCGTTCATCGTCGCTGCGCCGCCGTCGCCCATACCGTAAGGTTGTGTGAGCCTCGCCGCGCGGATCCCGGCCTCCGAGGCCGACCATGCCCGACTGTCGCCGTTCGTCGCCGCGCCGTCGCCGCCCTTCCCGTAAGGTTGTGTGGGCCTCCCCCTGCCAATTCGGGCCTTCGTACCTCCACTCCTGCCGATCGTCGCCGCGCCATCGTCGCCGCCCGAGCCGCAAGGTTGTGTGAGCCCCACCACGCGGATCCCAGCCTCCAAGGCCGAACACGCCCCGTCGTCGCCGCCCGCGTCGCCGCGTCACCGCCACCACACCACCCGCCACCTCCACCTCATCCCGCCCCCAGCCTCGGCCACCCCGGCACCAGCCGCGCGTAGGCCGTCGTCGCCAGCGCCCGGCGCACGTCCTGGGCCGTCCAGCGACGCCCACGCCGATGCACCCCCCGGCCTCGCAACGCCGCCGCGACCGCCCGCGCGTCGTGGTTGAGGGCCAGGGCGAAGCGCGCCAGCGTGCGCAGCGTCGTCACCTCGCGCCGGTCGCCCAAGGCGAGCCGCGTGCGGGGGCGTCCACCCACGAGCACCCGCTCCAGCACGAGCCCGTAGGGGGCTCGACCTCCCGCGCGCAGGCCCGACGCCCGCGCCTGGCGTTGGCCCTCGGCCCTCAGCCGAGCGGCCTGTCCTCCCCTGTCCCTCGCCATCGTGGCCCCTCCCCCGAAGTCGGCTCCTTCGCCAAGCTCAAGGCAAGACCACCACCCCAAAGGCCATCTTGACGGCTGCTGTATGGATCGGGGCACAGCGCCGGGGGGCAGCAGGGCCCGCCGACGTTCACCCGGAGGCACCCGTCATGCTCGTCAACCCCAGCTCCTACATCATCGAGGCCGTCACCTTCAAGTCGCTCATCGACCGCCGCCCCAAGGCGTTCATCGGCTCGCCCGTCGCCCTGATCGGACAGCACCGGGCCTGGCACGACAAGAAGGACGCGCCCTGTTTCTCTACAGTCACCTACCGTGAGGGCGCGCCACGCGGCACAGACGGCGTAGAGACGCTCACGGCGCTGGTGCTCGACTTCGACCACCTCACCGCCGGTCAGGCCGGGCTGGTGATCGAGCGCGCGTCGGGACCGTGGGCGTTCATCGCCTACAGCTCCTACAGCCACGATCCCAGCGCAGAGACGGGCTGGTGTTTTCGGCTGATGCTGTTCGTGAACCGCCCTGTGGCCAAGGCCGAGTATCCGGCGCTGTGGCGCGTGGTGAACGATCGTCTGGGCGGCTTCGCCGACACGCACGCCCGCGACGTGGCGCGGCTGTGGCACACGCCGTCTTGCCGCTACGACACCCCGGCGGGGGCGCGTCTGTATGTGGTGCAGAAAGGAGAGACCATCGCCGTGGATGAGCTGCTCGCCGAGGCACGGGCGACCCTGGAGCGCGGCACCCTCCCCGTGCCCGCCGCGATCCGCAAGCTCGCCGCGTCGCAGCCCATCCCCGAGGGCAAACGAAACGACACGCTCATGCGCCTGGGCGCCTCGCTGCGCGCGAAGGGGCTCGACGAGGACGAGATCTGCGCCGCGCTCCTCGATGAGAACAATCGCCGCTGCGCGCCGCCCCTGGAGGACGCGGAGGTCCACCAGATCGCCCGGAGCGTGGCCCGCTACACCCCGACCAACCCCTTGCTCGGCTTCAACCTCACCGATTGGGGCAACGCCGAGCGCCTCGTCCACACCCACGGCGAAGACCTTCGTTTTGTGACCCAGCGCGGTCGCTGGCTGCGCTGGGAGGGCGGGCGCTGGCGGTGGGTAGACACCGGGAGCTTGCTGCCCTTGGCGCTCCAGTCCAGCCGGGCGACGTTTGAGGCGGCGAAGGAGATCCCCGACCCTGACCACCGCGAGCGGATCACACGGCACACGATGCGCTCGGAGTCGCTGCCGAGGCTCAAGGCGACGACGCAGCTCGCGGCCTCGCTGCTGCCGATCGACGCCGAGCAGCTCGACCGCGATCCGCTCCTGCTCACCGTCGAGAACGGCACCCTCGACCTGCGCAGCGGCGCCCTCAACGAGCACAGTCGCGGCGACTTCATCACCCGCAGGCTCGGCGTGACCTACGACCCGGACGCGCGCTGCCCACGTTGGGAGGCGTTCTTGCGGCGCGCGTTCGGCGGCGACCTGGCGCTGATGCAGTTTGTGCAGCGTGCCGTGGGCTACACCCTGACCGGCGAGACGACGGAGCAGGCGCTCTTGGTGCTCAAGGGCGCCGGGGCGAACGGCAAGAGCACCTTCCTCTCTGTGCTGCGTGCGCTCTTGGGCGAGTATGCCCTCGCCGCCGACTTCGCGAGCTTCCTCGCTGGTCCCACGAGCATCCGCAATGATCTCGCGCGGCTCTCCGGCGCCCGGCTGGTGAGCGCGTCCGAGCCGGAGCGGGGGCGGCCCCTCGCGGAGAGTCTCGTCAAGCAGATCACGGGGGAGGATCCCGTCACCGCGCGGTTCTTGTTCGGCGAGTTCTTTGAGTTTGTGCCGAACTTCAAGCTCTGGCTCTGCGTGAACAGACTCCCGCAGATCACCAGCGATGACGCGGCCTTGTGGCGGCGCCTCCGCGTGGTGCCGTTTGATCACGTCGTCCCCGAGGACGAGCGGGATCCGCACCTCCTCGCCAAGCTCCTCGATGAGCTGCCGGGCATCCTGGCCTGGGCGGTGCGCGGCTGCCTCGACTGGCAGCGACACGGCCTGGGCCAGCCCCGCGCCGTGGCTGAGGCGACCTTGGCCTGGCGCGAGGGCGCGGACACGGTGACGGCCTTCGTCGGCGAGGTCTGCGAGACCCGACCCGACGTGCGCATCGACAGCGGCGCGCTCTACGCGGCGTATCTGCGCTGGTGTGAGGACTGTGCGGAGACGCCGCTCGGCGCGTCGGCGTTCGGGATGCGGCTCAGCGGCCTGGGCTTTCAGCGGGTGAAGGGCGCGCAGGGGCGTCGCCGCTGGTCCGGGGTGAACCTCGCTGAGCGGGTCGAGGCGACGGAGGAGGAGCCGGTGGCCGAGGGGACCGAGGCGACGGAGGAGGAGCCGGTGGCCGAGGTGGCCGAGGTGGCGCGCGGATCGAGCTGGGGCGCGCACGCGCTCGGGCTCGTCGCGCTGACCGCTCGCCGCTCGCCCGACCCCGAGGGGGACGCTGAGCCCGAGGTCGAGGCCGAGGTGCGCGACGACGTGGAAGAGCGGGCCGATGACGAGCTGGTCCTCGACCGCCGCACGCCGCTGGAGCGACCTGGCGCGGGCGTCTAGGCGCCTGGGCCGTCCTGGCCACCGCTGCGAGTCGTGACGCCGCACCACCATCCCGGCCTTCTCCTTCGCGTGGAGGCTGGGCCTCCTCAAAGGGCGTGCCTCAGCATAAACCATGTCGACCGACCGCGCGGAGGGTCACCTTCGCGGCGAGCGGCGAGATCGCGGGGGCACGCCGCTAGGATCACCTCGACGTGCCGATCCTGGGGGCTTCTCTGCCGGTGAACGGCGTGGAACTCCCCAGCCCGCAGACGAGCCTGATGTCACCCCTGAGCCGAGTTTTCGGCCTCAGCGTGACCTCCAACGCCGGTTCTCTACGCTCGCCGTGGTAGCCTGACCTCCCCAGGCGCCGCTGGGCGGGTGGTCTCCCAGCAATGAGCTGCCATCCTTCGGCGCCTGGGGAGCACATGCTGAAAATTGTTGAGAATCTTCAGCACACTGGCCGGGGTTGAGGCCATGTGAGGGTGCGCGCGACGACAGGGGGCTGAGCGGCTGCGGCAGGATGGCGCGAGAGCTCGGCGGTCGGGTCATGGCTGAGGCCGTTCGCGGCGTCATCACCGCTGCGCGAGCGGAGCTGGCGTTCGCTTCACGGCGAGCTGCCCGGTGAGTCCCGTTGCCCATGACCTCGCCCCACGAGGCCGTGGTGCTGCTGGCGAAGAACGGCCTGCTCGACCACGCCGACCTGGCTCGCCCGCCGCTCGGCGTCACCTCCTCCGTGAGCGTGCTCCGGGCCACGGTCTCCCGGCAAACCCTCGGCGTAGACGAGAAGATCAAGGCGGCTAGGCGACCCAACGGTGAAGGCCGTCCAGTACGGCAGCCCTTCGCCGCCCCGTGACGCCGCTTCCCATCGAGTCGCCCAACGGCGCGAGCGATCCAGCGGCCACCTCGGCCACCGTCGCGGCCTCTACATGCGTGCATGAGGTTGTGGCCTCGTTCATCCGCACCAAGCCCCACAACCCCACCTCGGGCTACCGCCCGCTGGCGTGCAACGAGGAGATCGTCGCTCACGCACTCCAGGGCCGTCGGCACGCTCCGGCAGATCCAGCCGCACGAGCCTTTTCACGCTCGACCCCGAAGGAGGTGGAGTCCACCAGCGGTATTCTTGGTGACGCCCCGTCGGCGTGGACTGGCGTGGGCGCCCGCCGAGCGCAGCGGCATCAACACCAAGGACAGCGACGGCACCGCCGCAGGCAACTACGGCGAGGACCATGTGTGGCCTTGGGCGGACGTGCTGGAGTTCGACTTCAACTACTTCGGGGTGCTCCAGTGACGCTCATCCTCTTCATCGGCGCGTTGACGGCCTGCGGCGGCGCCGAGCCGGTCGCCTCTCCCAGCCCCTCTGCGCCCATCCCCGCGCCGCCCGCCGCCGAGGCGCCAGATCCTTGGAGCCCCGACTGCGCGACCTGGGCGGGGATCCCGCTCCCCGCGCCGGACGGCGCCCTGGAGACCCCCTGCGCGCCTGGGAGCCCTCCCACCGGGGCCGCCGGGCGGACGGTGGGCGTCATCCATCGCGGCGTGACCTCGGCGGAGGCGCTCCGCGAGCGGTACGTCGCCCTGGTGACGAGCGCGGGCTGGACGCTGCTCACGCCCGAGAAGCGCACACACCCCGGCTACGACTTCACCCACACGGCCTACCCCGGCTGGGTGCTGACCCTGGACGGCGACTTCAAGGGCGAGAGCGAGGACTACCTCCTTGGGCTGGACTTAGAGCTCGCGCGGTGAGCCCTCTGGAGACGACCCGAGGCGCTACGGGCTCTTGGGGAGGGCCGGCCGGCGGCGCCCCGGTCGGCCGCCATCTCGCCAAGCTCGCACAGCGGCTCGAAGCCGTGGAGACCGCGGCGGCAACGCCAAGGGAGGACCGGGCGAAGGCGGCGGCGGCAGATCCGAAGGCGACGGCCGCTGACCTGATGATGGTGGGCAAGGCCGAGGGGAAGCCAACGACGCGCGTGTCGAGCATCGAACGGGACGTACGAGCCTACGGCGAGGGCGTCGCCGAAGCGTTGGGGGAGGAGGTCACCGGGTAGTCGTCGAATAATGCCTGCGACCTCCTGCCAACCTGGGTCCAGCGAAGTATGTAGCCAGGATGAAAGCGTTGCAACACCCCCGGCAATCCCACCTCCCTCGATCTTGTTGCAAGGCCGCTTGCGGTGAACACCGCGGCACGCTCCGATGAGCGAGCAAAATGGGGGATCCGTCGCAGCGCGCCCGAGCCTCGTCCCGGCGATCCGGTCAAGCCTGAACGCCAAGCTCGACCGACTGCTTCACCGACCCTTGATCGCCGAACTCGTCAACTCCGACCCTTCCGCTGAGGCCGACCAGGAGGAGGAGGACGACATCCCCGACATCTTCGCGGCGCTGTCCCGCGGGGCGAGGGAAAAGGCCCCCACGCGCGGCCGGTCTGGCCGACCGACGCCATGGGTCGAGAACCGCGATGGCACGTGCTCCTTCGCGATCGCCATCGACTACGACGACACCTGGCGCGGCTATGAGAAAGAGGTGCGGGGACCGTCGAGGGCACTCTTGAGAGCAAGGTCACCTTTCTGACCCCTGAGCAGTGCAAGCTGTTGAGGAACTCGCCCGAGGAGTTCCTGCTCCTGCACCCTCCGCCGGAGACCGCCGACCTTCTGGCCTACGAGAAGGAGCAGATCGGTGGCGTGGAACGGGTCGTCTCGCTCACCATCGAGGCCAAGCCCGAGTCCCACGCACACCTTCGCTTCGTAGCCGTCGTTCCCAACCTCATCCAGCTTGAGCGCCAGCTCGACGCCCTCTCGGTGATCGAGGCCGGCGGAGACGATGGGCCGCTGGGCCCATTGCGCGTGCTCGTGGGGTTGGCGGATCCAGATGCGCTCCGCGAGCCAGATCTGACCGTCATGTTCGTGCCCCCATCAAAGGGATCCCGAATCGACGAGTATCAGACGGAGTGCATGCGGAAGGCGCTCGGCACTCCTCATTTCGCGGTCATCAAGGGACCACCCGGCTCGGGAAAGACCACGGTGATCGGCAGCATCATCCAACGGGCGATCGACCGCGGGGAACGGGTCCTGGTGGTATCGCCGACTCACGTCGCCGTGGACAACGTAGTCGAGAAGCTGGCTCCAGCCGCCGGAGCGGTCGACAACCTAGCCCCCTTGAGTTTGCCCGTGCGGTTCGCCGCCCGAAAAAAGCGCCTGTCGGACCTCGCGCTCACCTACTGGGTTGGGAGCAAGGAGCAGCGGCGTGGGGCCACCATCGCGGCGCGCCTCGAACAACGCTTACGCGCCACCAGCAAGTTCGCAAAACGCCTGTTCGACGTGGTGGACGAGGAAGCAGGCGGTCGGGCGCCGCTCTCCGCGGCTCTCTCCCGCGTCGAATCAGTGATCTGCGGCACGCCTCTCGGCATACTCTCATACAGCACAGTGAAGAAGGCCGCACCGGGCAGCTTTGGCCTGCTCATCGTGGACGAGGTGTCCAAGATGACGCTGCCGGAGTTCCTGGCCATTGCGGTAAAGGCGAGACGCTGGGTATTGGTCGGCGACCCCGACCAATTGCCTCCCTACAACAACGCTGAAGAGAACGCCACCACCCTGGACGACCTCCTCCCTGAGATCCTTGAGCTGGCTTGCTCCGTCAGCAGCGTGCTGGAGAAGGCGAAGCCTGAGTTTAGAAGCGAGCATCGCCTCGTCGTGGTTAGCCGCGAGCCCGATCTGGTGGCCCAAATGATCCAGGCGCAGCTGGCCGGGGTGGGGCTAGTAAACTCTCCGCCGGTACGGCGCTTCGGCGAGTCGGACGGCACCGAAGTAATCGTCTGTAGTCCCCACGAGACCGACGCGGCGATCGAAGCAAATGCTCCTTCATTGGGCCGAGATCGTACGCACAACCCGGACCAGATGGGAACGGTCTGGGTGCTCGTAGAGCGCGGCGTCCGCGTGAAGCGCCCCGAGGTCGCAAGCGGAGCGCGCTTTGTCGAACCGCACCGGCGGGCACAAGCGAAGATCTTCGAGAACAGCTTCTCGCTGTACCACGCCCAACCCTGGGCGCTACGCGCCGACCACGACCTTTGGCTGACGCCGCTTTTTAAGGGCTTGAACCGCATCCTGCCGCACCCCCGCATGCTCGACATAGTGTACGACTGGGACCCTGGCGAGACCGCCGAGTCGTACGCCTACGACCTACACCGGTTGATTGGTGATCGATTCGCGATCAACGCGGTCTCGATCTACGACTGGCTGACTGGAGTCCCCGCGGAGTGCTTCGAGGACCCTCCGCTTGCACACCTGCGCGACATGGGATTTCCTCCGGCGAGGCTGCTCGAGGCGGTGCGTCCGTTTGTCGGTGTGCTGCAAAAGCAGTATCGAATGCACTCCACGCTCTCGAAGTTACCGCGAGACCTGTTCTACTTCGGTGAAGCGCTAGAGGATGGGAAGGCCGACGCGAAGGGCGGGTGCCGCGTCGTGTTGATTCAAGTCGCTGGCCGCGGCGCCCCTGGCGATGAGATCAACGAGGCCGAAGCAGAGGAGATTTGCCGAAACCTTGAGAAGCTCAAGCAGGTCACGCGGGCCTCCGACGAACCTCCTCGTGTCATGATTGTCACCCCGTACAAGAAGCAGGAACTCTACCTCGAACAGGAGGTCGCGAGGCTTCAGCTTGAAGCCGGTCCGAGCCCCCTTCACGTGGAGATTTGCACATTCGACCGCTGCCAAGGACGAGAGGAGGAGTACGTGTTCATCAGTCTCGTCAAGAACAGGGCGACGTCGTTTCTTGATGCGCCGAAGCGGTGGAACGTCGCGTTGACCCGCGCGAAGGAGGGCCTCTTCATCTTCGGGGACATCGACAGCTACCTAGCACAAGCCAATGAGGTTTATCGCGGCGTCTTACCGGGTGAAGTGGCCCGAACGAGCTTGCTGGCGCTGATTCTCTGGACCTACGACCGCCAGATCGCCGAGTATCGGAAGGCAAGATTGGCGCCGGTGCGGAAATGAGGCCGGTTTCGACACGTGGCTCGTCCTCAAACGCCGCAGCGAGTGGGCGGCTCTCCCGAGCGGACATCGAGACGCTCTGCATCCTGAACGCAGTTGGCGAGGGCACCTGCACGCCCAGGCAACTGGCGGAGCGGCTGGGGCTCTCGGTAGACCTCGCCAGTGTCCTGGTGGACGTGCTTCAGGAGCTGGCGGCGGGCGGGCTGCTCGTCCAGCAGGCCGGCGCGGTCGGCGAGGTCGGTGGGCCGTATTCGGTAACCTCGGAAGGGGCGGCCTGGATGGCGGAACGGCTCGCCTCGGCTGGACTCGAATGAATCGAGCGGCAACCAAACCCAATGAAGGAGCCTTAAGATGATTGGTCTGACCAACGGAAAGTTCGCCGACTGGGCAGTGCAGCCCTCTTCGGGCGGTTCGGGCGATCCGGCCGCAAACGTCTGGTTCTGCGGCATCGAGCCGGGTAGCGCACGAACGGTACACCAGGGCGCCGTCGGCGACTTTGGTCGCCTTCGCGACGCCATCGCCGGCGGCGCTCAGCCACGTCGGCCCTACAACTGGGACGAGAACCTTCGCCACCGTTTTGGGCTCTGGCAGTCCAAGCTGTTGACCGCCATCGCTGACAGACCCCAAGGCAGCCACAGGACCGCCTGCCGAGACGTTCCGTTGATGAAGCTGAACCTCTACCCGGTCTCCTTCCCCGACTCGCGCGACCACC
>JADKFE010000108.1 GCA_016717595.1 Deltaproteobacteria bacterium | reverse complement strand
CGCAGCGACGATCAACCGCGCGAGCGCCCGCTGCCGCTCATCGGTCTGGCAGCCCACCGCGCCCCTCACGCCCCGCTCCGCCGCCGCTTCGCCCACAGCGCATCCTCAGCGAGCCCCGAGAGCACCGGATGCTCCCGCAGCGCCCGACGCACCTTCGGCGAGAGCTTGCGCCCGTTCACGAGCTGGCTCCAGTAGCTGCGGGAGATCCCGAGCTGCGCAGCAATGTCCGCGTGCTGGAGGTGGTGGGTCTCCAGGGCGAGATCGACGCTCGTCGGAATGAGGAAGTACTCGTGGCTCTCTGGACGCATCTGACACCTCTTGTGAATCAGGGTGGTGGTCAGCTTAGCCGAGGGCTTGATGGTTGACAACCAAAAGGTGCTCTGATAAGTGTTCAATCGTGTTCACCCCGAGGTTCGGACCATGGCCCTTCGTTCTCCAAAGGAGCTCACCTTCGGCTCAGCCCCCGAGGGCGAGCACACGACGCACAGCGCCGAGGTCTACTGGGACCCAGACGCCGACTTCGGCGGCTACCTGAAGCGGGCGCGGGAGCAGCGCGGCTGGACCACCCGTGAGGCGGCGCGGCGCTTTGGCGTCAGCCAAGCCTACATCACGAAGCTTGAGCACCAGACGCGCAAGCGGGCGCCGGGCGATGACCTCATCCAGCGGGTCGCCGAGGTCTACGGGCTCGACCCGCGGGAGGTGATGCACGAGGCGGGCCTCCGGTTCGTGATCCCGCCCTCGTTGACGCTCAAGCTCCCCGTCGAGCAGGCCTTCATGCGCCTGCTCATGGATCCTCGCTTTCGCCCCGTCGGCTTCGAGCCTGAACACCACGGCTACTATTCTTTGGTGGTCAAGCAGCAGCTCCTCGACGTCGCGCTCAGCGTCGCCCGCGCCGTGAAGGAGGAGGGCTTCGACCTGGAGCGCTGGCTCGCCGAGGGGGAGGCGCCATGAGCACGCCGGTTCGTGCGGTCGTCTACGCCCGCTGCTCGGATGTGAAGCAGGCCGAGAAGGAGCTCTCGATCCCCGCACAGATCGAGGCCTGCCGCAACGAGGCCGCGGCGCGGGGCTGGATCGTCGTGCAGGAGTTTGTCGATGAGGGCATCAGCGGCCGCACCGACGCGCGGCCGGGCTTTCGGGAGATGATCGATCGCGCCAAGGAGGCCCCGCGGCCGTTTGACGTGATCGTGATGTGGAAGCTCTCCCGCTTCGCCCGAAACCGCGAGCACGCCATCCTCTACAAGAAGCTGCTGCGCAAGCGGGGTGTGAGCCTGCACTCCCTGCACGAGCGCCTGGACGACAGCGCCCAGGGTCGCTTCGTGGAGGGGATCTTTGAGCTCATCGACGAGTTCTACAGCGAGAACCTCGCCCAAGACACAAAGCGCGGCATGGCGCGGAAGGCCCGCCAAGGTCACTGGGTCGGCGGCGCCATCCCCTACGGTTATCGCCTGGATCGGCCCGAGGGGAGCCTGCGCGGCGCGCGGCTCGTGCCCGATGAGGTAGAGGCGCCGGTCGTTCGGCGACTGTTTGAGGAGGCCGGACGAGGCCAAGGCGCGGCGACGCTCGCCCGCGCGCTCAACCGCGAGGGGGCGCGCACCCGAAAGGGGCGCCACTGGACGACGGGCGTGGTGGTCTATCTGCTCCGAAACCGCGCGTATCTCGGGGAGCTTCACTGGGGTGTCGCCGAGGACCACAGCGGCGGTCCGCTCGTGACTGTGCAGGATGCGCACGAGCCCCTGGTTGACGTCGAGAGCTTCGACCGTGTGAGCGCGTCCCTCGCCGCGCGCGCGCCGGCCGTGGCGCACCCGCGCTCCCTGGGGGGCGAGTACCTGCTCTCGGGGATGCTCCGCTGCGGGCGCTGCGGCTACGCCTTCATCGGGCACAGCGCCAAGAGCGGCGAGGTTCATTATTACGGCTGCCAGACGAAGATGAAGTCCGGCGCTGATCAGTGCTCGGCGACGCTGCTCAACCGTGACGCGCTGGAGGCCGCCGTCGTGCAGCACCTCAAGGCCCATGTGTTGACGGTCACCCACCTGAGCGAGCTGTTGGATGAGGTGAACGCCGGGCTCGGCGACATCACGGCGACGCTCATCACGGCGCGAGACACGAGGCGGGGCCTCCTCGATCAGCAGCGCCAGCAGCTCAATCGGCTGGTGGACGCCTTGGCCTTGGGCACCATCGACCCGAGCACGCTCGCGGGCCGCATCAACGCGCTCAAGATCACGACGGATCAGCTCCAGGCCGAGATCGACACGCTCGACGCAAGGATTGAGGAGGCGCGGCCGATCGTGCTGGGTGAGGCGGAGCTGCGCGCCTATGTGGACGGGCTCCACGGCCTGCTCTCGACGAGGCCGATGGACGAGCGGCGGGCGTTCTTGCGGTCGTGGATCCGTGAGATCACCGCGGACGGCAAAGACATCACGATTCATTACACGCTGCCCGGCTCTCCCGGGACCGAAGGGGGGCTGCCGGGCTCGGGGGAGCCCTCACGAGCGGGCCGAGGAGGCCAATCTGGCCCCTCCACCGCCCGAGAAGTTAACCAGATCCGAAGAGTTCTTTCTACCACCCGAAATAGCGCCCCCGGCTGGACTCGAACCAGCGACCGCTCGCTTAGAAGGCGAGTGCTCTATCCAGCTGAGCTACGGGAGCGTTCCCCCCGTTTAGCCGCCAGACCGCGCCCGGGCAACCCGGCGGCCCTCAACGCGCGGGCCGCCGCAGCGTCACCGCCCGCCCCACGGTCACCTCGACCTCGGCGGCGCCCGTCGGCGGCGTGAAGGTGTCGCCCCGAGCCTCGGCGATGACCGCGCCCGCGGCGTCATACGCCGCCACTCACGCAGGGCTCGCCCCTCGTCCCAGCCCTCGGCCGGGGCGGTCCACGTAGGGCCGGGGACCAAACGGGCGCGGTGCTCGGGCTTGGGCGCGGCGGCGGGGGCGAAGGCGCTTCCGTAGAAGGCGGGCTCCAGCGGGTCATCCCGCCAGTCACAATGAACGTGGCTTGAGTAATAGCCGATGTAGCCCGCGCCTAGGTCGGCGCAGAGCTCGCCGAGCTCCTCTAGGTCGGCCAAGGACGAGGCCATGTCCGCGGCGTCGCCGTAGACGTGGCGGCTTGAGCTGGCCCCGCCAACGGAGGCGTTGTAGCTGATGTTTCGATAGCCGGAGTTGATGGTCAGGGGGCCGCCGATGGCGTCGCGGATGTCTTGTAGGCGCTCGACGGCGTGGGGCTGGTAGACGGCGTAGCGGCCCTTCCAGTCCTGCGCGACCTCGGAGAGCACAAAGTTGGGCGCCAGCTTGGTGGCCGCGTCCACGGCGTTGAGATCAAGAAACCGGATCGGCGCGCGGTATTGTGCGGATCCGCTGAGCGGGTCGGGGTACTCGTAGTCGTCGCCCCAGGCCGGGTCGTAGTCCACCAAGGGCAGGCAGGTGACGCCTTTGCGGTCGGAGCCCAGGTAACAGACCTCCTCGTCGGAGGGCTCGGGGACGGAGGTGTCCTCAGGCGGGCGCTGTCTTCGGTGTCCTCGGGGCGCTGGCTGTCTTCGCCCTCGGTGGAGGTGTCAAAACCCCAGGTGGAGTCGGCGCTGTCGGCTTTGCCGATCACCACGTCGGGGAATCCGCCGCTCGTGCAGGCCAAGGTGAGGACGATGAGCATGGTGGTTCACCTCCGACCATTTCGGTCGACCTCAGCATACCCTTCAACTTCAACACGCGCAGATGACTTGACGAGTCAAGCGCGCCGGAGGAGCAGCCAGGCGGGCAAGAGGGGGGCCACGGCTTGTAGGGCGAGCAGGCTCACCCGCTCGGACCAGGGGCCCGGCGCGCCGGAGTCGGGGATCAAGCCCAGGGATCGCAGGCGCTCTAGGCCGCCGGGCAGCTCGGTGAGCGCGAGGCGATCCAAGGCGTCAAAAGACGATCGGAGGGGGACGATCGTGTCCGCGGCGGCGCGGGCGAGGGGCTCCAGGGACGGCAACGAGGCCACGAGGCCGCCGAGCATGATCTGGGGCAGCACGGCGAGGGGCACCATGAGCGCCGCGGCGAAGGGCTGCGCGCGGCGGCGGAGATGAGCAGGCCGAGGCTCACCCCGGACCAGGCCGTGAGCGTGAGCACCGCCCAGATCGCCGCGAGCTGGGGCGGATCCGTGGGGATCAGCGGGCCCAAGGCCGCGGCGCCGAGGGTCAACACGAGGGCCTGAATCGCCGAGGCGAGGCCGAGCACCGTCGCTTTGGCGCAGATCGCCGCGCCCGCAGACAGCCCCGCCCGACGCTCCCGCCGAAAGCTCGCCCGCTCCCGCACGAGCTCTCGCGCCGCGTTGTTGTTGCCCAGCCACATCGCCGCCGCCGCCAACAAGAACAGGGCCGGGCTGAGCTGATCCCGGGCGGCGAGCACCACGCCGTAACCCTCGATCCACAAGAAGCCGGGGGGGCGAAACAAGGCGACGATCAAGGCGCCGACCAAGGGCGCTTGGGCCGCCAACAAGGCGAGATCCGCGGGGCTTCGTGTGAGCTGAAGCGCAGATCGGCGGCAGAGGGTGACGTACTGCACAAAGGCCCGGGCGGGGGGTAGGGCGCGGCGGCTCGGCGGGGCTTGGGCTGGGGCTCGGCTCGCCGGGGCCCAAGCGGGCGGCGACGTAGCGGGCGTAGGTCTCGGTGGTGGCGAAGCGCGCGGCCCAGGCCTCGGCCTGCTCGGCGCCGTCTTGGGGCGCGAGGCTGTCCATGGCGAGATCGGCGGCGGTGGCCTGGGGGTGTGGGCGACGCCCGGCGGGGGTAAAAAACGCCCGCATCGCCCCGCCCGGCGGCCCCGCCCAGACGAGGCGCCCCTCAGCGAGCACCACCGCGAGGTCCGCCAGCTCCAAGGCCTCCGGGCGCGGGGCGTGGGCCGAGAGCACGACGGGGCGCCCGGAGTCGGCCAAGCGGCGGCAGAGGCGCAGGACGTTGAGCGAGGCCCGGCTGTCGAGCCCGGCGCAGGGCTCATCCAGCACGAGCAGGCCCGGGTCGCTGAGCAGCTCGACGCCGATGGAGAGCCGCCGAAGCTGCCCGCCGGAGAGGCCGCTGTTGACGCGCACCCCGGCGACGGGGCCGAGCTCCAAGGAGTCGAGCACGGCGGCGACCCGCTCCTCGACGGCTTCAGGGGGCAGGCGCAGCCGGGCGGCGAAGCGCAGCACCTCGGCGGCGGTGAGGCCCTCGGGCAAGGTCTCTTGTTGGGGCACCCAGCCGATGAGCGAGGCGAAAAACCCGCCTCGACCCTGGAGATCTTGGCCGTTGATCGTGACGCGCCCGGTGTTGGGTCGGCTGAGCCCCGCGAGCAGGCGCAGAAGCGTCGATTTGCCCGCGCCAGACGGCCCCAGCACCATGACCAGCTCACCGGGTCGGGCGGCGAGCTGAACATCGTTTAACAGGACCGCGCCGTCGGGCGCGCAGACCCCCACGCCGCGCAGCTCCAGGCGAAGCTCACGGCCATAGTCGAGCGCCGTGAAAGTAGGGGAGCCCGCGCCCAGAGAGTCGAGCGCGAGGCGAAAACGCCCCAGCTCCACCCGATCGCCCTGGTGCAGGCGGATCCAGCCCCGGGCTAGGCGCCCGTTCACCCAGGTCCCGGCGGCGCTGTTCAGGTCACGCAAGAACCACTCGCCGCCCTCCCGGCGCAGCTCGGCGTGCTGATCCGACACGGTCGGCGCGTCGAGGCGCAGGTCGGTGAACAGCGCGCGGCCAATCAGCAGGCGGTCTGTGTCGCGTGGGCGCATGAGCCGACCGCGCCGGGCCTGCTCGATGACCCCGGCGGTGAGCGTCAACGAGCCCAAGGTGACCGTGGCGTCCTCGCTGACGGCCTCCCGCGCCTGGGGGTTCAGGCGCCGACCGTTCACGAAGCTGCCGTTTGTGCTGCCCAGATCGGTGAGCCACAGCCGCCCCTCGGCGCGCTCAATCAGCAGGTGGCGCCCAGAGACGAGCGGGCTGTCGATGACCAGCTCGTTGTCGGCGGCGCGGCCGACACGCCAGCGGCCCTCGGGGCCCAGCTCGGCCAAGGACGCGCCGAGCTGGCCCTCACGCGGGGAGATCGGGGCCTCCGTTGGGGTCGAGGTACGGCGTCACCAAGGCCCGGAGCTGATCCGACCAGGGCAAGGTCGCCCGGGTGGCGGGGTCGATGCGCACGAGCACCCGCCAGCCCTGGGCCAAGGGGAGATCCTCATCCCGGGGCATCACCTTAAAGCCCATGATCAACGACGTGCGGCCGATCTTGCGGGCCTGAATTCGCACACGAACCTCGCCGACGCCGACCATGGGACGATCGTACTCGATGTGGTTCGCGCGCACGAGGTGCTGGTGATCGGGGTGGGCCTCGCTGGCGAAGGGCCCCAGGCCGATGGTGGTCCAGAACTCGCCCAGGGCCCGCTCCACAAAGAGCAGGTAGCGGGCGTTGTGCAGGATACCGAACATGTCGAGATCGTCGAAGTACACGCCGAAGCGGGTCTCGTAGAAGCGGGCCATCGTGTTCACCTCATGGGGGAGGACGACCGGCGCCAGGCCGTGATCGCCCGTTCTAAGCCAAGGCCCAGGGCCTCGGCGCGGTCGGCGTCTAAGGTGACGTCGTCGTCGCTCAAAAGCCCACGCTGCACGGTGAGCTGCACGGTGCTGCCGGGGTGATGACCGAAGGTGCGCAGCACCCCGCCGCCCTTAAACCGCAGGTTGATGCCTACTTTGAGCCCGGTCTCGGCCTGGATGTGCTCGGCCAAGGCGCGCAGCAGATCGGCCCGGCACGACACCCGCTCGCCCTCGCCGGTCTCGGGGTAGCCGCCGTTGGCCAACAGCAGCGGCGGCGCGGCGGCGAGATCGGCCTCGGACGCGCCATCGGCCCGGCCCCAGGCGTTGAGATCGACGTGCAGCAGGCGGCCCCAGCTCCGCGTGAGGGACTCCCGGGCGGCGCGAACGGCGGCGTACCAGGGCCGATAATGGGCCTCGATCAACGACTGGCGCTCGGGAAGATCAAGCTCCGTGGCCCAGAGTCGGCGACCCAAGGCGTCTACGGTGGGGAAGCGGCGATCGGCGCGGCCATCATCGGGCAGCTCGTGATCGAGGTCCAGAACCAGCCGGGAGACCTCGGCCAAGGCGACGTGCTCCGCGCCCAGACAGGCGGCGAGCTGGGCGGTGCCGAGGTCGTGGGCGGCCCAGATGGCCGCTTCGTCCACGAGCAGGCGGTCGCGGAGCCCTGCGGGGATCACGACGGCGCTGTGCGGGGCGGTCACCAGGAGGGCTGGGGTCACCCCGCTCCGGTATCCTGCTGACCACGGGCGCGCCGCCCGCTGGAGCCCGCCGTGCGTCGCCTGGCCGCCGTCGCCCTCATCGCCGCCTTGGCCGCACGGCCCCAGCTCCTCCTGGGCCCCGTGAGCGCCGACGATCACCTAAGCGTTCACCACGCCTTCCAGTCCGAGCCCGGCGGCCGGGTGCGGCACCCCCAGCTCTCCGACCCCGCCGTGCAGCTCAAGGCCCTGCGCCGCGCCGTCGTCGCCGAGCTCCGCGCGGGGCGTGCGCCGCTGTGGAACCCCCAGATCTACGGCGGCGCGCCGCTTCTGGCCGACATGCAGTCGCGCCCGATGTCGTGGGTCACCTGGCTGTTTGTGTTCGGTGAGGGGATCGTGCCCGATGGGGTGCTCGTCAACCTGGGGCACCTGATCACGCTGATGGTCTTGGCCGCGGGATCCGCGCTGCTCGCCCGGCGTTGGGGCCAGTCCAGCCTCGCCAGCGGCCTCGTGGCCCTGGGCGCGGCGTCGAGCCCCTATGTCTCCGTCTGGCTGCAGCACCCCCACGCGACGACCTACGCGCTGTGGCCCTGGCTCGCCCTGGGGGTGGAGGCCCTTCGCGCCGGGGGCGGGCCCCTGCCCTTGGCCTTCGCCGCCGCCTTGTTGATCTTCGGCGGACACCCCGAGACCGCGGCCCACGGCCTCATCCTCACCGCCGTGCTCGCCGCCTGCCGCCTGCGGAGCCGCCGCGCCTGGCTGGGGCTCCTCGGCGGCCTCAGCCTGGGGGCCCTGCTCAGCGCGCCGATCTGGGCGCCGTTTCTGGAGCAGCTCGCCCGCTCGGCCACGCTCAGCGCCCACGGCGGAAACCGCCTGAGCCCCGGCACCCTCGTGGAGCTCGTGTGGCCCGGCTGGCTCGGCCACCCCGCGACCGAGGCGGGGTATCGTGGCCCCGGCGCCTGGGCCGAGTCCCAGCTTCACCCCGGCCTGGGGATCATGGCGTTGGCGATCTTCGCCCTTCGGACGACCAAGGGCCGGGCCTTGTGGTCCGTCTGGGCGCTCTGTTTGGGCGCGGCGCTGCTCGGCGGCCCCGTGCTCAACCAGAGCCGACTCGGCGTCGAGGCCGCGCTGATCTTGAGCTTCGCCGCCGGGTTTGGCCTCGACGCCCTCCGCGCTCAGCTCCCCAAGCTCGCCCCGGCCCGCCTCGCCGCCGCCTTGGGCCTGCTCGTCGCCCTCACCGGCGCGTATGCGAGAGCCCGCGACCAGCACGCCTTGCCTTGGGCCGAGCACGACCCGGCCCCGGCGCCGTGGACCCAGGCGCTCAAGGAGGCCGTCGGCGAGGGCAGGGTGGTCGGCCTCGGCTGGGCGCTGCAGCCCAACACCGGGGCCTTGGTCGGCCTGCGAGATCTCCGGGGCTACGACCTGCCCGTCTCCAGAGACACCGAGCGCCTGATGGCCGGCCTCGACCGCCGCGTGGCCCGCCCGTGGTTCCCCATCGAGGCCCTCAGCCCCGAGTCCACGCGCCTGCTACGATTCGCCGGGGTGCGGGTCGTCCTGTGGGCGGGTGAGGGGAGCCCGCCCCCGATCCTTGGCGATCTGCCTGAGCTGAGCTTGCCCACCGCGCCGCTTCGCGCCTACTGGCTCGACGCCGAGGCGCCCCGCGCGTGGCTCGCCAGCGCCACGACCCAGGCCCCCGACGCCGAGGCCGCCCTGCGCCAGGTGCTCCTCGGCCAAGCCAGCCGAGCCCGCCCAACCGTTGAGGCCGAGCCGATCCAAGGCGTTCCTGCCCCGCCAACCCCCATCCCCGTCACCCAAGACGGCGGCGCCACCCTCCAGCTCCGCCTGCTCGGCGCCCCGGGCCTCGCCGTCATCACCGAGGCCTGGTCGCCGGGCTGGGAGGCCGTCGTGGACGGCGTCGAGCGCCCGATCCTGCGCGTCGGCGGCGCCTTCATGGGCGTGCCCGTCGCCGCCGGAGAGGCCAAGCTCACCCTACGCTATCGCCCCCGCGGCTTCACCTTCGGCGTAGGGCTCCTGAGCCTGGGCCTCCTCAGCGTCCTCGGCCTCGTGCTCCTTGACTTCTCCGCTCGACGTGGGCATAAGGGGAGTTGAAGGGACGTCGGCCACGGTCGATCGATCTTTGAAGGAAACGGGGGCGAAACGGTTTCGACGGGGTCGCAGTAGGTCGAGACAGCATGCCGAGGGCGTTTGCACCTCGTAAATCTCCGAACAAAACCAAAACGCCAACAACAACAACGCGTTCGCTATCGCTGCTTAGTCAGTGTTAGCTGTCCGAACAGATCACTCTCCCAGGGTGCTGTTTGGGCATGTCCAGACTGGGATAGACCTGAGGAGCAAACGGCGTGGCTCTAGGGGTCGATAAATAACCAAATCAATTCGCCGACGACTCTAACGTAGGTTTGGTCCGATGGACCTACGAGAGTTCGACACATCGGGCTAAGCATGTAGCGGTCAAGAACGAGTGATTTCGGACGTGGGTTCGACTCCCACCGCCTCCACCTTCCT
>JADKFE010000107.1 GCA_016717595.1 Deltaproteobacteria bacterium | reverse complement strand
AGTTAAGATCGCATGGAGATTCGGTCGGCCGACGTTGGTGCCCCGCCGTTCACGCCAGCTTGGTGGTCTCGCTTCGAGCACCTGACCCGTGGTGGCGTAGATCCGTTCTTGTTCGAGGGGTGTTGCCATCCTCGTTCCCAGGGCCCGAGGAGATCGATCGGGTCGTCCTCACCTTCCAACGCTCACCATCAGCCTCTCGTCGTCTACGGATCTACGTCGATGGCGAGAGGCGTGATGACATCTCGCAGCGGGTGCTCGACGCGCGCTTCGACGAGTCGCGGCCGATGTTCGAGCAGCTCCTCGAGGTCGCGGGCTCGCAGCGCGCGGCCTTCATGATCAACGATCTCCAGGATCACAGCGCCGCGACACGGACGGCGGTCGGTGAACTGCTGTCGACGATGTACCCGGTCCGGGGCATGCCCCATGGTGGGCTCGGAGCCTCATCCTCTTCGCCGGCAACTACGCGGCGACGCTGTTCGGCGTTCATCGCGGCTTCGAACACGCGTTCCTGTGCCACATCGGCCCTGGCAACAAGCGCTTCCGCTGTGGTCGCCGGAGCACTACCAGACCGTGACCGGCAGCCTCGACGACGTGCTGGTCAACTGGGAGTGGCTCCTGAGCACGCCATCGACCTCACGCTCAAGCCCGGCGACATGCTCTATCTACCGGCGCAGTGGTTCCACATCGGTATCCAGGATGAGTACCCGTCAGCGTCGCGATCGGCTCCGTACGACTGGGCACGGATCGCTGGGCGCCGACCGCTGCGAAGAGCTTCTTCGAGCGGCCCGCGCCGCAGGCGCGCATGCTGTACATGCCGCCTCGAGCACCGGCAACCCGTTCCGCGACGTCGTGGAGGAAGCTGCTCGACCTCGCCATCCGCCCGGCGTTGGTGGCGGCGGCCGACGATTCGTGGTTCAAGCGCGTCAGCTACGGTGGCTTCACGACGAAGGATGAGTCGATGGCGCCGCCGGTGCCAATCCGCCGCGAGGATCACGTGCGCCTGGTGTCGCCGTGCCGCGTCTGCTGGACGGAGCCGCCGGGCGGCCGCATGGCCATCTACCTGCGCTATCGCAAGGTGACCGTGGACATCACCCGTCGCTGGCGCTGTTCTTTCCGGCGCATCACACCAGCGACACGATACCTGAGGCAGACCTGCTCGACACCGCGCAGGATTGAGCGAGTCGTCGGCGCTCGAGCTCATCTCTCTGCTCGTGAGCACCGGCGGCCTATCGGTCGTTGAGAGGCGCCCGTGAGCGCAGCCGAGCTGGCGCGCTGCGGCGGCACGCCCGTGCTGACCCCGCAGCAGGTCAACGCAGGCATCGGCTCCTGGCCGGAGGTCCTGCCCGACGACATCGACGCGGTCGTCGAGGTGTTGAAGTCGAGCCATGAGCCGTGGGGCTTCATGCATCCGATGGTGCGGGGCTTTCAGCGCACGTACGGAGAGTTCGTCGAGCGCTCGCATTGCCTGGCAGTGGCAACGGGCACGGCGGCGCTCCATGTGGCGGTGGCGGCGTCGGGCGCCGAGGCGGGCGACGAGGTGATCACTCCAGCGCTCGGCTTCGTCGCCAGCGCGACGTGTGTGCTCCACCACAACTGCATCCCGGTGTTCGCCGATGTCGACCCGCGCACCTTCAACATCGACCCGGAGGACGTGCGGCGTCGCATCACGCCGCGCACCCGGGCCATCATCGCAGTCGATTTGCTCTAGGCTGCCGGCGCCCTTCGACGAGCTGCGCGCTATCGCCGACGAGCACGGGCCTCTCTCCGGGGATGCCGCGCAGAGCCAGGGGGCGACGTACGCGGGCGGCGCAGGCAGGCCTCGGCGACGTGTCGGCGATGAGCATCATGGCGAGCAAGAACCTCCCGGCGGCCGGCGAGGGCGGGCTGCTCACCACCGATGACGACCAGATCTGGACGCGCATCCTGGGCTTGGCCTCGCAGGGGATGAACCCCTGGGACGAGACGGTGGGCGGCCCGCGGCGCATCGCCTACCAGCTCGGCTTCAACTTCCGCCCGACCCCGACGAGCTTCGCCTTCGCTTGGAGCCACTTGACGAGGCTGACACGGTACCAGCGCGCGCGCGATGCTCGGGTCGCCGCCTTCGAGCAGGCGTTGGGCGACGCGCCGTTGTTCGCGAAACCGCACGTGCCCGAGGGCAGCACCCACGCCTGGCAGATGTACCGGCTGCTCGTCGACCCCGAGGCCATCGGGCTCGGGCCGCAGCACGCGCCGCACGTGCGCGACGCTGTGATGTTCCTCGTGCGCGGCGAGGGCGGGATGTGCGGCTTGGGACGAGGTTCCGCTCCCCGCCATGCGCGTCTTCACCGAGCGGATGGGGCATGGGCGTGGCTGCCCGTGGCGATGTCACGGGTCACACGTCGAGTACCATCCCGAGTCCTCCCCCAGTGACGCGCAGGGTGATCGACTCGGGGTTCATCGTGCCCATCACGCGCCACCAACGACCTTGAGATGGTGCGTCGGCAGGGGAGGCGTACGCCAGGTAGTCGCTGCGCACCTCGGAGGTGGTGCACGATGCGGGCCTGTAAGATCGCCGAGGCGGGCAGCTTCTCCGCCTGGTGTGGCGTCGACATCCGCGACGCGGACGGCCAGCGAGAGCTGACTCTGCCGCGCCCTTGACTACGGAGCCGTGAGCCATGTGGAAAGACATCGCGTGGCAAGGCATCGGGCAGCGCTGGGAGGGCCCGCGCGACTCGGTACGCATCGAGCAAGCCCGGGGAGCGATTCGTTTCCTGGAGCCGGCGCTGCCGACGAACCTGGCTGCTGCGCCCGCCGGGCTGCCGCTGATGGCGCACTCGTCTGAGCTCGCGCTGGCGACCACCGGGCGCATGAACCCTGAGATGGTCGCGCGCCTCAGTGAGCAGGTGCGAGATCGGCTCCGCCTGGGCGGGCGAGCACTTCTGCCTGAATCTCGAGCATTGGCACCGGCGAATCCCGGCTACAACCGCGCCGCTGCTCGACGATGAGACCGTCGCGGCGACGGTGCGCAACCTGCGCGCCCTGGAGGCCGCGTACGGCTGTCGCGTCGCCATCGAGGCGGGGCCGCGCTACTACACGTGGGGCGAACGCTGGGATGATCATGGCGCCATGCGCGAGGTAGCAGAGGAGACCGGCTGTCCCATCATCGTCGACGTCAGCCACCACCTGTGCTCAATGAAGAACCTCGGCCGCGACCCGCGCGACGGGCTGACGCGCGAGGTGCTCGAGCGCACCATTGAGCTCCACCTCACCGGGCTAGGGCGCCACTCGACGCCCGGCTACTTCTACGACAGCCACGCCACGCCCGTCCCCGATGAGGCGTGGCGGTTGTTCACCTGGGTGCTCGAGCGCTGCACGTCGCTGAAGGCGGTGACGCTGGAGCACAGCGAGGCCGTCCCGGCTGAGGCATACCAGGCGGACGTGGCTCGCGTCGTCGGCTTCCGGTGCGGGAGAGAGTGATGCTGCGCGCTCGAGCCGACCTACGTTCGTTTCATCCTGGACGCAGACTTTGAGCGTCGGCTGCGCCTCGATGACGAGCTGGCGGCGGCGGCGGGCGTGAACAACGCTGACCTCGAGCGGCTGCGCGCCATTCCGGCTGAGGCGCTCGCCGTCGAGCGCCGGGGCCGTTGGGGATCGCTCTGGGATCGAGTGCGCGCGGCTTGCCGACCGCCACGCACCTCGAGCACTGGCTGACGCGCGAGGGCTTCGGCGCGCTGTGGTACGACTACTACAGCAACGAGTTCTGGGCGTTGACGAGACCATCCCGCTGCCACCGTTCGGCAAGGGATGGAGATGGCCATAACCATGCGGCTGTGCCTGCGTCGTCGAGCGGCCGCTGGAGGTCGGCGATCGAGCCGCCGCCGACCCAGCGGAGCTCGAGTGCCACAAGTTCCGCGTGCTGTGTGGCGTCGTCCCGGCCGGGGAGCGAGCCGGCGCTGGCAGCAGTGACTTCGACGTGTTTGCGGTCTACGACGACCCACGGCTCGGGCCCGACGAGGTGCGGCTTCAAACGACTGTGCGCTGGATGGTGGACCACACCGGCGGGGTCAGCCTCCTTACCACGGCGCAGAGGGGATGGGACGCTCTGACGACGTCCTGCGACACGCAGGTGCAATTCGAGGGATACCGGCTCAACTTGTTCCACACTTCGGCGACCTGCTACTACGTCATGGGCCGGAAAGCAGAGGAGGTCCTCGACGTCATCCGCGGCCTCGACCAGCGTCGTGGGGCCGGTGAGCTCGAGCTGACCGCGGAGGAGCGCGGCACCCTCATGCAAGACGGCGAAGGGCTCATCTTGCATCCGGCGTACTACTTTCAGGAGACACCGTCGTTCTTCGACGACGATACGACGCTGGTGTGGAAGCGTCGCGACGGCGAGAGCCACTATGAGACGGCGCTCGATCGCGAGGGCCTGGCGCTGTTCCATCGGTTGCTGCCGGCGCTGGCGTCGAACACGGTCTCATTGTCTACCCTGCGCGAGCGCCTCGACGATGAGGAGTGGGAGTTCTTGCAGCGCATGCTGCACCACGGCTACGTCGTGCCGGCGCCGCTCAGGGCGCCCGCGGTACGTCGCGATCATCGGCTCACGCTGATCGGGCACTCCGGCATCGTGTTCGAGTCGCCGTCGAGTCGGGTCATGCTCGACCCGTTGTTCCTCGTGCGCGCCCGCCGCGACTACAACCCCATCCCGGCGGTGTTGAGCGAGCCGCTCGACGCGGTGATCATCAGTCATCCTCACTGGGGATCACCTCAACTTCGACTCCCTCGTCCACCTCCACCCCGAGACCGAGGTGGGTGATCCCGCGCCTCGTGCACCGTCCGTCGATCAGCAACCTCGACATGGCCCGCATGCTGCGCGACTTCGGCTTCACACGCATCGTCGAGCTCGAGCCTTGGCAGACCGCGCGCGTCGGCCGCGGGCGCGACGTCGAGGTCACCGCCCTGCCCTATTATGGTGAGTCGGTCGGGCTCGCGCCGCGCGACTGGATGACGGTGCACGTCGCGCTCGGCGGACGGCAGGCGGTCTGCCTCGTGGATGCCGCGCGCGACCCGTACGGTGACGCCGACCAGGTCGTGCAGGAGGCGCGACGTCGCTTCGGGCGGCCCGACTTCTTGTTCGCGCCCGCCTCCGAGTTTCACTATCCCTTGGTCCACTTCAATCGCATCCCGTTCTACCTGGACCGCTGCTTCGAGGTCTTCACCGGCGGGCCCACCGACGTGGTGCGCTGGGCGACGTTCTCGGGCGCGCGGCTCGTCATCCCCTACGCGCTGTTCCACCTGACCCCCCGGGACCTGGAGAACGACGACAACGCGTGCGACGCCGACGTGTTTCGTCGAGGACGGGTCTCGACGCTGGCGCAGAGGATGCGCTCCGCGCCGGACGGTCCGCTGTGCGTGATGGCGCCGGGTGATCGCCTGACCTGGGGCGGCGACGAGCGACCGCTGGGACGCGACATCGGCGACGGCGTCCGGCTCGTGCAGGTGCTCCGTGCCTGACGTCAGCGAGCTGGAGGTCAACCCGACCCTTCTCCTCATCGGACGGCAAGGGCAGCATCAGGCTGCATGGTGTCGTCGTCACGGTGGCATGGCGCAGGGGACGTTCAAGCCACGGCTCGTCGAGGCCTTGCTCGCGGTGCGCGCTGGCGGCGAGGTGGGCGCCTGGTTCGGCGACGACATGGTGGCGTGGTTGCTCGACAACGACATCCTCGTCGAGCGGCGCGTGCGCCCGCGCTATGTGGCGCCGCTACCGGTCAGCGAGGTTAATGGCGCCAACGGCGACCTCATCGTGGACGATGCGTGGGAGCTGTGCGCGCCGCCCGTCGAGCCCGTCGGACCGCACCTGATCCCACACCCTCCTCGCCTGCGAGAGCGGGTGTCGTGGGGCACGGCGCGCGAGATCCAAGCTCCGCTCGAGCTCATCGCGGCGTTCAGCAAGGCCACCTCCGGTGAGCCGGTCACGGCGGACGAGCGCGAGCTGCTGCGCCGCGCTGGCGTCCTGCGCCGCCCCGACGAGGTCACGGCCCGCCGCAAGGCGCTCGATGACGCCCTCGCGCGTTGGCAGGCCGCGTGGAGGGCGGCGTCGCTGGGCGTCGTCGAGCTAGTTTGTGCCGACGAGCTCGACGCGCTGCGCGACTATGTGCGGGCAGTGCGGCGTCGCGGCCCCTGCTCGACGGCGACTTCGGCGTTGGCGGCAAACAACGGAGCCACGTAGGACGATCCCGAGTCTCCGCTGGCTCCACCGACGCGCGGCCGATATCGCCTGCGCCGTCACGGGTGTGCGCTGGTGCCATCCTACTCCTTCCTCGCCTACTACCACGAGGGCGGTGGCCTACCGGGACATCGCGACAAAGCGCACTGCCCCGTCTCGTTCTCGTTGTGTATTGATGCGAGCTCCGCAGTCGCGGAGAGCTGGCCCCTGCTGGTGACCGACTTCGACGGCACGCGCCGTGAGCTGCGCTGGCGGCCGGGTGAGGCGGCGCTGTTCGACGGTCATCGTTACCACCACGAGCGGGCGCCCTTGGCTGCTGGTGAGGACGCCATCTACCTCGTTCTTCACCTTATTCATGACCCGGAGTACGATTATGCAGCTTGACGAGTTGGTCCCACGCTTCGTGGCCGGCGCCATCGAGCGCCTCCACCCCGCGGTCCGGAGCTGGATCGACGACGCGGCGGCGCACGTGTACTTTCGCGGGCCGCTCGGAGACGCGCTGCGGCGCGTTCACGACCTGCCCTGGGCGACGCGGTGGCGCGCGTCGTGCGAGGTGCCCGCATCGCGGCCCGAGGACTACCTGTCCCGCATGGTTTCGTTGCGCTCTGGCGGTGTTGCGCTGCTCGAGGTGCGCTTCAAGGGGCTCGATCCAGCCTGGCCCTTCCTCGAACTCGCCGCGCTGGATGGGCCGGTCGACACCGCCTGTCTCGAAGAGCTCATCGAGGAGGCGCGCCGTCATCCGCTCGCCCCGCGCGCTCTGCGCGTCGAGGTCGCAGGACAGCTGCCGAGCGAGCGCTCAGCGAGCGCCGACCTGCGCATCATCGTGGGGCACACGCGTGACCTTGTCGCGCGGCCGGCACCGTCGACGCCGCTGCGCCTCGAGCAGGCGCGCGACACGTCGGGCTATGCGCGCTACGCCGAGGCCTTCCGCGCCTTTGTCGCTGCCGATGCGCGGGTCGGGCCTGAGCTGTGGCTGCCTGACGAGGCGACGTTCCGGGAGTTGGTGGACGGAGGCCACGCCTATGACGCCCACGTCGACGGACAGTGGGCTGGCTTCATCGCGGCACGCGCTGAGACGTTCATAGGCAACGACGGCTGGATCGTCCACGAGGAGCTGTTGGACGCGCCATTCCGCGGTCGCGGTCTCGCGCCCGCTCTGCAGCGAGCGCTGGTCGAGCGGCTGCACGAAGGCCGCCCAGGCCTCGTCCACGGCACCATTCACTTCAAGAACGCCGCGTCCTTGGCGACCGCCAAGCGCGTCGGACGCATCGACGTCGGCGGTTACTTCTTCCTGGAGCTCACGTGACCGGCGTCGACCTCGTCGACCGAGATCCCCGCTACGTCGAGCGCGTTGACATGGCACCGTGGGAGCGCGAGGTCCTGCGCTTCTTCGAGGCCCATGTGTTCCACTTGCCGCTGCCGGCCGGTGCCGTCGTTGAGCTCGGCACCGCGCGCGGCAACAACTTCAGACGCCTGTGTGAGGTGTACGGCGACGCGCGCTGCATCGGCTACGACGTGGCCAACTACTCCGGGCATCCGCACATCTTCGAGCGCGATGTCCGCGCGCTGGCCAGGACGGAGGACCGCCCCATCGCGTTGGCCTTCAACGACCTGTCCGACTGGACTTTGTCGCCCGACTCAAAGCGCGCGGGCCTTCACTACGCGACGAGGAACCTAGTCGTCGGCGGCCTGTACATCGACGCGGCGTTCGACGCCCGCGGCCTTGCCTGGGCAGACGAGCACCTGCAAGACTATGAGCTCGTGGTGGAGGATCGCCTGATCGCGTTGTTCCGCAAGCGGGCGGTCGAACGGGCGCCCCCGCCACCGACGGAGCGGCGCGCCATCGATCACGGCACGTCGCCGCTGGCGGCGAGCCTACGAGTCGACTTTCGCTCGACACCGTACGGTGCGCAGCTCGTGTCGCGCGCGCGCCAGGATGACACCGCGCTCGATGCGGTGGTCGATGGGCTGTTAGCACGCCCAGTCGCCCCGTCGCTAATCCGCACGACGAGGTGCGGTCCGCGGCGGCGGCTCGAGGGGCAGACCCGTAGCGTGTTCATAGATCTGGCGGGCATGGCCCCAGACGCAGCGGCGCCGGTACGCTCGTCCTTAAGGGCGCGGAGCCGGCACTCAATGACTGGGACGCGCTGGTTGACTGGATGCGACAGACGACGTTCCGCGCGCCTTCTGAACTACGGGCATCGCCCGATGAGCGAGCACTTTCCTCGCGGAGCGGAAGGTGCCTGGCGCGGTGACCATGCGCGAGGCGAGGCGCGGAAGCTGCCGCCACGCTGGCTTTCCAGCGCGGCCACCTCCGCTGTTTACGGCGAATTTCGCGCCCGCCCCCATCCGCTGGCGCTCCTGCGCCACTCGCTCGACGTGGAGGCGAGGTCGCCAAGCGGCTGCGCGCGGTGCTGTCCCCCGCCAGCGTCGCGATCGTCGAGGACGCCATGGCCGACGGGCTCGCCATTTATGTGTATGCGTACCCGGGATTCCCAACGCGCGCGAACGCGTATGGGCACCTGCAGGCGGGCGAGAGCGAGGCGGAGCGGCTGAGCCGCCTCAATCAGCTAGACGTCGACGCCACGGCCCGCTCCTGGGTGCGGTTGCTGGTTCGCGCGTTGCACCTCGGTTTTCTGCCCTACACCTATCAGAACGAGGGTCTGGGCGCGTGCTTCGACGCTGGCAACGCGTGCGTCGACGGCGGCATGGTCGACATGGACAGCCTGGTGCCGATAGACGACGCGCGTGACGATGGCGAGTTGTACGACGCGTTGGTCGTTCTGCGGCGTGGCGTCGAGCGCACCCTCTCGACGTTGCTTCCGCACGCATGCCAGTTCGAGACCAAGGGGGTGTTCGTGCAGGAGTATGTGTGCGAGTTGTTCCGCTGCGCGTTCGACGAGGAGCAGCGCCCAGGAACACGCCTCGACCCGCGGGTGCGGGACGTCTTCCAGCCCTTGAGTTACGCCGATCTCGTCGTTCGGCTCCAATCGCGCCGGCGCGTTTCGGAGCCGTTCTTCAAGTAGCGTTTGGCCACGCGGCCGGGCGCAGCGCGAAGGGCCCCGCCCAGGCCGACCGCCGCGCCCCACTGCATGACCACCGACCCGGGCGGCGGCGGCGCGACCGGCCAACGCGCTTTCAATGATGATGCGCGGCGATTGTCAAGCACGCTTGGCGGGTTCGCTACCGGGAGCCAATTGACCCGCGCTCGCCCTGCCGTTGGATCCTGCGCTTGGGCGTAGCGGAGGGCCAAGCCACCCGAGAGACACCGACTTGGGCCGGGGCGCCGACGGCGACTCAACGAGCGTCCGCCCGAGACGCACAGCCTCCGGCCTGCCCGGCGCCGCGCGTTTCAGGGCGGAGCAGGGCGCTCGCTAAGGGGGCTGACTGGTAACTCTGCTACCAACGCTGGACAGGCGAGGATAAGCTACAAGAAAACGGAGCTCGAAAACGGCGTCTACCGTAGTCGCCAAGACATCCCCCTGTCCGTCACGGACCGGGGCGAGCGGTCTCGGGGAGACGATCCGAGTCCGACACGTTCAGGGTGCGCGACCCCGCTCGGCAATCGCCAAGGCGATTCAGTACACCCTCAACCAGTGGGCCGCCCTGGCCCTCTGCGCCGACCACCCCGAGATCCCCATCCACAACAATACCTCCGAGCTGCGACTGAGGCAGGCCTTCACGGGCCGCAAGAACTACCTCTTCGCGGGCTCCGAGGGCGGCGCGGCCTCGGCGGCGACTTGTACTCCCTCGTCGCGAGCTGCAGGATGCACGGGCTCGAACCTTGGGCGTACTTATACGAGGCGCTTGGGCGGATCAACGACTACCCAGCGACGCGGGTGATCGAGCTGTCCCCGGCCTACATCGCAGGGGCGCGGTGAGGGCAGCGGGGCGCTGACACGGCGGGGGCGTGTGGGGAAGAGGGGTTCGCCGGGGGGTTACTCGGGGACGAACCCCCTCCGGCATACTTACGGGACCGTTGCGATTGCCCGGAGAGCCAAACGACTAAACGGATCACCGCAAAACGGATCGTGTGGAAGTGATGTTCAAGCTCACCAATAACCGTTCTTCACCGCGTAACCGGATATAACCGAATACAACCGGATCAAGACGTTTTCGAGGGTCCTGGGAAGCGACCTCGGGGCGCGCAGCGGCGGCCCGCGCGGGCTTGGCGGCCCGGTGCGGCCCCCTTCGACCAGCGCGCCGTGCTGCCGCGGGCTGGCGAGACAGTGTAAATATTTCTGTGTATAAGCCCAACCACCGCCGTGTGATCTTTCACCCCCAGGCGATCACCAAGATGACAAAGCTACGCGAACCGAACGCCTAGATAGACGCAATCGTAGAGGAGATGATCCGCAGCGGCGAGGACCCGCGCGAGCTGCTTCGCGGCGGCGGGATGATGAAGGAGCTGTTTGGGCGCCTCGCCAAGCGCATCTTAGATGCGGAGCTCGCGAACCACCTCGGGTACGAGAAGAACGAGCCGCGCGCGGGGTCGAACGCCCGGAACGGCAGCAGCCGGAAGACGGTGCTGACGGAGGCCGGGAAGGTGGAGCTGGACATCCCGCGCGACCGGGATGGCGGCTTCGATCCCGCGCGACCGGGATGGCGGCTTCGAGCCCGCGCTGGTGGGGAAACACCAGCGGCGCCTGGAGGGCTTCGATGAGCGCGCCCTGGCGCTGTATGCACGCGAGCACCGCGTGGGGCTTCGCCCCAGCGAACGACCCGGGCGCCTCCAGGATCCGCAGAACCGCCTCTCCTGACGCGCTCAAGGGCGAGCTGTGAGAACGCCGAGTGCGCGCAGACCCTCGATCCCGCCCTCACTTGATTCGCTGAAGCCACTTGTAGCTGTCTTGCGGCTGATCTCGTACTCCCGGCACAGCTCCGACAGGTTCACATCGGGCTCCAACGCGCGAAGGATGAACTCTTCTCTCCGCTTGCTCATCTCAGCGCCCTTCCACGGTCTCTCCTCTCCTCAGCGGGTTGCTGAGAAGACATGCTCCCGAAGGACCGACCTGTCACCTATGTCTTGGCGTCAGCCCCGGGGGGTGTAGCCAACGCCGGTCGCGCGAGGCTGAACCGCGCGCTCTGCCTCCGCCGCGTCGCGCAGGCGCGCCGGTCGCCGCGCCTTCAGCGAACCCACATGAGCTGGCTTATCGCCCACGACCACTGGTAGCCGATGGTGCTGTAGACACCCCAGCCTTGCCCCGCGTGGTTGCCCGTGCCGCTGTGGTCCGCGTTCACCCGCTGGCCCCAGCGCGCGCCGCCGTTCCAGTCGCAGTAAGAGCCCCCGGAGATGAACGCGGTGCCCAGGTAGTCCCGCTGGTTGATGCCGTAGCTGCGGTAGCTGGTGCAGCCCCACTCCCGCCCGAAGGGGTCCATCATGTCGTTGAAGTAAGACTGGTAGGTGGTCGAGATCTGAAAGCCGGTCCCCGAGAACAGGGTCAAGGCGCTGGTGTAGCCGCCGGAGAAGGTCTCGACATAGTCGTTGGTGAGATCGGTGGTGGAGGAGCTGCGCAGCTCAGTGAACGAGACGCTGTTGAACGCCTCGTACTTGGAGCAGCCCGGCGCGGTGAAGTCGATCACCGACTCGTCCAACAGCGCCGTGGTGGTCCACGCGGTGTCGTCGTAGTCGATGTAGTCGGCGACGCAGCGCATGACGAGGGACCAGCCCCCGCCGTCTGTGCTCATGTCGCAATACGCCTCATAGGCGGCGCCGCTGCTTGTGGGATCGATCCAGTGCAGGCCGCTCGACGGCGCGCTCAGGGTGGTGGCGGCGTCGAGGCAGTCCACGGCGGGGCAAGCCGCCGCCGAGCCCAAGAGCGCGTCGGGGTCGTCGATGTCCCCGTCACAGTCGTCATCAACCCCATCACAGACCTCCACCGCGTCGGGGTTGACCCCGGCGTCGCCGTCGTCACAGTCGTCGTCATCGCGCACAGTCGAGGCGGGCTGGGCGCAGGCCCGCGCCCCGGCGCTGGGGTCGCCGAAGCCGTCCCCGTCCACATCGGCGTAGTACACCGCCCCCGCGGAGCTGTCTACGTCGCCGTCCGCGTCGTCCACCAGGGCGTCACAGTCGTCGTCAACGGAGTTGCAGACCTCATCCGCGTCGGGGTTGATGGCCGCGTCAGCGTCTTCACAGTCGGTCTGATCGCTGACGAAGCCCGAGGGCTGCGCGCAGGCGGCCTGGGCGCGATCGGCGTCGCCGAAGCCGTCGCCGTCGCCGTCGGCGTAGAACGTCGCGCCTGTGCTGGTGTCTACGCCGTCGTCCGCGTCGTCCACCAAGGCGTCGCAGTCGTCGTCGAGGCCGTTGCAGACCTCGGCGGCGGCGGGGTTGACCTCTGCCTGTCCGTCGTCACAGTCGGCGCTGTCGGAGACGTAGCCCTCGGGCACCACGCAGGAGTCGGTGAAGAAGTCGATGTCTCCGTAGCCGTCGCTGTCGGCGTCTTGGTACGAGCGCGCGCGGGTGGTCGGGTCGAGGCTGTCGTCGGCGTCATCGGTGAGGCCATCACAGTCATTGTCCGCGCCGTCGCAGATCTCGGAGATCCCTGGGTGAAACGCCGCGTCGGCGTCGTCGCAGTCCTGGCAGGCCGGGTAGCCGTCCCCGTCGTTGTCGGCGTAGCCTACGGAGCCGTCGCAGTTGTAGTCGTTGGGATCGGCGCAGTCCGTCTCACTGGCGGCGGGGTTGTACGCCGCGTCATTGTCGTCACAGTCCCCATCTTGGGCCACGGCGCCCGCGGGCGCCTCGCAGGCCAGGGTGGCCTCTCCGGCGCCGAAGCCGTCTGCGTCGCCGTCGTTGTACCAGGCGCTCGCGTCCGTCGCCCCGGCGTCCGTCGTGCCGTCGCAGTCGTTGTCGACGCCGTCGCAGCGCTCCTCGGCGCCGGGGAACACGTCCGCGCGCTCGTCGTCGCAGTCCTCCCCCGCGGGTGAGCCGTCCCCGTCGAGATCCGCGGGCGCGGCGGAGTCGCTGGGCGGGATCTCGCTGTCGACGACCTCGACGCTGTCTCCCTTGCAGGCGAGGGCGAGCAGCAGCGGGGCGAAGAGGAGTCGTCGAGACATGAGGGCCTTCCTGGCTTGGGTGTGAGACAAGGATAGCCGAGGTTTGGGGGCGGGAGAAGGGCCACGCGCCGCCGGGGAGGGGGAGGTGACGTTGTGGATGTTGGGTCACCCGATTTGCCTCCGTGCATGTCTCGTCTCCGCGTTCTCATGTCGGCCTCCGGCTTCGGGAGGCTGACCTATCCGGTGAGGGCCCGCTGGCTCTGTTGCCCGAGCCAGCGGTGGATCACTTTGGCCGAGCCAGGGGTGAATCACTTAGGGCGGGCTGGGACACCTCGTCCCGAGCGCCGTATCGGCCCGGCGCTCCGCTCCGCCAACCCGGATCCCCTCGGTGTGACGAGGGCGCCTCCACGCGCGCCTCCTTCTCTAAGTCGTTCAGCAGCAAAATCGGCCTGGACGCCACTGACCAGCAAGCTTTTGGCGTTGACCACGAGGCTGGTCTGCGCAGACCAGCCTCGTGGTCAAAACTGACCAGACCAAAGCGCGGCCCTTGGTCAAGCTGACCAAGACGCCTTGGTCAAGAACGAGGGCTCGACGGATCGGCTGGGACGCGGGCTTGGCGGACGAGATCCGATGGGGCCATCGACGAGGATTCTCGTCGTATCAACTTATGTATTGAGCGATCATCACGGCAGGCCCGCTGTGGCTTAGGCCACCAACACTATGCGCCTGTTCACAAGCCAGGCGCGACGCCCCAAATTTGACAGACCAGCGAGATCTGACGGTCTTGGAAACGCGCGCCCTCGCCAACTTCGGCCCGCACGGCCCCGCCAAGGCCGATCAGGCCCCGCCGCCCAAAGTTACCAGACCAGCGAATCTCAGCGTCCTGGAAACGCGCGCCCTCGCCAACTTCGGCCCGCACGACCCCGCCAGGGCCGATCGAGCCCCGCCGCCCGAAGTTACCAGACCAGCAAATCCTAGCGCCCTGGAAACGCGCCACCCCGCCAAATCCTCAACGTCGCGGCCCTCCGAGCCGCGCTGTCGCCATCGCGACCGCCTGATCGACGGCCACGAGCCGCTGCTCCAGCCCGGCCAGGACCGTCGTCACCCGCAACAACTGCGCCTCAACCTCGCGGATGCGCGCGTCCTGCCGCCGACCCTCCGTCGCTGCGGCCCGCGCCCGCCTCGCCTGCGCCGCGACCTCGGTGTCTACCCGCGCCGAGAGCTCCGCGACGACGTCGGCGGCCTGGTCCCGACCGACCCGCAGCTCCGCCGCCAGCTCACCGAGCCCACGCACCGCCTCTACGCGAGCGGCCTCAATCGCGGCCTCAAGCCCACGCACCCGCCGCTCCAGCCTCGCCGTCGCTGGCGTCGCTGGCGTCGTCGGCACCTCCACCTCCACCCCGCCGCCGCGCTCGTTCGCGCCAGCAAATACTCCCGCCGATTCTTGAGCGTATGCGCCCGCGCCCGACAGCTCGCCGAGCAGAACTTCGTGTCGCGCCGCTTCGCGATGAACGGCTTCCCGCACTCCTCATTCTCACATGGCTTGACCACCGTGATCTCCTGTCCTCGACACCCTCATAATCCTCAGCGATTACCGACACAAACAACTTTTCTCCAAAATTGATCATTCCGCCATTGCCCAGCCCCCGGGGATTATGTAACACTATCTCCGGTGCCTTCCCGCACCGTCTGACACCCTAACCCAAGCCGAAACGGGCCCGGCGGAGATGCAACCTCCACCGGACCCCGGAGCCGAAGATGCGTGTACATCAACGACCCCGGCGAGCAGTCAAGCCTGCCCGCCTCTTGAACATAATTCCCGAGTTCGCTCCGACGCCAGCAAGCCGCCGTCGAGCGAGGCCCCAGAGCCCCCGCGTGAGCCGCCTCTGGTGACCTAAACGTAGGTCCCAGGCGGATTCTCCGCATATAGCGCCAACGCCAGCGATCTCCGCGTGATCCCTCCCGCGGCGATCCTTGGCCGAGCTCTGCCCGCCGATCCCGCGCCCACCAGCGGGGGATCCGGGCCTGCCCTCGGCCACCCCGCGTCCGCTCGTCCAGGCCGCGTCGTCTCCCCGACGACCCGACCCAGGGCCGCGCTCTGCCCAGGCCCAACACAGACTCCACCTTCCTTCACTCGGGAATCAAACCTATGCCCACCGATCCTCAGGCCATGAGCCTCGACCTCTACGCCCAGCTCCTCCAGGCCCGCGACCGCCTCGACGACCTCCTCCCCATCGCCGAGCGCGCCTGCACAAACGCCGAGACGCTCACCCTCACCACCCTCCAGGGCGCCGACGCCGACCCGCGCCCGCTGATGCTCGATCTCACCCACCTCCAATCCCACCTCGACGGCCTGACCCTCAACGTCACCCGCGCCGCGAACCTCCAGACGGCCCTCTGCGTCGAGCAGGCCACCATCCCGCCCCACACCCCGCCACGCCCCCTGAACCAAGGCGCCGACGCCCTGATCCCGCTCACCGAGGCCATCGCCACCCTACGCAGCGCCATCGGCACCGGCCCCCGCCGCCTCGACCAGCAGGCCCGCGCCGCCCAGGCCGTCCTGCTCCACCTCACACGAACCCTCCGCCAGCGCCCGCTCACCGACGCCGACCTCGCCCCGCTCCACGACCTCCACACGAGCCTCCACGGCAAGCCCGGCGCGCTCCAGGCCGCCCACGATCACCTCGGCGAAGCTCTCCGCGCCCTCAACAGCCTCCCCACCGCCGACGAGGTGCGCTGATGACCACGCCCACCCAGCTCATCCGCGCCGTCGGACGCCGCATCTGCACCCTCCGCGAGCTTCGCGGCCTCACCCAACGCCAGCTCTCCGAGCGCGCCGGAGTCGGCCACGCCGAGCTGAGCAAGATCGAGAACGGTCAGCGCGCCGCGAGCCTCATCACCCTCGACGCCATCGCCCGGGGCCTACAGTCGAGCCTGACTGTGCTCCTCGACCACGAGCAGCCCCTCGACCTCCTCCGCGACATCGAGGGCGCCCTGAGCCTGCTCCGAGAGGCCGAGCCCGCCCAGCGCGACGAGGCGATCCGCGTGATCAACGCCATCCTGAGCGCCCGCGCCGAGACGCCGTCGGAGGACAAATGACCCCCGACACAGACACCGACGCCCTCAAGGTCCGCGTCGGCGCCCGCCTGCGCGCCCTGCGCCGAGCCCGCGACCTGAGCCAACGCGACGTCGCGTCTCTGCTCAACACCGACGCCGCCGAGGTCAGCCGCCACGAGTCGGGCGCCCGCTGCCCGTCTGTGCCGTTGCTCGCCCGCTACGCCGAGGTGCTTGAGGTGCCGATCTACGAGCTGCTGCGCTTCGACGAGCCCGGCTTGACCCTCGGCTGAGCGCACCCCAACACGCGGCGCCCGCCTCCTGGCCTCGACGCCGGGAGGCGCGGCGCCTCAAGCCGTAATCGTGCCCATAGCCGACGATGAAGGCGGTTCAACCGTCCTTCCACACCGACGCACCCCGCCCAAGGCGTACTTCCACGTCAGCGGGGTCCGCCGAAACGAAACGTAACTATTTTTGAGGCCCATCTCGCGCCCCTCACAAAACGTAACTCTGGACCGCTCGAAATCGGCCACGTCCAGCACGCCATCGTAACGCCACGACCCACCCCCAAAACGTACTAAAACCCCAATGTTCGCCAATTCTCCACATGACACGTCACTTACCAGCCGACGCGCCTTATTGACCCGTACTTCCGCGTACTTCCCAGTACTTCCGCACGGAGTTTGGTCAACGATTTTTCGCGCCTCTTTGCTGCCAATCGGCAAGCCTAAAGGCACGCCACGGCCAAGCCCGACCGGCGGCGAACCTCCTCCGACGCGGACCCTTATGCCGACCCACCCGAAGACGGACACCCCAACCGCCGACCCCCACGAGCCCATCGCCCGGCTCCAGCTCCGCGCGGCCCTGTTCGCCGCCCCCGACACGCTCGTCACCGCCAAAGAGTTCGCCCGCGCCATGGGCGTCCGCCGACTGTCCGCGTCCCAGCGCCCCGCAACGGCCCGCCCCATCGGCGGCAGCCTCCGCGCCCCCTTCCGCGACTGGCTGGAGGCCATCGGCGCCGCCTCAACCCCCAAACGCCACAGAGGAGCCCCATGAACAAGCCCCGCTACAAACGCCCCGCCGCCATCGACCTCGGCGATCTCCACGTCTCCATCGTGCGCGGCCCCAACGCCGAGGGCCGCTGGTACTGGCGCGCCCGCGACGCCGACCGCGCGACCGTGTGGACCGGCTGGGCCACCCGCGACGAGGCCGCGCGGGAGGGCGCGGCGGTCTTGGCGAAGCCCAAGCCGAACCCGGCCCAGCGGGGCGTGAAGACCGTCGGAGCGCTGATCACCGCATGGCTCGCCGTGCAGGATGCCCGCCTCGACGTCAAGCCCGCGACCCGCGCGAGCGCTCACCAACGCGCGGCGCGCCTGCGTCGCCACCTCAACGAGACGCCCATCGCCGCGATTCGACGCGACACCCTGGAGGCCTTCGTGAGCGCCCGTCTCGCCGCAGGCGACGGGATCCGCACCGTGCGGGGTGACCTCGTGAGCCTGCGCCATGCGTGGCGTGTCGGGATGGAGCGTGGGCTCATCCCTGTCGGCGCGCTGCCGAACCTCCCGCTACGAATCAATGAGAAGGCGTATGTGTACAATCATCGCACCCCCACCCCGAAGGAGGTCGCCCGCGTGGTCGCGAAGCTCCCGCCGGAGTCGGCCCTCATGGTGCAGTTTTTAGCGGCCACAGGCGCCCGTGTCGGCGAGCTGATCTCGCTTCGGCGCGACCAGATCGACGTCAAGAAGGGGGTGATCCGCCTCGACGGCAAGACCGGCCCTCGCGACTTCCCGCTCACCGACGGCCTCATCGAGCTCCTCGGTGATCGAGTCGATCACAGCGACAAGCCGCTTGTTCACCTCGGCGTCGTGGACGCGAAGCGCTGCCTTCGTGAGCACATCCTGATCGCGTGCAGACAAGCCGACGTCGCGCCGTTCTCCCCACACGGTCTCCGCCGCATGGCCGTGGACCGCATGGCCCGCGCGGGCGTGGAGCCCGCCGTCGCGGCGAGCATCACCGGCCACGACCCGGTGGTGATGCTCAAACACTACCGCGTGGTCACCGACCACGATCTGCGCAGCGCCGCGCGGAGCGCGGACCTCGGCCTCACCCTCCGGCTCGCACAGTCGCTGATCCTTCAGTCCCAGGAGTCTACCCCATGACGACGAGCACCCTCCAGGGGCCAGCCCCCACCAAACCCACCCCGCGCCCCAAGCCCTTCAAGGCCCAGGGCCTCGCCTACAGCGTCGTGCGCGGCCCCAACGACGCGGGCGCGTGGTACTGGCGCGCCCGAGGCCCCGATGGCGCCGTCGCCTGGACGGGCTGGGCCTCGCGAGACGAGCTGCTGCGCACCTACCGCGTCGTAGAGCCTGCTCCCCAGCAGCGGTTCGAGACTGTCAAGGATCTGCTCACCGCTTGGCTCGACGCGCGGGCCAACGACCCACAGTTGAGCCCAAACTCCCACAGGTCCTACACCTTCCGCGTCCACAACCTCATCGACGCGGTCGGCCCTGACCCCGTGGAGTCTCTCGGCAATGAGACGATTGACCGGGTTCACGCGGCGCTGTTGGGGCGCGGGCTCTCTCCAAAGAGCGTCCAGCTTCACCAGCGCGCGCTCGTCTGCGCGACGCGGTGGGCGGCTGAGGAGGAGCTCCTCGCGCCCCGCGCGTTGTCTGTGCCACGTCGCCGCGCGCAGGCCCCGGCGGTGCTGCCGCACACACCCACAGAGGCTGAGGCCGCCACGGTGATCGCCGCCCTGACCGGTGAGGATCGCCTCGCCGTGTCGATCCTCGCCGCCACTGGCGCACGGCTCGCTGAGGTGACCGAGCTTCGACGGAGCGCCATCGACCTGCGAGGCGGCTGGCTGCACCTCGACGGCAAGACGGGGCCGCGCAAGTTCCCGCTCTCCCCGGAGCTGCGCGCGCTCCTGACACCCTACGCCGACGGAACGGACGTCCGTCTGTTCACGGGCAAAGGGCGATCCACCCCCAGTCGAATCTACAGCAGGCTCGTGGCAACGTGCGCCCGCTTGGGCCAGACCGTCTTCTCGCCCCACGGCCTCCGCCGAATGATCGTCAACCGTGTGCTGCGCTCCGGCATGGACATCAAGACGGCCGCCGAGCTGATGGGCCACTCGCCTTGCGTCATGCTGAGCCACTACCGCCGCGTCACCCAAGAGGACCGCGCGGCGGGCGTCGCCAAGGCCGGTTTGGGAGAGGCGCTCGTTGTGCCCACGAGCCCTGCGGGCGCGGGGCACAAGTCCAGGCACAAGCGGTGAAAGTGTAGGTTTAAGCTGGGGGATGGAGTCCCCATCGACGTGGGCGAGCTCCTCACGCTCGCCGAGCTGCTCAGCGCCGAGCTGCACAGCTCGGCCAAGCTCGGCGACCGCTTCCGGCGCGGCGCCCGGGCCCTCGCGGTGGAGTGTGGGACGCTCCTGCGCCTGCCCAAGCTCGTGGCCCCGGAGCGCTTCGTGAAGGCGCTGCCCACGCTCTCCGACGCCGCGGCGACCCTGCGCCGGGCGATCCCCCGGGCGCGGCTCATCACCATCGCCCGAGATCTCACCGAGGCCCTGGGCGCCTTGGCCTTGGCGGCGACCCAGCGCCCGCTGAACGAGGACGATCTGTTGCCGCTGCGGTCGGTGTTCGCGCGGCTCGATGGTCTGCCCC
>JADKFE010000106.1 GCA_016717595.1 Deltaproteobacteria bacterium | reverse complement strand
TGAGGCCGCTCGCGTCGAGGCGGTTCGTCGGCTCGGTGAGCTGGCGGCGGAGCTGCGGGTCGGTCGGGACCAGGCCGCCGACGTCGTCGCGGAGCTCTCGGCGCGGGTGGACACCGAGGTCGCGGCGCAGGCGAGGCGGGCGCGAGCGGCGGCGACTGAAGGGCGGCGGAGGGACGAGCGGCTCCGTGAGGTTGAGGCGCAGTTGTTGCGGGTGACGACGGTCCTGGCCGGGCTGGAGCAGCGGCTCGTGGCCGTGGAGCAGGCCGTCGTTGTGGCGATGGCGCGGCTCGGGGCGAGGCAACGGTGATGGGTTGGCGAGGGCGCGCGTTTCCAGGGCGCTGAGATTTGCTGGTCTGGTAATTCTTGGGCGGCGGGCCGAAATCGGCCTTGGCGGGGTCGTGCGGGGCGAAGTTGGCGAGGGCGCGCGTTACCAGGGCGCTGAGACTTGCTGGTCTGGTAACTTTGGGCGGCGGGGCTCGATCGGCCCTGGCGGGGTCGTGCGGGCCGATGTTGGCGAGGGCGCGCGTTTCCAAGGCGCTGAGACTCGCTGGTCTGGCAACATTGAGGGCGAGAGATCAAGCGAGCGCAAGCCGCAGCTCGTGGCGGGCGAGAGTTGGCGCCGAGGCCGTGGTCTATCGACTTGGCGGTCAGAATACGCGGTTCGGCGCGTTCCACGCTCCAGTCGTGTAGGCTGGAGGTAGATTGATCCGGTTATCAACGGCTCGGGGCTCCTCAGGGTCGGGTCGCAGGCCGAGTTGAGGTCACATGGGACGAGGGCTTGGCCGAGCTGCGGATGCTCGAAGATGGGGCGAGCCCCCACGACGCGGTCGCTGGCATCGTTCTTGGGCGCTTGATGCGTGCGAGGCGACGCGCCGTGGCGGGCTCAACGCATCAGACGGACGCCCTTGAGGGCGGTCGCGGCGGCCTTGGTAAGCGTGTTGTTCCGGTTAGATCCGGTTAGATCCGGTTATGGCTTCATCAACGGCTATTATTTAGGTTAGAACGTACTTACCAAGCGAACCGTTGATGCGGGATCCGTTTAAGCGACCGCCTCGCAGGCCCGCTTGACCAGCCCCCTGACGCCTTAGGGGCGTGTCGCGCGCCTCGTCACCCGCCGCGCGGCGCCGCGTCGTCAGGGTTAGTGGGTTGAAGACGCTCGCCCAGCCCAGGAGCCCCCGATGGTCAAGCAATGCCAGAACCAGGAGTGCGGCAAGACCTTCGCCGCCGCGCGCCGCGACGCCAAGTTCTGCTCTGAGCGCTGTCGGGGTCAGGCCAACGCCCGGCGAGCGCGGGCGGCGCAGGCGGCGGCGACGCCAAGCCGGGTGAACGACGGGCGCGGCTTGGCGGAGGCCCGGCTCGCGGCGATGGAGGCCCGCCTCGACGGCCTGGAGCGCGTGGCCAAGGCGGCGCAGGCGGAGACTCGCCAGGCGATCACGACGGCGGCGGAGGAGCAGGGTCGAGCGCGTGACGGGCTCCGTAAGTCTGTGCGGGATCTCGGCGGGCGGCTGGACGGGGTGGAGGCCACCGTGAGCCAGGTGAAGGCGTCTCAAGGCTCAGCACGGGAGCTGCGGCAGCTCAATGAGCGTCTCGCCGCGCTGGAGGAGAGGGTGAATGAGGTGGTGCTCGTGGTGAACGAGCAGCAGAGCTCGATTCGGAGGCTTGACGAGGCGCTAGCGGAGCTGATCGAGGAGCGGGAGACGCGCCGGTCACGGTGGCGATGAGGGACTGAGTTCGGCATGATGACCGTCCAGGCGGGAGGCACGGCGCATCGGGGACCGGCTGCCCCTCGCACGGCCGTCGGAACATGAGTCACGCCCCTTGACGGCTCGGGTCTCTCCCATCGGGCATCCGTCCTCAGGCGACCCATCAGCCTCCACCATGTGCTCGTCCGCCCCAGTCACCCCGCGCCGCTGGTGGTCCGGTCGAAGCTCCGCCTGAAGGGGCCACCCGCTATACTGAGCCTCAACACCCACGGCGCCGCGCCTGTGCATAGAGCGTTCGAGCCTCAAGCGCTCTCCCCTCACGACCGCCGCCCCCGTGGCCCGCGGCCACACCGCCCCGCTGCCCCCCACACCCAGGCCGATTCGATGAGCAACGCCAAGAACCAGCTCCAAGAGCTGTTGATGGGCCGCGGCCTCCCAGGCAGCCTAGCCGTGTACACCAGCACCCAGGCCGTCGTCGGCGGCGTGTGGACAAGCACCGTCGTCGTGGAGCTGCCCACCCAGGCGCCGGTCACCGGCCGCGGCTCAGCCCTTCGCAAGAGCCAAGCCGAGGTCGCCGCCGCCGAGGACGCGCTGGCGAGCTTGTCGGCCATCGGGGGTGCGGGTGGCCAGGACTGGGGGCAGATCTACGCCGATGCCCAGGCCGGTGACGCGCTGCTCAAGCTCGTGGGATACCTCGCGGCGGGCGCCGCCTCCCCAGAGGAGCGGTCACGATGGCTCCAGCGTCATGAGTCCAATGATTGGCTCGCGGACGTGTTCGACCGATGGCGCGAGGACGGAGACCCGGACCTCATCGCCTATGGCCGGGGGCTCGGTGTGAAGAACAAGTCCACGCTCGTCGAGGCGCTCCTGTGGCGGCGGTACGGCGCCCGCGTGCTGGGGCCTGGCGCCGTCGAGGCGCTCAAGGAGATCGGCGAGGCCATCCGGGGCGTGACGATCCGTAGCTGAGCGGCGCGCGCTCGGACCCTCCCGCGACATTGGCACTCCCCCGTGCTTCCAGCGCGATCCATCACCGCCGCCTCATTCGGTGCTGCAATCCCCTGGACGCGCAGCGTGAGCGCTAGGTGCTAGCAACCGGAGGTCGCGTCGATCGTCTCTGAACGCACGCGCGCTGGGCAGAGACGGCGCTTCATCGGGGCCGCCCAGCGCTGGGGCTCAAGCTGCCTACAGCGACGCGCGGATCATGGAGCTCCCTCGGCCCCGCCGGAGGCGGCGCGTGTGGACGCTCAGGGCCCGCGCCTCGCCCGGACGGACCGACCCAGGCGCGCTAGCCAAGTGAAGCCACCGCTCCCTACCGCCGGCGCTAGGGTCAAGTCATCCATGGCCAACGCCAGCGCGGACAGCGGCGCGGGGCTCGGCTCACCCAGCGACCACCATCCGGGCTGGCTCAAGAGGCGAGCGCACCGCGTCTGCCATTGGCGCTCGCCTCGAAGGGGATGCACGACGAGCAGGCCACCTCTCAGCGCCTCGTTCAGCTCCGGCGTCGAGGGAAGCTCGCCGTAGGTGATGAGGTGAACCCGACCGCAGGTCGCTGAGAGCCGCGGCAGGTGCCGAAGGACTCTATGGAGCGTGACCTGCGGGGGCTGTCCACGGCGGCCAGGACCCGAGCGGAGCGCCCGTGCCGCCCTCACCACGCCCGCCAAGCGGGCCGCCCAGCGCTCGACGACCAGCGCTCCCTGCTGCTCTGGCTGCGCCTCCTCCATCGGTGGGCGCTGCGCGGTCAACAGCGGCCAGGGGACGTCCTGCTGCGCGAGCGCGAGGAGGAGCAGCCGCGGGGACACGTCCAGGGCGAGCAGGGTAGGCTGACGTTGAGAGAAAAAGCTCATGCCCGCCAACGGAGGTGCGCGCCGCGTCACGAGTCCTAGCCGCCGGAACGTCCGATACGCGGTCGGCTGGCTCACGTTCAGCAGCCTCGCGCCCTCCCGAGTACTGATCTGCGTGGCCCGTGGACCGCTGACCAGGACAGTGCGCAACAAATTTCGCACCTCATCAACCGTGCGAAGTGCGCTACGCCCCTGCCGCGGGCGAGGTGACAAGATTCCAAGCCCCTCCGCGCGCCACTTGTGGCGCCACTTCGCGACGAGCTCAGGGCCGCAGGCGAGCCTCTCCGCGATGCTGGTAGAGGAGAGCCCTTCTGCGCTCAGCAGGACAATGTCAGCTCGTATCGCCAGTGAGGGAAGCTCCTCGTGGGTCTGGCGCCAAGCTCGCAGCGTGTCGAGCTGCTCGGGGGTTACGTCAAGATGAAGCGGGGGTCTTCCACGTTGGCTCACGGCTCGAACTCCAAGGCATGTCATTTCTATTCATTCTGCGCGTCGATCCCAGAGAAGTCCACGTTAAATTACTCGAAAACGAATCGTCTATTTTTAGCGACCGCCGTAACAACCGTCAGTTTATTCGGAATTTGCGACATGCCTTCATTTAATTATCTTCGAATGAATTGAAACTGTAAAATCATGCCCGGATCTCAGAAGATTTCTATTTATTATAACTACTTACGTTACGCATGTTCGCGATGATTGAAAAGGTGGCAAACCCGGTTGACGAGCGTTCATCCTGCTGTATACTCATACGCAAGATGCCGGACCGCAGGACGCTTGGTTGTAACGGCCCCCGCCCATCCTTCACTCCCCTGTCCAACATCATGCCTCTCGTCGTCGTCGGAAAGGTAAAGAGCACCAAAGACCCCCAGGGTCTTGGTCGTGTGCAGGTTGAGCTTCAAGGCTACGAGAAGCGTGTCGATATCCCTTGGATCAGGATCGCGGGCTGCTATGCCTCCGCGGGGAACGGCGCTGTGCTCTTGCCCGAGAAAGATGACGAGGTGCTCGTTCTCAAGGGCGATGGCGAGAACTCTGAGCAGATGATGTGTCTGGGCTCGGTATACAACGGAAAACGCAAGCCTCCGTCCGACAACGCCGACGGCGAGAACAACGTCAAGCAGCTCAAGACTCGCGCGGGCAACACGGTCACCATCGTGGACAAGTCTGGGGAGGAGTCGATCTCCATCGCCACGCCCAACGACACCCTCATCATCCAACTCGACCAAAAGTCGGGACAGATCACGATCACCGGCAAAGACAAGGTCGTGGTGAGCTGCCCGAGCGGAGAGGTGAGCGTGGAGTGCCAGAACGCCACGGTGTCCGCGAGCGCTGAGGTGAAGATCTCCGGCGGCGCGTCGGTGTCGGTGGAGGCCGCGCAGATCGCCCTCACGGGCAACGTGAGCATCGGATGAGGCCCCAAGACCGAACCCCCGGAGTCTCGCTGGTAGTCCAGACGCTGTATCGGCGTGGCACCTCCGTCGCGCGTGCGCTTCGGCGAGACCTGCTGCACGGCGATCGTGTCTTTGGTTGGCCCCTCGCTGCGCTCCGCGTGCAGCAAGACTTAGGGCCTGTGCGGCATGTTCTGCAGCAGCAGGTCGTCGCCGGGACGCTCGTGATCCACACTCCGTTTGAGCGGGGGCCGCAGGCGGTCTCCCAGCCGCCCGCGGAGCCGAAGGACCCATCTCAATGATTTTAAGCTCTCCCATTCTCTCGACGTTCGTTTAGAGCCCCTGTTCTCCAACGTGAGGTGCGCGCATGCCTGAGTATCGTACCCCTGGTGTTTATGTGGAGGAGATCTCCACCGGTCCTCGTCCTGTCGTCGCGTCGTCGACCACGGACACTGGCTTCGTGGGGATCCTCACGCTGCCGACCTCCTTCTCTCCCGGTCGCGGCCGCGCGTCTGGTCTCTTCCTGCCAGCCTTGGATGAGCAGCCGCTCCTCTCGTGGAACCGTGCCTTGGCGTTTCGCCCGCTGGTGACCCCGAGCGACGAGGCGCCGCCGACGTCGGTTGAGCCCGCGGCGAAGGAGCCCCCCAAGGAGGGCGCGCCGCCGCCCAAGCCGGGCCATCCCACACCGCCCCGCAGCCAAGGCAACCGTCTCAAGGCGCTGGTCGAGGAGGCCTTGCCTGGAAAGTGGGAGATCGACTCGCCCAACGGCGAGGACATGCTCACGCTCCGCTCGCAGAAGGGCGACATCCTGCGTGTGCCGGTGCGCCGCAGCCAGCTCAGCACCAAAGAGAAGGAGTGGGATCTCGCCTGGGGCGCGGATGACCAGCAGCTTCTGCAGGTGATCGCGTCCAAAGCCGTCGAGCAAGGCGTGCGCCACGGCGGCACCTTGCCCTGCGCGGACTCCGCCGCGCAGCCGCTCAACTTAGACGCCTCCAACATCCAGGCCAGGATGCAGCGCGTCGCCCCGGCGATCCACACCCTCGACGGGTTCGATGCGTGGCGACGTGAGGTCGCGGGCCGTCTGTTCGTGGAGATCCTGCTGGAGTCCGACGCGGCCATGTCTCAGAGCCGCGCCGAGAGCGTCTGGGACGCCCTCACGTACGAGGCGCGCGGCGCGTGGGAGCGCTGGGTGCGCACGCATCCGGGCATGTTGCGCCTTGAGCTCGCGGTGTCGGGCTTCTTCCAGAACGGCGGCAAGACGGCTTATGTGTCGCTCGGCGTGCAGCCCCAGGGCGCCGCGGGCCCCCACAAGCGGAAGCTCCTGGAGGACAGCTTCGACGGCGTGAAGTCCATGGCGCTCATCTGCGCGCCTGGCCTGGATTTTGGCTGGCAGCAGGCGATCCTGGAGTACGCTGGGCCCCGCGGCCGCGGCGATCTCTTCGCCGTGCTGGAGACGCCCCGCTACCTGCTCACCCGCGCTCCTCGCTCGGTTGAGGCCCTGCTCAACAAGCAGCGCTGGAACGAGAAGGACTCCCCCTATGAGGTGGGCGTGCTGGAGACGCTGGGCTCGCCCCAGCAGACCGAGCTGCGCTTCAACGGCTACGCTGAGGACGCCGTGCTCGATCGCTGCGTCCCCCGTGATGAGAGCGGCTACGGCGCCGCCTACGGGCCATGGGTCATCGTCGACAACCCCCTCTCGACCGGCGCGCACGATCGTTACGTCGTGGCGCCGCCAGCGGGCCACATCGCCGGGGTGATCGCCTCGACGGACCTCAAGGCGGGGGGCGGCGTCCACAAGGCCCCAGCGAACGAGCTGGTCGCGGGCGTGGCTGAGCTGGTCACGAGCATCTCGGACCGCGAGCAAGAGCCCTTGAACATGAAGGGCGTCAACATCATCCGGCATCGTCCCGGCGCGGGCATTCGTGTCTGGGGTGCGCGCACCGTGGCGTCAGACCCGCTCTGGAACTACGTCAACGTGCGCCGCCTGTTCTTGTTCGTCGAGCGCTCGATCCGCGACGCGATTCAGTGGGCGGTGTTTTTGCCCAACACCCCCGAGACGCGCGGTGATCTACGCACGACCATCGTGGGCTTCCTCTTCCGGCTCTACCAGGAGAAGATGCTCGACGGCTCGACCTGGAAGGAGGCCTTCTCGGTGCGCTGCGATCAGACGAACAACGCCGACACGGACGTTCGGCTGGGGATGCTCACGGTCGATGTCGAGATTCGGCCTGTGTACCCCGCTGAGTTCGTGCGTGTTCGGTTCCGCCAGAGCCGCGTGCGCGGCGAGATCGCCGAGGGTTAACCCCCTTCTTGTGTCGCGTCGTGAGCCCCACGGCGCGACACGCGCTTCTGCTTCTTTTGTTCCGCCACCCGACAACCCTCTCTCCCGCAATCTCCGCCCCCACGAGGTGTGACCATGCCGAACCCGACGAACAACTACATCGGCTCATTCCAGTTCCGCGTCACCGTCCAGGGCATCAACGATCCCCTCGACGGCTTCATTAAGGTCTCCCCGGTCGTCTCCAGCACGGAGAACATCGACTTCAAGCACGGCCTCGATCGCACGGTGCGTAAATCGCCGGGGCGTACGAGCTTCGAGGACATCACGCTGGAGCGGGTGTACTCGGGCTTGGACGAGTTCAGCATGTGGCGCCAGTCCATCGTGGACGGCAAGATCGATCGCCGCGAGGTGTCGATCGAGTACCTTCAGCGCGACGACACCGTGGTGCGGGAAGTACACCCTGATCGCGGCCTACCCGAGCAAGTGGGAGCTGCCGGAGCTGGACGCGGGCGGCTCGAACACCGCCGTGGAGAAGATCACGCTGTCCGTCGAGAACGTGATTCAAGAGCTCTGAGCCGCGGCCTCACTCGTCCTTCGTCACCCCTTGATCCCTTAGACTGGAGGAGCTGTGGACACCACTAAGCCAGCGTCTCACCGTGAGCCCGTCGCGCTGCCGGTCGGCCTGGAGGACACCACCGGGCAGCTCATGCGTGACGCGGAGGTGCGCGCGGTGACCGGCGGCGACGAGCTCTTCATCGGCCTGTCGCCGGAGTACAACAAGCACGGGAACGACCTGGTCTATAAGACCTTGCTCTTGTCGCGCTGCGTGACTCGAATCGGCGAGAAGTCCGTGATCACGCTCACTGACATCCGCAAGCTGCACGCCAAGGACGTTCGTGTGCTGGAGCAGGCGATCTATCGCCTCACCTATGGTGAGGACGCCGTGCCTGAGCAAAACGACGGCCCCTCGGGGTGACGATGGCCTACCCGCTCCACCAGGTTCGCGGTGAGGTCGCGTTCTTGGCCTACCATCTTCATTGGGCCTTGGACGCGATCTTAGAGCTCCCGCACCGCGAGCGTGGGGCGTGGGTAGGTGAGGTGAGCAAGATCAACCAGCGCGTCATCGACGCGAGCAAATCGTGATGTGTCTGTGCGCTCTTGGAGCGCCGCGCGGCGTGGGCTGACTGTGTTCATCCCAAAGTCGACGCGGTACGCTCCGCCTCTCGACTCCTTAGACCTTCAACCCGCTGGACCGAGACAATGAGCCTCTCGCGTGATCTAGAGAGCCAGCTTCCCGACCTCGCACGGCGCCCGCGTCAGGCGCGCGTTCGCGTCGGGATCAGCCCTGCGCGCGGTCGAGACGAGGAGGAAGGAGCTGGGAGGCGCTCGGCAGGTCTGCGTGCTCGGGTTCATGCCGGTGAACGGTGTGCCGCCAGAGGCGCTCGCTCGCCGCGCTTGGCCCCGCGCTGGTGCGGTGGACGCGGGTCGCGACGTCGTCACCCGGGACGGATGACCCAGAGCTCATCGTCGCGCATCTTCAGCTTCGGGCGGCCGACCGCGCCGGGCTGCTCCCGGGGCTCGACAGCGCCTCGCCTTCGCTCTTGCGCGACACCGTCGAGGTGGCGCTGCGGGCCGGAGCGCCCGCGGTGGAGGTGGTGCTGATCTGGCCGAGCAAGGAGGCGCCCCTCTGGTCAGCGGTGGCGCTCGGCTCCGCCGCTTCGCTCTTGGAGCAGCTCCCTGGCGCGCTCTTGCTCGTCCCCGATCTGCTCGGTGGCGCGACGCGGCGCGACGCGCCGGGACTGGACGCCAACCTTGACGTATTGCTCTCGACCTTAGGGCCGCTCTGGGCGCGTCATTATCAGGTCCTCGCGCTGGACCTCCCGACCCGCTGGCCTGTCGCGCGGGCTGACGCGCTGTTGCGCCGCCTCGCGGGCGCGGACGTCGCGGTCTGCGCGTGGGAGGGTGAGCCCTTGGCCCTGGAGCGGCAGGGCTGGCGCTCCGCCGCGGCGGTGGTCGCGGGGGTGATCGCCTCGCGGGAGTCTGGGCGCGGGCTGTCTGTGCAGGGGGTCAACGCCGCGCTGCCTCCTCCTCGATACACGGCGGAGGATCGGGTCGCGCTCCTCAGCCCAGCGACCGCCACCCCGCCGAGGCTGCCCCCAGAGCTCCCGCTCGTTCGGGTGCTCGCTCAACCCAGCCCAGACGGATGGCGTGCGCGGGTGCTGAGCGAGCCGACGCTGAGGCGGCCCCACGGCGCTTGGCCACTCCCGGCGCTCATCGAGGCGAAGGAGATTCATCGCCTGGTGATGGCGACGGCGTCTCGCTTCGTGTTCGAGTCCGTAGATGACGAGCAGGCCATCGCTCTGAGCCTCGGCCTGCGCCGGGCGCTGCGTGCGCAGATTCAGGAGGGCCTGCTCGTGGGTCCGAGCGGCGTGGGGCCGCCGGACGTGCGCGCCTTCGCGCTGCCGAACCCCGCGGAGCCTGGCCTCTCGGCGGTCGTGAGCGCCCAGCTCCGGCCGTGGGCGGCGCAGGTGAGCTTGCGCCTGGCGATGCGACCCAACAGCCCCCCCACCCTCGACGTGGTTTAGGAGCGACCCCATGGCGTATGAACCGTTTCGCCCTCCCAACGCGCTCATCCTGCCGGCCTCCTCAGACGGCGACTCCCGACGCGCGGGCAGCGGCCAGCGCCCTCCGCCCGTGCGCTCCAACGTCGTGAAGCCCCCCGGCCTTCGCCCGGCGGACATCGGCTTCTTGTTTCGGGTTCGGGGTCCGTCTGGATTGTTGGGCGACTTCCAGTCTGTCGAGGGGATCTCCCACACGATCGACGTGCTGGAGTACGTGGAGGGCGCCCGAAATGGTGGGGTCCGCGTGCTCGCCGGGCCGGTGAAGCACGGTCGCCTGACGCTCAAGTCGGGGATCATGATCAGCGACACGCTGTTTAACTGGGCGCAGTCCGTGAAGATCGGCGCCAAGTTTCGGCGAGAGCTGCTCATCACCCAGCTCACCCGCACGGGCGCCGCGCTGCGAGTGTTCAGCGTCGAGGGCGCGTTCCCCGTGGAGTGGAAGGCGCCGTCGCTCAACGCCATGGCGAGCGAGGTGCCGATCGAGGAGCTGACGCTCGCTTACCAGACCCTCACGATGGAGGTTCAAGACGATGGGACTTGAGAAGATCACCAGCGCGATCACCGAGGCGATCTCAAGCGCGAGGCTCCTGACCATCGACGGCAAGATCGTGAGCTTTGAGCTCCCGTTCAACCCGACGAGCTTCAAGCTCTCGCGCAACGTGAGCTGGGCGGAGCAGGCGCCGGCCTTCCAGCCCTACACGAACCTCACCTTCGGCAACGGCGCCGCCGACAAGCTCACCTTCGACATGCTGCTCGACGAGACGGAGTCCAAACGCTCCGTGCTCACGAGTATGCGTCGGCTGTACCGCCTCACCACGCCGGGGCGCTGGGGGGAGGTCATCCGCCCGCCGGAGACGGTGTTCATCTGGGAGGCGTTCCTCTTTCAGGGGGTGGTGAGCACCCTGGACTTTGACGTGACGCTGTTTGACGAGTCGGGCACGCCCAAGCGCGCGACGGTGAGCGTGACCATGACCGGCAAGGCCTTGATGGACGGCAAATCCGCCTCATCGATCTTCGGGCCGGACCCCTCCTTTTTCTGATCCTCTCACTCGGAGCCGCCGTGTTTCCCTCCTTGACCCGCAGCGAAGGCGCCCCGGTCTTCGAGCTTGAGCTCGACGGCCGCTCTCTGCATGGCGGCAGCCTCCGGAACCTCCTGAGCGTGGAGCTCAAGGAGTCCATGGACCAGCTCGACGCCCTGACTGTGCGGATCAACGTGCCCGAGCGTGTGGTGGAGGGGCTCAAGTTCACGCGGCCCGGCGCGGGCTTTAAGGTCCGGCTCGGCCACTCCGGCGCCGCGATGCGTGAGGTCGTCGGCGACATCCTCGACGTGAGCCACAGCCGCTCCGCGTCGGGCTGGGAGATCACCCTCGCCGGGGTGGACCGTCTGCATCGCCTCAAGAAGAAACAGCTCACAGAGGTCTGGGAGGGCAACCACCGCCAGGTCATCACGGCCATCGCGGGCGCCTGTGGCCTCACACCAATGGTGGAGGAGGTGTCGGCCACGGGCAGCGTACGGATGCAGCTCAACGAGGACGCGGCGACGGTGCTCTCTCGTATCGCCAAAGAGAACAACTACTTTGTGCGCATAGAGCAGGGGAACATCCTTCGGTTTGGGCGCCATGGCCTGCCCTACCTCTCCGAGGGCGTCACGTTGCGCTGGGGCCAAGACATCCTCGACGTGCAGCTCTCGTACTCGCTCAACGACGTGGTCACCGAGGTGACCTCCCGCGGCCAGGACTACATGCAAGACAACTGGGTGGAGGGGCGCGGCACCGCGGCTGACGTGCGCCGAATCTCCGGCGGACTCACCGCGCCGGACATGGTCCTGATGGCCTTCGGGCCGGTGACCAGGTTCTTGGACAACGCGGGCCAGTCTCAGGTGAGCCAAGCCCAGGAGCGCGCGCAGAGTGAGATGCGGGAGAGCGCGGAGAAGTTCCTCAACGGCACGGTGAAGTGTGTCGGCACCCCGGAGGCGACCAGCGGCGCGAACCTCACGATCGTCGACGCGGGCTGGCCGCTCTCGGGGATCTTCATCATCAAGGAGACGACCCACTCCTTCGACCCTGGCTCGGGGTACACGACCTCGATCACCTACGGATCCGACAGCCTGCCCCCTGGCCATGAGCGCTATTGGGGGGCCCCATGATGCTGCGCCCGAACCTCACCATCGGCGCGGCGCGTCCATGGGTTCATGGGGATGAGGAGCTCTTGGAGCGCGTTCGGCTGGTGTTGGAGACGCGGCCAGGGCAGCTTCCTTGGCGCCCCGAGTTTGGCTGTGATCTGGAGAGCCTCGTCGGTCAGCCCGCGACGAGCGGCCGGCTCACCGAGGTGCGCTGGCGCGTGGAGCGCGCCTTGGCGCGTTGGCTCCCGGATGTCAACGTCGAGCGCTGCGTGGTGCGCGCCGTCCCGCACGACAGCCCTGGCCTCGTCGCCGCGACCACGCCCCTCGCGGAGTCGGCGCTGTTGGGGCTCGGCACCCAGGCCGACCTAGAGGTCTCCCTCGAACTGACCGGCCCCCAGGGCGCGCTCACCGTGCAGGCCCAGCTCACCCCCTGACCCCCAAGGCTCACCGTGCGTATCCCCGCCCCACCCAGTCAGAAGCTGAACGCTGAGCTGCTGCTTCGCGACGTGCGCGCCCGCCTCGCGGAGCGCTCGCCCCACGGCGATCCCGGCGATCCCGACCCCACCGATCCGGCGTGGCTGCTCTTGGAGCAGGCGGCGTGGATGGTGGAGCGCCTCTCCGATCAGCTCGATCAGTACCCGTTTGCTGCGTTGCAGCAGGTGTTTCACCTCTTGGGCGCCGAGCTCCAGCCGGCCTTGCCCGCCCTCGGCGTTGTGGCCTTGGCCGCCGCCGAGGAGGGGGTGCTGCGCGCGACGCCGGGTGAGCCCGATCAGACGCGGCTGTTCTCGGCCCAGACCGAGCGGGTGAGCGCCCTGGAGTTTGTGCTGGTCGAGCCCGAGCTGCCCTTGGTGATGGCGCGCCTCGCCTCGATGGCGCGGCTTGACCCAGAGGACGGGCTCATCACCGTGGAGCCCGTGCCGCTTGATCGTGAGCTCGGCGACGTGGCGGCGCGTCCGGGGGCGTCTCGGCCGTCCGCGCTGTTTGAGGGCGAGGAGCTGCGCTACGTCGTGCAGACCCTCTCGGCGAACGACACCCTCGCCGCGCTGAAGCAGGTCATCGAGCAGCTTCAGGGGCCGCGGGGCCTCACTTGGCTCGACCTCACGGCGAGCGCCGAGGGCGGCGGCGCGGTCACGCTCACCGCCCGCGTCGCGCCAGGGCGCGCCGTGCGCGCGGCCATCCCCGAGGGTCCGTCTCCGGGCGGTGACCTCGTCTTGCGCTGGGGGCGCCTCAACGACACGGACTGGACGCCGCCGATCTGCCTGGGGGAGCTGCCTGAGCTTCCCCCCGCGCGGCGGGGGCAGTTTGTGGCGCACCGCGGGCGACGCGACGAGCTGATCCTGCACGATCTCCCCGTGGGGCTCGATCCTGACCGGCTTCTGCGTCGCCTGCCTCAGCCGACGCCGCCTGAGGTGGTCTCGGCGATCTGGCGCACGATCGCGGCGCTTGATCACGGCCAGCTCGGCGCGCTGCAGCCGAAGGTGAGCGTGAGGTTCGGCGCGGGTGTTGGAGAGCCAGGCTGGGTGGCCGGCGCGGCGCGAGCGGGGCGCTGGGAGGCCCTCGCCGAGGAGGGTGGCCTCTCTACTGAGCTCCGCTTCAGCCCCAGCGAGTCACCGAGGGCGGTGCGTGTCGCCGTGATCACGCCCGGACGAGACACCGAGCGGGCGCCGCGGCTGAGCGCCCTGGGCATCGACGGCCAAGGCGGCGTCATTGAGCTCGCCGCGCCGCGGATCGCCTGGCGTCTCCCGCTGCCCGATGAGTCCTCATCGCGGGGCTGGCGGCTGGTGACCGCCGTAGACCTCGCCTTGCCCGAGGGCGCCGAGGGGCTCGTGCTCTTCGCGCCGCTGGACACGGTCGCGGTGCTCACCAACGCCGCGCTCGTGGCGCAGGCGCCCGCGGTGCGGGACGGGCGGCAGCAGACCGTGCAGAGGAACGTCCCCGAGGCGGTCACCCTGCTGCACAAGGACGTGCTCAGCCCCGCGGCGCTCTCACGCGCCGGGGACTGGGCGATCCCGGCGGACGCCGCGGCGCGTCTAGCGGCGCTGCCCTTGGCGTTGATGGAGATCTCCGGCGAGGCGCCCGCGCTAGACTGGGCGGGGGTGACCCTCGACGGCTCGGCGGGGCAGGTCACGCTCAACGCCCCCGACGCGGCGGGGGTGATCCGGCCGCTGCGCCCTGGCCAGCGCGTCACGCAGCGCTGGTATCGGCGCACGGATGGGCGCGTCGGCAATGTGCCCGCCGGGGCGATCTCCTTCGTCGAGCAGGAGCCGGCGACGCGCCCCCGGATCGCCGCCGCGCGAAACCCCCTGCCCACCTTTCATGGGGAGGATCGTGAGGCCCCGGAGCAGGCCGTGGAGCGCCTTTTCGCGGCGCAGTCGGCGCTGCCGGTGCTGCCCGCCGACTTCGAGCGGCTGGTGCGCCAGGTGCTCGGCCGCCGGGCGCCAGACTGGGAGGTGCGCTGCTGGACCTACCTTGAGCGCACCTTGTTCCCCTGGGACCTCTGGCCCTTGCCCGAGGCGGCCGCCGCGGATCCCGAGGGCGCCGCGCTCGCCGAGTCGCTGCGCGGCCTGGGCCCCGAGCAGGTGGTGATCGCCCTGGGGCCGCGGGATCCGTCGCTGGCGGGAGACTCCTTTGAGGTCACGCGGCGGGAGGTGTCCCGCGCCCTTGACGCCTTGACCCGTCGCCTGCCTCGGCTTCGGGGCAGCCTCATCATGCGCCTGTGGCCCCTTGACGCGGAGCGCGCCAAGGACGCCCCCTCGCTCACGCTGCCTTGTTTTGGCGCCGAGGACGCGCCGCTGACTGTGCGGGATGAGCGTGGGCGGCGCGCGGATCTGCCCCCTGGCGTGCAGCTCCTCAACGCGGCCGTCCTTCGGATCGTGTCGACGGAGGCGACATGAGCGCGTTGGTGGGTCAAGAGCCGACGCTCTACTACGCGGCGCTCGCCGCGCGGGGCGCGGACGCGGGCCTCGGGTGGGTGGACTGGTCGCCCGCGCCTGAGGCTCCGGCCTATCGGTACGGCGCCTCGCGGCGCGGGCGTCCGGCCACCTTACGCGGCGCGGCGCTCACGGCGCAGCTCCCGCCGTCCACGTTGGAGCCGGGCGACGGCCCCTCGGCCTGGGAGGCGCTCGGCCTCCTGCTCGCCCCGGCGGAGTGGGCGGTGGCGGCCCGCGGGCTCTCCTGGTCACCGCTCAGCCCGCGGCCCGCGCTCCTGGCGCGCCTCGTTCAGGTGTACGGCGTCCCCGATGTCTTGCACGGCGGGGACCCTGACGCCTTGGCGCGCTTGGCCGCGGGGCTGCCCGCCTGGCGGCATCACCGGGGCACCCTTCGTTTCACCCGGGCCGTGCTGGGCGCCGTCGGCCGCGAGGACACGCTCGACGCCTGGTGCGCCCGCCCAGCGGCGGCGCGGGTGGTGCTGCGCCGCGACAGCGCGCCCCGCGTCGGGGCCCTGCGTGTGTCTGGCGGCTTCGCCTGCGTCGTCGGCGACGCTCCCCCCTCGCTCGTCACACTCCCCCCCAAGACCGAGGCGCCCCTCGATCGTGCGCTCCTCCGGCTCCTGCCGGTGTGGGCCGTCGCTGGCGCCGCGGCGGAGCCCAGCCCATGACCGTCCCCCCCAACCGCGTTTTTCACCCCGCTGAAGGCGCGCTGCTCGACCTCGAGAGCCTCATGGCCTTGGCCCAGGCCCCGTCGCGCCTGCTGAGCGCCTGGGCGGAGCTCAGCTTCGGCGCGCAAGGCGGCGGGCTCGTGCTGAGCGGCCTTGAGATCGAGGGCACCCTCGCGGACCTCGCCTCTCCGGGCCGAGCGCTCGGCGCGGCGGCGTCTCCGGGGGTGGTTCGCGCGAAGCTCCGGGACGATCGAAAGGTGACCCTCTCGCCCGGCGTGGCCCTGGTCTGGACCCGTGAGGGCCAGCATCAGCTCGTGCGGGTGCCCGAGCCGCTCCCGATCCCGGCGCTGACCTCAGACAAGCTCGCCCAGCGGCCCGTGCTGGTGCTCACCGCCAGCGCCGAGACCGAGCCCGCCGAGTCGATGCCCGCGGGCCTCTGCGCCCGCGCCGCTCTGCAGCCGAAGGCGCGCTACGTCCCCGAGGCCGGGCTGCAGCCCGTGTATCTGCCCTTGGCGATGCCGCTGCCCGACGGCGTGAGCTGGGCGCACGACCTCCGCCGCGTCTGGTCGCCGGGACACCCGGCCTTGGACGCGCTGATCTTGCGCCTCGACGCCCTGCAACGTCGGGTGTGGGAGGTGAAGCAGCGCGGCTCGGTCTGGGACAGCCACTCGTACGGCGAGGACTGGACCCGCTACCAGACCATCGCCACGGCGGCGATCCAGGCGGCCATTCAGCGCCTGGGGACGGGGCCGACGCACACCGACGAGCGCCTGCGCTCCTTGGAGCTGCTGACGCGGTCGCTCCGCCGCTCGGTGGAGGAGGTCGGCAACGAGCTGCTCCAGACCTTGGGCGGCGCCGAGGCCGCGGGGCCCTACGCGGAGCTGCGCGACCGCCTGCAGCGGGAGGGCCGGTGAGCGACCCGACGCTCCTTCGTCTGGGCGCGCGTCGCGCCTTGGAGGGCGCCGTCGAGGCGCTGGCGCCCTTGGGCCTCGCGGGGCTCGGCTGGGGCCTCAGCCTCGCCTGGCTCAGCGGCCCGACGGCGGCGGTGGGCGTCACGCCCATTGAGCTCGGCGCGCTGCTCGGCGCCAACGCCGCGCTGACCGGCTGGGCGGGCGGGCGCCTCGCCTGGCTCACGCGGCGCCGTGGCCCTCGGCAGGCGGTCGGCCTCGCCTGGGCGCTGTTCGCCGTCATGCTGCTCCTCGCCCCGCGCCTGAGCGCCGACCGCTTCGCCAAGCGCTGCGCCGCGGGCTGGGAGGGCGTGATCGTGCAGGACGCCCTGCCCACGTCGCTGGGCGGCGCGCGGGCCGTGTGCCAGATCGGCGCGGTGGCCGGCAACCCCTACCTGCCCGGTCGTCTGCTGCGCCCTCGTTGGGCCGGGGCCGTCGACGGCCGGGCTTGGCCGCCGCTCCTCCTCATCGTGGGCCTCGCCGCCTTGGGCTGGCGCGACCGCCGCCTGCGCCCGACGCGCATCGGCGAGCACCTCCTGAGATCCCTCCCCTACGCCCCCGGCGCGGGCTGGGCGGCCTCCCCCCGCGGCGGACCCGACCAGACCGAGCGGGTGGAGGCCTGCGCCAACGTGACCTGGTGGGGGGAGCTCTGCGGGCAGCTCTACCCCGGCGCCTCGGCGCCCCAGGCCGGGCAGGCCTGCCTGCGCTGCCACCAGGCCTTTCGCCCCGCCGAGGGCCGCCAACGCCTCACCGTGGTGAGCCTCGTCACCGCCGACGTCGACGTCCTCAACGGCTGGGAGCGGCAAGACATGGTGACCTGGGAGCGTGGGGAGGGCGCGCGGGACGAGCGCTCCAAGAGCGCCGCGCATCGGTGGGTGGTGCTGGGCGAGCTGGAGCTGCCCGACGTGCTCACCGTGGCCCAGGCCCTCGCGCTGATCCACGCGCGCCTGCCCGTGTGGGCCGAGGGCGACGAGGCGCGGTCCCGCGCGGCGGCGCTGGCGAGCGCGCGGGCGAGCCGGGTCTCGGCGTGGCTGTGGGCCGGCGCCACTTCAGAGCGCCTGAACCGCGCCCGCCCCGAGCGGGAGGCCGTGCTGGCGCTGGGCCCCCAGCGACTCCGCGACCTTCCGCCCCGCCGAGGGGAGGCCCTGTGGCTGCAGCTCGACGTCGGTCTCTTGCCTCTGGAGCTGTGGGAGGGCCGGGCGAGCGCGTCCAAAGAGAGCTGTGTCCGCCGCGCGCAGTGGATCCCCGTCGCCTCCCCGCGCCGCCCCGCGGCCACCCCCGGCCTGTGGGTGCCCCGCGTCGAGGGCGACGCCTTACGCGCCTGGCTGCGCTCCGCGCGGCGGCGCGACGCCGAGGGCCCGGCTTCGCCCCCCTACCTGCGCCGCGACGGCCCTCCGCGGGCGACCCCGCCCTCGACCTGGTGCTGCGCCCCAAACACCCCCGAAGCGGCGAGCCCAGCGCCCAGCCCCAGCCCGGCGAGTCCGTCGCCGAGTGGCTGTGGTTGGAGCGCGCCCAGATCCAGTCCTTACGCCGCGACGCCCTCGTGATGGTGGAGAAGTGACCATGCCTACGCCCGTCTGTGCCCCCGTGTCTCGTTCGTTACGCGCCCTCGTCGTGCTGATGGGGTT
>JADKFE010000105.1 GCA_016717595.1 Deltaproteobacteria bacterium | reverse complement strand
CCAAGGAGCCAAGCGCTCGCGAACGGGTGATCAGGCGCGATGGACCTCAACGCCCTTCAGCACCGTGTTCTCCCCGTCGGCCACCTTCCCGTCATCCGCGGCCTGATCGACAGGCTCGGCTTTAAGGAGGTCATCGACCGCTATCTGCCTCAACATCCGCTCGCGAAGGTCTCCGACGCGGAGTGTGTGGTGGCGATGATCTTCAACATCCTGTCTGGGCGCCAGTCGATCTGGCGCATCGACCAGTGGCTTGAGAAGATCGACCTGGAGCTGCTCATGGGCTCGGGCGTGGAGGGTGCGTTCTTCAATGACACCCGCCTTGGCGGTGCGCTTGACCGCCTGGATGAGATCGGTACTGACCGGATCTTGGGGGACGTCGTGACGGCCTTCTTGGCCTCGCGGGACGCTGAGGAGGCGCTCACGGTCCACATGGACACCACGTCCGTCTCGCTGTATGGCGACTATGAAGACGCGCCATCACCGAGTCCCGCCTACGGATTCTCCAAGGACAAACGCCCGGATCTGCGACAGCTCATCTACGGGCTGGCGCTGCATGGACCGATGGGGATCCCGATGGCGATGACGGTCAACAGCGGGAACACGCCCGATCAGACCTCCAACCGGGATCTGCTCGCCAAGCTCACGGCGCTCCTGCCCGACTCCCGCGAGGTCACCGTCGTCGCCGACTGTAAGCTCGTGGACGCCGACACCGTAGGCCAGGTGCTCAGCGCTGGGTTTCATCTCGTGAGCCTGGTGCCCAAGAGCTTTGGGCTGCGCGGCGAGCTGGTGCGCAAGGCCTGGGAGGACATGCCCACGAGCGACGACTGGCCGATCCTCGCCGAGCGACCCCCTGAGCGCAAGGATGAAGCTGTGCGTCTGTATCGCGGGCGCTCCTATGAGCGCGCCATGCGTGTCCACCTGGGCCGCGACGAGCATGGCGCGCCGAAGGTCTCTGAGGAGACGATGCGGTTCGTGGTCGTCTGGTCGGATCAGCTCGCCGAGCGGTTTGACGCCGCGCTGGAGGACAAGCTCGCGCGTGAGGCCGAGGCGCTCGGCAAGACGCACAGCCGACTGCTCGCGGCGGGGTTCGCCTGCGAGGCCGACGCGAGACGGGCCGCCGAGCGCGCGATCAAGCCTCTGGAGCACCACCGCGCCGAGGTCACCGTGCGGAGTGAGGTTCGCACCCTCAAACGCCCTCAGCGTGGGCGTCCACGCAAGGATGACGTGGCCCCTACGGAGGTCGTTTGGTTCGCCGACATCGCGCTACAGAGGGACGACGACGCCATCAACGCAGCGCGCCGCGAGGCCTCCTGCTTTGTGCTCATCACCGACTGGCTCAGCGATACATGGACAGACCAGCGCGTGCTCAACGAGTACCGCCATCAGCACATCATCGAGGGACACACAGGCTTTCGTTGGCTCAAAGGACCGGCGGCGGTCGCGCCCGTCCACCTCAACAATCCCAGGCGAATCCGGGCCTTTGGTCTTGTGCTCATCCTGGCGCTCATGGTCCGAAACTACCTGCAGGCCACCATGCGGTCAGCCGCGAGCGAGCGCGGGCTGGGCGTCAAGCACCCGTTCCGTAAGAAGCCCGACCTCAAGCTCACGACCGAGATGGCGATGGAGTGGTTCGGGGCGGTGTGGGTGGTGTTTGTGAGCCTTGACGGCGAGACCTGGCGGCGCACGACGCCGACGCTGAGGGCCGAGGCAAAGGATGTCCTTGAGCTCCTCGGGCTTCGGGAGGAGCTCTTCGCGAGGCCGCCGCCGAGGTGAGGAGGCGGGCGGGGGCGGTCTCGTAGGGGGGGGATGCCGGCGGCAAGGCGGGCGTGCTCGGCGTCGCCGAGGCCGATGATCGCGGCGCACAGCTCGGCGGAGTCGGGGGAGAGGCCCGGCGTCGTCGAGGCGCTCAGGAAGCACCGATAGGCGTCGTGCGGCTTGTTCTGCGCGAGGTAGACCCGCCCGAGGCCGCAGCGCGCGGCGGCGAGGCCCCGCGCGTCCCCGGCGCGCTCGGCGAGGGTGATGGCGGTCTCGTAGGCGCGGGCCGCAGCCGGGAGCTTGCCCGCGTGATGGAGCTGCGCGCCGCGCTCGGCGGAGGCTGTCCAGGCCGGTGACTTCTATGTCGGCGTCCTCTGGGTCGCGGTGCGGAGCGTAGCAGAGGACGAAGACGGCGCGGTGACTCAGGATCCCGTGGTGAACGTAGAGGGCGCCGATGGCGGTGGACCGGCAGCCTCACCACACGCGCCAGCTCGGCTCGCGTAGAAGGCTCACCATGCGCCACCCCCCAGCGCCGCGCCGATAGGCCAACCGCCAAGACAAGCCCCTGTCCGCCGCGCCCCCAACGCCAACCCTGCTACACTCGCGCCACCTCCCTCGGAGCCATCGGATGCCCGCGCCTAAGCTCATTGGTGTCGCCTCGGAAGCGAGCTGGTACGGCCTGCCCTACGGCGTGCTGGTCACGGCGGCCACTTGGGCGGCCCAGGGCTACCGGGTGCTTGTCGTAGACGCCGAACCGGCGGATCTGGCGCTCACGAGCCTCGCCCACGCGCAGCCGCAGAGGGGCGACGACGCGCCCTTCGTGGAGCTTCTGCGGGATCGCGGGGCGCGGCCTGGGGCGGTGGTGGTGACGGAGACCTTGGGCGCCGCGCTCCACAAGGATCTCTCGGCGGGGCTCGTGGCCGTCGTCCCGGCCTATGACGAGATGCCGTCGCGCCGCCCGGTCGCGCCGGGGGCCAGCCTCGTGACCTCGGTGCGGGAGCGGTTGCAGCGGGTCGAGCTGGACGGGCGCGTGGCGGACCTCGTGCTCGTGAGCCTGCCGCCGCTGGACACCCCCTTCGGCGTGGCCGTGGCGGCGAACCTGCTCGACGTGCTCGTGCTCATCACCAGCGCCAAGGGCCCGTCGCTGCGGCGCACGCAGCGATCCCTCGCCGAGCTGGGCGCCTTTCGGGGCGAGGCCATGCCCGTCCACCTCTGCGAGCGTATGGGCGCCAAGGGTCGCGACGCCGAGGCCGACAACGCGGCGTGGCTGCATCACCTCAAGGCCCTGCCCGAGCTGACGTTCTACGACCTCACCCCCGCCGACTTCCGCGCCTTGCCCGGCGCCGCGCCGCTCCTGGCCGACTTCACGCGCCTCGCCCACCACCTTCGCGCCCAGCACGACCTCCTTCACCCCGACCCCAAGGCCCGCGTTCAAGAGGCCCAGGCCCAGCGTGACCCGGCGCGGCTGCTCGACGGCTTCGGCCAGCTCTTGCTCGACAACAAGGACGAGGCGCTGGAGTTCTACCGCAAGACGATGGCGGTGGTCGAAGGCTCCCGCGTCGCCGTGGTGCAGGCCGTGCGCGCCGTGGCCGAGTCGCCCGTCTGTGACGTGAACAACCTCGCGTATGTCTTCCGCTACGCGATTCAGAAGTTCCGGCTCTCGGAGCCCGACCCGCTGGCGGCGCTGATGGACCAGCACGGGCACACGCTCCTCGCCGCGCTTCGGGCCGGGGAGATCCGCGAGGCCCATGAGCGTGTGCTGATCGACGTGGCCGACGCCCGCCTGCACCACGCCTGGCTCCTGCGGCAGAACGGCCAGCCGACCGGCGACATGGAGCTGGTGGCCGAGCGCCTGCTCATGGAGGCCGGGGAGACGGTGGTGAAGGCGGGCGACGCGCTTCGGATGGCGTTGGCCTTGGGCACGCACGCGCGGCTGGCGGAGCATGGGCGGAATCTAGAGCTCGCCCAGGACTTGCTCAAGCTGGCGATGGCGGACGGCGCGGAGCCCGAGCTGGCGCGGCGTCATGCCCTGGATGTGCTCTGGGACGTTGTGCAGGCCACGAAGGATGATGAGGTCGCGGCGGCGCACAAACGCCTCGCAGAGAGCGTCCTGCGCGAGAGCCCAGGGTACGCCCACGCCAACCTGATCGTGGCCTACCATCGCCTCGGCGACAACCAGACGGCGCTGGAGCACTTCGGACACCTCTTCGTCGTCGATCGGAAGGCGTTCTTTCAGGTCGCCAAGAGCCCCGCGTTCGCGGGTTTCTTCGATGGCATCGGCACCCCTGACTACTTCAATTCCGCCCAGAAGAAGGGCGATCTCTGACTCTGGGACGACATGCCCCGCGCCCTCGTGCTCCTCAGCCTGCTCACCTTCACCGCCTGCGCCCCCGCAGGCGACGCGCCCACCGCCGACGCGGGCGCCCGCGTGACCGGCTCCCCTGGTGAGGTCTTCTTCTTCGACGCCAGCGCCTCGACTGGCGAGGGCCTCCGTTACGCCTGGACGCTCCTTGATGGGCCCGCTGAGGCCGAGCTGCTCGACGCCGACACAGAGGCCGCGCTCCTCGTGCCCAGCGCCGAGGGCGAGTACCGCCTCGCCGTGGAGGTCTGCGACCGCTGGGGCCGCTGCGACGTGGCCGAGACCGTGGCCTTGGTCGGTGAGGTCGCCCAGCGCGCCGGGGCGGGCAGCTTCGGCGCCGTCTCCTTCGGCGGGGCGAGCTTCGGCAGCAAGAAGCCCTGGGGCAAGAACCAGGCGCCGGAGGCCGAGGCCACGAGCAGGCGGAGCCTCGGCCTGTTGGGCTCGGTGAAGCTCGACGGCAGCGGGAGCAGCGACCCGGATGGGGACGCGCTGCGGTTTCGGTGGCAGCTCGTGAGCCGCCCGTCGGGGTCGGTGCTGGGGGATGCGGACATCAGCGGCGGGACGACGGCGACGGCGAGCTTCACGGCGGATGTGTCGGGGCCGTATGTGTTCAAGCTGACGGTGCGGGATGGGGGGCTTGGCGACTCGGTGACGTTGCCGGAGATGACGCTGG
>JADKFE010000104.1 GCA_016717595.1 Deltaproteobacteria bacterium | reverse complement strand
GCTGGTGGGAGCGTGATTCGGCGGCGTGTGACCCACGCCGGGATACATGGGCTGGGCACCACGACGCCTCGTGGCAAGGAGCAACACGACGTGGCCTCAAGCCTGCTCACTCTCCTCGATGACATCGCGACGCTCCTCGATGACGTCGCCGCCATGACCAAGGTGGCCGCGAAGCAGACCTCCGGCGTGCTGGGCGATGATCTCGCGCTCAACGCCGAGCAGGTCACCGGGGTGCAGACCGCCCGTGAGCTCCCCGTGGTGTGGGCGGTGTTTAAGGGCTCGGCGCTCAACAAGGTGGTCATCGTGCCGGCCGCGCTCGTGATCAGCGCGGTGTCGACCACCTTGATGACCGCGCTGCTCATGGCCGGCGGCGCGTTCCTTTGTTTTGAGGGGGCTGAGAAGGTCGCTCATCGCCTGCTCCACAGCAAAGAAGAGGACCAAGCCCACCGCGCCGAGCACCTCAACGCCGTGCTAGACCCGGCGGCGGACGTCGTCGCTTTTGAGCGGGATCGGGTCAAAGGCGCGATTCGCACCGACATGATCTTGTCCGCGGAGATCATCGTCATCTCCCTGAACACCGTCATCGGGGAGACGCTGCTGCGCCAAGCGCTGGTCCTGTGCGCCATCGCGGTGTTGATGACGGTGGGGGTGTATGGGCTCGTCGCCGCGATCGTGAAGCTCGATGATCTCGGCCTGGCGCTCACCCGCACCAAGAGCGCCGCCGCCCGGGGGCTCGGGCGGGGCATCTTGATCGGCGCGCCGACGTTCATGAAGGCCCTGTCGTTCGTGGGCACCGTGGCGCTGTTTTTGGTCGGCGGCGGCATCTTGGCCCACGGCATCCCGCCGGTGGAGCAGCTCATCGCCCAGCAGCACGGCGCGGTGGCGACGCTGCTCAACGGCCTCGTCGGCCTCGTCGCCGGCGCCGTGTTGGTGGGCGTCGTCACCTTGGTCAAGCGCCTGCGCGGGAAGGGGCCGGCCTGACGGCCCCTCAGATCACGCTCAACAGCTCCTCTTCGCTCAGCCGCCGCTGGGTCTCGCCGCCTTGGGGGACGATCAGGGTGAAGGTGAACTCCACCGCCGCCATGCCGCCGGGCTCTAGGACGATGTCCCAGCTCACGGTGTGGTCGCTGGCGTTGTGCAGGGCCTCGGTGGGGACGCTGGCGCTGGCGCCAGAGAGCATGACCTGCACGCCGTTGTCGTCGGGGGTGGGGAGCTGCTCGATGAGGCGTAGGGTGACGCGCTCGCGGCGGCGGCTGGCGATCATCGTGCGGTAGTGGAAGAGGTGGGAGACGAGGCCGGGGGAGGGGCTGTTCTCGCGGCGCTGGCGCTCGACGAGGCTGCGCTGGCAGAAGACGCGCAGGTCGGGGCCCAAGCCCACCTCGACGGGGTGTCCGGGGGTGGTGGCCATCAGGCGGCCGCTGCCGAGGTAGTGGTTGCCCAAGAAGCTGGAGACGGGGCCCTCGGGGAGCTGGCGCTGCGCCGTCCACGGGGCCACGGCGCGGCGGAAGGCGCGGGCGTCGATGCGGGGGGCGCAGACGAGGCGCTCTTCAGCGCTGAGCAGATCGACGTGCAGAGTGACCCGGGCGTCGTCGCCGGAGGGGATCGTGCAGGGGGCGTTCGCCTCGTGCAGGTTGGGGTCGGAGGTGTCTTCGTCTTCAGCGGAGATGGCGGTGAGGCTGGCGCTGGCGTTCGCGCGCAGCAGCTCGGCCAGCTCAGGGCCCGAGCCCAAGGCCCAGGGGCGCAGGGGAGGGGGGTCGGCGGAGCGTTTGTCGGCGGCGGTGGAGAGCCGCACCCGCACGCCGGGCCAGTCCTCGCCGGTCTCCTGGGAGACGAGGGCGTGGGTGGTCAGCTCGAGCTTGTTCGACGACTCCAGGTAGCGGGCGGTGTAGGTCGGGCTCCAGCGGGCGCCCTGCATGGTGTAGTGCAGAGCGAGCTCGATGGGGCCTGGGGCGCGCACGTCGAGCTCCACCTCGACGGTCACGCCGTCGGCGGGCGGGCGCTCGAGCTTGCGTAGGGCGGCGCTGAGCTTGTCGTCTAAGGCGGCGGCGGCCTGCACACGCTGGCTTAAGGCCTCGTCTAGCTCACGCTCGCTCAGGCGCAGGCGGTCGAGGCGGGCGCGCACGAGGGTGATGGCGCCGCCCTCTTCGTCGGCTTCAGCGGGGCGGGTGATGGCCTGCTGTTGTAGGTTCAGGCGGCGGCGCAGGAGGTCCTCGACCTGCAGGATGAGGTCTTGGGCGGACTGCACCAGGGCCAGGGCCTCGCGGCGGAGCTGATCGCGGTCTTCAGCCTCGGCCTGGGCGTCGCTGACCACGCGGAGGTCTACCACCCGGGCGCGGCCGGCGCGGAGGTCGGCGGAGAGGCCTTCAGCGCTCATGTTCGGGGCCAGGCCGCGGAACCGCACGGCGACGCGGCCCGGGCTGCGCTCGACCTGGCGCACGCGGGTGACCCGGGCGTGGTCGGCGTAGACGATGACCTCGGTGAGCGTCGAGTTTGGGCGGCGGGCGCGGGACGCCGTGCGGTGGGTCTCGGCGGCGCGCTCGACGCGGGCGAGGGCCTCCTCGGGGGGCACGGCGAGGCGCAGGCGGGCGCGGGCCTCTTTGTGCAGGTCTTGGGGCTGGAGCTGCTCGGCGTGGATCTCGACGACGAGGTGGGCGAAGGCGCGCTCGTTGCGGCGCAGGGTGAGCACCCGGGCGCCGCCTTGCACCTCGGCCTGAACGCTGTACTCGGCGGGGAGGTCGTCGCGGAGGCGCTGCTCGACGCCGCCATCGGCGGAGGGGCGCAGCTCGACCAGGGCGGGCTCCAGCAGCTCGGGGTCAGAGAAGGAGTCGAGCCAGTGGCTGCCCAGGCGGAAGGCGCGCTGGTCGTCAAACAGGCGGCCGACCTTGCGGTAGCCCGCGGAGACGTCGGGCAGGTGCAGGTGGACCGTGGCGAGGGGCCGCGAGCGCGACGAGGGGCCGCCGTAGATGTGGGGGGCCAGGCCGGTGATGAACTCGCCCTCAGGCAGGCCGTAGGACTGGCGGTTCACGTCTCCCGAGCCGTCGGCGACGAGGCGCACCCGCAGGCGGCGCTCGGGCAACGACGGCTCGGCGGCGCGTAGGGCCTGGTAACGGTCGTAAAAGAGCGTCTGCAGCCGGGTGAGCCAAGGCGCGCCGCTGGCGCTCGTGGCGGCGACGAAGTCCCCGTGAGAGAGCACGAGCAGCACGTCGGTGAACGGCGCGGTGGGCTCGGCGAGGATGTGGCGCTCTAAGCCATCGTGCTCACCCGAGCGCCAGACGACGCCGGGATCGGCGACGAGGTCCCCCGTGGCCTTGTGCTGGCGCAGGGAGGCGCCGGGGTAACCGATGAGATCGACGACGGCGGGGCGCCGGTGCTCCTCTGTGGAGGGGTCGTCTCCGTGAAACAGTCGCGTCAACCAGCGTGGGCCGGGCATGGATCCTCAGAAGCGGGCGGAGAGGGTGAGGCTCGACGGCGAGACCGAGAGGCTCACGGCCTCTGACTGGTTGCCGAACACCCCCAACCCCAGGCCACCGACGATGAGCACAGCCCCGGTGATGAGGCTCACATCGGCGATGAGCGCGCTCTTTTTGGCCGAGTCTAAGTACGGCGCCGCGGTGTCGGGGCACAGCGGGCCCTCACCGACACACAGGGCCTCGGCCTCGGCCCCGGCGCCGAGGGAGCGCGCGCCGAAGACCGCGCCCACCCCGACCCCCGCCACCCCAGCGCCCATCAGCACGAAGGGGACCGGCGAGCGGCCCGGCGTCTCCGCGGCGGGCGTGGGCGTGGGCGTGGGCGTGGGCGTGGGCGTGGGCGTCGTGTTGGCGGCGGCGGCGCGGGCCTCGTCCCGGCGGCGCTCCAGGTTCTGCATGCGGCGGTCGAGGGACTCGCGCTCTTCAGCTTTGGCGAAGGCCCGGTAGCGGCTCAAGGCGTCGATGGCCTCGTCGTAGCGGCCCAGGCGCTCATAGGCGTTGGCGATGTTGAACAGCAAGACCGGGCGGCTGGAGAGCCGGTAGGCCTCCTCCCAGGCCAAGATCGCCTCCTCGTAGCGGCCCTCTTCGTAGAGCGCGGCGCCGTTCTCGTACAGCTCCTTGGCCCGGGCCTCGGTGGTGGCGTCGTCTGGGCATGGGCCTGGGGGGCGACGGCGCCGAGCAGGGTGAGGAGGCAGAGCGCCCGAAGCACGGGGCGAGGCGAACGAGGGGCGGCGGTGGACATCGGGGCTCAGTCCTCCCAGGGGTCTTTGAGGTCGGAGTTGGGCTTGGACCAGCCCTCTTCGCCGGGCTTGGGGCTGGCCTCGGGCGTGGGCGTGGGCTCGGGGGTGGGCGTGGCCGTGGCCGTGGCCGTCTCTGCAGGCGTCGGCGGGCTCGTCTTCTCGACGGGGATCGGCGCCTCGACCATCACCGGGGGCGCGCTGGGCGTGGGGACACGCGCGGGGGTGGTGCCGCCGCTGCTCGGTGAGCCGTTTGGCGAGGGCGTCGCGGCGCCGATGAGGGGCTCGGTGGGGGCGGCGGTGGCCTGATCGACGGCCTCGGCGGGAGGGGGCGTCACGTCCGCGGGGTCTCCGGCGGCGGAAGCGTCCCCCTCGGCGCCCTCCCCACGAAGCCGCCACACCAAGCCCACGGCGAGCAGGCCCAGCAGCAGGCCGATGAGCGCCACGACCCCCCACACCGCCGGGCCCGGGCCGCGGGGCTGTGGGCGAGGGCGCTTGGCGGAGCCCGTGGTGTTCAGCGTGACCGTCGAGGACGCCGCGGCGGCGGCGGCGGGGGCCTGCACCTGGATGCTGCGGGTGGGCCCCGAGGCGCCGGCGGGGGTCATGTTCACGCCCCGGGCGGTGAGCTGCTCCTCAAACTCCGGCGGCAGGCGCACCCGGCCCGCGTCGTCTAGCTCCATCACCAGGTTCGGCAAGGCGCCGCGCAGCTCAAGATCGGCGGCGCGTAAGGCGCGGGCGAGCTCCTTCACCGAGGCGAAGCGGCGCGCTGGGTCTTTCTGAAGGCAGGTGCGGGTGATCCACTCCAGGCTGGCGGGGAGGTCCAGCTCAGCGTTCACCTCGGCGAAGGGCGGCGGCGCCACGTTGAGGTGGCAGTTCATCAGGGCCAAGGCGCTCTCTTGGCGGAACGGCTTGCGCCCGGTGAACGCCGAGAACAGGGTGACGCCGATGGAGTAGATGTCGCTGCGCCCGTCGAGCTGGCTCTGGAGGATCTGCTCGGGGCTCATGTACATCGGCGAGCCCAAGATCACCCCGGCCTGGGTGGCGTCGGTGGCGGCCTCGACGCCGATGTCTTTGACCAGCCCGAAGTCCAAGATGTTGACGAACTCACGGCCGTCGGCGTGTTTGGTGAGGATGATGTTCGAGGGCTTGAGGTCGCGGTGCACGAGGCCGAGGCCGTGGGCCTCCGCGAGGCTGCCGCAGATCTGCAGCGTCAGCTCGATCACCCGCCAAGGCTCCAAAGGCGCCTCCGAGGTCAACACTTGGCGCAGCGTCAGGCCCTCCAAAAGCTCCATGGCGATGAAGAAGATCCCGTCTTCTGTCTTGCCATAATCGAAGATCCGCACGGTGTTCGGGTGCGTGAGCTTGGCGCAGATGGCGGCCTCACGAAAGAAGCGCTGGCGGAAGCTCTCGGCCTCGTCGCCTTCGCGCTGGCCGATCTCCAGCACCTTGAGCGCGATGGGGCGGCCCAAAGGCTGCTGCTCGGCCTTGTAGACGCGACCCATGCCCCCGCGGGCGAGCTCAGAGAGGATGCGGTAGCGCCCGTCGAGCACGCGCCCGATGAGGGACGGGCTCAGACTCGGCGGCCCGCTCGGCTCCTTGAGATCCATCCCGGCTCCACGGTGGGGTCATTTTGAGTGAACGACAAGGATAGCGCAGCGCGGGCCTGAAGTTGAGCCCCCGCTCACCCTTGTGTGTGGACGAGCCCGGCGGGCTCCGCTTGTGCTACGCTTCTCCGCTGGCCTCTTCATCGTTGGGGAGGTCTCCCCTGCCATCGCGCCCCCTCCCGCCCGGGGGCGCGCGGAGGTGCTCCGATGCGCCGCCAAGTCTTCCCCTTGCTGCTCCTCTCCTCCCAAGCCTGCTCCTTGCAGGTGCCCGAGCCCGCGGCCTGCGCCACCAACCTGGAGTGCCGCGACGCCTTCGGCCAGGGCTCCGTCTGCGGCGAGGCGGGCCTGTGCGAGACGGCGGCGGTGCCCGAGCGCTGCGTCGCCTCGTCCCCCGACGCCCTCACCCTGCCCCTGAACCCGGCCACCACCCACCTCATCGCCACGCAGTTTGACCACCAGCTCGAGAGCCACGTCGCCCGCTTCCGCGCCGTGGAGCTCGCCGTGAGCCAAGCGAACGACAACGCGGGCTTAGAGGGCGTCAACTTCGCCGTGCTGCATTGCAGCAACGAAGAAGACTTCAACGGCGACGGCCTCACCAAAGACGAGGCGGCGGTAGAGCTCGGCGTCTGGCTCGCCGACTCTCTGGGGGTGTCGGCCACCGTGGGCCCGGCGTCCTCCGGTCGTGTGGAGGCCGTCTACGAGGCCACCAAAGGCGCGGGCATGTTGACGATCTCCCCCTCGGCCACCAGCCCCGCGCTCACCGCCTTAGACGGCCTGAGCGCCACGGACAACGACCCCGGCCTGCTCTGGCGCACGGCGCCGCCCGACTCCTTACAAGGCGCGGTGATGGCGGCGGACCTCTTGGAGCGCGGCGTGCGCACGGCGTCGGTGATCTACGAGGTGGGCGCCTACGGCGAGGGCCTGGACGAGGTGTTCACCACGGCCTTTGAGGCCGGCGGCGGCGAGGCGACGTCTTACCCCTACACCGGCGAAGACTTCGGCGGCGCCACGGCGGACGCCTTGACCAGCGGCCCCGAGGAGGTGCTGTTCATCTCCTCCGACGTGGCCGATCTCACCGGCTTCTTAGACGCGGCGGGGGTGCTCAGCGGCTACGCCACCCTGGGCCTGTTCTTGCCCGACACCGCCCGCACCTCCGACCTGCTCAACAACGTGAACGAAGACGCCCAGGCGCTGTTCCCCAACGTGCGCGGCACCGGCCCGTCCGTGCCCGCGGGCACCGTGTACGACGCCTTCAAGGCGAGCTACGTCGCCGCCTGGCAAGACGACGCCTCGGCCTACTCCTACACCGCCCACGCCTACGACGCCGCCTGGATGCTGATCTACGGCTTCGCCTGGGCCGAGTACCAAGAGGACGGCCTCGCCTCGGGCCTCACCCTGGCGCGCGGCCTGCGGAAGCTCTCCGCCCCCGGCGTGACCGCCGAGGACCAGGTGCCCGTGCGCCCGTCAAGCTGGAACGAGGTGAAGGCGAGCTTCTCCGACGGCGCCGCGGTGAACCTGCTCGGGGCCTCGGGGCAGCTCGATTACGACCCGGTGACGGAGGAGACGACGGGGCCGATTGACGTGTGGGTGATCGAAGGCGGCGAGTTTGTGGTGGAGGAGGTGGTGGAGCCTTAGGGCGCCTCACCGCCAGCGCGTCTCACTCACAAGACACCCCCGCCTCAACCCGCTTCACCTTGAGCGTGCCCGTCGCGGCGAGCTGCACCGTGCAGCTCCCGCTCAGCTCTGGCCCGGCCGCGGAGCTGGGGAAGGTGACGCTCACCTTGTGGGCGCCTTGGGGCAGGGTCAAGGTGCAGGGGGTCGTGCAGCTTACGCCTTTGGCGCTGGCCGTGGCCCCGGCGGGCAGAGACTTCACCGTGAGCGCGCCTGTGGGCGGCGGGGGTTTTGGGGGTGCCTTGACCGCGGGCTCCTCGACCTTCTTCACCGGCGCGGCCTCGGTCGGCGGCGTCTTGGGGGGCGTTGACCCCGCCGAGGTGGCCTCCGTCGGCTTCACCTCAGGAGCGGTCGTCGTGTTCGCCTGCGGCGGCTCGGCGACCTCGTCCACGGGCAGCGGCTCGACGGTCTCCACCTGCCCACCATTCCCCACAAACAGCGCCAGGGCGATCATCCCGCCCACCCCAAGCCCCGCGCCCATCACCGCCAAGGGGCCCAACCACCCACGACGCGGCGTCTCCGGCGCGGGGCGCGCCTTCACCCGGGGCGGCGGCGTCGGCACCGTGGGCGGCGGGGCGGCGCGCTTCTGTGACGGCCGTGAAGGCGGCAAGACGTCGGGGGCGTCTGTTATTTTTTGCGGCGTCGGCGGCGGGGTCGGCGGCGGCGCCGCGGGGAGCCTCTGCACCGCGAGGGAGCCGTCGGGGGGAGTCGCCGGGAGCACCTCGCGGCGGCGATAGAGCGGATCCACCACGGTCTCGCCGAGCTGATCCAGGCCAAATCGTGGGATCGGCTGCTTGTTCATCAGCTCCCGCAGGGCGGCGCGGAGCGTCTGTGCGTCGGGGCGGCGGTCGGGATCATACCGCAACGTGCGAGAGATCAGCTCCAAGGTGGCCTCTCGCGCCGGGCCCTCGGGCAGATCCACAAACCTCAACAGCTTGAGCCGCGCCTGCAGGGCAGGCCAGAACCGCTGCGGGCTCACCGAGAGCTTGCCCAGGGGCTCCCCCGAGATCAGCTCCACGAGGGTGGCGCCCAAGGCGTAGATGTCGACGGGCGGGCCGGGCGGCCCCGCGTCAAAACACTCCGGCGCCATGTAAAGCGGCGTGCCGAAGGCCATGCTGCGGGTGGCGGCCTCACGGGCGTCAAACTCCGCGCGGGCGGCGCCAAAGTCGAGCACCTTCACCGCGCCAGAGACCGTGAGCAAGATGTTCGACGGCTTGATGTCTCTGTGTACAATCCGCAGCGGCTTGGCCTCGCCCGGGGGCACCCCCGCGTAGGCGGCGTCTAAGGCCGAGCACACCCGGCTGGTGATCTCCAGGGCCGACCACACCGGCAGCGGCCCATGATGCCGCAGCACCTGATCCAACGACAGGCCCAGGAGGTGCTCCATCACGACGGTGACGTGCCCGCGCCAGGTGGTGAGCCGCTCCACCCGCACGATGTTGTCATGGTTGAGCCGCGACAACATGGCCGCCTCATCCCGCGCCCGGCGCAGGGCCTCGGGATCCTTCGACCAGTCCTGCTTGAGCACCTTGAGCACGACCGTACGCGTCAGCGCCCCGTCACGAACCCGCGCGACATACACCGTGCCGAAGGTCCCCGCGCCGAGGGTCTCCAGGAGCTCGATGTCGTCGGGGAGCGAGGCGGGGAGGGTGAGAGAGGGGTTCATGGGCAGGTGTTGGGGGCGTTGGGGGTGCCGTAGTCGGAGTTGCCGCCGCTGGTGTAGTAGGCGCTGCCGGTGGTCTCGCACCAGTTGGAGCCGATGTCGTTGCCGGCGGCGGTGAGCTTCGTGGGCTTAAGCTCGTAGGAGTAACCTTGGAATGACCCCGGGCCAGGGCCCCCGCTGATGCGCTGCCATCGTAGTTGACGCTGTCGAGCGTGCGTGAGGGGCTGTCTGCGGAACCAGTGGCGATCACAAGGGTGGTGTTGCTGTTCTGGGTGAGCTGGAAGTTGGACCCTGTGATCGCGCCGTACTCAAAATCACAGTCGGCGCCGAGATAGGTATCAACATAGCAGAACACGACCGTTCCTTGCGGGGCGACAGCGAGGACCTCATTCATGGTAAATGAGACGTCTGCTGTTATGGTGTTTTTTCGTGTGATCGTCATCGACTCCATGTACACCGTGCGGGTAGAGTGGGGTTGTACACCTCAAACCACTCACCTTCGGGGTCGGTCGTGGCGTCACCTTTGATGAACAGCTCGCTGATCACCAGCTGACCACCCGTCGAGAGGTAACAGCTCGCCCCTGGAAGCCCCTTCATCCACGACAGCGTCACAGTCGTTGTCTACGCCTTCCAGCACGAGTCTGTGGTGACGCCAGGGTTTGTCGTGGCGACCGAGTCGTCACAGTCATCATTGTTGCCGCCGAGTAGGTAGAGGTCCCATCAGAGCGCACCTCCATCGGCCTCGTCACCATAGCCGTCGCTGTCGGCGTCCGGTAGTAGCGGAGCTTGCTCGTCGACAAGACTGAGGAGTCGTCATTCCTCAAGCCCGTCGCAGTCCTCATCGACGTTGGAGGCGTCGCAGACCTCGGTGCCGGGTTAACGGTGCTCTTGCTGTCATCGCAGTCCGTTGTCGGCTCGGTGGACTTGGCCTCGCCACTGTCTGTGCAGTTTTGTCTGACGAGCTGACGGTGCTGGTGCTGTTCGGCCGATAGCCGTCGTTGTCGGCGTCGGTATAGCAGGTCTCTTTGCTGTCGCAGTTCTGGTCTACGTCGTCCCCGGCGATCTCCGTGGCGGCGGTGTTGATGCTGGAGCGCGTCGTTGCAGTCGGTGTTGTTGGTGACCTTGTAGGTTGTGTCAGCGTCGCAGCGCAGCGCGCCGATGTCGGAGACGTCGCCGTAGGTGTCGCCATCAGCATCTTTGTAGTAGCGCGTGGTGCCGGTGGAGGGAAGGTCGTCGTTGTCGGCCTTCCCATCGCAGTCTTCGTCGGCGTTGGATGCGTCGCAGACCTCCTTGCCACCAGGGTTGATGGCGCCATTTTTGTCGTCACAGTCGCCGGTGGGGTCGGAGGCCGTGGCCTCGCCGCTGTCGGTGCAGTCGAGGTCTATCGAGGCGATCACGGAGCCGGCGTCGTCTCGGTAACCATCATCATCGTCATCGTCGTAGCAGCTCTCCAATCCGTCACAGTTCTGATCTTTGCCGTCGCCCACACCTTCTTCTGCGGCAGGATTCACGGTGGTGTCATCGTCGTCGCAGTCGTTGTCGGGTCGCCCGGGGTTGATCGTCGCCCAGTCGGCGCAGGAGGCGGTGTACTCGGCGTCTACGTAGCCGTCGCCGTCACGGTCGCCGTCGTTGCCGTCGCAGTTCTGGTCTGCGCAGTCGTACCAGACCTCAGGAATGTCGGAAGGGAAGGTCTCGGGGTCAGCGTCGTCACACTCGTCACACACCGCGTAGCCGTCGCCGTCCCCGTCATTGTCATCCGCGCCGTCGCAGTTCTGGTCGACGCCGTCATAGAAGGTGTCCTCGGCGTCCGGATTGACGCTCGCCGCGTCCTCCGGGTCCACGGTGATAAGCTCCCCAGAGCAGGAGTCCTCAAACACCTCATCGTTCACGCCGCCATCGACACAGTCGTCCCCGACGCTGCCGTCGGCCTGCTCGTCATTGGCGCTCTCAAAGCCGTCGCCGTCTTGATCGAAGTCGCTCGCGCCGTCGCAGTCCTGATCCACGCCGTCGTACCAGGCCTCTTCAGCGCCGGGGAAGACCTCGGCGGCGGTCAGCGTGAGCCCCGAGCCGACCGCGTCCGCCAAGAACGTGGCGTCGTTGGGATCGTCCCAGCAGTCCTCATCGACGCTGATCCCGTCGCCGTCTTGATCATCATCGTTGCCGTCACAGTCCTGATCCACACCGTCGTACCAGATCTCCTCACCGGTCGGCCTACAGTCGCCCTTGAGCAGCTCCCAGCTCACGGAGCTGCCGCAGCCAACCAACGCCAACAAGACGCTCAGCGCGACCACTGAACACCCCCGACCACCTGGGGATAAAGCCAGGGCCCGGGCTGGCTCTCCATCGCCTTGAGGCCGCCAAGCTCGGCGCCGAGGATCACGTCGATGGGCCCAACGGGCAGGGCCATCTGACCGGCCAAGGCGCCTGAGACGGCGGCGCCGGCCTCGGGGGCGGTGGTCCAGGCGCCGCGCGCGGAGACCGCCCACTGGAGGGACTCTCCGCCGCTGAGGCTCAGCCGCACAAGCGGCCCCGCGCCAGGCGCCGCGCCGAAGCTGGGGGCCTCGACGGCGACCTGCTCGCCCTCGGCGGTGAGCAGCACCTCCTCAAAGGTGACCGTGGGCTGAGTGATCACCAACAGCCCGACCCCGACGCTCAGCGGCTTGTCTTGCTGAAAGCTGTACAGCGCCCGCAGCTCATTGGGCATGGCCGGGCCGCCCAAGTCCGAGTCCGTGGGCATCGGCAGCGGGGTGGCGCCGGGGCTAAAGCGCCCGGAGACGGAGAGGGCGCCCAGGCGGGCCTCGGCGGCGAAGGTGGGCATAAAGCCCAAGGCGTCGGCGCGAACGTCGTCGGTGGTGATCTCTGGCGCCGCGCTCACGGCGTAGCCCACGAGGCCGGTGACGGAGACGCGGGGGGAGTCTCCCGTGGCGCGAGGCTCCTTCGGGGTCTTGGTGCGCCCCCCTTTGTCGGCCTCGGAGGGGAGCGGGCCGAGCTCGTCGGGCAAGGGCGGGCCGCCGCCGACGAGGCGCCGCTCACCCCACTCGTTCAGGTCAACCCACTCGGCGGACCAGCCGAGCTCGGCGCTGTACCACTGCACAAGGTGAGAGCCCAGGAGCACCCGGCGCTCGACGGCGTCGTAGACCACCTCACCGTCCACGAGGACGACCTCGGGCCGCGCCGGGAACGACAGCTCCAAGACGGCGTCGCCGCGCATGCCGTTGACGGCGGCGCGGTAAGCCTCCTCTACCTTGGGGCCGTAGGCGGGCTCGATGGGCGCGGTCAGGGCCGCGGCGCGGCGTAAGAGCGTGTCGGCGCGCTGGGGATCGCCGCCACGAAGGAGCTCATAGGCGCCTTGGGCCATGAACAGGGCGCCGAGGGTCTCTCGGGGGACGGCCTGCTCAAGACAGCCGAGGCGCAGCGTGGCCTCGATGGCTGCGAGCTCGCCAGCGACGCTGTCCTCGGCGAACGCGACGGGCTCGATGAGGGCCTGAACTTGGGCGCTGAGGGCCTCGGCGGAGACCCGCTCCACACAAGCGGCCTCTAAAGGATTGACAAGCCAGAGCAGCAGAAGCATAGGGCGCCTTCGGGGTGGGCAGGCGCCGATTATAGCATCCAGGCGCGCGGGAAGCACCGCGACCCCCACCAACCGCCGACGAGGAGCGCGCCGATGCCCACCCCGATCACCTTCGCCGCCGTGGGCGACGTTCACGGCGAGCACCGCGCGATGGTGCGCCTCGTCTCGGGGATCGCCCGCGCCCGCGGCGTCGAGCTCACCGCCGTGCTGCAGGTCGGCGACTTTGAGCCCCACCGCCACGAGGGCGACCTGGAGTCCATGGCCGCGCCTCAAAAGTACCGCCATGTCGGCGACTTCCCACGGTTTCACCGCGGTGAAGAGGCCTTCCCATGGCCCCTGTACTTCATCGGCGGCAACCACGAGCCCTACGCCTTCCTCGACGAGACCCCGGGCGGCGCGGCGCTGATCCCCGGCTGCCACTACGTCGGCCGCGTCGGCGCCGTCGAGCTCGAGGGCCTGCGCATCATCGGCGTCTCCGGCATTCACCACCCCGAGCGCTCCCGCGGGCCGCGCCCCCCGGGCTCCGCCTTCCGCACGGTCTCCAACAAAGAGCTCACCTACTTCACCGAGGCCGAGCTGAGTCAGGCCCTGGACCTCGGCCCCGCCGACATCCTCATGCTGCACTCCTGGCCCGCGGGCCTCGTCACCCACGAGGAGCTCAGCGCCGCCACCGGCCGCCGCTTCTTCGGCGAAGACGTCGGCAACGCCCCCGCCCGCGCCCTCGTCGAGCTGCTCCGCCCCAAGCTGCTGCTCCTGGGGCACATGCACGTCCCCCTACGCCGCACCCTGCGCTGGCCTGATGGCGGCGAGACCCAGGTGATCGCCTTGGCGCACGTCGGCGCGGGCCGGGAGAGCGTGGCGTTGATCGTGCGGGATGAGGATGGGGGGTTGAGGGAGCTTCGTTAAAGCGGGCGCTTCAGTCGGGCGTGCAGGCGGTCCCGGCGTCGCAGTAGAACGACTCCGTGGAGGCATTAAACGACGGGAGGCTGT
>JADKFE010000103.1 GCA_016717595.1 Deltaproteobacteria bacterium | reverse complement strand
GACGTGGCCGAGATTGACCGCCTGCGCGCGGACATCCCGAGCTGGCACCAGGTCGGCCTCGGTCGGTCTGCCACCCAGGGTTGTTACGAGCTCGCCATCGCCTCGACGGACCCGGAGATAGGTCGGCCCCTCTGGCAGACCGCCGAGCGCTGGCGTGCGGGCCTCACGAGTTTCTCCTTGGTCGGCCTCGAGGCCGCCCGCGAGGCCGCCGCGCGCTGGGGTGACCCCGACGACGTGGCGAGGCTTGACGTCGCGGTCGAGGCGGAGCGGGCGCGCATCGCACGATAGGCTCATTTGCGGCGCGGTCGGACGCGTAGACTTGGCCGACCAGGACGCTCGACTTGGGCGCGAGGCTCAGCAGCGGATGTGCCTGTTTGTCCGACGGGATGAGCTGCAGGTTGTTAGGTCGCCATGAGCTCTGGGCATACAGCCGCTCAGGATGCGGCCTTCTTGGCGGGCTCGTACGGCGCGTCTTCGCCACGGTAACGGGCGGCGAGCTGGCCGTTCTCGTCGAGGATGCCCGCGCGCTGAAGCGTAGCGGTCTTCTCCGAGAGGCTCAGCGCGCCCCACTGGGCCAAGGCGCCGTCAATCTGAGCCTGGAGCGCGGCTTGTTCTTGATCGGACATGGGGAACTCCATCATGCTGATATCTGCGATACCGCCGAAGCGGTTTGCCGTCGAGTCCTCGGGCAGAAGGCCCCTAAGGCCCCAACCTTCTTGGCCGGCTCATACGGCGCGTCCTCGCCACGGTAACGTTCGGCGAGCTGGCCGTTCTCGTCGAGGATGCCCGCATTTTTTAGGATCTCACGACGCTCCCCGCGTGGCCGTTGACGCCATTGTTCGCTCGCCCGGGTGACGGCCTCGTGCAGCTCGCGCTTCTCTTTTTCAGTCATCGAGCCTCCTTGTGTTGGCATCATAGCGACACCGGCTTGAAGTAGCCAATGATGCAGTCCGGGTTCCGAACCGCGATCTGAACATGGGTCTTGAGATGAATCCGCGCGCCGGGGGAAGCCTCGTCGCCCTCAACAAAGACGCCGCGCACGGTGTCAAGCTCGACGGGAGGTGAGGCTTGCGCGAGCGCGGTGAGGTCAAGATTGAGCACCGCGCAGTCAAGCTCACGGCGAATGAAGTCTGGGTCACCCGTACGGCCAGGGCGATTGGTCGGGGGGCTCTTGGCCTCGGGCGGTGAAGGTCGCGGCGAGCTGCCCATAAAATCCGAGGAGTTGGCGCGTCGCGAAGGTGTCCGTAAGGTCGAAGCAGCGCCCCAAGTGGATATGGGCGCCGAGCACGAACGGCTCTGCGATCTCGCCGCGTCGATGTTTCCATCGCGCAAACTCCCACGCCCGCTTGGGGCCGTGTTCCCAGAAGTAGACGCCCTCTCCAGCCAGTCCCAGGCGTTGTTCCGAGGGTCGGAAGCGGCGTGCCATGCAACAGCGCGCGGCCTCCCCACGCTCCGGTCACAACCATGATAGCCGACGATAAGGCGATGATAGTCGAATTGTGTTCCCATTGGCTATTTTATATGCTCTCCGCGCCACCGTCAAGCCCCCACTCCACCCCAGGTCAACTTCCGTCAACCCCACCCCCGCCGACGTTGCCCGGGGGCCCGTCACCCGGTTAGCCCTGCCCGGAGAAGCGTCGCCCGTACCCCCTTCGGGCGCTCGGAGGTTCCATGATCGTCGGCGTGATCGGCTCGGGGTCCATTGGACCCGATCTGGCGTATGGCTTCGTCTCGGCCATCGCCAAGGACGGCGGAAAGGTCTACCTGCACGACATTCGGCAGGAGGCCCTGGACGCGGGGCTCGCGCGGATTCGAGGCTATGTCTTCAAGGCGCTCAGCCGGGGCAAGCTCTCGGAGAAGGCCGCCAAGGCCGTCGAGAAGGCGCTGGTGCCCACGCTCCGGGCTGAAGACCTCGCCGAGTGTGAGTACGTGCTGGAGGCCGCCACCGAAGATCTGCCGATCAAGCGGCGCATTCTGGCGAACGTCGAGCGCATCGTGCGCCCGGACTGCCTCATCGGCTTCGCCACCTCCGGCATCCCCCGCGCCGAGATCGCCCGGGACGCCGTCCACCCCGAGCGCTGCTTCGTCAACCACCCGTTCTACCCCGCCTGGCGCAGCCCGCCGGTGGAGGTCGTCGGCTCTGAAGACGCCGCGCTCACCGCGCGGATGGTCGCGACGCTGGAGCGCCTGGGCAAGGTGCCGATCATCACGGCGGATGTTGAGTGTTTCGCCGCCGACGACATCTTCTGCAACTACGTCAGCGAGGCCGCGCGCATCGTGCAGGAGGGTCTGGCCACCGCCGCCCAGGTGGACGCCATCGTGCACGACGCCATCGCCGGCGGCGGGCCGCTCAACGTCATGGACCTCACCCGGGGCAACCTGCTCACCAAACATTGCCAAGAGCTCATGCGCGACGCCAAGACGGGCTCGGCGTGGTTTGAGCCCCCGAGCATCCTGGCTGAGGTCGGCAACGGCCTCTGGCACAACCCCAAGGCCCGGGGCGACGGTCGTTACACCCCTGAGCTGGCCCAGCTCGTGCTCGACCGCATCTTGGCCGTGCTCTTCGCCCGCACCCTGTTCGTGGCCGACAACAACATCTGCGCTCCCGCCGATCTGGACTGGCTCAGCCGCATGAGCTTGGGCTTCCGGGCCGGGCCTTCTGAGCTTGGCTGAAGAGTACGGCGCGGCGCGGGTGCAGGAGCTCATCCTCAACTTCGCGGCGAAGTACCCCGGCTTTCCTGTGCCGCCCAGCGCCGCCGCGGGCACCTTGCCCAGCTTCAAGAAGCACGTCCTCGTGGAGCGTGACGGGGAGCTGGCGGTGGTGCGGGTGTTCCGCCCCGAGGTGAAGAACGCCCTGAACCGCGCGACCTTGCTGGAGCTCGACCAGACGATGATCGAGCTTGAGGCCGACAGCAGCGTCAAGGGCGTCGTGCTCAGCTCCTTCGGGGGCTCCTTGGCCGGCGCGGACATCGGCGAGCTGGCGGCTTTGCCCGATCCCGAGGCCTGTGAGGCCATCTGCAACTTCGGCCACGGCATCTTCCAGCGCATCGAGGCGATGACCAAACCGGTGGTCGCCGCGGTGGACGGCCCGGTCTTGGGCGGCGGCGCGGAGCTCTCCATGGCCTGTCACGGCCGGATCGTCGGCTCGGCGTTGACCTTGGGCCAGCCCGAGGTGAACCTGGGCATCATCCCCGGCTATGGCGGCACCCAGCGCCTCCCCCGGCTCGTCGGCCTGGAGCGCGCGAACGAGCTGCTGCGCACGGCGCGCACCTTGGGCGCGGCGGAGGCCGTGGCCTCGGGCTGGGCCAGCGCCCCGGTCGCTGAAGACGTCGTCGCCGCGGCGAAGGCGCTCATCGGTGAGCACCTCGCCGGTCGTGTCACCTTGGCGCCTGTCAACCCGGCGCCCATGGACGTCCCCGCCCAGCTCCCCGCCGTGAGCCTCGGGCACCGCTCCTTGGCCATTGACGCCATCCTGCGCGACGTGATGCTGCGGGGCCTCGCCCTGCCGCTCGCCGAGGGCCTCAAGGTGGAGGCCCAGGGCTTCGGCCGCTGCAAACGTACGGTTGACCTCGACATCGGCATGAAAAACTTCACCCAGAACGGCCCGCGTGTCCCCGCGGCCTTCCTCCACGAGTGAGACGAATCATGAGCAAAGACACGAGCATCGTCATCCTCGACGGCGGCCGCCGCACCCCCCGCGCCGACATCCTCGTAGACAACAAGTCTCCGGGGCTCTTCTCGCGCTACTCCACCACCCAGCTCGGCGGCTTCTCCATCGCCGGGACGCTGGCGAACACGCAGATTGACCCGGCCTTGATCGGCCACGTCGTCATGGGCATGGCCCAGCACAGCCACCGGGACTCGATCTACGGCGCCCAAGGGCATGCGCTGGCGCGGCGGGCTCGGTCAAGATGTGCCCGCGCTCACCGTCGCCCGCATCTGCGGCAGCGGCGCTGAGGCCATCGCCGTGGGCGCGGAGATCATCACCGCCGGGCTTCGCCATGACGAGGACCGCCCGTTCATCGTCGTCGGCGGCGCCGAGTCGATGCAGTACCCCTTCTCGCTGTACAACATGCGCGGCCAGAAGGTCGGCCAGGCCACGCAGAAGTATGGGCCCATCGACGCGGCCACCTTGCCGCCGGGCACACACCTGCAAGACATGCTCCTGATGAGCCTCTACGACCCCAGCGCGAAGATGGCCATGGCCAACACCGCCGAGAACCTGGGGCGCAAGTACGGCATCACCCGGGAGGAGGCCGACGCCTTCGCTTACCGCTCCCACATGCGGGCCTTGGCCGCCCGGGAGAGCGGCGCCGTAGACGAGGAGATCGTGCCCGTGGACGTGCTCGGCGCGGATGGCGTCGAGACGGCCCTGCGCCAGGACACCCACGTCTTGGCGAACCCCAGCCTTGAGAAGATGGCGCGCCTCGGCGCGGCCTTTGAGGCCGGCGGCATCATCACCGCGGGCAACGCCAGCGCCGTGGTGGATGGCGCCGCGTCCATGGTCATCGGCAAAGAGTCCGACGCCCGCGCCGCCGGGGCCAAACCCCTCGCCCGCATCATCGGCTACGGCGTGGCGGCCTGTGACTCGGCGCTCATGGGCTGGGGCCCGGTGCCCGCGGTGCAGAAGGCGCTCAAGAAGGCCGGGATCAGCGGCCAAGACGTCGACGCCGTCGAGCTCAACGAGGCCTTCGCCCCGCAGGCCTTGGCCTGTATGCGCGACTTCGCGGACATGGGCATCGACCCAGACCGCGTGAACCCCGTCGGCAACGCCATCGCGTTGGGTCATCCTCTCGGGGCGACCGGCGCCATCCTCACGCTCACGAACGCCTATCACCTGCGCCGCAACGGGCTCCGTTACGGCGTGGTGACCATGTGTATCGGCGGTGGCCAAGGCGTCGCGCTGGTGCTCGAGTCCTTGGCCTGAGCCGCGCCGCGCCGCTCAGTCGTCGAGGGGCTCTGCGTCTACCTCGGCGCTGAGCGCGCCGACAGAGGCGCCGTCGAGCCACAAGATCCCCGATTCCACCTCCGACAGATCCTCGATGTCGACCATCAGGATCTGGCGGTTGCCCGCGGCGCCCTCGACGACGAGGCGCAGGTCGCACCAGCTCCCCTGCGGGATCGGACCGATGACGGCGTCCTCAACGAGCTCAACGTCCGTGGCCAGCCGCCGCGGGGCGACACCGCCGGCGCAGGCGATCACCGTCGCGCTCACCACGTACACCTCAGGCGGCGCCTCGGACGTCAGCCAGTGGGCCTTGACCTCGGGGTTGCCGAGCGTCCCAGAGGCCGCGGCCTCCCACGAGGCCCCGATCATCATTGTGGTCAGCGCGCATCCAGCGCAGAATTGTAGTCCCGTCATGGTTCCATCCCCAGTCGCGCGCGCTGGGCTGGCACCTCGCGGGATTGCGGGGGCTGCTCAACGCGCTCAACCGGTCATGGCGCCATGACCTACTCTTGTGACGAAAAAACCTAAGTATTAGGATCCCTTGTGCTTTCAGAATCTGCGAGCACCTCGTCATCCGCGATTTTGGGCTCCGCCGGGGGCCTGCGGGTGAGCGGGAACAGCTGAATGCCGATCTGCACCACCTCAGCGTGCTCCGAGCGCGGCAAGGCGTCGGCGACGTCGGTGATCTTTCGTAGGGCCTCGTAGATGACCGGCTTGAGCACCTGAATCTGGCCCAGCTCCAGGTTGAACACGGAGCTAGAGAAGAACCGCTCCGCGCCAGGCACCTCGTGCAGCAGCTTGCGGGTGATGTCTAAGACGCCGTCGTAGTAGGCCATGCCCGCGGAGAGCTGCATGGCGATCCCGGCGTCTGTGCGCACGTTCACCGCGCGGAGCTTGCCGTCAAAGCCCCGCTGCAAGAGCCCCCAGCCGATGAGGCGCGTGAGGCACTCCGCCACCTCAGCCGGGCTCACCGACGGGATGAGCCGAGCGGCGATGACCTCGGGTCGCTCGTCAAAATCATCTGCCAACGCCAGCTCTCGCACGGCGTGGTTGAGCCAGCCTGAGGCGTAACGCTCAACGGCGCCCTCGATGACCTTACGGCTTCGACCACCGCCGAGGGTCATCAGCGCCCGTGTCGCCTCGGCGGCGCCCTCGATGGAGCTCGCCCGCGCCACCTTCACAAGCCCCCGGAAGTACTCGGCCTCATCCGAGTCCAGCCGCATCATCTCGATGAGCTTGGTCTCGGTCTTCTCCTCGGGCGCGCGGTCTTTGAGCAGGTTGTGGACCGTGCCGTCGCTGAGGCCCACACGTCTCGCGTGCCAGCGGATCGAGAACTTGCCGTCGAGGGATCGCCGGTACTCGAACCAGTCTCGCAGGTACGCGCGAAAGTCTGTGTAGGACCAGATCTGAGGAGGGTTCACGCCCTTGTTCTCACCGTCACCGTCAGTCATCACCACGCACCTGCTCCATGGACCAGAGCTGCTTCACGCGCGCTGAGGCGCCGCCCGGAGGCACGGTCACGACACAGGCCCGGGCCTCTCCGCCAGGGCTCATCTCGACGAGGCACTCAGCGCAGGACTGGTCGTGGCAGCCCTGAAAGATGGGCACGGCGAGGCGGCTGGAGGCGCGTAAGAGCGTCTCCCCCACCCGCGCCATCACCCGGCCCTCGGCGCCGCTGGGCAGCACAAAACGTACCACCACCCGCTCCGGCCCGGCGAGCTGCGCGCTCTGACCAGGCCGGAGGAGGCCCAGCAGGCGCTCCCGAACACCAAACACGCTCACGTCTTGGCCGCCGCGGCCGCTTGGTCGAGGCGCGAGAGCTCACCCACCAAGAACTCAAAGGCGTCGTCCACGGAGTCGCTGACGTGGAAGAGGTTGAGGTCTTTGGCGGAGATCGTGCCCCAGTCCACCATGGCCTGCACGTTGATGACGTCGGTCCAGTACTCTTTGCCGAAGAGCACCGTAGGCATGGGCTTGCGGATCTTGCCCGTCTGGCGAAGGGTCAACAGCTCGGTGAACTCGTCCAGGGTGCCGAAGCCGCCGGGCATGACGATCATCGCCTTGGCCAAGTACATGAACCAGTACTTGCGCATGAAGAAGTAGTGGAACTCAAAGCCCAGCTCGGGGGTGACGAACTGGTTGACGCCCTCCTCAAAAGGCAACGAGATCGCGAGGCCCACCGACCGACCGCCGGGCACGTCCGCGGCGCCGCGGTTGCCGGCCTCCATGATGCCCGGCCCGCCGCCGGTGCACATGACGTAGCGCCGACCGCTCGTCTGCTGAAGCGACCACTCCGTGAGGCGGCGCGAGAGCTCCCGGGCGTCCTCGTAGTACCGCGACATCCGGAGCTGCTGGGCGGCGCGCATCAGGCCCGCGTTGGCCTCGTCGTGCTCGGCCTCGTTCGTCGCCGCGGCGGCGCTGGCGCGGGCGGCGTCCAGGCGAGACAGGGCCTCTTCACGCGAGGGGATCCGGGCCGAGCCGAACATCACGATGGTGTCTTTGAGCTCCTGCTGGTGGAACCGCTGCCGGGGATCCTCATACTCCGCGAGGATGCGGATGTGCCGCGCGGCGGCTGAGTTGAGGAACTCCAGGTTCTTGTATGACTTCTGTGGTCTCGACACGCTTTCTCCTGAGCTCGTGGGGCGAATGGATGGATCACGGTAGCGCTCGGCGCCCTAGGGGGTGTCCTTAGCACAACCCCAGCCGATGGGGTCGAGCCACAACACCTTCCCAGGAGAGACGCCATGCGCGTGTTCACCATCTTGAGCTTCGCGCTCATCAGCCTCAACGGGTGCATTATCTACGAGGATACGCATTGTCGGGGAGAAGGCTGCGACCCCTTCGACGATGACGGCGATTGGGACGACGTGGATGACGACGCCGACGACGCCGACGACGCCACCGACGATGACGACGACGGCGCGAGCGGGGACAACGACATCCCCGACCTCAGCCTGGGCTTCTTCCCCAGCCAGGCCGAGCAAGGCGAGACCTTCTTGGCCTCGATCACCGTCACCGAGGGCGAGCAGGACTTGACCGCGGTGTCTGAGATTCGGCTGTACGGCCCGGCGGAGCTGATCACCTGGGGCGCGCGCCGGGGCGAGATCACCGCGGCGATCACCGTGGCCGACGACGCCGCGCTCACCGAGGTAGACGTGGTGGTGGTGCTCGACGACGGCCGCGCGGAGCTTCTGCCCGCGGCGCTCACCATCTTCCCCGTGGGCAGCGGAAACGCCGCCGATGACTGGGCCGAGAGCGCCCGGGACTGCGAGTGAGCTCGCCCTCCTGGGGTGAAGAGGATCGGCTGGCCGCGGCCAGCCCTTCCTTGGCTGGGCGCGCCATTCAGGCTACCCCAACCCTGCCCCTCGCAGGGATCCCCTCTCGGTCTGAGCGTGTGATGGAACTCAACGTCGAGGCCATGTACCGACGCTATGGCGACATGGTGCTCGGTCGCTGCCGCACGCTCCTGCGCAACGAGGCCGACGCGCAGGACGTGTGCCAGGAGGTCTTTCTGCGTCTTCACCGCTACCGGGAGGGGTTCCGCTTCGACGCGAGCCCGACGACCTACCTCTACCGGATCACGACGACGACCTGCCTCAACCACATCCGGGGGCGCAGCCGCCGCCGGGAAGAGCTGGAGGAGGAGCCCACCACGATCCCCGTCGAGGACAGCCGCCTCGCCTCTCACGAGATCCGCGATCTGGTGCGCCACCTGCTCGCTGAGGCCGATGAGGGCACCCGCGACTGCGTGGTCTACCACTTCATCGACGGCATGACCCATGACGAGATCGGCGAGCTTCTGGGCCTCAGCGGCGCCGCCGTCCGCAAACGAATCTCCACCTTCCGAGCCCGACTCGCGGCGCACCCCCGCCCTGGCTCAAAGAGTGGGAGGACTGACCCCCATGACGAAGCACCCCTCGACGCTGACGCTGCACAAGCTCCGATACAACGAGCTGCCCCCCGACCAAGAGGACGCCCTTCGTGTTCACCTGCGCGAGTGCGCAGAGTGCTCGGGACGCCTGGGCGCCCAGGAGTCCCACCGCGCGGCGTTCATCGCCGCCCCGGTCCCCGAGGCCCTGCGCGCGCCTCCGCCAGCCCCGGCGCCGTGGTGGCGGCGGATGTGGTGGGTCGCCCCCCTCGCCGCCGCCGCCCTGGCGCTCCTGACGATCTTGCCCACGACCACGACGACCGAGACCGCTGAGAGCCCGCCGCCCACCGAGCGGATCAAAGGCGCCGCCGTGGCGCTTGAGGCCTGGCTCGACACCCCCCAGGGCCCTCGCCTGCTCGACGACGGCGCCGTCGTGGCCGAGGGCGACACCATCCAGCTCCGTTTTGACCCGGGCCCCCACCGCTACGTCAGCCTGCTCGGCGAAGACGGCGCGGGCGTGGTTCAGCTCTTTGGCACCTTGCGCGCTGAAGACGGCGAGATTCAGCGGGCGCCCTTCGCGCTGCGCCTCGATGAGTCCCCCGGCCCGCAGCTCCTCTACGCGATCTACACCGATCAGCGGCTCAGCGAAGACGCCCTGGTCACCCTCGTCTCGGAGCGACGGGACGTGCCTGAAGGTACGCTGCGCCGTGTCCGCCTGGAGAAGCGTTGATGCGTCCACTGCTCGCCGCGCTCTTCGCCTTGCTCGCCGCCTTGGCCCCGGCCCAAGCCCAAGCCGGGGTACACCGCTACGCCGTCATCGTCGGCGCGAACTACGGCGGAGACGACCTGGAGCCCCTTCGGTACGCTGAAGACGACGCCAGACGGATGGCCCGGGTGCTCACCGAGCTCGGCGGCTTTGAGCCCGGCGACGTCAACGTGCTCCTCGCGGCCACCCCCGCCCAGGCCAAAGCCGCCATCGCCAAGGTCGGCGCGCGGGCCCGGGGCGAGGACCTCTTCTTGTTCTACTACTCGGGCCACGCCGACGCCCGGGGCCTTCGTCTGGGCCGAGAGCTCTACCCCTTCGACGCCCTAAAAGCTGACATTCGTGCCGTAGACGCTGACGTTCATCTGGGAATCTTAGACGCCTGCCGCTCGGGCACCATCACCCGGGTGAAGGGCGCCACCGTCGTGGATCCGTTCTTGGACGAGCGCCTCGACACCGAGGGCGAGGCGTGGATCACCGCGTCGTCTGACACGGAGAAGGCCCAAGAGTCCGATCAGCTCAAGTCGAGCTTCTTCACCTACTACCTGGTCTCTGGCCTACGCGGCGCGGCGGACACCGGCGACGGCGCCGTCTCGCTGAACGAGGCCTACACCTACGCCTACGCCCGCACCGTCGAGCGCACCACCGCCACCCAGATCGGCGCCCAGCACCCGGCCTATGACTTTAAGCTCCAGGGCCAGGGCGACCTGCAGCTCACGAGCCTCGACCGCGCGAGCGCCCGGGTCACCTTACCCGCGGAGACCGCCGGGACCGTGCTCATCCTCCGGGAGCCCGAGGGCGTCTACGTCGCCGAGGTCGTGAAGACCCCGGGCACGCCGATGGTCATCGCCCTAGAGCCCGGCCTGTACCGCCTTCGCCGCCGAGAGTCCGGGCGCGTCTACGAGGTGCTCCTGAACCTCTCCCAAGGCGCGAACCACACCGCCGTGCGCTGGGGCGAAGGTGAGGCCGAGATCACCGGCTGGAAAGGTGAGC
>JADKFE010000102.1 GCA_016717595.1 Deltaproteobacteria bacterium | reverse complement strand
CCACCGCGGCCATGGACGCCGTCGCCGAGCGGGAGGCGATGGGGCTCTTGGACAGCCTGCGCAAACGGTACGGCCTCGCCGTCGTCGTCGTGAGCCACCACCTCGCGGCCACCCAGGCCATCGCAGACAAGGCCTTGTTCATCGACCCCGATGATCAGCGTGTCGTCGTGGGGCCCGCCCAGGAGGTCTTCCACCACACGAGCTTCTTGGCCCGTTACGGCGACACCTGCCCTGAGGGCACCCATGCACCCTGAGACCCCGACCTGGTCGGACTTTGTCGCCGCCTTTGAGCTGTTCCGCGACCCGATCCTCTGCGGCGTGGCCGCGGGGGGCGTGCTCGGGCTGCTCTCGGTGTTCATCGTGCTCCGCCGGATGGTGTTCGTGACCGCCACGCTCACCCAGGCCTCGGGCCTCGGCGTGGCGCTCGGCTTCTTCGCGCACATTCACCTGGACTGGCACATCCCGCCGACGCTCTCGGCCCTGCTCACGGCCTTGGGCGCCGCGGGGCTGATCTCGCTGCGCGCCGAGCGCCTGCGCCTGTCCCGAGAGAGCGTGCTGGCCGCGGTGTGGCTTCTGTGCAGCGCCGCCGCCGTGCTCGTCGGCGACCGCATCACCCAGGAGGCCCACGACATCGGCGCGATCTTGTTCGGCACCGCCGTCTTGGTGCGGCCTGAAGATCTCCAGCTTGTGCTGGGTGTGGGCGGGCTCGTGGCGGTGACCACGATCCTCTGCCGCGAGGGCTTCGTGTTCTCCGGCTTTGATCCTGACGGCGCCCGGGTCAGTCCCGTGCGGCTCTTAGAGTTGCCGTTGCTCGGCCTTACAGCTCCTGAGGGTTGGCGTGGACCACCCGAGCCCTGGGCGCCTTGCCGGTGTTCGGGTTCTCGGTGTTGCCCGGCGTCGCCGCGCTCCTCGCCGCGCCGCGTCTGGGCTGGGCCTTGCCCCTCGCCGGGCTGTTCGGCGCGCTCTCCGGCGGCCTGGGCTACCTGCTGGCGTTCTTCGGCATGTTCCCCGTGGGGGCGTCCCAGGCCGCCGTCGCCGCGGGGTTTGTGGTGCTGATGATCCCGCTTCGGGCCTTGCGGGGAGGTTGAGCGGGGGCTGAAGATCGCAGGCCATTTTTTGGGCCTGGGCCCGGACGAAGCCGGGGACATGCTGACGCCTCACGACCGCCTGTTAAGCTGACCTCCTCTCCCAACGGTACATCCTGCGCTTGCACCGCTTGTGCCCGGAGCTGTGCACCGCGCCCGCAGGGCTCGTCGGCACGGCGAGCGCCTCCCTCAGCTCGGCGGCCGTCTTGATGTCTACGCCGGAGCGCAGCAGGCGGTCGACGATCATCCGGCGGAGGCCGTGGGGTGTGAAGACGGTCTGGCCCAAGCGGGCGCAGGTCGCCACGAGGTGCTTGTAGATTCTACCGGCGGTGGCTCGCCTTGGTCCGGTGAACAGCCAAGCGTCGGTCCCGTCGGCGTAGGCGCTCAGGAGCGACCGCAGCTCTGGGGAGAGCGGAAACTTACGCGGCCCCGTCTTGCCGTCGAGGTGCAGCCAGCCGCCTCGCAGGTCGATGGCGCTCCGTCGAAGCTCGGTCACCTCAGCCAGGCGGGCGCCGGGGGGTTACGCCGCTCGTGAAGTACTTCGCTGACTGAAAGAAGTACCGAGCTCCTTTGTCCGAGTTCAGGTCGCCGAGCCGCTTTACCTCTGCGACGGCCTCGGCCTCAGTATCGACGATCTCCTTGATTGTGATGAACGAGTTGGGATCCTCGCTCGGCCTGAGTTCGACGGCGTCACCGTCAACCCAGAACACCACAAACACGTGCTTCCATGATCTGGCCATGCCACCTCCTGCTTGATGTGTGTGAGCCACCTTCAGTCAGTTCTCCGAGCAGTTCGCACAATTTGGACTGAGTACGTTGTCGGCAGGGTCGAGCGCGACGTTATCCGGCGCGCCATGACCAGTGGCTGCCTTGATATCATGGAGTCGGTCACTCGCGGCAGACAAGCTACCCCCGCTGCACCTCGGGCGCCCACGGGTGGGCGGGGATGGGCCGGGGTTCGTGACCGAGGCGTATCTGCGCGTCGAGCTGGGCGAGGGAAAAGCCGAGGAGGACACGATCTTGATCCGACACGGTCTGAGCCACGCGCGCAAGTCGGGCTGCGCGAGCGAGGGTGGAGGAGGTGCTGGACAAGACGTATGCGCGGTGTGGGACCGCGGTTACGGGGTGAGGACGATGAAGGGCTCAACCGAGCTGAGAAACGAGTATCGCCCGTCAGCGACCTCTACGTTGGTGATGACGCCGTGCGCGAAGAACACAAACATATCCAGCTCGGGCTCGGTGCCGCATGACGGGCAGGCGCCGTCGGTGATGCCGTCGGCGACGACAGCGGACTCTGGGGCGGTCTTGCAGGAAGCGTGGAACTTGATCAGATCACCGATGTTGTACTTGAACTGAGATCGGAGGCCGTACTTGAACTGTACGGACACGGGCGCCGGGTGACCGCAGGAGGGGCAGTCGACGACGTGATTGACGGTGTTGAAGGCGCCCATGGATTCGGGGCTCCGGGAGTCGGGTGAGGAGATTTGCCGTTGTGTCGATGTTTCAGTTACTTGATCGCGGCGATGGCCTATGGCCCCTTCGGCGAGGGCAACACAAGGCGAAAGCCGAGGTTCCTGCACGAGCTCGAGGGCGAGTCCATGAACCGGCTCGCGGAGCGCGCGTACTCGGGCCTGAAGCCCCAGGAGCCGCCGCGCGCAACACGCGACGCGCCACCCCCACCTCGGGGGTTGCTGACCTCCCCAGGACCATAGTCCGAGTACCCATCCCAGACCCACTCCCACACGTTCCCGTGAAGGTCGCACAGGCCCCAAGGCTTCTCCAGAGCGGTACACACGTCATGGCTCTTGCCGCCGCTGTTGCCGCCCGACCACCCCACCCGCGCCAAGGCCGCCTCGTCGTCGCCCGTGGCGTAGGCCGTCGTCGTGCCCGCCCGCGTGGCGTATTCCCACTCGGCCTCGGTGGGCAGCCGGTAGCCGTCGGCGCCGTCTACCCAGCGCACGGTGCAGTCGCCGGTGATCTCGTAGGCCGGGGTGCGGTCTTCGAGGCGCGAGAGCGCGTTGGCGAAGCGCGTCACATCGCACCAGCTCACATTCTCTACGGGCAGCTTGTCCCCCTTGAAGCCTGAAGGGGCCGGGTCCAGCATCGCCGCGTCCACATCATTCGCGGCTTGGGCAGCCAGCACCACCGCCCGCCACTGCGCCTGGGTCACCTCGGACTTGCCGAGCATGAAGCCCGACACCTTGACGGGGTGCTGGGGGTGCTCATCGTCGTTCCCGACCCCCTCGGGGCTGCCCATGCAGAAGCGCCCCGCCGAGAGCCCTACGAACGTCATGTCCAGGCCCTCGATCTCCGGCTTGTAGGTATTGCCGGTAGGGCCGCCGGTGGGTTGAACGTCGCAGATCACGGGCGCTGGCGGCACCTCCTCCGGTTTCGCCGTCTCTTGCTGCGCGTGCCGCGCCCGCTGGATCTGGTTCTCGGCCTCCGCCATTTTCGCCGTGGTGAGCTCCTGCAGCGCCTCCAGCGAGTCGATCTCCCCGGTGATCGTGTTCGCCTCGGCCTGGAGCTTGGCGCGGGCCACGTCGCTCAGCCCTGGCGCCTTCATCTTCGCGATGACCTTCTCAAGGTCCGACTTCAGCCCCTCGATCTGGGCGCTCAGCTCCACCCCCCGCGCACGAAGCTCGGCGAGGCGCTGGGCCACATCCTTAAGCTCGGCCAAGGCCGTCTTGAGCTGCTCGTTCAGGGCGGCCTCCTTCTCCGCCGCCTGCCGCTGCTGCTCCGCCGCCTGCCGCTGCTGCTCCGCCGCCTGCCTCTGCATCCACGCCCCGGCGAGGCTCCCGCCGCTGATGAGGCTCGTGATGAGCAGCACCGCCCAGTTCATCCGCACCCAGCGCCCGGCGCGTCGGGCCTGGGCACGCGCCGCCGCCCAGCCGGTCTGGTGCTCCTCGATGTCTCGGATGAGCCGCTGCACGCTGGGGTATCGCCGGGCGGGGTCGATCTGGCAGGCGCGGCGCACAATCATCACGAGGGCCTGGGGGAAGGCGCGCAGGTTCTCTAAGGTGGGGTCGGCCTCGATCTGGTGACCGGGGCTGCGCTCCAAGAGCATGAAGTGCAACAGACGACCCAAAGAGTAGACATCGGATCGTTCATCAGCTTGGTCGCCCTCTTCAAGCTGCTCGGGGGCGGCGAAGATGGGGGTTCCGAGGCCCCCGACGCTGCTGAGCTTGGTGGCGAACTTGATGTCGGAGATGTCGAAGTCGGTGAGCACGGGGCGACCGCTAACGTCGAGCACGACGTTCGCGGGCTTGATGTCTCTGTGGATGATGCCGATCTGGTGAGCGAAGGCGACGGCGCGGCAGATCTCCAGAAAACAGTCGAGCTTGACGGGCAAGGTCCAGCCGCGTTGACCGATGGTCTCCAGATTGCCGCCGGAGAGGTAAGGCATTGAGAAGGCGAGCCCGTCGGGCTCTACGTCCAGCAGCGGGGCGATGGTGGCGGGCCGTCGCCGGTCGGCGGCGAGGTGGCTCATCGCCTTGATGCTGCGGCGAAAACGCCAGAGCATCACGCCTTCGCCGAGCTTCTCCAGGTGGAACACCTTGACGGCGACGTCTCGCCCGTCCTCGTCCACAGCGAGCCAGATGGTGCCGAAGTTGCCGCTTCCGACAGGCTTGATGAGCTTCGCCTTGGCCACGACCTCCCCGGCCTTGGGGCGCCCGCCCGCCATGATGTCGGAGATGAGGGCGTCGATGCGGGCGCCGAGGTCTACGGGGAAACGCCCGTCGCGTAGGTGCCGGGCGCGCTCTAAGAGCAGCTCCTCCAGGGCCACGACCTGCTCCAGACGGCTCAGCGGCTTGAGCGGGGCGCCGCCGTGGATTGAGACGCGCGGTGTGCAGCCCACGAGCGCCGCGACCGCGCGGATCTCCGCCTCTCGCAGCGGTCGCACCGCCACGAGCGCGCCGAACAGGGCGTCGTTGATGAGCCCCCGGTGCGTGAGCCCGACGAGGAGGGCCTGCACCAGCTCATCCTTGGACGCCACCTCGCCGGGCAGCGCGTCGTGGACGGGGCGGGCCGCGTCGTGAAGCCACACCCAGGCCCGCAGCTCCGGCGCGGTGAAGAGGGAGGAGATCAGCGCGTGGAGCTTGAGGGCGGGCTCGGGGGACATGGTGGGCTCGGGCGGGGAAGAGCTAGATGGCGTTCGGGGGCTGTGTGATTGTTCGAAGTGGGAGGCGAATCGAGCAGATCGGCGGCGGGGGCTATGGCTGCTCGGGCGGGCACAACAACAGGCGGAAGCCTACGCGCACAGTCGTCTCCGAGGGCAGGCCCCAGCCCCGGGGCGCCGCTGAAGCTCAGCCTCCAACGTGAGGCCATCACCAACGCCACGCCGAGCCGGTGGAGCTCTCGCCCAAAGCCCCCAAACCCGATGCTCTCCGCGTGCTCCGCTCCTGCACGGCACGCCAGCACGACCCCCCAGGCTGGGAGGCGCGGGAGCTCTCGGAGCTTCGCGACGAGCTGCGCCGGGGTGAGGCGCTCGTCTCCCCACTGGAGGGCGACACCGCGCTTTGTTCGCCCTCCGTGGGCGAGGAGCACCAATGCGTCATGCTCGCCACGCCGAAGCGCCTCGACGAGCTGATCCAGGCTGGGCTCGGCCAAGGTCCGAGTGGGGCCAAGCGTTTGGGCGACGCGCGCATGGGGAACCGTCTTCCCGCCCGCCGACCAGGCCAAGAGCGCGGCGCGGGGCGGATCGACCGGGGCGAGCGGCGTGCTCACCCCTGGCTCGTGGTAGAGCACCGTGAGCTTCGGCACCTCGGCCAGCGGGGGGCCGTTGAGGCCGAGCGGCATCGCCTCCCACGGCAGCGCGTACAGCTCATCGGCGTTGGTCTGGATCACCAAGGTCGCCTCGCCGCCTTGGAGCGCCGCCGCGAGCGACGCCTCGACGCCCTCCCAGCCGCTCGGGAGCAGCGCCGCTCGCAGCGCCCGGCCCAGGCCCAGCGCCCGTGTCGCGTCGGGAGCGTCGTTCAGCTCGCCCAAGAGCTTCACCAGCGCGGGCCAGTCCAACTCGACCTCGGCGACCCGCCCATCGGTGAGGTGGCGGTGGTACTTGACGGGGAAGGAGGGCAGCTCCACCGCGCGGTGAGCGCCGGAGAAGGTGCGGGTGAGGTGCAAGACGACGGTGGGCATCCCGCAGAGTGTATCGCAGCCGCGTAGCCTTGGGCCGTGGCGCTGAGGGAGTCGCCCCCCTCAGCGCCGGTTGAGGCTACTTCTTGCCCTTCGGCGGCACCTTGCCCTGGTTCACGTTCTGCGCGGCCCCGCGCTGGGCGCGCTCCTTGAACCCCTGGTTGGTGCCAGTGCGGTCGGCGTGGCCCTGAATCCGCGCCGCCGCGTCGGGGGTCATCGGCGTCTTCTTGTTGTCAGCCATCGGACTCTCCTCGCTCCACCTGGGAGCGCACCAGCTGGAAGAGGGCATCTCCACCAGCGGCGACAGCGGGACGCGCCAGCGCAACGAAACCGGACACCGCCCGTGTTAGCCTGACCGCAGAGGTTGCTGATGATCCCTTACCGCGCGACCCTCACGCTCTCCGCCGTCTCCGACCCGACACAGATCCACGCCCTGCTCCGCGACCCCAACGGCGCCAGCGGCGGCGGCCTGCTCCACTTCGACCCCTCCGCGCCCGTGCCGAAGCTGGACCGCTCATGGGAGGACACGCTTCAAGACCTCGCCCTAGACAAGCTGACCTCGCCCGAGCAAGAGCTCCTCGGCGCCGCGCTGTTCCAGCTCCTCACCGCGCCGCGCCCCCTCGGCGAAGCCTGGGCCGCCATCCGCGCCGCCGCAGGCGGAGCCCCGCTGCACCTCACCGTCGAGCTTCCCGCCGATCACCCCGTCACCGAGACCCTCCCGTGGGAGCTGCTCCGCGACGGTCAGGGGCACCTGTTTCATGTCCTGGGCAGCGCGCTCACCCGCACCTACACCGGCTTGCCGACCCGCTCGGTCCAGCTCAGCGCCCGTCCCCGCGTCCTGCTCCTCTGGGCCCGCCCCGACGGGACCACTCGGTTCGACCCCAGCCCCCACGTCGAGCGCCTCCGCGAGATCTTCGGGGACCGCCTCGACGTGATTGAGCGGGGGAGCGAGCAGGCCCTCGCCCAGCACCTCAAGGCCGCCCGTGAGGCCGCCGACCCCTACGAGGTGCTGCACGTCCTCGCCCACGGCTACGCGACGCCGAACGGCGACACCCTCGACCGCGGCGTGATCTTAGACGGCCCGATGGGCAAAGAGAACGTCCCCGGCGACCGTCTCGCGGCGCTTTTGCGCGGCCACGGCCTGCGCCTCGTCTTCTTGTGCTCCTGCCAAGGTGGCGTCGTCGCCGAGGGCCTGCTCGGCTTCACCGGCACCGCCCAGCGCCTCCTGTCTCCGGCGGGCGCCAGCGTGCCCGTGGTCGTCGCCACCCAGGCCAACCTGCCGATCCCAGGGAGCGCCGCCCTCGCGGGGCATTTCTACCGCGCGCTCACCCAAGACGGCGGTGACCCGGCCCTCGCTCTGGCCCGCGCCCGCCATTGGGCCTACGGCAACGGGACGGCCTGGGCGACGCCGATCCTCATGCGCTGCCCGGCCCCCGCGCACGACCCCGGCCTGGGCCCCGCCCGCGACCTCGGCCAGCTCGACGCCCCGCGCCCCACCTTCCGCCCGCGCCCCGAGGTGCTCACCGAGGGCCTCGCCGCGCTACAGTCGTCTCGACTGGTGAGCGTGGTCGGCCTCCCCGGCATCGGCAAGACCGAGATCGGCAAAGAGATCGCCCGGCAGGCCCTCGCCCGCGGCGACGTGGACCGCGTGCTCTACCTAGAGGCCCATCGTGGCCTCGACGGCGAGGCCCTGCGCGTGAAGCTCGGCGGCTTCTTGGGCCTCCACGAGCCCCCCAAGAGCGACGAGGCCCTCGCCGCGGCGATGGAACGTGACTCGGACCGCCTGCTGCTCGTGCTCGACAACGCTGAGGACATGATGCCCGACGCGGCCCGGCAGGCGGCGTTTAAGGCCCAGCTCGGCGCCTGGCTCCGGGTCGCGACCCGCCTGCGGGTGCTGCTGACGACGCGGTGGCTGGTGAGCGCGAGCACCCTGGGCGAGCGGCGCGTGGATGTCCCGCCCCTCCCGCGCGAGGAGATGGACGCCCTGCTGCGGGCCGAGCTGGCCGCGCGAGGGGCGCTGCGGGAGGGTGAGCCGGGCTCTGCGGCTTGGGAGGAGCTGCTGGATCTCCTCGACGGCCACCCGCGCTCCCTCATCCTCGTCGCGCCGCAGCTCGCCGAGCGGGGGATGACGCTTCCGGGCGTCGTCCGTCGTCTTCAGCGGTTCAAGATCGACGCCGTCGCCGACTCGGACATCATCGGCCAGCCGGACGCCTGGGACAGATTGGAGCCCAGCGAGCGGGCCCGAATGCGCAGCCTCGTCGCCTCGATGGACCTGTCTTGGGCGACCCTCACGGATCGGTATCCTACGGCGGCCTTGGCCTATCGTGAGCTGTCGCTGTTCCCCTCCGGGCTGCCCGACGAGGTCGCGCGTCGGGTGACCCAAGACGATGAGACCCTGAGCCTCAAGCGCCTCACCGACCTGAGCCTCGTCGAGCGCCGGGCGGGGCGCACCTTCAGCCCGGTCCCGCTCCACTGGTACGCCGAGAAGAAGCGGCAGGCGGAGCCGGTGGAGGAGGATGAGGTGTTCACGCGGGCGGTGG
>JADKFE010000101.1 GCA_016717595.1 Deltaproteobacteria bacterium | reverse complement strand
CTTGCCGAGGACCTCGGTGAGCCGTTCCGCCAAGGCCCGCAGGTCGGCGCTGTAGACGCGCGCCTGGATGCCCTCGCTCCGCTCATCAATGAGCAGCGTCGCGCCAAGCGTCGGCGGCGGGAGCAGCTCGGCCAGCTCCGCGCGCCAGAGGGCCTTGGTGCGCGTGGGCTCCGCGCGGGAGGCGGCGCGGGTCGTCGTGAAGGCGCCCTCGCTCGGGGCGCGGAGGGCCCGCTGCACGGCGTCGGCGAGGGCCTCACCCTCGGGCACGCAGGTGTGGGGCAGCCGCTCCGCCCAGCCGCCGTCGATGGTCGTGTAGGTCGGGCGCCCGGGCGGCGCGGTCAGCGGGGCGCTGATCGCCACCTGCGCGGGCGCGGGCGGCGGCGGCACCCGCAGGTGGAGCTGCGCCGGGAGCCGCTCCCGCGACGCCGCGTCTAAGGGAGAGCGGCGCCAAGATGAGCCGACCCTCGACGACCCAGCGGCTCGCGGCGCTCCCCAAGGCGGGCGTCGTCGCCGTGTAGACGGTCAGGCGGGTCGCCGGGAGGGCGCGGGGAGCTGATCAAGGGCCGCGGTCAGCCCATCGACGAGGCCGTCCACCACCGCGCCCGGCCGATCGTGCTCCACCAGGACGCCCAGGCCGAGCAGGACGTGGGGGTGGAGCTCGACGAGGCGGCGCGTCAGGCGGGCGGTGATCGAGCGCAGCGCGGCCTCGGACGCCGGGGCGGGCCGCGTCTCGTAGACCGGCGCGAGGCCGAAAGGCGCGCTGGCGAGGAGCGCGCCGCCGCCGGGCGCGGGCCAGCGGGCCGGACGAGGCAGAGGCTGAGAGAGCCCCCACCGCGCCCAGGGCTCCTCAGGGGTGGCCTCGTCGGCGAGCTGGGCCTCGTCTGCCCGGGCCAAGGCCCCAGCGAGGCAGAGCGGGTGCAGCGGGCCGGGCGCGAGCAGGGCCTCGTCGCTGAGGGGATCCTCGATGAGCGCCGCGTCGTGGGCGAGCAGCCAGGTGAGCGCCTCAGGTGCGCGGGCGAGGCCGAGCGCGCGCGCCGCGCGCTGGACCACCGCCGTCGCCGCGTCTTTGACCTCGCCGACCATCGCCGCCGAGGGCACCACCCCCAGCCGCGCGAGCGCCTCGTCGTCCGCGCCCGCCCGCCGGAGCGCCGCGCGCAGCGTCTCTCGGGCCGCGCGCCACGCCGCCACCGCCTCGGTGAGCTCACGGCTGAGCTTGGGCACGGGCAGGGCCTCGACGGGCAGCTCACCTTTGGTGGACCGCGCGAGGGCGTCTCGGGGGCGAGTCCCCCGGGCGAGCCAGCGGCGAGGCGCGCCGCCGTCGGCGAGGAGGGCCTTGAGCGCGATGAGGAGGCCCTCGGGCGCCTCTCGCCGCTCCCAGGCCGCGCCGACGACGGGCGCTGGCGTGAAGGGCAGGCCCTCGGGGGCCGCTGGCGTCGTGGTTGGGGTCAGGAGCTCGGGGCCGGTGAGCCACGGCAGGGGCGGCGGCGGGCCGACCGGGAGCGGCGCAGGAGCGATCCCCGCCGCCGGAGACACGAGCGGAGGGGGCGTTGCCGATGCTGCGGGAGGGGGACGCCCCGACGCCGGACGTCACCGACGCGGCGAGCGCCGAGGGCGGACGCTAAGGCGCTGGACGTCACTGACCCTGCAGGCGACGAAGACGCGGGAGGCTGCCACGCTTGACGCCGCCGGCACAGCGGACGCCGCCGCCCTCGGCGCCGGGGACGCCTCCCGAGGCGCGCGGGGCGCGGGGGATGCCGGAGCCGCGCGCGGCGCCCGGGGCTTCTTCGGCGGGGAGAGGGTCTGGGTGGGGATGGCGCCGAGATCGACGCCCTGGAGGGCCTTGGCGCGGGCCTCGCCCTCGGCGCCGCGGATCATCTTGGCGAGGGCCTCCCGCTCGGGCTCGGCGCTCGACGCCCGGCGGGGGTCCGCGCCGCTCGCGCCCTGCACCCAGGCGAGGTTCCCCCGGAGGCGCTCGACGGGGGCGTGGGAGAGCCCGGAGTCCGCGGCGAGGCCCAAGAGCGGCAGGCGCTCGCCCGCGACGGCCCAGCGCAGCGCCTCGGGGGCCTCGCCGACGGCCTCCTCGTAGGCGCACAGCGCGCGGGCCTGGGCATTGAACAGCAGGTCTACCTCTCGCAGCGCCGCGAGCAGCGCCTCGGGGAGCCGGTTGCGGCTGGAGCGGGCGAAGGCCTCGTTGAGCGCCCGGCTGGGCAAGGCGCGCAGGGTGTCGTGCAGGCCGCCCGCGCGGCCGAGGCGCTCGGCGCTGACGTAGAGCAGCCACTCCGCCGGGCCGAGCAGGTTGCGCCACTCCGTCGCGCGCTCGGCGGCGCGCTCGCCGGGGGCCACGCAGACGCGGTCCTCCTCCAGGGGCGCGGCGCCCGGCGCGGCCACGGCGACGTAGACCTCGGCGCCGAGCAGGCTCGGGGCGACGGCCGCGAGCTCCTGCGCCTCCTGGGCGGTGAGGCTCGTGGGGCTCAGGCGGACCCCGAGGCCGGGCTGGTTGAGGTGCGCCGCGTGGGCGGCCTCGCAGATGAGCTCGACGTACCTCATGTCAATGACCCTCCCGCCTCGGCGTCGCTGTCGGGCAGCCGGCGCGCGAGGCCCCGCCGCACGGCCAGCTCCAGCGCCGCCTCTCCGTTCTCCTCAAGGGCGTCCTGGGAGACGTGCGCCACCCCGGCCGCGTCGAGCAGCTCGGCGTCGCGGTGGGCGTTCACGCCGATCACGAGGCCCAGCTCCGCCGCGATCTGCTCCCACAGCGTCCGCCATGGGACCGGCGGCCCGTCGGGCTCGGTGTACATGAGCAGCAGCACCTCGATCAGATCTCCCGTGAGCGCGAGGCGCTTGCCCCAGCCCGCGCGGTCGGTGCGCGGCTGGATGCACCCCGCCTTCCGGCCGAGCGCGGCGAGGAACTCTTCAGGCCAGTAGACGTCCCGCTCTCCCACCCAGCGGTGGGTCCGCGCCGCGCGGAGCATCACCGGGGCGGCCTCGTCGAGGGTCTTGAGCTCCTGACCGAGGGGGACGCGCTCGTCGCCGCTCGCGGCGGGGCGGCCCCAGGCCCGGATCAGGGCGGGGTGCGTCGCCAAGGCCCGGGCGAGGCGCTCGTCGAGGCGGATGAGCCCACGCTTGAAGCTCTGCGCCGCCGCCGCGCGCAGGGGCACGGCGCCGCCCTCGTCTAGGGTGACCGTCGCCAGCGCCGCGGGGCGCCCGTCGGGGCAGCCGACGCCGAGGGCGCGCAGGGTGATCAGCAGGGTGGCGCCCAGCAGCAGGGCGCGCAGCAGCGCGGGCTTGCTCAGGGGGTGGGCGAGGAGCGCGGTGAGGCGCCGGCCGACGGCGAGGTCAAAGGGCGACGGCGGCTCGGCGGCCTCAGGCGCGACCCGGGGGCTCAGGGGCGCGTCGTACAACAGCGGCGTGAGCAGGCGAGAGACGGGATCGTCCGCCGTCGTCAGCAGGGTGTTGAGCCGCGCGCGGCCGGGCTCGCCGAGGAGCCGGAACAAGAGCGCGCCGAGCTGGAAGCGGCGGAAGCCCTCCTCACCGAGCAGCGCGCGGTGGGTCGCGAGGCCTGAGGCCATGCCTGAGCTGGGCTTGTAGACGCCGCCGTCGTGGTTGAACACCGCGCCCAGAGCCCGCCGCAGCCGCGAGCGCTCCCGGGGGGAGAGCGTCAGCGGCACGGCGCGGGCGTACACCTCGCCGAGCCCAGGGGTGGAGCGCAGCGAGGCGTCGGAGTGGTCCTCCTCGCGCCCAACGTCCTCGCGGATCACCCGGGCCATGAGGTCGCCCTTGTGCTGGGGCACGCCGCCGACGATGAGCTGGGCGAGGTCGTTCATGACGTGAACGCCCTTGATCACCGTCGTCCCGGTCGTGTGGCCGAGCACGAGCTGGAACACCCCAGGCTCGTTCCCGTCTCGCCCATCAGCGCCAAGCGCAGGGCGCGGGCCTCAACGTCGAGCGGCATATCGCGCCTCCGAGGTCGTCGCGTCGAGCACGAGCCCGTCGCTCATCAGCGCGCCCCGCGGGCGCTCGATCACCACGAACGGGCTCTCCGCCGCCCGCGGCTGCGCCTCCTCCCAGCCGCTCAGCCGCGCGAGGAAGCGCTGGACCGGCTCGGGCACGGGCATCGGGCCGTCGCTGTCCGCCGCGCGCCCCAAGACGTCGAGGAGCTGGGCGTCGAGGCGCAGGGTCACCCGCGACGGGGCGTGCTCCAGCCACGCGACCTCGGGCGGCCGGCCGAGGGCCTCGCCAAGCCACGGTGCCTGGACGGGGCGCAGCACGCGGAGCGCGTCGGCGGCGATCACGGCGACGGCGACGTGGGGGCGCTCCTCGGCGGGCTCGTCTTGGTAGCTGTGACCGCACCACAGCGGCAGGCCCGCGACCAGCCAGCCCGGGGCGCCGACCTCGTCACGCGGCGAGACGAAGAGGCGCCGCAGGCCGGTGAGCGCGCGCTGGAGCAGCGCCTCGTCTCCGAAGCGTGAGGGCACGGACTGGTCGCCCTCGACGACGGCGGAGATCAGCGCCTCGCCGGCCTCGTGGGCCAAGGCGACGATCCGCTTCAGCGAGGCCATGCGGCGCAGCGCCTCGGCGTGATGACCGGCGGCCCACAGCCGCGCGGGGGACTCGATCTTGAAGGTCGTGCGATCGGTGAGCCAGTCGCCGTCCGCGCGAGGGGGGCGACCGTCGAGCCACAGCGCCTCGTCCAGCGCGGGCGCGGCGACGGTCGCGGGGTCGGCCCAGCGCCGGGCGGCGTCGAGCAGCTCAAGCTGGCCCTCGCCGCTCGTGAGGTGGTCCAGCGGCAGAGAGCCCAGCGCCTCCCCGCCCCTGAGCTCCGCCAGGAGCGCGCTCATGGGCTTGCCCGCGGTGATGGTGTAGGCGAGGGCGCCCCAGAGCTGGCGGAACGTGACGTGGCGACGCAGCCGGGCCCCGGCGGCCACGAGCAGGCGCGCGAGGCGGTCGCGGGCGACGTCGCTCTCCATGAACAGGCGCAGGTTGCGCCCGGACGAGAGCTCGTCGGCGCGGGCGTGCGGCGGGAGGTGCTCGGGCAGGCAGAGGTGCTGGAGGGCGCGGCGGATGAGGTTGGCGTCGAGGAGGTCGCGGTCGGCGAGATCGACCAGCAGGAGCTCCTCGGGGCGCGCGGCGAGCTCCTCGGGGCGGCTCACGGTGAGGCGGTTGAGCTGCGCCGCGAGGGAGAGCCCGCGCCGCGCGAGCGCGCCGCCCGCCGCGCGCAGCTCGGGCAGGAGCGCCTTGAGCGGGCCCTCGTTGGCGCACAAGAGCGTCGGGCGACCCTCGGCGACGGCGGCGCCCCAGCGGCCCAAGACCGTCGGGGTCGGCGTCGCGGAGAGATCGAGGATCACCTCGGCGGCCCCGGTGAGCTTCTTACCCACGAGCCGCCGCGCGAGGTGGGACTTGCCGTCGCCAGGGTTGCCCGTGAGCGTGACGTCCTTGCCCTCGGCGAGCCAGCGCGGCACGAGCTCGTCGAGCTTGGTGGGGACGTGGAGCACGTGGCGCTCGTGGTCCGTCGTGAGGTCGGCGTTGGAGGTCAGGCCGAGGTAGAGGCCGCGCAGCCGCTCGTAGCTCATGGGGTCTCCTCGGCGGTCGGGGGGCGCGCGGGCGCGGCCTCGGCGCGGGCGGCGCGGAGCTCCTCGGGGAAGCGCGCGCTGAGCAGCAGGGCGTCGGGGCTCGCCTCCTGGAGCGCGTCTGAGGCCAAGAGCGCCTCAAGCCTCGGCGTGAGCCAGCGGGACCGCCACTCCGCCGCGATCGACGCCGCGCTCGGGCCGCGGGTGTGGTGCGCCGCCGCCTCTCCCCGGGCGCCGGGGCGGGTGAGCGGCGAGAGCGGCGCGACGAGCACACGCCGGGGCATCCCGTGCTGGAGCAGCTCATCGGCGGGCAGCCCGAGCTCGTGGAGCCCCTCGCGCAGCTTCCGCAGCCGCTCAGACGGGCCCTCGCCGAAGGTGCTCGTGATGAGCTTGTGCCCCCGCGCGGCCACGAGCAGCGCCGAGAGCAGCTCGCCCGTCTCCCGGGAGAGGTGCAGCGACCCGTTCCCCCGCGAGCGACCGACCTCCCGCCAGGTGAACCCGCCGAGCGCCGCGGGCAGGCGCAGCCGGGCGTACTGGGCGCTGCCCACCTCGTAGAAGCTCGTCGTGGTGAGCGCGAGCAGCTCCGTCGGCCGCACCACGTCCTCGCCGGACATGCGGGACTGGATGGTCGAGGCGCGGTCGGCGTAGACCTGATGGTAGAGCTGGGCGGCGTCGGCGGAGAGCGCGAGGAGCGCCGCGAGCTTGCCGCCGAGGAGGTGGTTGTAGGGCGGGATCGCGCCGCAGAGGGAGACGTCGGCGATCTGGGAGGCGGCGATGCGCACCTTCCGCTGGAGGAGCGCATCGCCGAGCCCAGCGCCCAGCGCCTGCGCCTTGAGCGCCGCCATCACGCTCGCACCCTCACGCAGCGCGACGTCGAGGGGGCGGGCGCCCTCCCAGGCCTTGAGCAGCGCCGCGAGCTGGAGCGCGCGCTTCTTCTTGAACAGCGCCTCGTTGGACTCCACCCGCAGCGCCCGGATCTCGTCGTTGACGCCGATGACCCCGGCCCGCGCCCGCTGCTCCTCGCCGCGGAGCGCCTGCCAGTCCTTACGCGCCTGCTCCCCGAGCTCACGGAGGGCCTCCTGGTGGGCCTCAGGCGCCTGGAGCGCGTCATCGAGGGTGAGGTTGAGGCCGTCGAGCTGGATGCGTCCGATCGCGTCGCGGAGCTCCTGGACAAGATCCGAGGCGATCCGCCGCGCCGCGTCGTCCCGGGCCGCGAGCAGGCGGGCGGGCGGAAGGGCGGCGAGGGTCGGCGGAAGGGCGCTGGGGGCCACGTCGCCGAGGCCCAGCAGGAGCGCGAGATCCTCGCAGATCTGCTCGAAGGTGGGCCCGCCGCGGCGCTTCTCCCGAGCGCTGGCGAGGGTGACGCCGAGCGCGCTGAAGTGCGCCCGCAGGGCACCACGACGGGCGGCGTGGTCTTCAGGCAGCGCGGGGAGGTCGAGCCCAGCGACGACGGCCTCAAGCCAGGCCGGGGTGAGCCCCAGCGCGTCGTCGCGGGCGGTGAGCCGCAGCACGGGGCTCGCGAGGCAGAGCAGGCCGCAGATCGGCGCGCCGGGCTGGCCGTCGTCGCGGATGAGGATCGGCAGGCTGCGCCCCGGCGTGTCGCCGAAGGGGAACGACCAGTAGAAGCGGAGGTACCGAAAGAGCGCGTAGCGGCTCACCCCGCTCGTCGGGTCGAGGCCGTCCTCACGGCGGGCGAGCTCAAGGCGCGGCTTGACCGCCTCGGCGCCGTCTCGGGCGAGGGCCTGGGCGAGCCGGGCGCCGTCGGCGATCACCGCGCGCACGCCGCCGCCCGGGCCGTTCTCGACCTCGTCCACGAGGTTCACCGTGCTCGACGACTGGACCTGCTCCCGCACCCGCGCGCTCATGGCCTGCCGGACCTGGTCCTTGATCTTCTTCTGCTGCGCGACGTCCCCGGCGGCGGCGCCCTGAAAGTCTGGGGAGCGGGCGATGATGTCTTTGCCGCCCTCCAGGTGGACCCGCCAGCCCGCGCTGACGAGGTCGATGAGCGCGCGGCTCAGCGCGGCGCCGCGCAGGCGCTGGAGGCGAAGCTCGATGAGCTCGGGGTCGTCCGCTGGGCCCTCGACGGGGGCCTGGAGGCCGCGGGCGACGCCGAGCGCGCGCTCCATGCGCTCTAGCTCAAGCAGCTCAACCACCCGCACGACCAGCCCCCCCGTCGGCGGGTGATCGATCTGGATGGGCAGCAAGAGGACGTTGCGCTTTTCGGTCGGCGTCTCGGGCATTCGTCGCTTGAGCCAAAGGTGCGGGGCGTGTCGGCCCCCGTGGGTATCCGACGCCGGGCCTCTCGGCCAACGTGGGCGCGCGTGCGCCGCGTCCTGACCGGGTTAGACGCGCTCCCGCAAAACCCCCTCCCGCCGTGGCCCGCTGGCCTCCCGAGCGCCGTCTGCCCGCCGAGCCGCCCACCCCGACGCCCGCCCAGCTCGACGCGACCCTCGCCGCGACGGCCTGGTATCTGCGGCTGTACCACGACACCCCGGACGACCCCGGCGTGGCGCGGATGTTCTGCGATCCCGAGCGTGTAGGCGCCTTCGCCGTGCGCCCCGAGGCCCTGGCCGCCGGGGAGCCGCGCGCCCTGTTCCGCCTGCTCGTCGCCACGACGATGTTTCAGCGCCGGGCGGATCTCCAGATCGAGCGGGTGCTGCGGGGGATCTCCGCCCAAGACGCCGACGCGCTCACCGACCCCGACGCGCTCCTCGCCGCCGCGGACGCCAACCCTTGCCCCCGCGCCCGGAGCCTCGCCGCCTTGCTCACCGAGTGTGATCTCACCAAGGATCCCCAGACCGCGCTGGGGACCTGCGCGGCCTCGCCGGGCGCGCCCTGCGACCTCAAGCGGCACACCGTCCTGCTCAAACGATACGGTCACTTCGGCAAGGTGCCGACCTCCCTGGCGCTCACCCTGCGGGAGCACGGCGTCGCCGACCTCGCCGCGCTGCGCCAGCGGGCGCTGGAAGAGGCGACGGATCCCGCCGACGCCGCCGCGCGCCTGGAGTCGATGCTCCGCCGGTCGTGGCGCGTGAGCGACAAGATCGCGGCGATGGCGCTCTCGATGCTGACCAACCCCGACCTCAGCCCGGGCCTCGCGCCGTGGTCGGAGGGCCTCGACTGGTCGGGCTACGTCGTCATCGACAGCAACGTGGACCTGTTCTTGCGCCGGGTTCAGTTCGCCGGGCCCTGGACCTACGCCGCGCGGCGGGCGTTTATCTTGTCCTTGGCGGCGCGCATCGACCTCTCCGCGCTCAAGCCCGGCCTTCGACCGTACAACCCGCGCCTCGTGCAGCAGGCGATGTACCTCAGCCAGAGCGCGCTCAACCGCAAGGCGCGGCCTCGGGACTGCGCCCACGAGGAGCCCTCGCCCTGCGGGGTCTGCGACCTAGATCGCGCTGGGATATGCTCACTCCGCCATTGAGGAAGTGAGCATGTACTTTGAGCTTGACGAGCACCAGTCGCGCCTCGCGGCGTACATCGAGGCGACCTACCACATCTCCGATCCAGCGCTCGTGGCGCTGCGGCGGTCGCTGCTCCATGAGGACCGCGCCATCGCCCAGCGGCCCTATCTGGAGAGCACCGCGCGCTACACCGCGCCGAGGCGCTTCGACACGCTGGACATCCCGGCGCCCGCGCGGGCCTTGCTCACGGCGCTCGGCAGGCAGAAGGTCGTGTTTGACCCGCCCTACGCGCACCAGTCCGACGCCTTAGAGCGCACGCTCACCCACGGCGACGACCTGCTCGTCATGACCGGCACGGGCTCGGGCAAGACCGAGACCTTCCTCTTGCCCCTGCTCAGCCAGCTCTACGTCGAGGCCGTCGAGCGCCCAGCGTCGTTCAAGGTGCGCGGCCTGCGGGCGATCATCCTCTACCCGATGAACGCCCTGGTCAACGACCAGCTCACCCGCCTGCGCGGGCTCTTGGGCCACCCCGCGGTGGTCGAGGCCTTCGTGAAGGCGGCGGGGCGACCGGCGAAGTTCGCGCGCTACACCGGGCGGACGCTCTTTCCGGGTGAGGTCCCGCGCGCAGACGACGAGCGAGCCGCGGACTACTTGAACCGCCGCCTCGCGCCGCTCAAGCTCTACCTGCGGCTGATGGAGCAGGCCGCGGACAACCCGAACCCCGCCCTGCGCGACGAGGCCAAGGTCCTGATCGCCCGGCTCAAGGAGACCGGCCGCTGGCCCTCAAAGCCCGATCTGCACCGCTGGTATTGGGGCGACGCGGGGCGAAAGTGGTTCAACAAGAAGGATGGGTCCCTCGCCCGCACCGTCGAGAACA
>JADKFE010000100.1 GCA_016717595.1 Deltaproteobacteria bacterium | reverse complement strand
CCCCTTGCCCAGCTTGTCGTCGTCGTCGAAGTCGGCCTGGGTGATGCTCGTGCCCAGCTCGTTCGCTTTGGCGATGTCGTCGAGCGCCTTGTTGATGGCCTCGCCGATGTTGGTCTTCCCGCGGAGCTTCATGAGGTCGTTGAAGCTCGCCCCCTCGGGAACCTCCAGGCCCAGGCCGCTCGCGGTGGACCTGTCGGAGATGTACTTGAGGAACAGGAGGACGAGGATGTAGTCCTTGTACTGCGAGGCGTCCATGCCGCCGCGCAGCTCATCGCAGCTCTTCCAGAGGGAGGCATAGAGCTGCTGCTTCTTCACTCGCATCGGGGGCGTGTACTCCGGCGCCGCCAGGGGGAGGTGGCGGGGGCGCGGTCATAGCACGCGGCGGGGGGATCGTTGGGTCAAGGGGGTGTCAACGGGGTTGAGGTGATCGGGATCTGAGGGTTCTTGGGGTCTGGGGAGTCGCCATCGGCGCGGCGATGGCTTCACGGTGGGTCTGGGGGGTCGTTAGGTCGAGTCGCCGCCCAGGGGCCGCGCCGCCAGCACGAACCCGATCGGGAGGAGGCCCGGGACCAGCTCGGACTGGCTCACCGTGAGGTTCGCCGCCTCGACCGCCGCGCCCAAGGAGGCTAGGCTGAACCGGCGATGCGCAGGCAAGGAGAGCACCCCGAGCACGGAGGAGGCGAGCCTGGAGAGCGCGGTCTGATCATGGCAATAGGTCGGGGCGATGAGCAGCCCGCCCGGTCTGAGCACGCGGCGGATCGCGGCCAGGCCGCCCACGAGGTCGGGCAGGAGGTGGAGGACGTTTGACGCGACGACCGCGTCAAAGACTCCATCTGAGTCGTCAAGCGCCATCACGTCGCGCCTCATGAACCGGACGTTCGTGAGGTCGCCGAGACGAGCTTGGGTGCGCTGGACCATCGCCTCGGCGTAGTCCGTCGCGACCAGCTCGCCGACGACGGGCGCCAGGGCCTCGGTGAACAGCCCCGTCCCGCAGGCGACCTCCAAGACGCGGCCCGCCCCACGGACGGCGTTCGCGGTGAGCTGCGCCGCCTTCGGAATTGGCCCCCCGAGCAGGAGCATCGAGGCGTCGTAGCGGCTGGCGTTCTGCTCCCAGAAGCCTCTCTCAGCGTCCTTCGACATTCTTGAATCCTCCTCTCGCGAGCGCTCGCAGCCTCCGCTGCCGGTGACGGTAGAACACTTGAGCGAACATCCACACAAACAGCGTGAGCGGTCCCGCCTCGACGACCACGGAGTCCGTGTAGTGTGTGGTCCCTGCGCGCTCAGGCACGACCCGAATCCGATGGTGCCACGTCTTGACGAGGTCACCCTCGCCCATGTCGACCAGAGACCGGGCGGATTGTTCTCCGTCCTGCTCTTCCTCCCGATGGACACGAATGACCTGGCTGCCCATCGGGAGAACCCCGAAGAGCAGCATGGACACACGAACCTCACCGTCCGCCCAGACGTCGGGCAGCGTCGTGGGCTGAATCGGCCTGAACTTCACGAGGGGCGCCGCGACCCAATTCAGCAGCGCGGGCCGCTGCACCCAGCGCCAGACCTGGTCGGCGGGCGCTTGGAGGGTGGTGCTCAGCTCGACCTTCATGGGGCCGCTCCTCGTCGCGATAGCCAGCCCTCGACGAGACGGTAGACGGCGGGCAGCGCGATCAGCGTGAAGAGGGTTGAGGTGACCAATCCGCCGGTCATCACGATGGCGAGCGGGCGCTCAATCTCCGTTCCGCGCAGATTGAGGACCAAGATGGGCAACAGCCCGAGCACCGCCGTGCCAGCGGTCATCAGCTTGGGGCGCACCCGGCCAAGGCTCGCCTCACGAAGCGAGCTAAGCTCGTCGAGGCCCTCTTCGCGTAGCCCGCGCACTTGGGAGACGAGCACGAGCCCGTTCTGCACCGCGATGCCGAAGAGGCCGATGATCCCCACCATACTCGACACGTTCCAGGTCTCTCCGGTGATCCAGAGCGCGAGCACTCCCCCCACGAGCGCCACGGGGAGCGTGAGCAGGATGGTCGCGGCCTCCCAGGCCGTCCCCAGCGCGAGCAAGAGCAGCACAAACACGCCCGCGACCGCGACCGCCACGGCGGAGACGAGCGCCGCAGACGCCCGCTCTTGGCTCTCAATTCGCCCTCCTACGCTGATGAAGCTGCCGGTCGGCAGCGTGAGCCCCTTCAGGCGCACGTTCACCTCATCCGCCACCGCGCCCAGATCTCGACCCACCACGGATCCCTCGATGGCGATTCGGCGGCTCCCGGCCTCACGTTTGATGGCGCTTGGCCCCACGGTCTGAGAGATCTCTGCGAGCTTGCCGAGCGGGATTCGAGATCCGTCGTGTCCGTCCACGAGCAGCGCACGAAGCGCGTTGATGTCGCCGCGACGGTGATCCGGCAGGCGGACGACCAGATCGTATCGGCGCTGCCCCACACGCACCTCCGACACCACCTCGCCGACGAGACCCACACGAAGCGCCTCGATCACGTCGCCTGGGGTGAGGCCAACACGCCCCGCCGCCGCGCGGTCGACCACCACCTTCACCTGGGGCAGCCCGGTGATCTCCTCCACGCGCAGGTCGGTCAGACCCTCGATGCCCTCCACCTTCTCGCGGACGATCGCGCCGAGGGCGGCGAGCTGGGTGAGGTCGTCCCCAAAGACCTTGATCGAGACGTCCGCGGGTGTGCCGCCGAGCCCCTCATCAATCCTCATCCCCAACGGCGTCGTGACCGCCGCGTTCACCCCCGGGACGCTCGCCAGACGGTCACGAACGTCGTCCTCGATCTCGCTCAGCGGGCGGGTGCGCTCGGGCCGAAGCAGCACCAGCACGTCCGAGATGGTGTGGGGCATTGGATCCTCGGTGCGCTCCGCCCGGCCCGTGCGACGAGACACCTCCAGCACCTCGGGCACCTGCCGGAGCTGATCTTCGACGCGGTGATTGAGTCGATCGACCTCGTCTAAGCTGGCCTCCCCCGGGAGAAAGGTCTGAACCAGAAACGCGCCCTCGTCCAGCTCGGGCATAAAGTCGCGGCCAAGCTGCGCCCCCAAGAGCAGGCCCGGTACGGCGAGCGCGATGGAGAGCAACAGCACCGCGCCTGGGCGACGGAGCCCCGCGTCGAGCACCGGGGCGTAGACCCGTTTGAACCAGCGGATGAGCGCGGTGTCGTGTTCGGCGCCGTCTGTGCTGGGTCTGAGCACACGCGCCGCGACCAAGGGGGTGAGCGTGAGCGCCAACGCCAGCGCGGCGGTCATCGCGGCGATCACGGCGGCCGCGAGGGGGCGGTAGGTCTTGCCCTCCAGTCCGTGCATCGTGAACAGCGGCAAAAACACGACGACGACGATGAGCGTGGCGAAGGCGATGGGGCGCCCCACCTCGATGGCGGCCAACACCGCCGCCCCCTCTCGCTCAGACGGCGCGGTGCCTTTGAGGCGATGAAGCACGTTCTCGGTGACGATGATCGAGGCGTCCACGAGGAGGCCGACCGCGATGGCCAGACCGCCCAAGGTCATGGTGTTGAGCCCGATCCCCGCCTGTTCGAGCAGCACGCCGGAGATGGCCACGGACAGCGGGATAGAGAGCGTCACCAACGCCGCCGCCCGGGCGTCACCGAGCAGGGCGAACAGCACGAGCACCACCATCAGCGCGCCCAACAGGACCGCGCGGGTGACGCCGCCCAGCGCCTCATCGACCAGCTCGGACTGGTCGTAGACCACCCGCGCGGTGACCCCCGCCGGGAGGGTCGCCACGATGTCGTCCAAGGCGTCGCGCAGCCCCGCGGTCACCGCGACGGTGTCCGCGCCAAACTGCTTGGAGACACGGCAAGAGACGACCTCGCCGTCGAGCCGATGCGCGATTCCCCGCCGCACGGCGGGGGCCTCGACGACGTCCGCGATGTCACCGAGCAGCACAGGGGTGCCGCCACGCAGCACGACCGTCGTGCCGCGCAGCTCCTCGATGGTCTGCACCTGGCCCACGGCACGAACCGTCCACTCGACGGAGCCATCGGTGAGGATCCCTCCTGCGGTGTTCTGGTTCGCCCCGGCGGCGGCGTGGAGCACCTCCTCCAAGGTCACCCCGCGCGCGGTCATTCTCTCAGGGTCGAGCTGAACCTGGAACTCGCGCAGATAGCCGCCGAGGCGCTCCACCGCCGCCACACCCGGCACCGCGAGCAGGCGATTCTTGACCTCAAACTCGGCGAGGTCTCGAAGGGTCATGAGGTCCACCGTCCCCGGAGCGGCCTCCAAGGTGAACTCAAACACCTCGTTGAGTCGTCCAGAGAGGCTAGACAGCAGCGGCGGCTCGGTGTTCGGCGGCAGGGCCACGCTGCCGATGCGCTCAGCGACGAGCTGCCGCGCCCGTTGGTAGTCCGCGTCCGCCTCAAACTCAATCACCACCGAGGCCACGCCCAGGGTGCTCGTGCTGCGGACACGTCGCACGTCGGGCAGTCCGCCCAGCGCGACCTCCATCGGGACCGTGATCGCGGCCTCCAGCTCTTCAGCGCCCATCGCCGGGTTCTGGACGATGACGTTGAACACGGGCGTCGACAGGTCGGGGAAGACGTCCCGGTTGAGTGAACGAAGGGCGTCCGCGCCGAACCAAGTCCCGACGACGACCGCGATCAGCACGAGCAAGGGCCGCGCGAAGGAGAGGCGCACGATCTGGGCGACGATGCCCTGCTGGGGATTTTCAGTGCTCATGGCTCGCCTCCCCGCCGCTCTGGCGCTTCTCTGTCTCTGCTTTGAGCAAGAACGCGCCGTCGAGCACGACGACCTCTCCCGGGGTGAGACCCGAGATGACCTCGACGTTGGCCCCCAGATCGCGTCCGCGGCCCACGGGACGGATCTCGAAGGCGTCCGCGCCCATCGGGATGAACACGACCCAGCCGCCATCTAAGCGTTGCAGCGCGGCGGAGGGGGCGCTCACGACCTCAGCACCGCTCGTCACCGCGTCTACGGTGGCCGTCACCGCCATCCCGGGGCGTAGCCGAGGGTCGGCAGGAAGGTCAATCCGCACGCCGACTGTTCTTGATGCGACATCAATCTCCCCGCCCAATCGTGACACGGTCCCCGAGAGCGTCACCCCGGGCAGCGCCGAGAGGGTGACGTCTGCGTGCGCGCCGACCTGTAGGCGAACGGCGTCACGCTCATAGGCGTGCGCCTCCGCTTGTATGCGGCTGAGATCCGCGAGTCGAAAGAGCACCTCTTCGCCGTCAATCACCGCTCCGGCGGTGACCGAGCGATCCAGGACCGTCCCCGCGATCGGCGCGCGCAGGACGAACCGGCCATCTGCTGGGTCGGGCACGGCGCGGCCCACCCCCAGCGCCGCCAGCCCGGCTTCCGCCGCGCGCAGCTCCGCGTTCGTGACCGCGGCCTCGGCCTCAGCGATCTCCAGATCCGCCTTGGAGATGATCTCGCCGAGCCCACGCTTTCGCTCCAACGCGGCCTGGGCGCGTGTCGCCTGAGCCTGCGCGGCGATGAGCGTCGCCCTCGCGCGTCCGACGTCAACGCTCTCCAGCTCGACGAGCGCCTCTCCCGCGCGGACCTGCGCCCCGGTGGACACCAAGACGCGGGCCACCCGCGACGGAATTGGCGCTGAGACCGAGGCCAGGGCGTCTTCGTGGGCGCGCAGCTCGCCCAGGATCACCACCCGCTCCGCGCCAACCGTCGCGCTGACCACGACCGTGCTCACGCGCAGGTCACGCTTGAGGTCATCGGAGACCTGAAGCACGTTTTGGGCCGTCGCCGCCTCGTCTGGGTGATCGTCGGGAGGTGCGTCTCCCTTCTTCTCCCCATCATCGGCGTGTTCATCATGGTCCTCGCCCTCTTCGTGCGCGTCTTCGTGGGGCTCCGCCGTCGGCCCGCCCGAACATGCGCTGAGATTGAGGAGCAGGCCGGACCCCAAGAGGGCGGCCCTGATGAATTGAGTCATGGAGACACCTCACGAAGTTCGGCGGGGAGCAGCGCCACATCGGACGCCGCGAGCAGAGCCGCGATCTCGGCCTGGGTGTATGCCAGCTCAAGGGTGATCGAGGCCCCCCAAGCGTCAAGTACCTGCTGGCGCAGCAACGTGGCGGTCGCCACGTCAAGCTCTCCTCGGGCCGCCGCGTCATCAATCGATGCGATCGCGGCCCTCGCCTCTGCGCCCGGGTCACGGACCAGCCCCTCGCGTGTGTCCGTGGCCGCCGACAGCGCCCGCTCCGTCGCGGATTGTTCCGCCTCAGCGACTCGACCGACCGCGCGGGCTTCCGCCTCGGCGACCACCAAGGCGCGCTTGGCGCTGGCCCGTCCGTCGGGGTTGAGCTTCCAGAACGGCACGTTCATCTGCAACGAAGGCCCGGCGAAGGTGGTCCCGGCCTCATGCTCAACGAAGGCGCCGACCGAGAGCATCGGCACCATCGCGGCGCGCTCCGCCGAGAGCGTGGCCTCCGCGGCGGCCACCCGGTCCTCCGCAGCGCGCAGGTCGGCGCGCTCCCCAGGCCCCGTGGATGGGGGCGCTGCGCTGCGCACCTCCCCCGCGAGAGCGGCGGTCGCCGCCCCGGCGACAAACTGCGCGAGGCCGACCCTCGCCGCCGTCGCCTCGTTCTGAGCCTGCATGTGCGCGGCGGCAGCCTCCACCTCGGCGAGCCGCATCAGACGTGCGCTCAGCTCGGAGGCGTCTCCCGCCTGAACCCGCGCCTCGGTCAGCTCACGACGCGCCCGCGCCTGGATGAGCGCTTGAGCGGTCAGGCTTACGCGGGACTCCGCGGCGGCGGCCACGGCCCAGGCCGAGCGGGCGTCTGCCGCGCATTGAAGCGCCGCGCGGGCACGTTCCGCCTCGGCGGCCCGAAGCTGCGCCTCCGCCGCCGCGCGACGCGCGAACCCTTCACCTGTCACCGAGATGGGCTGTTGAACTTGAAGCCCGAAGCGGGGGTCAGTGACGGACATCTCGACGTAGACCGTCGGGTTGTTCTGGAGCGCGGTGGCGGCACGAAGCAGACCTTCTGCTTCTTGCACAGCGGCCTCGGCGGCCAAATAGTCGGGGTCATTGTTGAGCGCGGACTGGACCACCTCGTCAGCGCTGAGCCCCTGTGCAGGAGCGGCGCCAACGAGCGAGACCAGCCCGACCCAAAGCAGGGTCAAGAGCATGAGGAACTCAGAGAGAGAAGGTGGGACGAACGCTGGCGGCGCCAACGACGACGAGAGACCTTCTCAAGCCCTGGGTGGGTGCCAAGGTGGCGCCAGGGCGCGCTCCAACGGCGCTTGCTCGGCGCTCATCAGCACGAGCTGTCCTGCGCCGCGCATCGCTGAGGGTGACCACGGGGGCGTCACGGCGAGGCGTGGGGAGGGCGCGCAGCAACCGCAATGGTGGGCGTCCCCATGACAGCCCGCCTCAGCGCAGGACTCCTCGCACACCTCGTCGCCCGCGTGCTCTTCCACCTCAACCCACGAGTGTTCACTCACGCTCAGCTCGATCACCTCAGCGATGGGGGTGAGCCCAAGCACCGACGCGATGAGGAGGAGCACCCGCAGGCCACGCAGCGCACGCCCCAAGAGCCCACGGGGGACTTGGAGCTTGCGGCGCGGGGTCGGCGCGGTGACGAGTCTTGCCATGATAGGAGCTTATGTCCAGAGGTCGGGGCTTGTCAACGAGGTCTCGCAGACACCGACGAGCGTGGGTTGAAAACCACAAGCAAAAACGGTGCCAAGGGTTAAACGCCGCGCTCCTCGTCTTGGGGGGATTGGCTGTGACCCACCCGAGCGAAGGCGTGACCCGCTTGGTCACATCCTGTCATCGGCGGGGTGCGCCTTCATTAGCGCCGCAGCAGGCGCAGGGCGTTCGCCACGACCAAAAGCGACGCGCCGATGTCGGCGGCGATGGCCCCCCAAAGTGACGCCGCGCCAGCGAAGGTGAGGACGGCGAACACGGCCTTCACGCCGAGTGCGAACACGGTGTTCGCGCGGATCACCCGGAGCGTCGCGTGGGAGTGCTCAATCAGCCACGCGAGCTTGCCCAGGTCGTCGCCCATCAGCGCCACATCGGCGGTCTCAATGGCCGCGTCGGTGCCTGCCGCCCCCATCGCGACGCCGAGCGTGCTTCGTGCGAGCGCGGGAGCGTCGTTCACGCCGTCGCCGATCATCGCGGTAGGGCCGTGATCCCGCTCCAGCGCCTCGATCGCGCGGACCTTGTCTTCAGGGAGCAGCTCAGCGCGCACCTCGTCGACGCCGACCTCACGACCGACGAGCTCGGCGGTGCCTCGGTTGTCGCCTGTGAGCATGACCACTCGCGTGACCCCCGCGCGTTTTAGCGCGGCGACCGCAGCGACAGACTCAGGACGAACACGATCAGACACCGCGATGAGCCCGCAGACGTGTGCCTCATTGCCGACGACCACGACGGTCTGCCCGCGCTGGGCCATCGCCTCGAGGCGATCATGGACGGCGGGGGTCTCTTGGCCACGCTCTTCAAGGAGGCGGTGAGAGCCGAGCCAAAACGGGCGCCCGTCGATGCGTCCCTCGACGCCTCTCCCGTGGATCGCGATCACGTCGGTGGCGGCACGAATGGGCACGCCAAGCTCGCGGGCTCGCGACAAGACAGCGAGCGCGATGGGATGCTGGGAGTCGGCCTCCAAGGCGGCGGCCCGGGCGAGCAGCGCGGCCTCGTCATGCTCCGCGAGGGTCACTACGGCGACGATGCGGGGTCGGCCCTCGGTGAGCGTCCCGGTCTTGTCGAGGGCCACCACACGAATGTGCGCGGGGATCTCGGCCACTCGGCCACCCTTGAGCAGCACGCCGTGTCGCGCTGAGGCCGCGAGGGACGCGACGATCGCCACAGGCGTCGCGATCACCAGGGCGCAGGGGCATCCGATGACGAGCAGCACCAGCGCGCGATACACCCACTCCGAGGGCTCGCCACCGAAGAGCGGCGGCACCACGGCGACGCCCAGCGCGAGGGCGAGGATCGTAGGCGTGTAGATTCGCGCGAACTTCTCCACCCATTGTTCCGACACAGACCGCTTCGCCTGCGCGTCACCGACCTGCCGAACGATTCGCGCGAGGGTCGTCTCTCCTGCGGCGCGGGTGGAGGTGACCTCAATCACGCCTGAGCCGTTGATCGTGCCCGCAAAGACCTCGTCACCGACCTGCTTTGACACCGGCATCGACTCGCCCGTGATCGGCGCCTGATCCACCTCAGTGGCGCCGCGCGAGACGCGCCCGTCGAGGCCGATACGCTCGCCTGGCCGAACACGAAACACACCACCCGGGGCGACCTCGGCGGGATCTACGTTCACCTCGCCGTCTTCACGCACCAATCGCACACGATCTGGCGCGAGCTTCATCAACGCGGCCACGGCGCGACGCGCGCGCCCGACGCTCCAAGCCTCTAGCGCGAGGGACAAGGAGAACAGCCACGCGACGGTCGCCGCCTCAAACCACTCCCCGAGCGCCACCGCGCCCGCGACAGCGATGGTCATCAGCAGGTTCATGTCTGGGCGGAGGTTTCGCAGCGCGTACCACGCCTTCGGGGCCACGACCCACAAACCCGCCGCGATCGCGACGCTGTAGGCCAGGCGCGCGGGCCACGGCACCGCCTCTGCGAGGCCCGCGCCCTCGGAGCCTATCGCCGCGGTCAAGCCGCCCATCGCGACGTGTACGCCGAACCCGACGGCGGTGCCGAGCCCGCTCGCGACCACGAGCGAGTCCCGCGGCGACCATCCGTGGCCCAGGTCGGGCGCTCGCGTCTCGACCCAGGGCTCGGCGCGCATTCCGGTGGCCGCCACCGCGGCGACGACCCGCTCCGCCGACACCGTCGCTGGCACGGACATTCGCCCGTTCAGCACATCAAATCCAAGCTGATCCTCGGGCACAATCTCGCGCAGGGCGCCCTTCAGCGTGGCGACCTCCTCCGCGCAGTCCATGCCGTGAATCTTGAACCTTCGCGCTTCTCCGGCGAAGGCGGCAGGCGGCGGTACGGCGACCGGGGCGCAGCAGGCGTCGGTTTTGTGCTCTTCACCCATCACGCACCTCCAGGTGTACAGGCCCAGGGTGGACCGGGCGCTCAATCCTATGTCATAGCCACGGCGTTCGTCAGAGATGAATGTTTCGAGGGGCGGCTCGGTGGGAGCCAGAAGGCGCTGGGGCTGATGGAGGAGGTTGGGGGCTGATGGCCCACCCGGCGGTTGTGCCACCGCTGAGATAGGCTACGTTGCTGCGAGGTCAGGCGCAGGCGGCAGGAGCGTGGATGAGTCACCTCGGTGAGCTAGAACAAGTCGTGATGGAGGCGGTCTGGGCCCACCCTCCCTCGACGGTGCGGGAGATCGCCGACCGAATGCGCGGCGACGCCGACCGCGCGTACACCACCGTGATGACCACCCTGGACCGCCTGCACCGCAAGGGGCTCTTGCGGCGGGAGAAGGACGGCCTCGCGTGGCGGTATGACGCTGCGATGAGCCGCGCCGAGCATGAGCGCCTCGTGGCGGACGCCTTGGCCAGCGCGCTCCTCGCCCACGGGGACGCCGGGCTCGCCGCGCTCGTAGACGCCAGCGCCGACGGCGCGCTCTTGGACCGGCTGGAGGCGTTGATCGCCGCCCGGCGGGGCCATCCATGAGCACGCTCAGCTTCGTGCTCGCGGTCGGCGCCTTGGTGTGGCCGATCATCTGGCTCGTCGCGGCGCTGGCGCTGCCGTTTCTGGCGGCCCGCCGACACCTCTCGCCCCCCAGCCGCATCGAGCTGACGACGGCGCTGTTGTTGGCGCCCGCCCTCCTCACCCTCACGCTGCTCGGCACCATCGCCGCGCCGTCGCTGTTGGCCCTCATCGACCCCAGCCGTGATCACTGTCTCGGCCACGGGCACCACCTGCACTTGTGCCTCTGGCACGGCGCCGAGCTGCCGCCTTGGCTGGCGTGGATCGGCGCCGCGATGTGGACGGTGACCGGCGTGCGGCTGACCCACGCGGCGCTCCAGCTCATGGAGACCGAGCGCCTCGGCGCCGCGTTGACGGCCTTGGGCCACATGGATGACGCGGTCTGTGTGGTGCCGTCGTCCCGTGGGCTGTGCCACGCCGTTGGGCTCCTCCGACCCCGGGTGCTCGTCTCGAAGGCCGTCGTGGAGCGTCTCGCGCCCGATGAGCTGGACGCGGCGTTGGCCCATGAGCGCGCCCATGTGAAGCACGGCGACCCCCGCTGGTCGGCGGCGTTGACCCTCGCGGCGGCCATCTCGCCGTTCTCGGGCTGGGTGATGGCGGCGTGGCGTGACGCGGTCGAGGACGCCGCCGATGACGCCGCCGCGGCCAGTTGTGGGGGTGAGGCGGTCTCACGCGCCCTGATCGCCGTGGCGCGGCTGCGCTTAGAGCCCGCGCCGGGGCTGGGCTTGGTTCAGCCCCAAGGCTTAGAGCGCCGGGTGATGCGCCTGCTCGCTCCTCGGCCCACGCCGCGCGGCTCTCGCGCCCTCTGGGGTGCCCTCGCCTTGGCCACCCTCACGGGGATCGGGATCGGCTGGGGCCACGAGGGTCTACACCACGCCGCAGAGGAGCTGTGGAGCGCGCTCGTGCGCTGAAACTTCTTGCGCCTTCTACTACTAACGATAGTAGGACGGAACAGGAGGCTTCTGTGAAACGAACCGCGCTGCTGCTCGCGCCCTTCTTCTTCGCCTTTGGCTGTGATCTCCCGCAAGGGGGGCACGGCCACGACCACGGCCCCGCCGCCGAGGAAGAAGAGGACCGCCGCCCCGGGCTCTCGTTCACCGTCTATGCCGATGGACTGGAGCTGTTCATGGAGCTTCCGGCCCTGGTCGTGGGCCAAGACTCCCCGCTCATCGCGCACTTCACCGACGCCCGAGACCCTGAAGGGTTTGTGTGGGTGACTGAAGGCAAAGTCACCGCGACCCTTCGGCACACAGACGGAACGGAGGAGGTCTTCAGCGTCGATAAGCTCTTACGAAACGGGATCTTTAAGCCCATCGTGACGCCCAAACGCCCGGGGGAGGCGGAGCTGATCCTGCGTCTGGACGGCCCGGTCTCGGGCACGGTCTCCATCGGCAAGGTGCGGGTGTACGCCACGGTAGACGAGGCCATCGCCGGGGAGGTGGAGGCCGAGCCCGCCGAGCCCGTGGTGTCGTATCTCAAGGAGGCCCAATGGAAGACCGTCTACGCCACGACGCTGGCCGAGTCGGCGACGATTCGGGGCTCGGTGCGCGCGACGGGTGAGCTGGTGGCGCCCATCGGCTCAAAGGCGACCTTGGGCAGCCCGGTGTCGGGGCGCCTCGTCGCCACGCCGCTGCTACGAGTGGGCACCAAGGTGCGCGCTGGGGACGTGCTCGCCCGGGTGGTGCCGGTCAGCGGTGAAGACCGGGGCGCGGTAGACGCCGCCTTGGCCGCCGCGGAGTCCGAGCGCGCCATCGCCGAGGCGGAGCTCGTCCGCGCCGAGGCCCTTCACCCCGAGGTCGTGTCCACCAAGGCTCTGGAGGCGGCCAAGGCCCGCCTTGTCGTGGCCGAGCGGCAGGTGGACTCCGCCCGGGGCCGACGCGCGGCGTGGTCGGGCAGCGGCGGCGGCGGCGCCGAGCTGCGCTCCCCCGTCGCTGGGGAGGTCGTGTTTGTCCGCGCCGAGGAGGGCAGCGTCTTGGGCAACGGTGATGTGGTGGTGGAGATTATGGACCCCAGCCGACTGTGGTTGGAGGCCCGGGTGACCGAGTCCGACGCGCCGCGTGTGCGGGGCTCGGCGGGCGCGATGTTCACCGTCGCGGGCGGCGCCGACCCTGTGCTCGTAGACGCCTCCACCGGGGGCAGCCTGCTCGCCGTGGGCGCGGCGGTAGATCCCATCGATCGTACGGTCCCCGTCGTGTTTGAGCTGCCCAACCCCGGCGGCCTGATGCCTGGGAGCTACGTCGATGTGCGCGTGTTCACGCCGGAGCTGATCGAGGCGATCGTCATCCCTGCGACGGCGATTGTAGACGATGGCGGCACAACGGTGGTGTATGTGATGGACGGCGGTGAAGGCTTTTATAAGCGGCGGGTGACCGTCGGGGCGCGTGACGGGGACAAGATCGCCGTCACCTCGGGGCTCGCCGCCGGGGAGCGTGTCGTGAGTCGAGGGGCCTATGAGGTGCTGCTCTCCACGTCCGCGGGCGGCATCCCCGCCCACGGCCACCAACACTGAGGGAGGGGAACATGCTCAACGCCCTGATTGAGTGGTCCGTCAAGAACCGACTGCTCGTGACCGCGGCCTCCTTGTTGTTGGTGATCATCGGCCTCGTGGTCGGTCGCCGTGTGCCCGTCGATGTGTTCCCCGATCTCACCGCGCCGACGGTCACCCTCGTCACTGAGGCCCACGGCCTCGCGCCTGAAGAGGTCGAGACCTTGGTGACCTGGCCTCTGGAGACCGCCGTGAACGGCGCCTCGGGCGTGCGACGGGTGCGCAGCGCCTCGGGGGTGGGCATCTCCATCGTGTGGGTTGAGTTTGAGTGGGGCACCGATCTCCCCGCCGCGCGGCAGATCGTCAACGAGAAGACCCAGCTCGCGCTCCCGCAGCTCCCGGCGGACATTCAGCCGCCGCAGCTCGCGCCCACCTCCTCCGTCATGGGGGAGATCATGTTCTTGTCGTTGGACTGGCAAGAGGCGGGCGACGAGCAGTCGATGCGGGCGCGCACCTTCGCCGACCAGGTGATCCGCAAGCGGCTGTTGGGCGTGCCCGGCGTCTCCCAGGTGATCCCCATCGGCGGCGGCGTCAAACAGGTGCATGTGACGCTGCGCCCCGAGGCCCTCGCGGGGCTTCACATCTCCGTGGACGAGGTGGCCGAGGCGCTGCGGGCGGCGAACTCCAACGCCTCGGGCGGGTTCGTGACCGCGAACGATCAGGAGTACCTCGTGCGGGTGGTGGGCCGCGCTGCGAACCCCGACGCCCTCGGCGACTCCGTCGTGGCCGTGCGGGAGGGCCGCCCGATCCTGGTGCGTCAGCTCGGCAGCGTCGGTTATGCGCCCAAGGTCAAACGTGGCGAAGGCTCGGCGAACGCGCGCCCCGCCGTGGTGATGGGCGTGCTCAAGCAGCCCGACGCCAACACCCTGGAGGTCACCGCCAAGGTAGACGCCTTGCTCGATGATCTGGAGCCCTCGCTGCCTGAAGGGCTCACGCTCAATCGGCGTGTGTTTCGTCAGGCCGACTTTATTGAGAGCGCCGTGGCGAACGTCGGTCGGTCACTTCGGGACGGCGCGCTGCTCGTCGCGGTGATCCTGCTGTTGTTCTTGGGCAACCTCCGCGCGTCGGTGATCTCCCTGGCCGCGATCCCCGTCTCGTTGGTCGTCGCGGTGCTCGCGCTCGACGCGATGGGCCTCACCTTGGACACGATGACCTTGGGCGGGCTCACCATCGCCATCGGATCTGTCGTCGATGACGCGATCATCGACGTAGAGAACGTCTTCCGCCGCCTGCGCGAGAACCACGCGCTGCCCCTGGAGGCCCAGCGGGATCCCCTCGTCGTGATCTATGAGGCGTCGGTCGAGATTCGAGGATCGATCGTCTTCGCCACGTTGATCATCACGCTCGTGTTTTTGCCGCTGTTCTTCTTGGACGGCGTCGAGGGGCGAATGCTCGCGCCGCTGGGGGCGAGCTATGTCGTGGCGCTGCTCGCGTCGTTGGGCGTCGCGGTCACGCTCACGCCCGCCTTGTGCGCGTATTTGCTGCCCCGGGCGAAGGCCGTCGCTGAAGAAGAGAGTCGGCTCGCCCGATGGAGCCAGCGGGTCTACGGGCCGCTGTTGCAGACCGCGCTGGCGCGCCCGGGCTGGGTGCTGGGGCTCTCTGCGGCGGCTCTGATCGCGTCCCTCGCCGTAGTGCCCAGCCTCGGGCGCACGTTTCTCCCCGAGTTTAATGAGGGCGCGCTGACGATCAACGTGGTCACCCGACCGGGCACCTCGTTGGAGGCGTCGGACCGTCTCGGGCGCCGCGTCGAGACGGCCCTGCTCAGCTTCCCCGAGGTGGTGTCTACGAGCCGTCGCACCGGGCGCGCGGAGCTGGATGAGCACGCCCAGGACGTGAACGCGGCGGAGATCGACGTCAACCTGGATCTCTCCAAGAGCGAGCGGGACAAAGAGGCGTTTTTGGAGGCCCTGCGCGGGGAGCTGGCCACGATCGGCGGCGCGAACATCACCGTGGGCCAGCCGCTCTCTCACCGAATTGACCACTTGCTCTCAGGCACCCGCTCGGCCATCGCCGTGAAGCTGTTCGGCGACGACTTAGAGACGCTGCGCGCGGCGGCGGTGCGGGTCGAGGCCATCACGAAGACCGTGCCCGGCGCCGTAGACGTGTCGATTGAGCAGCAGGTCGACATCCCGGAGCTGGAGGTGCGGGCCAACCGGAGCGCCTTGGCGCGGTTTGGTCTGGGCGCAGGTGAGCTTGGCGAGCAGGTCGAGCGCGCCTTGGTGGGTCAAACCGTGGGTGGGCTCTTGGAGGGCCAGCGCCCCGTAGACATCGTGGTGCGTCTCGCGGATCGTGTGGAGGGCGATCTCGCGGCCTTGGGATCCTTGCCCATTCACACCCCGACTGGCGCCCGGGTGGCCTTGGGGGAGGTCGCGTCGATCGTGCGGGGATCGAGCCCCAACACCATCGTGCGTGAGGGCGGCAGCCGAAAGATGGTCGTTCAGGCGAACGTCGCCGGGCGGGATCTGGCCTCGGTCGTCGAGGAGCTGCGGGCGCGGGTCAACGCCGAGGCGAACCTCGGGGAGGACGTGTTTGTGGTGTATGGCGGGCAGTTTGAGTCCGCCGCCGAGGCCGAGCGCACCATCGCCGGGCTCTCGGTGATGGTCGTGGTGGGCGTCTATCTGTTGCTGGTGGCGGCCTTCGGCTCGGCGCGTAACGCCCTGTTGATGCTCGTGAACCTGCCGCTGTCGCTCATCGGCGGCGTGATGGCCCTCGCCTTGACCTCGGGCACCTTGAGCACCCCGGCGTTGGTCGGCTTCGTGACGCTGTTCGGCATCGCCACCCGCAACGGGATCTTGATGGTCACCCATTATGAGCATCTGGTGCGGGTGGACGGGCTTACCCTCGCTGAAGCCGTGGTGCGAGGCTCGATCGAGCGGGTCGTCCCTGTGCTGATGACCGCGCTCTCCGCGGGGCTCGCGTTGATCCCGCTGGTGCTCGCCGCCGATCAGGCCGGAAACGAGATTCAGGCGCCGATGGGCGTGGTGATGCTCGGCGGCCTGCTCTCCAGCACAGTCCTCAACATGTTCGTCGTGCCGGTGCTGTTTCGTCGGTACGGCGCGGTGGTGACGCCATGACGCTCCTCCTGTGGCTCTCGTTGGGCGCCGCCTTCGCGGCGAGCCTGTCCCCGGATGAGGTGGTGCGGGCGGCCCTCGCCCAAGACCCCGCCCTCGCGCGGGCTGAGGCGGAGGTGACCGCCGCCGAGGGCGCCCTGCGCGCGGCGACGGGCCTCCGCTACGACCCCACCTTAGAGGCGCGTCTGGGCTTCGGCCTCACCCAACATGAGGTCTCGCTCTCTCAGCCGTTCTCGTTCTCAGGGGAGGGCCGCGCCGCCGCCCAGGCCGCGCGGGCGGGGCTTGAGGCCGCCGAGGCTGAACGAGCGCAGCGTCGGCTGGAGGTCGCCGCCGCCGCGCGTCTCGGGATGATCGAGGTCATCGACGCCCAGGCCGAGGTGGCCCGGGCCAAAGAGGCTGTCGTGTTGACCCAGCGGATTCGGGCGCAGGTCGAGCGCCGCCTCGCGAGCGGCGACGTCGGCGAGCTGGAGGTTCACCTCGCGCGGCTGGAGGAGGCGGCGGCGGTGGGCGGCCTGCTCACCGCACAGACGCGGCTCTTGGAGGCCCAAGCGTCACTCGCGGCGACGACGGGGCTCACAGACACGCTCAGCCTGCCGACGGATCCGATGCTTGTGGTGCCGACGCTCTCCACGGCTGGGGAGAGCGCGGCGCTTGTGGCGGCGAGCGCCCGCCAAGACGGCGCCGAGGCTGCGCTGCGCCAAGCCCAGGCCGCACGCCTGCCTCCGGTGGAGCTTGGGGTGTGGGCCCAAGCCCAGAACGTCGCGGTGAGCGCGACGCCGACGGGCGTGGAGATTCCGCCCTGGTCGTGGGAGCAGAACGCCGCGTGGACGGTGGGGCCGACGCTCTCGGCCACCTTGCCGCTGTGGGCGCGGAACCAAGGCGGCGTGGCCGAGGCCGAGGGGGCGGCACACCTCGCACAGTCCGAGCGTGTCGCCCTGGAGAGTCGTCTCGCCGCCGAGCGCGCGGGGGTGGAGGTGCGACGTGAGGTGATCGGGCAGCTCACGCAGACCGCTGATCCGAGCGAGGAGGCCCGGGCGGCCCTCGTGGCGATTGAGGCGGCGCTCAACGCGGGGGCGATCGGCCTCGCTGAGGCGACCTTACTCCAAGCGAGGGTGCTCGACGCCTGGGGCATGGCCGCCGAGGCGCGGGCGAACGCGGCGGAGATGACGGTGCAGCTCGCCTTGGTGGAGTCTTGGCCGAGTCTGCTCCCCGCAGACGCACAGTGAGGCTGAACGTGAGCCCGATCGCGCGGGGCGTGCTGTTGGCCTTGGCGGCGGCGGCGCTGTTTGGCGCGACGACGCCGCTGGTGCAACGATTCGGCGCGGGGTCTGGGGCGCCGACCGTCGCCGCGCTGCTCTACGCGGGCGCTGGACTGTTCGCGTTGGTCCTGCGACGGGCGGGAGAGAACAAGCTCCGCGCCTCCGACTGGCCTCGGGTGCTGGGCGTGGGCCTCACGGGCGCGTTTATCGCCCCGGTCGCGCTCTCGGCGGGGCTCGCGCGCACGAGCGGCACCACGGCGTCGCTGCTGTTGAACCTAGAGGCCGTGTTCACCGTGATCCTCGGCGCGCTGGTGTGGCGCGAGCCCATCGGTCGCCGTGGCGGCGGCGGTGCTGGTCATCGCCGGAGGCGGCGCCCTCGTCGGCCTGGATCAGTCAACCTCGGGCGAGACCACCTGGCTTGGCCCCGCGCTCATCGCCTTGGCGACGCTCTCCTGGGCCGCCGACAACACGATCTCCCGCCCGCTCTCTGATCTGAATCCCGCCCATGTTGTCGCCGCCAAGAGCGCGGTGGGTGTGGTGGCGTCGTGTCTCCTCGCCTCTCTGAGCGGCGCGAGCTGGCCTGGCCTCCTCTCGGCCCTGGGCTTGTTCACCTGCGGGGCGCTCGGCTTCGGGCTCAGCCTCCGGATGTACCTGCGGGCGCAGCGGGTGCTGGGCGCGGCGCGCACGGGCTCTGTGTTCGCCGTGGCGCCGTTTCTGGGCGCCATAGGCTCCGCGCTCCTCGGCGAGCCCTTGGGGGGGCTGTTGACTGTGTCGGGTGCTCTGCTCATGGCGATCGGCGTCTGGTTGCATCTGGAAGAGGAGCACGATCATCCCCATGACCACGAGGCGATGACCCATGAGCACCCCCACCGCCACGATGATGGGCACCATGAGGATCACGCCCATGAGCCTCCTGTCGAGGGGGAGCACAACCACGCCCATCACCACACGGCGCGGTCCCACCGCCACGCCCACGGCGAAGACCTTCATCACCGTCATCATGGTTGAGCCGTCATTATTATCGAGCCAGTGGGGGAGCGCCGTTGATGACACGCTGATCGGCGCCGATCACCCCATCTGCCGATAGGAGCCGCTACAGACGATGTTGCGGGTTAATCGCATCGTCAAGGAAAAAGATGTGGGGATGTGATCAATCTCAGTGTATAAGGCAGCACCGGGCGGAGCAATGATCCCCAGCCTGAGTGCAGGTCTGTGACTTTTTGTGTCACGGCAGTAACGCGAGTCGTCACAGTCAGCGGCGAAACTGTCTATGAAAAGGCAGCTTTTGTCATGGCATAAGACTTGCAAACGTATGCGTGCCTAGCTCGGAGTGCTCATGTCCTCTCGCCAGATCCTCGTGTTCATGCTCGCGTTCACCGGCTGTAGTGGCGCCAGCCCTGCGTCCAAAGATGTCGCCGTTGAGGAGGAGGACACCACGCAGAGCTGCGCCTCCGTACCCTCGGGAACGGTCCAGACCTCCGGTTCCTGCTTCGGAATGCGAATGACCGCGACCCTCACCGCCGACGCCGCGAGCTGCTCATTCTCCCTCGCCGATTGGAGCATGAGCCACGGCAACCTCCCTGAAGGCGGCGCGGTCACAGGAACCGCTGTCACGCTCAGCGGCGGCGACTTTGAGGGCTGCACCGGGAGCGTCGACGCGGCGGCCATGTCTGGCATATGCGACGACGGGTGTGCTTGGGAGCTGGCCTATGTTCAGTAAATCCTCGCCGAGCGCGTCATCATCGCCTGCGCGGGCCTCGCTGGTGGCGTTGGTGTTTGTGTACGCCTGTCAATGTCGCCCGGCGACGACGCCGGAGGTGCGGTCCTTCATAGAGCCAGCGCTCCTCGCGGACGAGGACCTCACCGAGGGGCGATTTGCGGGCACACTCCAGGCGTCGGCGACCACGCTGGACCGAACGGGGATTCCTACCGAGTTCTTGACCTTCAACGGCGGAATCCCAGGGCCGCAGATTCGTGTGCGTCAAGGGGATGAGGTCAGCATCCGATTTCTGAACGGGCTGCCCGATGGCCATGACTGGTCGAGCGGCGTTCATTGGCACGGAATCGAGGGCTACAACGCCTCGGACGGAACGCCGCTCACAGAGGTCGGAATTTTGCCCGGCGCAGAGACGACCTATACGTTTCGCGCGACCCGGCCCGGCGTATTCTGGTATCATCCCCACATCCGGGGGGCGCAGGCCCTCTTCTCCGGCCTCTATGGGCCGCTTGTTGTCGTCGACCCAGCAGAGGACGAGCTGATCGCGCGCGGCGTGCTTCCAACGGACGATCGTGTGCTTGTGCTCTCTGACACCTGGACATCTCAAGGGATCGTCACCTCCGCCGAGTCCACAAACGCGATGGAGATTATGAACGGTACGGAGGGCCGCGAGCTTCTCGTCAACGGCCACCTGCTGCCTACGCTTGAGGTCGTGGCGGGCTCGGCGGTGCGGCTTCGGCTCATCAACAGCTCCATCACGCGGTTTTGGCGGGTGTCTGTGCCAGGCCATACGCTGATTCGTGTGGGCGGCGAAGGTGGACTGCTCAACCATGCCCGCGTCGAGGGTGGGTCGGTCACAGGCGAACGATTTGATGTCGAGACCGGCGCTTCGTTGGGCCCTGCGGAGGTCAGCCTGGGCTATGAGCGCGGCGAGGTGCTCCTCGCCCCTGGTGAGCGCGCCGATGTTGTCCTCATCACGGATGGAGTCGTAGGGGACGAGTGGCCGCTTCGCTGGGAGGACAGCCCACGAGGACGACACGAGATGTGGATGGAGGATGGTGAGATGGTCATGGGGGACGCCGCGGATGACGGGACTCGTCCTGGGGTTGAGGTCGCGAGATTTCGATTGGTCGCTGGTGAGGAGGCCCCCATCACGCTCGCGGACGGTACGCCGCTGCTCGCCGCCGTGGGACGCTCGATTGACCCGGTTGCTACCCCCGCGAACGCGCAGTGGTTTGACGAAGCGGGCACCACATTAGACGAAGAGATGACCCACGAAGAAGACGAGAACGGCGAGCAGGTGATGACGACATGGTTCGGCATGAATGGTGTCTCATGGCACCCCGACCACATGGCGGGGCCAGAACAGCCGATGGCGCCTAGCGCGAAATCAGCGCGGATCGGCGACACGATCGAGTGGGAGGTGCGCAATAACTCCATGATGGCACATCCGTACCACCTGCACGGCTTCAGCTACCAGCCTTACGCGCTCGTGTTTTGGCCCGACCCCGATCACGCCACGGCGGACAACAGCGCGGTGCGCGTGCCTTGGAGTCATGATGAGTTTGAGGACACCACGCTCATTCCACCATTTGCGTCGTTGTACTTTCGTGTACACCTCTCCGATCCTGCTGGTGACGGATCCGCAGCGGGACGTTGGGTGCAACATTGTCATATTCTGCAACATGGCGAGAATGGCATGATGTCCGAGCTTGTGGTGAGCCCTTAGCCATGAGGGTGCTCGATGTCTGAAGACAAAGATCGTCATTTCTGGGAGCGCCACGCCACACAGTACGATCGCTCGATGAGCCTTTTCGGTGAGCCGCTGCCCCGGGCGATTCAGCGAGTCGCCGACGTGGCACACGGCGCAGGCGCAGCCTTGGAGGTCGCGTCGGGCAGGGTGATGTCCGCCTCGCCCGGTGTCGGTGAGCCCTGGCACGGACTACTCCGAGGCGATGGTGGCCCAAACGCGGATTCGAGTTGCGCACCTGCCCAATGTGCGCTGTCAGGTGCGCGATCTATTCACGATTGGCGAGGCGGACGGGCGCTTTGATGTTGTTGTCGCTGCGAATGTGCTGCATCTGCTGCCGGACTCAGCAGGTGGGGTGATCGGCGCTCAAGCCGAACGGCTTGCTCGTCGTTCCTACCTATTGCCATGATCAGGACAGGCGGTCGCGGGTCGTCTCGGCGCTGCTGTCCGTCGTCTCATTTCCTGGGCAGCGCCGCTTCAGCCTGTCGAGTCTTCAGGCGGCGGTACAGGCCGCTGGCTTCAAGATCCGAGAGGCCGAGTTGATTCCTGGGCTCTTGCCTATTGGTTTCGTCTCCGGGAACCGGTTGGATGGATAGTGTCGGGGGTTGGCGTCCCGACGAGCCAACCACCCCGCCGCCTGTTCGACGACACCCCACCAATCGCGCCAAGGCACACCCTCACGTCGCCCCGCGCCCAGGCCACGATGCGCTCCAGGTCGTCGATCTCCTGGCCCAAGCGCCCCAGCTCCATCAAGGCCGTGTTGAGGTCCACGGGCACCAGCTCGTCCTCCAGGCCCTCGTCGCGGATGGCCTTCCAGGCGCGCTCGACCTTCGCCTTGGCCTCCTGAACGTCCGAGGCGATCACCCGGCTGCGTCCGCTCACGCCGAGCTGGTCCACGACGTGTAATCAGTAGAGCTGGATGACCATCGGGCGGCCCGAGGCCAGCTCCAGGACGGCGCGGGTGGCGGGCTCGGTCCAGGTCAAGGCCCCGGCGACTGGCTCGGTAGCAGGGCCGGGCGCCGCTTGTCGGGAGCGGCCCCGCTTGAATCGTGCGGATCAGCGGCCCCCAGCGCTGGGCCTCCTCGTCGCGCTGCACGTCCAGACCCACCCCGGCGGCGACCATCCTCGCGGGGGCGTCGGGCTCCAGGCACATCGCCCGAAACAGTCGCCGCGTGGGCAGATCCGCCTGGTTGAGCGAGTCCACCTCATCGACCATCAGCGCCAGCTCACCCCGCGCCCGCAGGCGCCGGGCCCCCACGCGCCATCCCCACGCCCAAGGATCCTCCCCCCGATCGTCATTCCCGATCCTCCCGATCCCTAAAGATCGCCCACCGCAGCCGCTTCGCCGCGATCCCCCTGTCAAGTCCAACTTCTGACCTCCCACTCTCTGACACCCCCGCGCTACGCTGACCCCAAGCCCGCCGCGCCGGTTTGGATGAAGGCGCCCGGGTTGGCAGCTCAGGCACCCACCTTCACCCCGGCGATCGGCCCCAAAACGAGGCCCGCCGAGGAGCCTCTATGCCCGCCGCGTCTCGCCTCTGGTTGTCCTTCTTGTTGGTCTTCGTCGCGCTCACCGCCCGCGCAGAGGACGCCGCGCTCACGGCCTCGGTCTCGGCCTCCCCGGCGCCGGGGGCCACGCCTGAAGGTTGGCTCAGCCGAGGCGCCTGGACCGACCGGGTGCCCTTGGACCTCCCGCCCGCGCCCGGCGGCCTCGCGCCGGACATCGCCTTCATCGCCGACCCCGGCGTGCGTGAGGGCCTCATGGGCATGGGCTGGACGCTGGCGGGCCTCTCCCGCGTCGAGCGCCGCGACCCCCTGGGCGGCGTGCCCATGTCCTTCGACAACAACGAGGACGCCCTCGCCGAGTCCAACTTCCGCCTCGACGGCCAGTGGCTCTACCTCAACACGCAGACCGCCTGCTACGAGGCCGAGCAGCAAGATGGTCGCTGCGTTGAGTACGATGAGGAGGCGAACGTCTGGACCGTGCGCAAAGACGGCTGGCGCTGGACATACGGCTCGCGGCTCGTGGCCGAGGAGACTGACGACGGCTTCATCATCGAGATCCTGAAGTGGTTTACTGAGGACGGCCCCGAGGCCGACGCCTGCGAGCAATACGCCACCTTGGGCCTCGCCCAGATCCCGTGCGTGGATGGCTCGGGCTCTGACATGCCGACTCACCTGGGCGAGTCCTCGGCCTGGCTGCTCACCGAGGTCCAGAACCCCTTCGGGCAGACGATCACCTGGGACTACCGCCCGTCGGACTACGACGGCACCCTGGACGCGCTGGGAGACAGCGAGATCGGCGGCGCGGCCCAGGGCGCGCCCCTGCCCGAGCGCATCACCTACGGGGCCGCCGAGATCACCTTTGAGTACGAGGCCCGCGACGACTGGCGCATCGACGGCCTCGGCGGCTCCTTCGTCGCGCTGACCGAGCGCCTCGTGGCCGTAGAGGCGAGCGTCAAAGACAGCTTCTACAGCCGCTTCACCGTAGACTACGCCGATGAGCCCGACCTCTCGACCTTGATGGGCTCGTCGTCCACCCGGCCCAGCGAGACTCAGCAGCCGCTCTCCATCGTGACGACGATTAAGCGGGTAGACAGCGCCCGATCGGGGAAGAAGACCCTCCGCTCCGTGAGCTGGAACGACGAGGTTGACGCCTGGGACACCGTCGGCGAGGACTTGAGCGCGGCGATCCCCGAGGCGCTCTCCGCTTCGGGCTGGACGAGCCTGCCCGACCCTGTAGAAGAGATCGACCGCGCCTGGACACGCGGCACCGTTGCGAACCTCAACGGCGACGGGCGGCCCGACCTCATCGTCGTGAGCTATGCCTGCGCCGACCTCAACGGAGCGCCAGAGAAGACGGACCCAAACGCCGACTTTGAGTGGATAGACGCGCCGATGACCAAGTGCGGCGTGCTCGTCCGGGCCTACGTCAACAAGCCCTCGTCGTACCCGATCTCTGAGTTTGCGCCGCGCACCGGGCCGCCCTCGTTTGTGCTGGATGAGACCTGGACCGACAAGCTCCAGACGATTTTTGAGGACCACTCGACGGGCCCGCCCCTCGCGCACCTCTTCGGGGACGTGAACCGCGACGGCTGGACCGACCTGATCTATGAGCGGGGCAGCACGGGAGGCAGCGCAGGCCCCGGCGTCACGATGCTCCAGTATGATCCTCTGACCCGCGAGTTCACCGGGCACAACCTCTCCATCTGGCCCTCCCAGCTCCGCGCGGGCCAGCTCGCGGACCTCAACGGCGACGGCTGGTTAGACCTCCTCGTCTCGGCAGGCGAGCGGCTCCCCGCAGGCGGTCCCGTCCCCGATGAGAGCCACGTCATCCTGAACAGCGGCGAGGCCGGAGACTGGCTGCGCTCCATCTCCGGGCGAGACTTCTCGGGGCGCCACACCACCGATCTGGTGCTCGCGCTTCCCCTGGACGAGCTGCCTCTCTCTACCTACGAGCCCGACGGTTGGGACAATGACTGCTACGGCTACACCTACGACAATGACGACAACTACTACAACTACCCGAGCAGCGGCGAAGGCGCCTACAGCGACGCCGACTCCTACCGCTCGGCCCAGGCCCGCTTCGCCGATTTCAACAACGACGGCCTCTTGGACGTGGCCTATGCCCTCTACGCCTGCTGGGATCCCGAGAAGTCCGGCGACAACGGCGGCGCGATCCCGGTGGAAGACTCGGCCTACTCCCGCATCTTCTATGGCGACGGGCGCACGATCTGGCGCGACAGCGGCCTGAGCGCGGGCGAGCCTTGGCTCATCTCCGCCGACCCTTACGGCACCGGCAGCAACGAGACGGGCCTGAACCACCTCAGCGACAGCTTCTTCTCGATGGTGGATCTAGGCCGCTCGGGTCGGCCCGCGCTGATTCAGTACGCGGGGCCCGGCGCGGCCATCGGCGGTGGCGACGACGCGACCGACATCTTTGGCGAGACTGAAGACGAGGGCGTCCGGGTTCACGCGGGCTACGATTGGGGCGTCCGCTACGGCTTCTTTGAGCCCTCCGGTGACCCCTGGCCTGCGGACGTAGACCTCAACGTCAGCGGCCTCGGCGGGCGTTACCCCCACGAGGGCCGGGTGATCCGCCGACTTCGACGGCGACGGCTTTCGTTGACCAGCAGCTCCGACTGTTCACCGAACGCGACTCGGAGTTGGATCCCGACTTCGCCAGCGTCGTGAGCTCAGCGTCAGCCTTCCACGCCCACATCCGCGAGACCACCCAGGGCCGCATGACCGAGGTGGTGGGTCCGTGGGGCGGCACCACGGAGCTTGTTTGGGGCTTCACGGCGAACCGTCGCGGCAACAACGGCCCCTGGACGAGGAGGACCGCTCGCGCGCGGCCTGAGGACCGACGACTCGGCCCTGCGCTGGCTGCACACCAACGAGGAGATCCTCGTCGCGATG
>JADKFE010000099.1 GCA_016717595.1 Deltaproteobacteria bacterium | reverse complement strand
ATCCTGCTCATCGAAGACGACCGCCGAATCGCCGACTTCCTCACCCGCGGGCTCACTGAAGAGGGCCACCGCGTCGAGCATGTGACAGATCTCAAGGGCGCCCAGGCCCGGCTGGATCTGATGGAGATCGATCTGCTCATCGTCGACCGCATGTTGCCCGACGGCGACGGCCTCGCCTTGGTGCGCGCGCTGCGTGCGCGAGGCGACACACGGCCCGCCCTGGTGCTCACGGCCATGGACCGTGTGGAGGACCGCGTCGAGGGGCTGTATGGCGGCGCGGATGATTACCTCAACAAACCCTTCGCGTTTGAGGAGCTGCTCGCCCGAATCACGGCGCTCTCCCGGCGCAGCGGCGGCGCGGCGGCGGGGCGCCTGACCGTGGGGGATCTGGTCGTAGACACAACAGCGCTGCGGGTGTGGCGCGCTGGGGTCGAGGTGAGCCTCACCGCGCAGGAGCTGCGACTGCTGCGGGTGCTCGCCGAGAACGCCGGGCGTGTGGTGAGCCGCTCAAAGCTCCTGGATCAGGTCTGGGATCTCAAACGTGACCCTGGCACAAACCTCGTTGACGTCTACATCTCTTACCTTCGCGCCAAGATCGACAAGGGCCACGAGCGCCCGCTCCTGCACACTGTGCGGGGTGTGGGGTTTTTGCTCGCCGATGATCGGAGCTGAGGCGTGCGCGCGTCGCTCACCCGGCAGGTGTTGTTCGTCGCCGTGGGCGGCCTGTCCTTGGCGCTGCTCGTCACCGGGCTCATCACCGGGGCGCTCATCCATTGGCGCGCCACACAGTCTCTCGACGCGGCGCTGTTGGCGGCGGCGGCCCACGCCCCAGCGCCCGGAGAGGTGTGGACCGCCGGGCATGTGGAGTCCCCGGTCTCCGCCCGGCGGGTAAACCCCGACGATCCGGCCCTAGGGCCCGGCTGGGCCGAGGCCGCGCTCAGCACCGAACAAGCCCAGCTTCACGACGTGGGCGATCGGCGCCTGCTCCTGCTCGCCGTGGAGGAGCCCCACCCGCCGAGCCGCGCGTCGGAGAACAAACACCCCCACGCCCTCGTGCTCGCCGAGGGCCCCCGGGTTCATTGGACACAGAGCGTCTTGCCCTTTGGCCTGCTCTACGGCCTCGCGTCTGTGTGTGTCGCCCTGGGCGGCGGCGCGCTGCTCACCCGTCGTCTGCGTCGGGCGCTGAGCCCCATCCACCAGCTCGCCGCCGCCTTAGACGCCTTGTCACGCCCCAACGCGCGGCTGCCCGATGTTGGCCCCGAGGAGCTGAGCGTGGTGTCCCAGGCGGTGAACGATCTCCTGTTGCGCCTGCAAGAGAGCGACGCCGCGCAGGCCCGATTTATCGCCGCCGCCGCCCATGAGCTGCGCAGCCCCATCACCGCGCTCTCTGGTGAGTTAGAGCTGGCCTTACGCCGCCCACGCCCCGCTGAGGAGCTCCGAGACGCGCTGCTTCGCGCCAAAGAGACGACGGATGAGCTACGGTCCCTCGTGGAGTCTCTGCTCGGCCTCGCCCGGGTAGACGCGGGCCAGGTGGAGCTGAGCCGCCAGGTCGAGCGCGCCTCGGCCCTCGCCCAGCGCGCCCTGCGCAGCGAGGCGGCGGCCCTGGACGCGGCGGGCTGTGGGGTCACCCTCACCTTAGCGGCCGACCCCGAGCTGTCCGTGAACGGCGCCTTGGTCGAGGTGGCCCTGGCGAACCTCCTGCGCAACGCCGCCCGCTACGCCCCCGGCGCCCCGGTGACCGTGTGTGTTCAGGCCGACGGCGACGGCGCGCGGTTTGTGGTGGATGACGAGGGCCCGGGCCTCACCCCCGCCGAGCTTGAGCGCGCCTTTGAGCGTTTTGTGCGCCTGGGCGACCGCGCCACCCCCGGCGCGGGGCTGGGGCTGGCCTTGGCCCGGGGCATCGCCCGGCGGCACGGCGGCGACGTGTGGTTGGAGGCGCGCCCCGGCGGCGGGCTGCGGGCGGTGCTGCGGCTGGGGCGGTGAGGGCGCCGCCGCCAATTGTTGTGCGCCGCTTGGCGACGGGGCGGCGTCGGGGCTATTATTCAGGGGTCGCTCGCTCTGGACTCGTATGCGCCTCCGCCCGCTGTTCACGCCGCTCCTGTGCCTCGCGCTCCTCGGCGCCCCGTCGCCGGGACACGCCGAAGATCCCGTCGCCGCGGCTCGGTTAGAGCAGGAGACGCTCCCCGCGCTCGCCGCCCGCGCCCAGGCCGCCCGGGCGCGGGCGAGCGACGCCGAGCGTTTTTTTGCCGGAGACGTCCCGTTTGAGCGCGCGTTCCCGGCCTTGGTCGACACACCTCTGCATGATCCCGGCGCCGTTCGCCTCGCCGCCGAGCGCGCCCGGGCCCGCGCCATTCACCGCGCCGGAGAGCGCCTGCAGCGGCCCCCCGAGGGCGTAGACGCGGCGCGTTGGCGGGCGGCGGTCGAGGCGGCTTGCGCCGCTGAGGACGCCGCCGACACCCTGGAGCTGCAGCTCTACAGCGGACTCAGCGCCGGGCTCAGCCTCGCCCCGGGCCTCGCCGCGCCGAGCCTCGATCGCCGCCTCGCCGCCGCCTTAGACGCCGCCGCCCGGGTTGAGGACGGGGCCTCCGCCGAGGCGCTTGAGGCCGCGGCGACGGCCCAAGACGAGGCCACGGCGCTGCGGGCCTGGCGCCGCGCCGCGCTGATCAAGATGGCCCGCCCGGCGGACACGGCGCTGGACATCCTCGCCGCCGAGGCCCTCGCGGCCTGGGCCGCCGCGCCGCCGCCCACGACCGAGCGCGCGCTGGGCGTCCAAGATCGCCTGCTCCGCGCCCTGCCGTTGTTGGGCGCCGCGCCCCGGGCCGAGGCCGAGGGGGTGATCGCCGCCATCGACGCCGACCATGTGTCGCCGCAGCTCCTCGCGCTGAGCGCGCCTGTGCAGCGCGCGGAGCGCCCCCGGACCGTCTCTGAGCTTGAGGCCTGGCTCCGCGCCGCCACACAGAGCGTTGAGCAGGCCGAGGACGCCGCCCAGGCGGTGATCGCCGACCCAGCGAGCTCCCCAGGCGCCCGGGCCGTGGCCGAGGCCCGCCGAGACGCCGCCGCCGCGCGCCGAGACGCGCTCAGCGCCGAGCTCGACGCCGCCCGGGCCTTGGACGCCGCCGGCGGGGCCATCGAGGGCGCGAGCGTAGACGCTCTCGACCGCCTCGCCCAAGAGGCCCGAGACCGCGCAGAGGGCGCGAACAGCGCCGCCGAGGCCGCGCTCCGCGCCCACACCGTGGCGCTGCGAGAGCGTGTCGCCGCCGAGACCCGGGACGAGGCCAGCCGCCGCGCCGCCGCCGCCACCGCCTTGGCCGAGCTGCGCGCCCGCCGCGAGGCCGCCTCCGCCGCGCTCCGGGAGGCCGCCGCCTTGGCCTCCCTCGATCCCGACCGCGCCCGCCGCTTAGACGCCGCGTACATCGAGGCCCGGGCGCTGACGACGGCCCTGCAGCAGCTCGCTGAAGACGCCGCCGACCGCGCCCGAGCGCTGCGGGCCGCGCGCCCAGCGGAGGCGCACGACGAGGCCCAAGAGGGCTCCGAGGCCCTCGCCGAGCTCGCCGCCGCCCAGGCGGACCTCCGCGCCGCCGCCCTCGGCCGCCAGCGCGCCGCCGAGGCCGAACAAGACGCCGCGGTGCGCCTCTTGATCGAGGCCCGGGCCCTGCGCCGCGAAGGGCGCGCATTGGCCAGCGGGGCGGCGCGTCGACAAGGCCAGCAGGCGTTTATCCCCGAGCTCGCCGAGGAGCTGCGCACCACCTGGATCGTCGCCGAGTCCCGCCTACGCGCCGTGGTGAGCGGCCTCTTCGGCCTGCCGGCCCTCGCCACCGATCTCACCGCGCTCCTGGGCCTCATCGTCGGCTCGATTGAGCTGCTCATCGGCGGTCTTCTGTGGTTGGTGTTGCGCCGCCGCCTGCCGGGCATTGTGGAGGCGGAGCTTCTGGCCATCGAGGCCGCCGAGCCCCTGGCAGAGGGGGTGCGCCCCACGCTCCTGCGCCTCGCCCGCGCCGGGCTCACCCCGGGCCCCTTGCCCGCCCTGGCCGCCCCCCTCGCCGCGCCCCTCACCGCCGCCGTCGATCTGTGCGCGGCGGCGGCGGCGCTCTCTTTTTTGGGCGGCCGCCTCCCCGCGCTCAGCCTCGTGGTGACCGTGCTGGCGGCCCGGGCGGCGACGCGGGGCCTGCCGGGGCTCACAGACGCGGCCTTGGCGTCGGCCGACGCCGAGCACCCGGCGCTCCGTGTGGTGTCCGAGGAGACGATCCGCCGCGTGCGCCGCTGGGTGACGGCGCTCGTCTCCTGGCGCGCGCTCACGGCGGTGGCCCTGGCCGTGGCCTGGGAGCTCCTCGCCGCCGACCGCGCGGCCCAAGGGGTCGGCGCGCTGAGCGTCGCGGCAGGGATTTTACTGTGCGTGATGTTCTTGGCCTCGTGGAGCGACGAGCTGCGCGCGGCGGCGGCGGCGGACATGAGCCCCACGGCGCTCACCCGCCTCGCCGCGCGCCCGGTGAAAGGCTGGGCGAAGGTGCCCCAGGCGGCGCTCGGGGTGGTCGCGCTCACTCTGGACACCGTGTGGCAAGGCGGGACGGAGCTGCTCGCGTCTCGGGCGCAGCTCCGCTGGGTCACCGCGGCCTTGGCCCGGCGGCAGCTCGGCGCCCGTGGGGTCGAGGGCGACGCCTTGTCCGCCGAGCAGCGGGACGCGCTGGCCAGCGCGCCCTTGGACGCGCCGCCCAACGTGCGCCGGGCCGTGGCCCGGGTGCTCGCCGAGCGAGACGACTGGCGGCGCACCCACCGTCGCGGCGCCGTGGTGATCGTGGGGGATCGTGGCGCGGGCCTCGATCGTCTGCCTGAGCTGCTCGCTGAGGGCGCGCCAAACCTCCTCGTGCTGCGCCCGCCCCGCAGGATCTCCGACGCCAAGGGCGCCCGGGCGTGGCTCGCCGAGGCCCTCGGGGCCGAGTCGTCCGATCCCCAGGCGCTCTGTTCGGCGGCGATCTCCCGCTCTGAAGAGCTCATCGTCGTGATGGATCTTCACCTCTTGATGCTGCGCGGCGTCGGCGGGTTCGCGGCCTTGGGCGCGCTCTTGGACGTGATCCAGCGCGGCGCAGAAGAGCGGCTGTGGGTGTGCGCGGCCCGCACCCCGCTGTGGCGGTATCTGGAGGGCGCGCCCGGCGCGGTGGATCTGGGCGTGTTTCGTGCGCCGATCGAGCTCGGGGCCCTACGCGCCGACGCCTTGGAGTCCTGGCTGCTCGGCGCCGAGGTCGCCGCGGGCTTTGTGCCGTCGTTCACGCGCCTCGCGGCGGTGGGCGGCGTGTCCGACGCCCGGGGCGAGGCCCGGGCCCGGGCGGCCTGGGCGCGTCTCATCGAGGATCTGTCCCAAGGCGCGCCGGAGGTGGCCCGGGCGCTGTGGCTTCACTCTCTGCGCGCCGGGGCGAGCCCCGAGCAGATCGAGCACGGCCCGCCGCGCTTAGACGGCCTCGACGCCCTGGACCAACTCAGCACAGAGGATCTGTTCTTGCTCACGGCCCTGGCCATTCATGGCCCCATGACGCTCACGGAGCTCGTTGAGGCCCTCAACCGCCCCGACAGCGCCCTGCGCGCGGCCTGCCGCCGCCTGGAGGCCCTGGGCGTGCTCATGGGTGAGCTGAGCGGCGAGCTGTACGAGCTTCATCCCCGACTGCACCCCCAGATCCTGCGGGTGCTGCGCCAGCGGGCGCTCTTAGAGACGGCGTGAGCCAGGAGGACAGCGCGTGGAGACCCTGCTGATCAGCGACCCGACGGGCATCCTCCGGTTTGTGCAGCTCGACGGCCTGCCCGTGGCGCTCTTCGCCGTGCTCGCGGCCTGGATGATCAACAACGCCTTGGGCCGGGCGTTTGACGATCTCGGCCAACGATTTACCGGCTTTCGTATCCTGCTCAAGCAGACGAGCGCCATCGCCAAGTTTGTCGTGTTCATCGCCGCGACCACCCTGGCCGTCACGAGCGTGGTGCACTTCTCTGAAGAGGTGATGCTCGCGATCGGCGGCTCCGTGGCCGTGGCGGTGGGCTTCGCGTTTAAGGATCTCCTCGCCTCGCTCATGGCCGGGCTGATGATCCTCTTCGATCGTCCGTTCCAGGTGGGGGACCGCGTACAGATCGGCGACGTGTACGGCGAGGTGGTGGAGATCGGCCTGCGCACCACACGCATCGTCACCTTAGACGACAACCTCGTCTCCATCCCCAACAACCGCTTCCTCAACGACGCCGTGGCCTCCGCGAACGCCGGGGCCCTCGATCAGATGTGTGTGATGTGCTTCTACATCGGCGCCGCTGAGGACTTTGAGACCGCGCGCCGCGTCCTGTACGAGGCCACCGTCGCCAGCCGCTTCGTGTACCTGCGGAAGCCCGTCGTGGTGCACATGCGAGAGACGGCGGTGCCCGGCTTAGACGGCGTGGTGGCCATCGAGCTCAAGGTGAAGGCCTATGTGATGGATGGCCGCTTTGAGTCAGCCTTCGGCACCGACGTCCACGAGCGCGTGAAGCGCGCCCTGCGCGCGGCGAAGGTGCACACCGTCGGCGATCTGCTGCAGGCGGGGGTGCTGGGGTAGGGGAGGGTGGAAGGCCGATCAGCCCGGTCATTCGTTCAGAGGCTCCGTCCGCTCGACGCCGCCCGCGAAATTTCGACCTGCGCCCATTTACACCCACGCCCAAGCCGCGCACCTCACGCGCACCCCGCCCTCACAAAGATTCCCCACCCACCCCGCCCGATCCCCTGATACGCTCCCCTGGACTCGTTCCTGGAGGTTCCTGGTGTTCTCCCCCAACCGTCGTCAGCTCCTGCAAGGCTTAGGCGCGGGGCTCTCGCTCCTCACCATGCCCAGCTTCCTCGTGGGATGCGCCAAACAAGGCGCGCCCGTGGCCTCGGCCCAGGCGCCGCTCGGCCAGAACCCCTTCGCCCAGTGGTTCGGCGTCGATGAGGCGCTCATCCGTGAGGTGCTCACCGAGCTCGGCGCGCGCGGCGCCACGGCGGCGGATCTTTACCTCCAGCACACCCGCTCCAACAGCATCTCCATGGAGGACGGCATCGTCAGCGCGGCCTCCTCGTCCATCGACCAAGGCGCGGGCCTGCGCGTGGTCATCGGGGATCAGACGGGCTTCGCGTTCACTGAAGACCTCTCCCGGGAGAGCCTGCTCGCCGCGGCGCGCACGGCGGCGGGCATCGCGTCCGGCGCCGCGGTGGTGCCGCCCCAGGCGCTCAACGTGAGCCCCGAGGGCAAACTTTACGCCATCGCCGTGCCCTGGGCCGATGTGGGCATCACCCAGAAGCTGCCGCGGCTGGAGTATGTCGAGGCCAAGGCGCGTGGGCTCGATCCCAACATCGAGAAGGTGAGCATCGCCTGGGGCGACAGCGAGGAGCGTGTGCTCATCGCCACCTTGGGCGGGCTCATCGCCACGGATTATCGGCCCATGACCCGACTGTGGGTCAACGTCACCGCCAACAAGAACGGCGTGCGCCAGTCAAACGCCTCAAACGTCGCCGGGCGCCATGACTTCGCCTGGTACACCGATGAGCGCCTGGACACCGTGGCCAAAGAGGCCGTGGACCGCACGATGCGCCTGTTTGACGCCAAGCGCCCCCCGGCGGGGGAGCTGCCGGTCATCTTGGCCGCGGGCGCCTCGGGCATCTTGCTGCATGAGGCCGTCGGGCACGGGCTTGAGGCCGACTTCAACCGCAAGAAGGTGTCGATCTACGCCGACATGATCGGCAAGTCCGTCGCCCCCGACTTCGTCACCATCGTAGACAGCGCTGAGGGAGCCCTTCGAGCGCGGCGCCTTAAACGTCGATGACGAGGGCAACGAGGGCCGCCGCACGACGCTGATTCAGAACGGTGTGCTGCAGAGCTACATCCACGACAGCATCAGCGCCCGGCACTATGGTGTTGAGCCCACGGGCTCGGGCCGCCGGGAGTCGTTCCGTTTCCCGCCCATGCCCCGGATGCGCTGCACGTTCATGGAGCCCGGCCCCCACTCCAAGGACGAGATGATCGCCAGCGTCAAAAAAGGCATCATCGCCGAGACCTTCACCAACGGTCAGGTGCAGATCGGCGCCGGTGACTTCACCTTCTACATCAAGAACGGTTGGCTCATCGAAGACGGCAAGATCACCGCGCCGATCAAGGACTGCAACATCATCGGCAACGGCCCCGACGCGCTCAAACGGGTGACGATGGCCGCCGCCGACGCGCGCCTCGACACCGGCGGCTGGACCTGCGGCAAGAACGGTCAATCGGTCCCTGTGTCCCAGGGGCTCCCCACGGTGCTGGTGTCCAGCTTGACGGTCGGAGGCGAAGATGCGTGAAGAGCTCCTCAAGGCGGCCCAAGAGGCCGTCGAGATCTCCCGTGGCGCGGGCGCACAAGACGCCTGGGCCTGGGCCAGCCGCAGCCGGTCTGTGGAGTACAGCTACCGCGACGGCAGCTTAGAGACCGTGCAAGAGAGCACGTCTCGCGGCCTCAGCGTGCAGCTCTACGTCGATGGGCGCTACTCCAGCCAGTCCACGACCGATCTGCGCCCCGACCGCCTCAAGGCGTTCATCGCTGAGGCCGTGGCCATGACCCGGGCCTTAGAGGTCGATCCCTTCCGCAAGATCCCCGACGCAGCGCTCTTCGCGGGCCGGGCGGCGGACACCCTGGACCTCGTGGACTCCACCGTCTCCACCATCAACCACGATCGCCGCCTGGAGATCGTGCAGGCCCTCGACGCGGCGACCCACGGCCACGAGAAGGTCATCTCCGCGACCTCCGGGGTGAACCACAGCCACGACGTCAGCGCCGGGGCCTCCTCCAACGGGTTCACCGGCAGCCAAGAGTCCACGTCGTTCTGGTTCGGCGCCGAGGTGACCGTACAAGACGCCGGAGACAAACGCCCCGAGGGCTATCATTGGGTGGGCGGGCGTCACGTCGGCGGCCTGCCGGACGTGAGCGCCGTGGGCAAAGAGGCCCTGGAGCGCACCGTCACGCGCATGGGCTCGGCGAAGGGCCCCACGCAGAAGGCGACGATGATCGTCGAGAACCGCGCCGCCGGGCGTATCCTCGGCATGTTGATGAGCACGGCGAACGCCCGCAGCATCCAGCAGGGCCGCTCATTTTTCCAAGGGAAGGTGGGCGCGGAGCTGGTCTCCAAGAAGCTCAGCATCACCGACAACCCGCTCTTGCCCCGGGGCCTCGCCTCGCGACTGTACGACGGCGAGGGCATCGCGGCCAAGGCCATGCCGGTGATCGAGGCCGGCGTGGTAAAAAATCTGTACGTAGACACCTACTACGGCGGCAAGACGAGCATGACGCCCACCTCGGGCGGCCCGTCCAACCGTGTGGTGACGCCGGGGCAGGGTGACCTCGCAGCCTTGATGAAGGCCATCAACAACGGCGTGCTGGTGACGGAGTGGCTCGGCGGCAACGCGGACGGCACCACCGGCGACTTCTCCTTGGGCGTGGCGGGCTTTGAGGTGAAGAACGGCCAGCTCGGCGCGCCCATCGGCGAGATGAACATCACCGGCAACCTCGTGACCTTGTTTAAGGGCCTCACGAGCCTCGGCGGCGACGTCTACCCCTACGGCGGCATCCTCACCCCGAGCCTCGTGTTTGAGGGCGTGCAGTTCAGCGGCGCGTGACCGTCGTCCTGCTCCACGGTGTGCCCCTCTCGGCGCGGCTGTACGACGGCGTACAGTCGCGCTTGGCGGGGCCGTCGTTGGCGCTGACCTTGCCGGGGTTTGGAGACGTTCCACCGCTGCCCGGCCCGCCGAGCCTCGCGGGCTACGCCGACTGGGTCGCCGCGCGTCTGCCCGAGGGCGGCGCGTCTGTGCTCGTCGGCCAAGACTACGGCGGCCTCATCGCCGCGAGCCTGGCCGCCCGTGGCCTCGCCCGTGGCCTCGTGCTCATCTCATGCCCCTTGAGCGCGGCGTGGTGGGCGGCGAAGGTCACCGCCTGGCCGGTGTTGGAGCGCCCGTTTTATCATTGGCTCGGCGGCGCGCGGTATGTGCGCCGGGCGGTGGAGCCTGGGCGGAGGGCGGAGTTTGTGCGGCTTCACCCCACGGAGGATGTGAGCCTGCCTGTGCGGATGCGGGACATGGCGCGGGAGCTGTCGCTTGGGGAGATCTGCGCCTTGCCCGCGGCGATTCGGGCGCGTGGCGTGCGCAGCGCCGTGCTCTGGGGCGAGGGCGACCGCATGTTCCCGCCGAGCGCGGCGCGGGCGACGGCGCGGGCGCTCGGCGTGGCGGTGCGTTGGGTGCCCAAGGCGCGGCACGGCCTGCCTTGGGACGCGC
>JADKFE010000098.1 GCA_016717595.1 Deltaproteobacteria bacterium | reverse complement strand
TCCCATCATCGCCAGCCCCGCCACCCTCAAGCGGCGAGGCCGTGGCCGCGGCCTACTTCACCACCGCCATATTACAAGACACCTCGATCTTCTCCTTCGCCCCACCGGCGCAGCTCTGGTTCCGCACCATCACCATCACCTGCTGGCCGGGCGCGGGGAAGGTCACGCCGGTGGACCAGCGCACCTCCTTCTTGCCGCTCACGTCCACCACCTCGGCGGGGATGTCCTTCTTGAAGGGCTTGCCGTTGAGCCAGAGGTCGTAGGAGTAGGTGCAGCCGTCCTTCGCGTCCCGGCCGTCTTGGCCGAGGTAGTGGTAGAAGGCCTCTTCAGTGGCGCCGAAGGTGCAGCCTTGGTTGGGGTAGCAGGCCGCGATGTCTTCAGGCTTGGCGGGGTGGTCCTTTGACTTGCGCACGAAGAGGTCGCCGGAGTCGGCGCAGTGCTCCCACAGGAGCTCGTCTTTCGTCTGCACGAAGGGGTTGGTGCCCACGGGGTTGGAGTCTTCCACCCGCTTGCCGTTGTAGATGGTCATGTACATGTCGGTGATGCGCAGCTTGCAGGTCTTCGTGTCCACCTTCGCCCACAACAGGCCCTGGAGCTTGTTGCCCAGGGTGTTGTTGTTGAACACAAACTGCTTCCACTCGGGCTTGTCCTTAAACTTCGCCACGTCGGCCATCGCCGTCTCCACAGCCTTGGCGAGCTCCTCGTCCGTGGCCTCGGGGGCGAACTCTTTGAGCTTCTCCACCGTGCAGGTCGAGCCGTCGGCGACGGCCAGGGCCTTGCAGAAGTCGACGAGCTTCGCGGGCTCTTTACAGACCAGCTCGTCGTTCTTCACGTCGCAGTTGTAGGTGTACATGTCGGCGAAGGAGCCGACGTTGTACTTCACCTGAAACTTGTCGCCCTCTTTGTAGATCCGAAGGCGCGTGCCGGGGTTGGGGGTCACGGTCTTGTCGGGGTTGATCTGCTCGAGCACCCAGTCGGTCCCGGCGAGGGTGTCCAGCGTGAGCGCGCAGTCGATCTTCTCACCGCTGAGGTTGATCTTCGACTTCTTCTCTTCGCAGCCGGTGAGGGAGAGGGCGGTCAGCGCGAGCGCGGTCAAGAGAGAGAGGCGCATGGTGGGCTCCGGGTCGGGGCTTCGGGGGAGGATCGGGATGCTATCGCGCCGAGGGTGCGTAGGGCAAGCGGCGGGGGTAAAGGAGCCGTCACCCCGGAGGACTCTCTGATGCGCTTCGACGGCCGCCGACACGACCAGCTCCGCCCCTTTCGCCTCACCCCGGACGTGAACAAACACGCTGAAGGGAGCTGTGTGGTGGAGATGGGCGACACCCGCGTCCACTGCACGGCCACGGTCACCGACGAGCTGCCGCGCTGGCGCAAAGAGCTGGGCGAAGGCTGGGTGACCGCCGAATACCGCATGTTGCCGCGCTCCACGCACACCCGCGTGCGGCGCGAGGGCGATCACCCCTCGGGGCGCACGGCGGAGATTCAGCGCCTCATCGGCCGGTCGATCCGCGCGGCGGTGGACTACAAGGCCCTCGGCGCGTACCAGATCACCGTGGACTGCGACGTGATGCAGGCCGATGGCGGCACCCGCACCGCGGCGATCAACGGCGGCTTCGTGGCCTTGGCCTTGGCCATCGGCAAGATGATCGAGCGGGGCCAGCTCAAGGAGTCGCCGCTCAAGCACCTGATCTGCGCGGTGTCCGTGGGCCTCGTGGGCGTGGGCCAGGCCGAGCCCGCGCCGATGTTGGACCTCTGCTACAAAGAGGACGCCGGGGCCGAGACCGACTTAAACCTCGTGATGACCGGCGGCGGCCTGCTCGTGGAGGTCCAGGGCTGCGCTGAAGGGGAGCCTTTCCCCCGGGACGTGCTCAACGAGCTTCTGAGCCTGGGGGCCTCGGGCAACGCCGAGATCGCCCGGGCCCAGCGCGCGCTGCTCGCCGACCGCCTGCCGTGGTGGTCGTTGTGAGCCGCCGCCTGTGGCTGGCGTCGCTGAACGCCCACAAGGCTGAAGAGCTCGGGCGAATGCTCGTGGGCCACAACGTCGAGGTGCTCTCCTTGGCCAGCCGCCCTGACATCGGCGAGCCGCCGGAGACCGGGGCCACCTTCGAGGAGAACGCGCTCCAGAAGGCCCGCTTCGTGTTTGAGGCCACGGGTGAGCCCGCCTTGGCTGACGACTCGGGCTTGGAGGTGGACGCCTTGGGCGGCGCGCCGGGCGTTCACAGCAAACGGTTCACGCCCGAGGCCACGGCGGCGTCGAACAACCGGGCGCTGCTCGCGGCGCTTGACGGCGTCAACCACCGCCGCGCGCGCTTCGTGTGCGCCTTGGCGCTCGTGAGTAAGCTCGGCGAGGAGGTGGTGCGCGGCACCGTCGAGGGGGAGATCGGCCACGCGCCCCGGGGCGAGGGCGGCTTCGGCTACGATCCGCTGTTCTTGCCGGTGGACGCGCCGGGCCGCACCATGGCCGAGCTGAGCCCGCAGGAGAAAGACCACATCTCTCACCGCGGTCGCGCCGTGGCGCACCTGCCGAACCTGCTCGCCGATCTGCTGTAAGAAGGGGCGACACCCCCACCGAGGGCGCACATGACGACGGCCGCCACCCACATCGACCTCTACCAGCTCATCTCCCTCGTGCCGCACTGGGACGTGGGCCTGGCGGGCAAACGGGGGGTGATGTCGTTCTTCTCCCGGCGCCTGCCCAAACGAGAGGCCGATGGCCAGCCCGCCCGGGGGTTCTTGGTGTGGGCCGGGCGGCGGCGGGCCTTGGAGTGGCTCAAGGACGCCCGCTTTGACGAGGCCGCCTTGGACGCGCTCCAGGCGCACCCGGTCTTGGGGCCTGCGCTGCGCGCTCGGCCCGGCCTTGGTGCAGGCCCTTCGGGGCTGGCGCTTTGAGGGGCGGATCTGGTCGCCCGCGGAGGGCACGCCGCTGTTCGCCGGGGTGGCCACGGACCTCCACGGCGCCCAGCTCGACATCGACGGCGTGCGGCCCAACGCCCAGTGCCCGTACCTGGTCGTCGAGTGTGACCTGCTCACGGCGAAGCTCATCGAGACGCCGCTGTTGTCGATCATCAACCACATGAGCATGGTCGCCACCAAGGCGGCCTGTGTGGTGCGCGCCGCAGAAGGCCGCCCGGTGCTGGAGTTTGGCCAGCGCCGCACCCACCCCGAGGCCGCCGTAGACGCCGCTTACGCCGCCTGGGTTGGGGGAGTGGCCGCCACGTCGAACGTCGCCGCCTATGTGCGCTACGGCGTGCCCGTGGCCGGGACGATGGACCACTTCGCCGTGCAGGCCTGGGAGCGTGAGGGTGTGCCCCGGCACGTCACCGAGCGGGCCTTCTTTGAGCGTTTTTTCGAGATCTACGGCCCGGCGGCCACCTTGTTGGTGGACACCTACGACACCTTCGGCGAGCAGACCGGCCTGCGCGCCGCCGTCGCCGCCACGGGCGGGCGCCTGGGCGGGGTGCGCATCGACTCCGGCGTCACCGTGGAGAACATCCGGCGGGCCCGGGCGCTGCTCGACGCGCTGGGCGCGCCCCAGGCCAAGATCACCGTCTCCGGCGGCCTCGATGAGCAGGTCATCCAGACGCTCAACACCTCGCCGGTGGACGCGTATGGGGTGGGTGAGCGTATCGTCACCTCCAGCGACGCCCCGGTGGGGGTGGGTGCCGTGGCCAAGCTCGCCGAGGTCGACGGTCGGCCCACGATGAAGCTCAGCCGGGGCAGCGGCAAAGCCACGCTGCCGGGCCGGGTGCAGGTGTTCCGCCAGGCGGGCGGCGTGGACGTGGTGGGCCTCCACGACGAAGACTTAGCGGGTGAGCCCCTGCTCACGCTCGCTTGGGATGAGCAGGGCCCGATTCACGACGCCGCCTCGCCAAACCCGCCCGAGCGCCTGCGCGCCGCCTTGGCCGCCTTGCCCGCCGAGGCGCTCGTGCCCCGGGAGGCCAAGGTGGCGGTGAGCGAGCGGCTTCAAGACCTCATCCTCACGCTTGTTCGGAGCGCCTGATGTCTCTCCACGATCTGCTCCCGGTGACGCTCAGCCCGATCACGCTGCGCCCCGATGTGGGCGTCGGGCTCATCATCGTCGACGCCGGGGTGGCCTTCACCCGCCAAGGGGCCTTGTCCGACCCCACCCACATGATCCCCATGGTGGAGCGCATCGACGCCTTGACCCGGCGCCTGCAGGCGGCCTTGGGCGCGCGGCTCCAGGTCTTGTGTTTTCTGGACACCCACCACGCCGACATCCCCGAGCCGCCGTACCCCACCCACGGCGTCATCGGCACCGGCGAAGAGCTGATGGACCCGCTGCTCACCTGGCTTGAGGCCGCGCCCGGCGTGCTCATCGTCAAGAAGGACTGCATCAACGGCTTCGTGGGGGCGATTCACCGCGCCACCGGCGAGAACGCCCTGTGTGAGTGGGTCAAGCGCCACGGCCTCAAGGAGCTGCTCGTGGTGGGCGACTGCACGGACATCTGCGTCTCGGACCTCGTCGTCTCGATGCTCAGCGCGCGTAACCACGGCCTGCTCACCGACGCCAGCCCCGAGGCCGAGCGGTCGCGCTACGTCGCCGACATCGTCAACACCCGGGTGCTCGTGCTCAGCGAGGGCTGTGAGACCTTCGACGCGCCCTTCCACAACCGCGAGGCGGCGCACCACGTCGGCCTGTGGGTGATGGCCTCTCGTGGGGCGGTGCTGGTGAGTGAGCTTCAGATTCAGGAGGACGTATGAGCGTGACCCCGAGCTTGAGCTGGCGTGAGGAGATCCCCGTCGGTGAGGCCGAGGCCCATGAGGCCCTCGCCGCGCGTCTCGTCGCCCTGCAGCGCCAGCGGGCCCAGACCCGCACCCTGGGCCGGGCCCTGCACTACCGCAGCTTCGGCGACCCCGTCGGCGTCTTTGAGGTGCTGCCTGGCCTGCCGAGCTGGGCCCAGGTGGGCATCTTCGCCAGCCCCGGGCGCTTCGACGCCTTGGCGCGGTTCTCCAGCGGCAACGGCGAGCCCCAGCCCGACACCAAACCGGACGCCCGCGGCCTCGCCGTGAAGCTCCTCGGCGTGCCGGGCAAGAAGCTCATCAAGGGCCTCGAGGACGCCACCACCTTCGACCTCGTGTGTGTGCTCAACCGCACCATGCCCGCGCGCACGGCGGCGGAGTTTGTGGGCCTCGTCGAGACCGTCTCGGCGAGCCCGCTCAAGGCCCCGCGCCACTTCTTCGGGGCGATCAAGCTCGGCGAGGTCGTGCCCGTGCTGCGCCGGGCCAAAGACGGCCTGAGCAAGCCCGTGCCGAGCCTCTGCGCCGTGGAGTGGCACACCGCGACGCCGATCCGCTGGGGCGCGGCCGCGGTGAAGTACGGCTTCTTCCCGATCTCGTCCGTGGCCCCGGCCAAGCCCCCCGATGAAGACGCCGCCGACCGCCTAAGCCAAGACCTGCGCGGCCGCCTCGCCGCCGGGCCCGTGGTGTTTGAGCTGCGCATCCAGCCCTACATCGACGAGGCCCGCACCCCGATTGAGGATCCCCGGGTGCTGTGGGAGGACGCCGTGAGCCCCTGGCTGCCCGTGGCCCGGCTCACCTTCAACCAGCAGTCCTTGGATGACGAGGCCGGCCGCCGCCGCCGGGACGCCGTCGAGGGCATGTCCTTTGACCCCTGGCACGCCCCGGTGGAGTTTCGGCCCTTGGGCGAGATCAACCGCGCCCGGGCCGTGGCCTACCGGGAGAGCGTGATCGCCCGGGGCGCCTCAGCGGAGCCCACGGGCTTGCCCTGAACGTTCGTGGCCTCAGGCCGCCGCGGCGTGAACGGCGACCTGCTCCAGCTCATGGGGGTGCTTGATCACGAGGCCCTCGCGGAGCGTCTCGACCACACCCTCCCGCTGCCAGCGGGTCATCACACGGATGATCGTCTCCACACGGCAGCCCACCAGGTCGGCGAGATCGCCGCGGGTGAGGCGCAGGGGCAAGAAGATGCCGCGGGCGTCGCGCAGGCCGACCTCGTGGCCCACCCGCAGGAGCACCCGGGCGAGGCGCTCCTCGACGCTGCCTTGGCCGAGCTCCTCCAGGCGCTCGGTGATCGCCGCGAGGCGCTGGCAAGACAGGCCGAGCAGGCGCTCATAGAGCTTGGGGCTCCGTTTGAGCAGGCGGCCCAGATCTTCGCTGGAGACGCGCAGGGCCTTGCCGGGGGTCATCGCCGTCACCGTCGCCACGCGCTGGCTGTCCGAGAGCGCGGCCTCTTCGCCGAGGATCTGCCCACGATGGGCGAGGATGAGGATGGGCTCACGCTCACCCGGCCAACGCCGAGAGAGCTTCACCGTGCCCGAGCAGATCACCGTCACCCAGTCGGCCGTCGCGCCTTGGCTCCACAAGACGTCGCCACGGCGAAACCGAAAGGCCTCGCCAGCCGCCATCAGGGGCGCGTTGATCATCGACTCGGCGCAGGGCATCCCGCAGGGGCATCCATTGGTCAGACGGTTCATGGCGTCTCCAAACGAGCTGGGTGGGTGGGGGTCACATTGAAAGAAAGCAAAGGCCGTGCCAACATGACAAGGATCAGGAAAAGGGGCTCCTGACCGGGATCAGGGTGGCCCCTCACCCTTGAGCCCCCTGGCGTAGCGGTCACGGTTGTGTGATATGCCCCAATCATGATGAGGGTTTGCGCACATGGTGGGCTCCAGCACCATCCTGGTCTGTGATGACGAAGAGCTGATTCGGTGGTCACTCGCCGAGCACCTCCGCAAAGACGGCCACCGCGTGAGCGAGGCTGAGGACGGGCTGCAGTGCCTTGAGAGCATCACCCGAGAGGCCCCGGATCTGGTCATCACCGACCTCAAGATGCCCGGCCTCGACGGCATGGAGGTGCTCCAGCGCCTCCGTGAGCAGGGCAACGACGTGCCGGTCATCGTGATCACCGCCCATGGCGACGTGGGCTCGGCCATCGAGGCCACCCGCTTTGGGCGCCAAGGCCTACCTCTCCAAGCCCTTTGATCTGCGAGAGGTGGGCCTCGCGGTGACGAAGGTGCTCCAGACGCACCGCTTAGAGAGCGAGGTGCGGTACCTGCGCAGCCAGCAGACCGTGAGCTACGGGCGGCTCATCGGCGACTCTCCGGCGATGCAGCGGCTCTTCCACACCCTGCGGCGCCTGGAGCGCATCGACACCCCCACGGTGCTGATCGTCGGCGAGTCGGGCACGGGCAAAGACCTCATCGCCCGGGCCATCCACGAGTCGGGCCCCCGCCACGACGGCCCCTTGATGGAGGTGGACTGCGCGAGCCTGCCCGAGCAGCTCATCGAGTCCGAGCTCTTCGGCCACGAGAAGGGCTCGTTCACCGACGCCCGCACCACCAAACGCGGCATGTTTGAGGTGGCCCGAGGCGGCACGATCTTCTTGGACGAGATCGGCGAGATGTCGCCCAACACCCAGGCCAAGCTCCTGCGGGCCCTGGAGAACCGCAAGTTTAAGCGGGTGGGCGGCGTGGCCGACATCCCCTTAGACGCCGGGGTGATCGCCGCCACCAACCGCGACCTCTCCGCCGAGGTCAAGCGCGGCGGCTTCCGCGAGGACCTCTTCTTCCGCCTCAACGTCATCCGCATCGAGGTGCCGCCCCTGCGGGAGCGCCGCGAGGACGTCGGCACCTTGGTGGAGCACTTCATCCGCCGGTTCAACACCGACTTTGGCCGGGCGATCACCGGGGTCTCCGCCGAGGCCATGTCCCGGCTCACGAGCTACCCCTGGCCGGGCAACGTGCGTGAGCTGCGAAACGTCATCGAGCGCATCGTGATCTTGGAGGCTGAAGACATCATCCGCTCGGAGAACCTGCCGCCGGAGATCCGCTTTGGCCGCGCCGAGTCCCAGGGTGTCGGCGGCGTAGGCTCCAAGGGCGCGCCGTTCATCTTGCCTGAAGACGGCGTGAACCTCGACGAGGTCGAGAAGAGCCTCATCCAGCAGGCCCTCGACCGCACCCACACCAACCAGTCCGCCGCCGCCCGCCTCTTGGGCATCAGCCGCTATACCCTCCGCTATCGGATGGAGAAGTACGGCTTGGCGAACCCTGAAGGCTGAGCCTGAAGCAGGCGCCGCGCAGGGGGCGGCTCACGTCGTCGTCCTCTAAGGTGAGCAGGGCGCCGATGGCCGTGGCGTACTTGCGGCAGATCGCGAGGCCCAGGCCCGTGCCGCGGATCTTCGTGGTGACGAAGGCGTCGAAGATGCGCGCGCGCTGGCTGGCGGGCACCCCCGAGCCGCTGTCGATCACCTCGACCTGGGGCCCCGGGCCGACCACCATGATCACCTGACCTTGGGCGCCGACGGCGTCTCGGGCGTTCTGGAGCAGGTTCACGAGGATCTGCGTCACGAGCTGGCCATCGGCCCACACCGAGACCGGGGCGAGCACCACCAGCTCCGCGGGCACGGCGGCGGAGCTGATCGCCTCGGCGCAGAGGCTCTCCAGCGCGATCACGTCCATCCGGGCGATGGCGGGCTTGGCGTAGCCCAAGAGGTCGCTCACCAGGCGGTCCAGGCGGAAGACCTGCTCTTGCACCTTGCCCAAGATCGCCCGGCGGCGGTCGGACTCGTCCAGCGTGCCGCCGATCACCTGCAAGGTGGCGGAGATGGCCGTGAGCGGGTTGCGGATCTCATGGGCCAAGGTGGCGGCGAGGCTGCCCACCCGCGCCAGAGACTCGGCCTGCTGGGCGCGGGCCTCGGCCTGCACGGCGTCGGTGAGCTCCTCGACGTGAACGAGCACCTCGGCGAGCTCGTGGGAGAGCGGCACGATGTTCACCCGGAAGGTGCGGGCGGCGAGGCCGTCGCCCAGGACCACCCGGGGCACGCTCACCTCGTGGCCGCGGGCCTGGGCCCGGCTCACGTTCGCCACCAGGCGGGAGGCCTCGATGAGATCGGCGGGCAAGAAGTCGCCGATGGACGAGCCGATCTCGGCCCCGGCGCCGAAGATGCGCGCTGAAGGCCGGGTGGCGGCGGTCACCAGGCCCTCGCGGTCGAGGCAGAGCACGGTGATCGGCAGGCTGCGGATGATCACGTCCTGGAGGGTCCTCAGACGCTGATCTTCGTGGGCCTCCATGAACGTGCTGCACATCACGGCGAGCTCTAAGTCACACACCCGGGCGACGGCGTGGCAGGTGACCCAGGCGCGCTCGTCGTGGAGGTTCTTGCGGGCGATGTCCACGAGCTCCGCGCGCAGGAGGTTCATGGCGGTGAACATGTAGCGCTCGGGCAGGCCCACCCGCACATGGGTGCGCCCGATGCTCCGGCGGCGCTCCCAATACGCCGTGTCCCAGGGGCCCTCCAAGAGCTGCCGCAGCCAGATCTGCATCGAGACCTTGAGCCGCTGAATCTGCGCGTCGTTCACGAAGACGCGCCGCGCGCCGGGGCTGCGATCAATCGCCTCGTAGAATCGATCGGCGATCATGGGCAGAACAGGATCAGCGAAGGGCAGAAGCGCCTGGAGCGCCTCTCCGTCCGCGGCGCCGAAGCCGACGTAGTCCATCATCTCTCGAATCGTGTCCATGCTGATCCTTCTCCTGCGGAGCTCGCCCTGCCTCTCCCCAACGCGCCGACCCCACTCTGGTATCATCGGGAGGAGGGCTCGTGCTTCAACCCGGTGACCTGATCGAGCTTTGGGCTGTAGACGCGCGCCTCGGCGGCGAAGGCGGGACCGCGTTCTTGGCCCACCTCGGCGAAGACCCCGCCCAGAAGGTCGTCGTGAAGCTGCTCTCCCCCCGGGAGGGCCGCGTAGACCTCATGCGGGATCGCCTCCTGCGCGACGCTCGGTCGCTCCTCAACCTGGAGCACCCCGGCCTGCCGCGGATCCTCTCGCTGCGCCTCACCGGCCAGCTCCCGCACGCCGTGATGGAGCACATCCCCGGCGAGCCGCTCAGCAACCGTGTGCCCGGCCTGCCGCTCAACAGCGAGACGGCGGTGGCCTTTGTGCGGGAGCTGTGCAAGCCCATCCAGGCCCTACATTCAGTGGGTCTGCGCCACCGCGACATCAAGCCCGCGAACATCCTCTTGCGCCCCGGCCAAGGCCCGGCGCTGGTCGATCTTGGCCTGCCCGCGGCCATCGCGCCGCCGCGCCGCTCGTCGTGGCCCTATGTGCCGCCGGAGTGGCTCTCCGACCGCCAGCCCTCAGACTCCTCGTTGTGGGACATGTACAGCCTCGGCGTGGTGCTCTACGAGCTTTTGCGCGGCAAGCTCGTCTACGCCGGGCACAACGTCGAGACCCGCGAGGAGATGCTCGCGCTCAAGAAGGCCTATGGGCCCCTGGATCCCGGTCGTGAGGTGCCCGTGGACCTGCGCCGGGTGGTGCGCCGCCTCACGCACCCCGACCCCCGCAAACGAATCCGCCGCGTGGAGGAGCTCCTCGCCCGCCTCGACGCCATGGACCTTGAGCGCGCCGAGCCCTCGATGTCTCTCGACGGCCACACGACCTTCCCCGGCGACGAGACCGTCTCCCCAGAGCTGACGCTGCGCCCCGATGAGCCCACCAACGTCGATGACATCGACCTCGACGCTGAGGAGGCCGCTGAAGACGAGCCCCCGGTGGAGCCGCCCGCCCCCGGCCAGCGCTTGGAGGACCCGATCGCCCCGCCCTTGCCTCGCCGCGTGGTCAAGCCCGAGGCGGCGGAGAGGCCCGAGGACGACGTGCCCCCGGCGGACATCCGCTGGGTGGCGTTCTTGATGGCGGCCTTGACGGTGCTGGGCCTGCTCTTGGCGGCGTACTTCACCCGACCCTTCTTCACGGGTGGGCCCTGATGGTTGACTTCCCGGCGAGCCCCTACCGCGTGCCCTATGACGGCAGCTTCCGCGTGGCCAAGGCGCCCACTTTGGCGGAGACCGACGGCGACGACGACGACAAAGAGGCCCTGCGCGCCGCCGTCAGCCGCATCAGCGACCTCCAGGGCAGGCTCTACGCCCACAACCGCCTGGCGGTGCTGCTCATCTTTCAGGCCATGGACGCCGCGGGCAAAGACAGCACCATCCGCGCCGTGCTCTCCGGGGTGAACCCCGCGGGCTGCCAGGTCCACGCGTTCAAGTCCCCTTCAGCGGAGGAGCTCGACCACGACTTCTTGTGGCGCACCACCTGCCGCCTGCCCGAGCGGGGCCGCATCGGCGTGTTCAACCGCAGCTACTACGAGGAGGTGCTCGTGGTGCGGGTTCACCCCGAGCTCCTCGCCGCCCAGAGCTTGCCCGGCGAGCTTGAGCCCGAGCGCCTGTGGGCCGAGCGTTACGAGTCCATCCGTGATCACGAGCGCCACCTCGCCCGCAGCGGCCTGGTCATCCTCAAGTTCTGGCTCAACGTGAGCCTTGAAGAACAAACCCGCCGCCTCTTGCGCCGCATCGACGACCCCAAACGCAACTACAAGTTTGAGTCCCGGGACGTCACCGAACAAGCCCACTGGGCCGACTACATGGCCTCCTATGAGCTGGCCCTGCGCCAGACGTCTACGCCCTGGGCGCCGTGGTACGCCATCCCCGCCGACGACAAGCCCAAGATGCGCCGCCTCGTCGCCGAGCACATCGCTGAGACCTTGGAGTCCCTGCACCTGCCTTACCCAGAGCTGCCCCGGCGCTCCCGAGACGAGCTGGATGAGCTGCGCCGCACGCTCAAGGCGCGCCTGAAGGGCTGAGCCTCACCCCGCGCGTCGGCCCAGGTTCCGGGTGACCAGCCCCGAGATCCACACCACCAGCCGCCGCGGCACAAAGCGCGTCAGAAACGCCGTGAGTGAGGTGGTCGGCCCCACAAACTCCACCGGCCGCCGCCCCAGCGCCCGCCGCGCCCGGCGCACCACGTCTTCAGGCTGAATCGTGAGCGGCCCGGCGGCCTCGCCGTTGACCCCGGCGATCTCGGCGAAGCCCGTGCGTGTGGGCCCCGGACAGACCACCAGGGCCTTGACCCCGGTGCCCCGCAGCTCCTCATAGAGCGCCTCGATAAACACCAGCTCAAAACATTTGACCGCGGCGTAGGTGCCCAGGCGCGGCGTGGGCAAGAGCGCGCCGACGCTGGAGATCACGACCAGCTCGCCGCCTCCGCGGGCCAACATCGCCGGGAGCAGGCGGTGGGTGAGGTCCACGACGCAGCGCGCGCCGAGGTCCACCAGCTCCAGGAGGCGCTCCCGGGGGGCCTCGACGAAGGGGCCATACCAGCCAAAGCCCGCGCACAGCACGGCGGTGGTGACCTCCACCTGGGCCTCCTCCAAGGCGCGCATCACCCGCTCCGGGGCGTCGCGCTGGGCGAGGTCGAGGGTGAGCACGAGACAGGGCACCTGCACAGACGCGGCGAGGGCCTCGAGCCGGTCGCGCCTTCGGGCGATGAGCACCAGCGGGCGGCCCTCGGCGGCCAAGGCCCGGGCCCAGGCGGCGCCGATGCCTGAGCTGGCGCCGGTGATCAGCGCGGCGTTGTGGATGGGGGGCATGAGGCGCTCCGAGAGGGACGGGGCCGCCTGCTCTATTGGGTTTGGGCGGGGGACGGGAGGGCCGCCCGGGGCTCGGCTATTGCAGACCGCCGAGCGCGCCGCCGGAGAGGAGGAAGACGCTGCCCGCGCCCGAGACGCCCCCAGGGGACATGCCCGGCGCGCCGACGATCAGCTCACCCCAGCCATCGGCGTCGAGATCGGGCGCGGGGGCGAGGCTCCAGCCGACCTGGGCGTGCTGATCTTCGCCGTGTACCGTCACGCCGACCTCACCGATGATGTGGATGCCTGGCGCTGGATCGACGACCACGGTGACCGCGCCGCCGCTGCGCTCAAGGATGTCCGCGTCCCCCGAGCCGACCACGACGGCGTGGTCACCCGCGTCGGTCTGTAGAAACTCGACGTCGGTGCCCGCGTGAAACACCGCCCACCGCTCCTCACGCTCTGGGCCCTGAAATCGCGCGTACGCGGCGACCGCGATGCCCCTCCCGCCGCGGGGATCGGCGCGTCCCAGCACCAGATAGGCGGCGCCCTGGTCCTGATAGACGGTGGGGGCCCCGACCAACAGATCGTCGAGGCCGTCGCCGTTGGCGTCACCGCCGCCCGCCAGGGGACAGGCCGTCGCGGTGGAGGGGTCGCCGCCGGTGTAGATGGCGTCCGCGTCCGCGAGGCTCACGTCGCCCACGAGCGGCCCATGGAGGAGGTACACAGCGCCCATGGAGTCGGCGTACGGCGCCCCGACCAGCACGTCGCTGAGGCCGTCGCCGTCTGTGTCGCCCGCGTTGGCCACGCAGGCGCCCGCGTGATCGGAGGAGGACTCACCCGTGAGCACCGCCGTATAGACCGTGTTCACGTCGTACCGGCCCGCGGGGGGGTTCTCGACGATGGTGGCCGCGCCCGCGCCGCTATAGGCGCGGTCGTCGTATGGGTCGCCGAGGAGGAGCTCAGGGAGCCCGTTCCCGTCGAGGTCCGCGGTGACCGCGACGTTTGACCCAAGCTCGCTGTAGGGGTCTGCTGGGGTCTCCATCCAGGCGATCCGCGCGTCGAGGCCGTCTTGCTGCCAGCGGGCGCTGTCCAAGACCCACACCCCCTGGTTGTACGCGCTCGTCACGAGCTCGTTCGCCCCGTCACCGTTCAGATCGACGACGGCGACGGTGACGCCGAGCAGCATCTCGCCGGGGACGGGCTCACCGTTGAGGCGGAACACCTGGGGGTCGTTGAGGGCCACCCGGCCCAGGCCCATGAGCGGGCCGGACACCATAAACAGCGCCCCCGAGTAGTCGTCCTTCGCGGCCTGGGTGTTGTGGCTGCCGACGAGCAGATCGGGCACACCATCCCCGGTGAGATCGGCCACCGCCACCTCAGCGCCCTCATTGTTGAACATCAACCCTTGCTCCTCTTGGAAACCATCCCATCGTGCCGTCCAGAGGGTGTTGTCTAAGGTGTAGCAGCCGTTCATATTAGAACCGACGGCGGGGTCATCGTCGTCACAGTCCCCCGGCTCAAGGGCGGTGTACTGGCCCTTCGCCTGGCACAGACACTGGCTTGAGTCATACACGCCGAGCCCGTCGGCGTCTACGTCCTGGTAGTAGGGGGTGCAGTGGTCGAGCCGCTCGTCCTCACTGTTGGGCAGGATCACGTTGGCATACCCATCACAGTTGTCGTCCCACTCCGTGAGGCAGCTCTCGTGGGCGTCCGGGTGAACCTCGGCCCGGGTGTCATCACAGTCCCCGAACGAGATGGCGTAGCCCTTGGGCGGGGGGTAGCAGCCCTCGATGGCGCCCTCCTCGACGCCGAAGCCGTCGCCGTCGGCGTCGGGGAAGACCATCCGGACCCAGCCGTCGCAGGGGGCGGAGTCCTCGTTTGCGCCGTCGTTCGGCGGCTCTGACGCGCCTTTGCAGCCGAGGGGGGCGGCGAACAACAAGGTGAGGAGGGCGGGGGAGGGACGTGGCATTGGGGGAAACCTCAACGGCGAGGATAGCACGGGCTTGGGGGGGGGCCGCGGCGGCGCCCAGCCCCCAAGCGCCACCCACCCCCTCAATCCACCGTGTCGCCCTTGGCGGGCTTGTAGAAGAACGACTCCACCAGCGCCTTCTGTTTGGGGTAAATCACGGTGAGACGTGGGAAGGCGAGGTTGATGATCTGGATGAGCGACAGCCGGGCGCTGTGAACGGCGCCGCGGGCCGCGCTCTCTTGGGCGTAGAGCGTCTCCCGCGTGGCGCGGGCGCCGTCGAAGGTGGCCAGGGCGCTGGCCACCTCCGTGGTGGGGATGCTGGCGAAGCTGGGCTCCGCGGCCACCTGGGCGAGCACGCCGTGGGTGTAGCGGCTGAGCTCATCGTGGCTCATCGTGCGGAGCGCCTCGTTGGGCGTCTTCACGAAGACCGCGACGTAGCGGGGATCCGTGTGGTCGCGGTCGACCTTCAGGCTCACCCGCAGGTTGAGCTCGCGCAGCTTGTCTCCGAGCTCGCTCAGGCGGTAGTTCACCTCGTTCGTCTGGCCGATGCGCTGATCGCGCACACCCCGCAGGGTGACGCTCTCCGCGCTGAGCAGGGTCTCCCCGGCCTCGACGTCGTCCCGAACGGGCTTGGCCTCGGCGCGGCCTTGGGTGCGGTTCTTCACCACCCGCGCGCTGATGAGGGTGAGCGCCACGCTTGAGTCATCGTTGAGCTTCTTCATGTCGAGCCTACTGTGGACCACGAGTCTTGAGGGCTTAGATCATTCGCGGAGACAGGATAGCCCAAGCGGCGCGGATGTTGGTGACGCTCAAGGCGTCGGCAGCAAAAAAGCCCAGCGGTGGGTCAGATACGCAAAGACCACAGGGGAAAGGCCATCCGCAGATCGTGGGAGTTGCTTCTGTCAGAGGGGGAAGGGCATCCTCAGATCATAGGATACGCTTCTGCCAGAGGGGGAAGGGCATCCTCAGATCATAGGATACGCTTCTGTCAGAGGGGGAAGGGCATCCGCAGATCATAGGAGTTGCTTCTGTCAGAGGGGGAAGGGCATCCGCAGATCATAGGAGTTGCTTCTGTCAGAGGGGGAAGGGCATCCGAAGGATCTATGTTGGGTTGGGGCTGCTACGCTCTCGTGAGG
>JADKFE010000097.1 GCA_016717595.1 Deltaproteobacteria bacterium | reverse complement strand
CTCAACGCCCGTGGGTTGAGCTGCGCGCCGAGCCTCACGGCCTGGGGCCAGCCGCTTGGTGAGCCCGCGGACGTGGACCAGCTCCCGCCTTTGCCGCTGTATCGCGCCGACCAGCTCCCGAACCCGCCGCCGGGCCGGTATGAGCTGCGCCCACACGCCGTGCTGAGCCGCTTCCCCCTCGCCGACACCGCGCTCCTCACCGATTATGAGCGTCTCATTCAGCGTGTCGAGCACACCAACACCGCCCCGAGGGGCTACGCGGGCGCGCTGTTGGGCGACCCACAGGCTCTGGCGAACCTGATCGGCGAGCGCCGAGGCCCCGCCCCCAAGGCCGCGCGCTGGCACGTCGAGCAGACCGATGAGAGCCAAGAGGCCGCCCTGGACGAGGTGATGGCCGGCCGCTCGATGGCGGTCCACGGCCCCCCAGGCACCGGAAAATCCCAGCTCATCACGAACGTGCTCACGAGCGCTCTGGCCGCAGGGGAGCGTGTGCTCGTCGTGTCACAGAAGCGCGCCGCGCTGGACGTGCTCGCTGGGCGCCTCGGGCCGGAGCTGCGGAGCCTCGTCGCGCTGGTGCATGACCCTGTCCACGATCGCGCGGCGCTGTGCGACCAGCTCAAGACCCGGCTCACCCAGGCCTCGCGGGCCTACGCGCAGCCGGACGAGAGCGCCCGTGTCCGTCTCATCGAGGAGATTCGCCGCGAGGAGCGCTGGTTCGACGGCGCGCACGAGGCGCTCGTCAAGGAGCTTCGCCCTGGGTTCACCACGACCCACGCCCTCACGATGCGGCTCAAACACCCTGGAGATCCGACGGCCCTGACCGTGCGGAGTCTCCCACGCTTGAGCCCGGAGGAGCTGGACGCGGCCACGCCCGCCCTGGTGCGGCATGTGGAGGACATCGCCGAGGCGTGGACGCCTGGCACCTGGCGGGCGTCACGGCCCTCTCTCGCCGCGCGTGGGCCCAATGAGCTGGATGCTCTCCTCGAACAGACGGTCCCGGACACCATCCGCGCAATCGAGCAGACCCTACAATGGGAGGCGGCGCGCGGGCCCCCGGTCTGGAGGCCCTGGAGGCGACCGCGGCGAGACAGCGCTCGGCGGAGGCGGTGGTGGCGTGGTGTGACCTCGCCAAGCCGCTCTCTGCAGAGTCCTGGGGTTGGGTGGGTGCGCTCGGGCCCGGCGCGCGGTCGGCGGTCTTCACAGACCTCAACACCTTGGACGCGCTCTTCGCCCGTCGTGCCGCCGCCGAAGGAGTCCCGCTCACGTCGTTGGCGCAAGCCGAGGAGGCCGAGCGACTGTTCGACGAGGTTCGTCGCCTCTCGTCATCGTGGCTGCGTTTCCTGATGCCGTCGTGGTACATGGGCCTGGACCGCGTTCGGGCGCTGTTCAGCGCAGAGAGACTCAGCACAGACCAGCTCCTGCCCAACATCGAGGTGTGGGAGCGCCGCGCCGAGTACACCCGCGCGCTCCACGCGGCGGAGCGCTCGTTGGGGCCGCTCCGCGCGGCGTCTCTCGATCTGCGCAAACTCGACGAGCGCACGATCTCGACGCTGCGCCGTGTGGTGCCGCCCTGCGCTACAGTCGTCGAGGCCTGGGCCAGTCTCTCTGAAGACACGCGGCGCTGGGCGGGGGCGATGCCCACGTCTGAACACGGCACAGACCACCTCCGGGCCGCGGCCACCCACGCCCTGCGCGCCCCGGCGCTCTTGGCCACGCTCACCGACGCCCGGCGCAGCCTGGAGGCTTGGCTTGGGCCCGTCGCCGCGGAGTGGATCGCCGAGGCGCGTCGGCAGGGGACACCGACACGGATTCGTGAGCGTGTACAGACGGAGCTCGTGGCGTCCTTCGACCTGCTCAGCGCCGCCGACCGTCGTGTCGCTGAGGTGCGCCGGCGGTGGCCCGCCCTCACCAAGCTCGTCGAGGAGGCCTGCCTTCGCGGGGGCCTCGACGTGGCGGCCGAGCTGGGCCGCGCCTACGCCGAGCTCTGGCTCCGTGAGGCTGAAGAGGCCCACCCCGTCCTCAAAGATCTCAACCAGGTCGAGGCCGACCGGCGGCGCGAGACCCTGCGCGCGTCATGGTCACAGCTTCGTGGCGAGAACCACCGCGCCCTGGTCGCCCGAGCTGAGCTGGCGGTCGCCCAGGTGAGCGAGACGCACCAGCGAGAGCTGCTTCGCCGCGCGACACAGCAGCGCCAGCGGTGGCCCATTCGAAAGCTCGTCGAGCAGCTCTGGGACAAAGGGCTGGCGGCGGCGCTGCCGATCTGGCTGTGCTCCCCCGAGACCGTCGCGGCGGTCTTCCCCATCGACGCGCCCTGCTTCGACCGGGTGATCTTCGACGAGGCGTCACAGTGCACCCTCGCCCAGGGGCTCACCTCCGTCGTTCGGGGCCGCTCCTGTGTCGTCGTCGGAGACGAGAAGCAGCTCCCTCCGTCCAACCTGTTCTCGACGACCTTGGAGGACGACGAGGAGGAGACCGAGCAGGGCGCTGACGAGGAGAGCCTGCTGTCCCGGGCGAGCGGCGTCGGGGCGAGCACCTCGCTCTTGTGGCATTATCGCTCACAGTACCCAGAGCTGATTCAGCTCTCCAATCGGAGATTTTACGCGCATCAGCTCCGCGTGAGCGCGCTGCCGATGCCCCGTCTTGATCCCCCGGCGCTCCAGTGGGTGCAGGTCCCCGGCGCCTGGATCCGGCGCGAGAACCACGCCGAGGCGTTGGCCGCGGTCGAGCTGCTCGCGCGTTACCTGCGCGACCACCCCACCCGCAGCCTCGGGGTGATCACCCTCAACCGCCAACAGTCCGATCACATTCAGGACCTCGTGGATCGGCGCCTGGAGTCCGATGAGGCGTTCCGCACCCTATATGAGGACGCCATGCGCCGGGACATGGACGAGCGGCCCTTTGTGCGGAATCTGGAGAACGTCCAGGGTGACGAGCGGGACGTCATCGTGCTCTCGATCGGGTACTCGGCGAACGACCAGGGCCATGTGCCGCTGAACTTTGGCGCCTTGTCACAGTCCGGCGGCGAGCGGCGCCTCAACGTCGCCATCAGCCGCGCCCGCCAGAAGATGCTCGTGCTGTGCTCGTTTGACCCGGCCACCCAGCTTCAGGTGACCGAGTCGGTGAGCCAAGGCGCCCAAGCCCTGCGCGAGTTCTTGCTGTTCGCCAAGCAGCCCGACCGCAGCCCCGACTCCGAGGCCGCCGCCGCCCGCTCCCCCATTGTGCACGATCAGCTCGTGGCCACCCTCGTCGAGCGGCTCAGAGAGTTTGGCTGGCAGGCGGAGCCCTCGGTGGGCGCCTCCGCGGCGCGGGTGGATCTCGCCGTCCGCTCCAGATCGGATCCCACGAGGTTTGTGCTGGGTGTGCTCCTCGACGGCCCCGGCGCGGCCTGGGCGCGCACCTCCTTAGGCCGCGAGCTGGGGCGGGCGGGATACCTGGAGCGTTACCACTGGGCGGTGCATCACGTCACGGCCCGCAGCCTCGTCCGCGCGCCGAGCGCCGTGATGGTCCCCCTGCTCAAGCGGCTAGAGCGAGAGGACGAGCGCCTGACCGTGCACCCGACCCCCCCAAGCGTCGCCATTGGGGACATCTACTCGCCCGACCCCGCCGCGCCGCCGCCTGCGCCCCCAACCCGCCGGCCCCGCGCGCCCAAGGCCGAGGCGCCCCCCGCGCCGACGCCCACCCGGCCCGAGCCCGCGCCGCCGCTCGCGCCCAGCACCCCCGCCGCGCCGGTCGTCGGGGCGTCGCTGCGTATCGGCCCCGGCTGCACCGTGCGCGCTCAGCGAGTGGACAGCGGGCGCGTCGTCGAGCACGTCTTGGCGGGGCCGACGATCCCCCTCGGCGTCGAGGTGCTGAGCTTGTCGGCGCCTATCGCCCAGGCCCTGCTGGACTGCGGCGTCGGCGACGTCGTGACCGTTGAGCTGAACGACGGGGACGTGGAGTGGGAGGTGCTGGGGATCTGGCCACCGCCGCCGCTCCCGCGGCGCGCGCCCTGACGAGATGTGACGTTCGCCCCAGGTCGTAGCTGACGTTGTGGCACACGTCGGCACGGAGTCAGGCGTCAGGGTGCACCTTCAGGCGCCTCGTGGCGCACGGCTCACACCACGCAGCCTGGATCCGCGGGGACAACCGTCTTTAGCTGCCGTGAAGCGGCCACCTACTGAGCGCAGGAGCGCGCTCAGGGAGCCCCTCGCGCTGCCCGCCCTCACCACAGCGCCCCTCCACGCCAGCGCACCTCGCCGCTCTGTACAACATCCCCCAAGCGACGCGCTCGCGCCCACACACAAACGCCCCTCATCACCCCAAGAGAATCCCCAACCCCCTTGACCCCGCCTCCCCCCTCTGCTCCACTCGCCACGCCCGGCGCGGGCTTGCGCGTCGGCGGGACAGGAGCGTAGCGCGCATGAGCACGAACCGGATGGACGTCTTTGACCTGCGGCGGGCCGTCGTGGACGAGTACCGAGGCTTCGCCACCTCGTTCACCCGGGTCTTCGCCCCGGACATCAAGGCCCAGGTGGACCGCATCTATGACGAGGGGCGGTTCTGGCCTGAGCCTCTGGTGCAGCTCAACCCCAAGTACCAGCCCGGCGGCTCGGTGGCCGAGCTCTGCGCCCAGGGGGCCCTGCACCCGCGCTGCGCGGAGATCTTCAACATCAGCCTCTACCGCCATCAGGCCGAGGCCGTGAGCCTCGCCAACGCTGGGCGCAGCTATGTCGTCACGACGGGCACGGGCTCGGGCAAGTCGTTGTGTTTCTTCGTGCCCATGGTCAGCGCCATCTTGGCCGAGAAGGAGCGTGACCCCACGCCCCGCACCCGCGCCATCGTCATCTACCCGATGAACGCCTTGGCCAACAGCCAGCGCAAGGAGCTGGAGAAGTACCTCGGCGGCGACGACACCCAGCGCGCCGTCACCTTTGAGCGCTACACCGGCCAAGAGTCCGCCGAGGAGCGCCAGCGGGTCGCCGCCAACCCGCCGGACATCCTGCTCACCAACTTCATGATGCTTGAGCTGCTGATGACCCGGCAGGATCCCCTGGATCGGAAGGTCATCGGCGCCTGCGCTGGGCTGCGGTTTCTGGTCTTGGATGAGCTGCACACCTACCGCGGCCGACAAGGCGCCGACGTCGCGCTCTTGGTGCGCCGGGTGCGGGAGCGCCTCGCCGGGGCGGGGCTGCAGTGCATCGGCACCTCGGCCACGATGAAGTCTGTCGGCACCCAAGAGGAGCGCGCCCGGGTCGTCGCTGGGGTCGCCTCCACGCTGTTCGCCGCTGAGGTCACCCCCCAAGATGTCGTGCGTGAGCACGTCGAGCGCGTCACCGATGAGCTCAAGACCGCCGAGACCGAGCGCGCCAAGCTCGGCCCCGCGCTCGACGCCGGGCTCCCCGAGGCCCTCACCGACGCCGCGCTGTCTACGCACCCCCTCGCCATCTGGGTCGAGACGCGCCTGGGCATCACCCGCGACGAGTCGGGCCCCTGGCACCGCGCGCCGCCCCTCACGCTCTCTGAAGCCGTCACCCGGCTGAGCGAAGAGAGCGGCCGGAGCCCCGAGGTCTGCCGCACCGCCCTGCAAGACCTCCTCCTGCGCGCCAGCGCCCCCGAGCGGGAGCGGGCCCCCGGCGGGCTCGGCGAGCGGCCGTTCTTCGCCTTCAAGCTCCACCAGCTCATCTCCGGCGCCGGGAGCGCCTACGCCACCCTGGAGCCGCCGCCCCATCGCCTCGTCACCATCGACGGCCAGCGGTTTCACCCCGACGCCCCCGAGAAGCGCCTCTACGGCCTGCGCTTCTGCCGCGCCTGCGGCCAAGAGCTGCACCCCGTCGTGCTCACCCGCCAGGACGGCGGCCGCTTCGCCCACGACCGCGACGTTGACGACACCGCCGTCTGGGACGAGCAGGCCGAGGAGAAGGACCGGGATCCCAACGCCGATGAGGCGGGCTTCTTGATGTTGGCGCCCGGCGACCCGGAGTTCTTGTTCCGCGACGAGGTCGACCACTACCCCGAGACCTGGCGGGAGCTGGACACGAAGGGCAACGCCCGCCTCAAGCGCGACTACAAGGGCCGCCGCGCCGTGGCGCTGTGGGTTCACCCCGACGGTCGGGTCGATGGGGAGTCCGTCGGGGCCCACGGCGGCGGCGCGCCGGCCTGGTTCTTCCCCGGCCGCCACGGCTTCTGCCCCCGCTGCGGCGAGACCCACGCCGGGCCCTCCCGCGACCGCAACCGCCTCGCCTCGCTCTCCGCCGAGGGCCGCTCGTCCGCCACCACCACCCTCGTGATGAGCGTGCTCCGCTGGATGCACCGCCCCCAAGGATCCGGCGTCGCCGAGCACACCCGCAAGCTCCTCGGCTTCTCCGACAACCGCCAAGACGCCGCGCTCCAGGCCGGGCACTTCAACGACGCCCACTTCGTGAGCCTCTTCCGCGCCGCCGTCTGGGGCGCGCTCCGCGCCGCCGGGCCCCAAGGTGTACGCGCTGACGCCTTGCCCGCCGCGGTGCAGCGCGCCTTGGGCTTTGATCGCCGCGACCCCACCATCCGCGCTGAGTGGATGGCCGAGCCCCACCAGCGCGGCGCCAACGCGCTCGACGCCGAGCGCACCCTGCGCGACGTGCTCAGCTACCGCCTCTGGCACGACCAGACCGGCGGCTGGCGCTTCACGAACCCCAACCTGGAGGCCCTCGGCCTGCTGCGGGTGGAGTACAGCGGCCTCGACGACCTTGTGCGCAGCGACGACGAGCTCCACGACGCCCCGGAGCTCCTGCGCCGGGCGAGCCCCGAGGTCCGCCTGGCCGTGATCTGCCGGGTGCTCAACCACCTGCGCCGCAACCGCGCCGTGGCCTCCTTGGCCCTGGAGCCCACCACCCTGGACCAGCTCCGCGCCCGCTCCGAGCGCCAGCTCCGCGCGCCCTGGGGCATCAGCGTCGACGAGCGCCCCATCCCCGCCTCGGCCCTCATCTTGGGCTCCACGGGCAAGGGGGTGGTGAGCGCCCGGGACGAGTCCCTCATCGTGCGCGGCGGCGCCCGCTCGGCCTTGGGCCAGGCCCTCAAGCGCAAGAGCCTCTGGGGCGGTGAGCCCAGCGTCACCAAGCTCAAGATGACCGACGTGGATGAGCTTTTGGAGGGCATCCTGCGCTGGTGCGCCGCCGTGGGCCTCGTCACCTCCACCCCGACGGTCTTTGACCTCTCCGGCTGGCGGCTGAACGAGTCCGTCGTGACGTTTCACGCCGACGTGCCCACAGAGCGCCGCGACAAGCACGACAACCGCTACTTCGTCGACCTCATCCGCACCCTCGCCGACACCCTCGCCCAGGCCCAGCACCCGCTGTTTGGCGTCGAGGCCCGGGAGCACACCGCCCAGGTCGACCAAGACACGCGGCAGACCCGGGAGAAGCGCTTCCGGTACTCCCCCGACGAGCAGGCCGAGCTGGCCCAGCGCGCCGCGGGCGGCCCCCGGGCGGTGGAGTCGGCGCGGTTTCTGCCCGTGCTGTTCTGCTCACCCACCATGGAGCTCGGCGTCGACATCTCCGAGCTGATGGTGGTCTACATGCGCAACCTGCCGCCCACCCCGGCGAACTACGCCCAGCGCAGCGGCCGCGCCGGTCGCGGCGGGCAGGCCGCCCTGGTGCTCACCTACGCCTCGGCCCAGGGCCCCCACGACCAGTACTTCTTCCGCCAGCCCAAGCTCATGGTGCACGGCGAGGTCCGCGCGCCCAGCCTGGAGCTCGCCAACCGTGAGCTCGTCGAGAGCCACCTCCAGGCCATCTGGCTCGCCTGCACCGAGGCCGCGCTCAGCCAGAGCGTCGCCAAGCTCCTGGAGCTCAACGCCCTGGGCCAGCCGCTCACCGCCGCGCTGCACGCCGAGCTCACCCGCCCCGAGGTCGTCGAGGAGGCCGTGCGCCGCATGGTCACCGTGCTGGAGAGCCTCCAGGACGCCCTCACCCCCGAGTCCGCGCCGTGGTTCCCCGGCGCCCGCCCCTTCGCCTTGGAGATCGCCACCACCTGCGCCCGGCGCTTCGACGAGGCGCTCATGCGCTGGCGCGCGCTCTTCCGCGACGCCGAGACCCAGCGCGACATGGGCTACAAGCTCATCCAGAACCACAGCGCCCCCGCCCGGGAGAAGAAGCTCGCCAAGATCATGCTCGCCCGCGCCATCGACCAGCTTGAGCTGCTGAGCCAAGACGTCGAGCACGGCGCCTCGAACGACTTCAACACCTACCGCTACCTCGCCACCGAGGGCTTCTTGCCGGGCTACAACTTCCCCCGGCTGCCGCTTCTGGCCTTCATCCCCCGGGCCGGGGAGAAGGGCCGCCCCAGCGCCCTGCAGCGCCCGCGCTTCTTGGGCCTCTCGGAGTTTGGCCCCCGCAGCCTCGTCTACCACGAGGGCCGCGCCTTCCGCGTCACCCGGGTGCAGCTCCCCGTCTCCGCCCGCGTCGGCCCCGGCGACGAGCCCCAGCTCCCCACAGGCTCGATCCGCCTGTGCAAGGCCTGCGGCGCCGGGCACGAGGACGAGGAGCGCAGCGCCTGCCTCGCCTGCCACGCGCCGCTCACCGAGGTCGAGCGCGTCTTGAGCACCTTCCGCGTCGAGAACCTGGAGACCTGGCCCGTCGAGCGCATCACCGCCAACGACGAGGAGCGCCGCCGCCAAGGCTTCGAGCTGCGCACCACCTTCATGTGGTCCCTGCGCGACGGCGTCACCGACGCCTGGGAGTCCGAGGCCCGGGACGACGTCGGCCCCTTGGCCACCTTGACCTACGGCCCCCGCACCAAGATCACCCGCATGAACCTCGGCCTGCGCCGCCGGGCAGACACCAGGCCGTGCACGGCTTCTTCATCAACCCCGTCTCGGGGCATTGGGCGAAGTCCCCGGAGGAGGGCGACGACGACGGGCCCCAGGACCCCTCCGTGGTGCCGCCGCAGCGGGTGGTGCCCATCGTGGTCGATCACAAGAACGCCCTGCTGCTGCGCCTGCACGACGCCGAGGAGCCCGATCAAGACGCCCTCACCACCCTGCAGCACGCCCTGGTGCGCGGCGTCACCACCACCTTCCAGCTTGAGGACGGTGAGCTATTGGCCGAGCCCGTGCCCAACCGCGACGCCCGGGCCGGGTTCTTGCTCTACGAGGCCGCCGAGGGCGGCGCCGGGGTGCTCTCGCGCCTGGTCTCCGAGCCCGGGGCCCTGGCCGCCGTCGCCCGCCGCGCCCTGGAGATCCTGCACTACGCCGTCCCCGAAGACGGCCCGCTGCCCGCCCCGGAGCAGCTCCAGGACGCCCCCGACGCCCGCTGCGTCGCCGCCTGTTACCGCTGCCTGCTCTCGTACTACAACCAGCCCGAGCACGAGCGCATCGACCGCCGCCCCCTCACCGTGCGCCGCCTCCTGCTGCGCCTCGCCGCCGCCGAGGTCACCCTGCGCCGCGCCCCGCCGCCCCGGGCCACCCCCGGCACGCCCAACGACGACACCCCGGGCCTCCCCGCCTGGCTCCGCCGCCGCGGCCTGCCCGCCCCCGACCACGGCCCCATGACCGTGGCGGGCGTCCCCTTGCCCTTCGCCTGGCGGGAGTATTACCTCGTGGCCACGCCCACCCCGCCGCCCGCCGCCGTCGTCGCCGCCTTAGACGACCTCGGCTACGCCCTGATCGTGCTCGGTGAGCCCCCCACGCCCGAGGCCCTCGACGCCTTGGCCGCCGCCTTAGGAGCCTCATGAACCCCGCTCTCCCCGCCGACGACGCCCCTCGCTTCAGCCCCGGCAGCATCGTGCGCGCCCGGGGCCGCGAGTGGATCGTGCTCTCCGGCTCCACCCCCGACGTGCTCCGCGTGCGCCCCGTGACCGGCTCCGACGAGGACGCCACCCGCCTGCACCTCGCCCTAGAGCCCGAGCCCGTCGCCCCCTCGACCTTCCCCTGGCCCACCGCCGAGCAGCGCGCCAGCCACGACGGCGCGCTTTTGCTGCGCGACGCCCTGCGCCTCTCTCTGCGGCGCGGCGCCGGGCCCTTCCGCTGCCTGGGCCAGCTCGCCGTCGAGCCCCGGGCCTACCAGCTCGTGCCCCTGTTGATGGCGCTCAAGCTCGACCCCGTGCGCCTGCTCATCGCCGATGACGTCGGCGTCGGCAAGACGATCGAGGCCGGGCTCATCACCCGGGAGCTGCTGGATCGTGGCGACGTGTCCCGCTTCACGGTGCTGTGCCCGCCCCACCTCGTCGATCAGTGGGTGAAGGAGCTGGACCGCCACTTCCACCTCAAGGCCGTCGCGCTGACGGCCTCCACGGCGGCCCGCATCGAGCGGGATCTCCCCGTGAGCGAGAGCCCGTTCACGGCCTTCCCCTACACCGTCGTCTCCTTGGACTACATCAAGGCCGACCGCCGCCGCGCCGAGTTCACCCGCGCCTGCCCCGAGCTGGTGCTCGTGGACGAGGCCCACACCTGCGCCGCCTCCACCGGGGGCCGCCACCAGCGCCACGAGCTCCTCGCCGAGCTCGCCCGGTCCCCCGACCGCCACCTCATCCTGCTCACCGCCACCCCCCACAGCGGCGACGATCTGGCCTTCGGGCGCCTGCTCGGCCTGTTGAACCCCGACTTCGCCGCGCTCCCCACCGCCCAAGGCGACGACCGAGAGCGCCTGCGCGAGCGCCTCGCCGCCCACCTCGTGCAGCGCCAGCGCGGCGACATCCTCAAGCTGCAGGGCCAAGACGACCACGAGGCCCCGCTCTTCCCCCGCCGCGAGCGGGTTGACCTCCCCTACAAGCTCACCGGCGCCTGGGAGGCCTTCTTCGCCGCCGTGCTCGACTACTGCGCCGGGGTGGTCGCCGCCGCTGAAGGCGACACCTCCCGAGAGCGCCTCAACTTCTGGGGCACCCTGGCGCTCTTGCGCTGCGCGGCCTCAAGCCCCGCCGCCGCCGCCTTGGCCCTGCGCTGCCGGGCCGGGCTCGCCGCCGACGATCCCGGGCGCGACGCGCTGATGGACCGCCTCTTTGACGGCGCCGAGGACACCACGGCGGACGACGACGTCGAGCCCCCGGCGGGCGGCGCCGACCCCGCCCTGAGCGCCCTCATCACCCAGGCCGAGGCCCTGGCCGGTCAAGACGACGACCCCAAGCTGCGGGCGCTCACCGAGCGGGTCACCCAGCTCCTCAACGGGGGCTTTCACCCCGTCGTCTTCTGCCGCTACATCGCCACCGCCCACTACCTCGCCCGCCACCTCCAGGCGCGGCTGCCCAAGGCCACGGTCATCGCCGTCACCGGCGAGCTGCCTTCAGACGAGCGTGAGCTTCGGGTGGCCGCCTTGGGCGAGGCCGAGCGCCGGGTGCTCGTGGCCACGGACTGCCTGAGCGAAGGCATCAACCTCCAGGCCCGCTTCTCCGCCGTCGTGCACTACGACCTCTCCTGGAACCCCACCCGCCACGAGCAGCGGGAGGGCCGCGTCGACCGCTACGGCCAGCCCGCCTTGGTGGTGCGCACCGTCCTGATGTACGGCGCCAACAACCCCGTCGACGGCGCGGTGCTGGAGGTCATCTTACGCAAGGCCGCGAGCATCCGGGAGTCCTTGGGCGTGCCCGTGCCCCTGCCCGATGAGGGCCACGCCTTGAGCCAGGCGCTCCTCAAGGCCGTCCTGCTGCGCCGCCGGGGCGCGAGCCCAAGCGGGAGGAGCCCGCCCAGCTCCCCCTGGCCCTGGGCCTGCTCCCCGAGGTGCGCGCCATCAACACGGCCTGGACCACCGCCGCCGAGCGCGCCACCCGCTTCGCCCAGACCCGCCGCGTCAACCCCCAAGACGTGCTCCCCGACTGGCAGCGCGCCCAGCGCGCCCTGGGCGGCCAAGACACCACCCGCGCCTTCTTGACCCGGGCGCTCAGCCGCCTGAGCGCCGCGCCGACGCCCACCGCCACCGGCCTGCGGGTGTCGCTCCAGCACCTCCCCAGCGACCTGCGCGAGCGCCTCGACGCCGAGGGCCTGCGCGGCGATCAGCGCCTGAGCTTCACCACGCCCCCCGCCGAGGGCCACCGCGCCATCCACCGCAGCGACCCGCTCGTGAGCGTGCTCGCCGAGGCGCTCCTCGCCCGCTGCCTCGTCGCCCAAGACAGCTCGGTTGACCCCGCCGTCTTGGGCCGCATCGGCTGCTGGGTGAGCGGGGCCGTCACCGCCCGCACCCTGATCGTGCTCACCCGCCTGCGCCACCGCCTCACCACCACCCGGGGCCGCCGGGTGACCCCGTCGTTGGTCGAGGAGGCCAGCGCCTTGGCCCTCCAAGGCGGCCGCGTCTTCGCTGAAGGAGAGGAGGCCCTGGCCCTGCTCGACCCGCTCCCCCTGCGTGACCCGCCGCCGCCCGTGCGCATCCGCCAAGGCCAGCAGGCCCTCGTCGAGCTCCAGTCCCTCACCGCCGAGCTGCACCACCTGGCCCAGCGCCGCGCCGAGGCCCTGGCCCGCGACCACGACCGCGCCCGCGAGTCCAGCCGCGCCCGCGGCCGCGTAGACGTCGAGGCCCTGAGCCCCCCCGACGTCGTCGCCCTCTACGTGCTCTTGCCCGCCGTCGAAGGAGCCCCCTAAATGCCCCCCACCTCCATCGGCTTCGACGCCATCACCGTCGTCGGCGGCCTCTTGGCCCCGGAGTGGCTCACCCGCGTCGCCCAGCAGGCCGCGGAGCGACAGACCGAGGCCGACTACGGCGTGCCCCGGGGCCTCAGCCTACGCGACGAGATCGCCCGCGCCTGGAACCTCACCAAGCCCCACTGGCGAGACCAGACGGCGGGGGCGAAGGCCGGGAAGGCTGAAGAGCTCTCCGTCACCTTCGTCACGAGGCTCCTGACCCTCGCCTTGGGCTTTGACAGCCTCACGCCCTGCGCCCCCATCGAGCACCAGGGCCGGGTGTACCCCATCGGCCACGCCGCCTTAGAGGGCCGGGTGCCCGTGGTCATCGCCCCCCTGAACCTCGGCCTCGACACCCCCTCGCCGCTGTTCGGCGACGGCGGCCGCCGCCGCAGCGCCTTCGGCCTCTGCCAAGAGGCCCTGAACGTCACTGAAGGCGCCTTGTGGGGCCTGTGCTCCGACGGCCACACCCTGCGCATCGTGCGTGACAACGGCAGCCTCACCCGCCCGGCCTGGATTCAGGTCTCCCTGCGGGAGATCTTCGAGGACGAGCGCTACGCCGACTTCACCGCCCTGTGGCTGCTCACCCACCAGACCCGCTTCGGCCGCCCCGGCGAGCCCCCCGCCGACTGCCCCCTGGAGCGCTGGCGTGAGGCGGGCCGCGCTGAAGGCACCCGCGCCCGGGACCGCCTGCGCGACGGCGTCGAGGCCGCGCTCCTCACCCTGGGCCAAGGCTTCATCGCCCACCCCCACAACGAGGCCCTACGCGCCGCGCTGGCCGATGGCTCGCTGACCGCCGAGGCCCTGCAGAGGCAGCTCTTACGACTTCTTTACCAGCTCATTTTTGCCCTCACCGTGGAGGAGCGCGGCCTGCTCCACCCCGACGGCGCCGAGGCCGAGGCCAAGCGCCTCTACGCTGAAGCCTACAGCCTCAGCCGCCTGCGCGAGCGGGCCGCCCGACGCGCCGCCCACGATCACCACCACGACGCCTGGGAGGGCCTAAAGATCACCCTGCGCGCGCTCAATTTTGGCGAGCCCCGCCTGGGCCTGCCCGCCTTGGGCGGCGTGTTTCGCCCCGATCAGCACGAGTCCTTAGACGCCGCGCGCATCACCAACCGCGACCTGCTCACCGCCGTGTTTCACCTCACCTGGCTCAAAGAGTCCACAGGCATCGCCCGGGTGAACTGGCGCGACATGGGCCCTGAAGAGCTCGGCAGCGTGTACGAGAGCCTGCTGGAGCTGGTGCCCAGCGTCTCATTGCGCGATCGACGGTACACAAAGGCCGACGCGGACGAGTCCCGGGGCAACGCCCGCAAGACCACCGGCAGCTACTACACCCCCGACAGCCTCGTGAGCACGCTCTTGGACACGGCCTTGGAGCCCGTGATCCAGGCCGCCGCCGCCGCCCACCCCAAGGCCCCCGCCGAGGCCCTGCTGCGTCTCACCGTGGTGGACCCCGCCTGCGGCAGCGGGCATTTTTTGTTGGCCGCCGCCCGCCGCCTCGCCGCCCACGTGGCCCGGCACCGCGCAGACGGCACCCCCACCGCCCAAGACTACCAGCGCGCCGTGCGCGACGTGGTGGGCCGCTGTCTGTATGGCGTAGACCTCAACCCCCAGGCCGTCGAGCTCTGCCAGATGGCGCTGTGGTTGGAGGCCGTCGTTCCCGGCCAGCCCTTGAGCTTCTTGCGCGGCCACATCCAGCGGGGCAACGCGCTCTTGGGCGCCACGCCGGATCTGTTGGCCCAAGGTGTGCCCGACGCCGCCTTTGAGCCGCTCACCGGCGACGACCGCAAGGTGAGCGCCTCCCTCAAGCGCCGCAACAAGGCCGAGCGTGGGGGGCAGGCCACCTTGACGAGCCTCTGGGGCAGCCCGGACGACGCCCGCGCCTTGGCCCGGGGCTTCGCCGCCGTCGACGCCGCCCCCGACACCACCCCCGACGCCCTGCAGCGCAAAGAGGCCGACTACGACGCCTTGATCCAGAGCCCCGCCTGGCGCCGCCAGCGCCTCATCGCGGATGCCTGGTGCGCCGCCTTCCTCTGGCCCAAACACAGCCCCGGGGCCTTGGCCGAGAGCGCCCCCACCGACGGCCTGTGGCGAGACGTGCGCGACGGCCGCGCGAGCCCGACAGAGACCTTGGTGGACGCCGTGGGGGCCCTGCGGGATCAGCACGCCTTGTTCCACTGGCACCTGCACTTCCCCCAGGTGTTTGAGCGCGGCGGGTTTGACGTGGTGCTGGGCAACCCGCCGTGGGAGCGGGTGAAGCTGCAAGAGCAGGAGTTTTTTGCGTCTCGCAGCCCCGAGATCGCCCAGGCCAAGAACGCCGCCGCCCGCAAACGCCTCATCGCCGCCTTGCCCGAGGACGATCCAACCCTCTGGACCGCGTGGCAGACCGCGAGCCGCGAGGCCGAGGGCCAGTCCCACCTGCTGCGCGCCTCGGGGCGATACCCCCTGTGCGGCAAAGGCGACGTGAACACCTACGCGCTCTTCGCCGAGCACAACCGGGCCTTGTTGGCGCCCAGAGGCCGGGCCGGGTTTATTGTGCCGCCTGGATTGGCGACCGACGACACCACGAAG
>JADKFE010000096.1 GCA_016717595.1 Deltaproteobacteria bacterium | reverse complement strand
ATCTGACTGTTCATCGGCGACTTAGAGAGGATGAACCTGACCATCCGCTCGATTGGGTCCCCTCGGAGCCAGAATGCGTCTCCTGCTCCCCTTCGCCCTCGTCCTCTCCGCCTGCGGCGACAAAGAGCCCGCGGAGGACAAGCAGGATGACACCCACACCGAAACCGACACCGAGCCCCAAGACGCTGACGGCGACGGGTTCGCGCTCGCCGAGGACTGCGACGACGACGATTCGGGAGTGGGTGGCGCCGAGCGCCCGTTTGATGGGGTAGACAACGACTGCGATCCGAGCACCCCCGATGACGACGGTGATGGGGACGGCATCGCCGTGGCGGACGACTGCGACGCCGCCGACCCCCTGGGCTGGCTGCCGCCCGAGGAGTACGTTGGAGATGTCAAATGGGGCCTCTGGAAGTTCTGCGCCGGGTGCTGCGAGCGGAGCATTCGCGGAGACCTCCTCCTCATCAACAACTTTGGTCTGACGAGCCTCGTTGGCCTCGCGGGCCTGTCCTCTGTGGGCGGAGATGTTGAGCTGGACCGTAACATCGCGCTGACGAGCCTCGCTGGCCTTGAGAACCTCAGCTCCGTGGCCAAGAGCCTCACCATCGGGAGCAACCCCTCGCTGATGAGCCTCGCGGACCTCACGAGCCTCTCGACCGTAGGCAAAGATGTGGACATCACCGACAACGACGACCTCTGCGAAGACGAGGTGGACGCGCTCGTCGCCCAGCTCACGTCCTTCTCCGGCACGGTGACCAACACCGACAACCTCGGCACCTGCCCGAGCGCGTAGGGGCGGGGCACGACGTGTTGGGGTGAGTGACTGTGCGGGAGCTCCGCCTCAAGCGAGCGCGCCCTTCTCTCGCGCCTGTGATCTGGCGCATCTCGTCGTAATTATACGGTGATTAGGCTCCTTATGTCATCAAACGAGCTGACTCGGAGCCCCCATGCGTCTGTTCTTCGTTTTCACCCTCCTCCTCGCCTCCGCGTGCTCCGACAAAGGGCGCGTGGACGACACTCAGGACGATCCCCAGGACGCTGACGGTGACGGGATCCTCGCGGCGGACGACTGTGACGACCGCGACCCCGCGGTAGGCGGCGAAGAGGTCATTTATGACGGTGTAGACAACGACTGCGACCCGAGCACCCTCGATGACGACCTCGACGGTGACGGGGTCGTCTTCGCGGCGGACTGCGACGATGGCGACCCGTCTGTATGGTTGCCGTCTGAGGAGCACGCCGGAGCGCTAAGCTCAGGCTTCAACGACTTCTGCGCGGGCTACTGCGAGCGCCGTCTCGGCGGAGATCTGGACCTCAACCGGGCCACGCCCGAGGACGTCGCCTCGTTGAGCTGTCTCGTCTCTGTGGGCGGAGACGTCCTCCTCAACAACAACAACGCGCTGACGAGCCTCGCTGGCCTCGACGGCCTCGCCGTGGTGGAAGGAGACGTCACGATCAACAACAACGCGCTGACGAGCCTCGCTGGCCTCGAGGGGCTCTCTGCCGTGGGCGGGCAGCTCATGCTGGAGAGAAACCGCGCGCTGGAGAGCCTCGCTGGCCTCTCCGGCCTCTCCACGGTGGGCGGGAGATTCGTCCTCACGAGCAACGGCGCGTTGGAGAGCCTCTCTGGCCTCGGCGGCCTCTCGTCGGTGGGCGAGTCTGTGACCGTTGACGGCAACGGCGCCCTGCTGAGCCTCGCTGGCCTCGAGGGCCTCATTGACGTGGGCGAGCAGCTCATCATCGCGAACAACCCCGCGCTGACGAGCCTCGCTGGCCTTGAGGGCGTCTCCTCTGTGGGCGGGGGCCTCTGGATCGACAACAATGACGCGCTGACGAGCCTCGCTGGCGCCGAGAGCCTCTCCACCTCGGCGGGGGGCCTGTTTGTCTACGACAACGACGCGCTGACGAGCCTCGTGGGCCTCGAACGTCTCACCTCTGTCAGTGGAGGGCTGTATGTCTTCAACAGCGTCTCGCTGACGAGCCTCTCCGGCCTCGACGGCCTCACCTCCGTGGAGTGGAGCCTCAGCATCTTCGAGAACGACGCGCTGACGAGCCTCTCCGGCCTTGAGGCCCTCTCCACCTTGGACGGTGACCTGGAGATTCGCGACAACAACAACCTGTGCGAAGACGAAGTGGACGCGCTCGCCGCCCAGCTCACCCTCTTCTCCGGGCTCTTGTACAACGTCAACAACACCGGGACTTGCCCGAGCTAAAGGCGCTCAGCTAGTCTCAGTTCGATGCTGAAGCGCCCCTGGCGCCTGGGCTCTGTGTCGGCCCTCGCGGGCGCGCTGCGCCTGGCCCTGGAGCGACGCCGTGAGACATCGACGGGGGAGACGCTGTGTCCTCTGAAGATCGGTCGTGAGTCAACGCCCCGCCGCCTCGCTTTGCCACACGAGGCCCCCAGCGCCACGGCGCCGGAGCCCCAACGAGCCCCGACGCCGTCGAACCTCAGCGCCCGTCAATCTCCGCCAGCGCCACGCCCAGCCGCTCTCGCGCGCCGCTGAGCGCCTGGGGCAGGCCGTCCAGCCGCGCGAACACCGACCGCAGGGGCAAGAGGTCGTCTTCGTTCACCGGGCGCTGGCTCGCGGCCAGGGCGAGCTGGCCCAGGGCCTCGGTGAGATCCCGCGCCAAGGTGGTGAGCCGCGCCCGGGGCACGGCACGACGCACAGTCGCCGCGGCGTCGGAGAGCGTGGGCAGGGCGGCCAACACCCGCTCGGCGTTCACCAGCTTGGGCAGGGTGACGAGCAGCCCGGCGCCTTTGACCATGGCCCGCAGGCCGCGCAGCACCTTCTCGGCCAAGCGGCGGCTGGTGTCGGACTCGGCGGCGGCGGCTTCAGCGAGGGCCAGCAGCTCACCAAAATCTACGGGCTCGCCCCTCATCTGCTGGGCGTAGGCGCGCTCGACGCCCAGCAGCAGGGCCTCGGCGCGCTCGGTGTGGGTGTCGGCGCGGTCGCGTAAGGACACCGCCAAGCCGTGCAGGGTGAAGAGGGTGAGGGTGGGGTCTTGATCTGGAGACATAGGAGGTCCGTTCTCCCGCCAGGGAGGTGAGAAGTTGTGTGAGTTGGGCAGAGCTGCGCCATGGGTCGGCGGCGACCTTGGGCGCGGTGCGGAGGCCGGAGGCCATGGATCGGCCCAACGCCGGGCCGGGGCCGGAGCGTGGGGGGAGGATCGTGGGCGCGGCTGGGCTCAGCGGCGTTCGGAGACGACGCGGAGGGAGCTAAGTGGCCTTACGGAGCGCGTTACGCGGCTGGTCCGGAGCGTGGGGGCCAGGGCGGGGGCTCGGCGAGGGGCGGAGGGCGGTTATGAAGAGGGAGCCCGGCACATACTCCGGGCGTTGGGTGGCGATGTTGGCTCATCGTTCGTCCTTCGGGTGCCTCTGTGGGTCCAATCACAGGGGCGCCCTCGTGCTTCAGGTTGTTGAGATCGACCGGGGCGCGTAGGCTCCGGGTGCGGAGAGCCGCACAGGTAGAGTTTGGCTTACGCGGCGATCGAGCGCAAGAGGGGGAGGCGAAAAAAGTTGGGGTGCGTGGATGCGGGGGCGCGGATCCTGGCGAGGGGGCTCGGTGGTGAGGCGCGGCGGTGCTGAAGGTCGCGCAAAGGCGCCAAGGCGCAAAGGGAGGAGGTCTTTGCATCTCTGCATCTCTGCGTCTCTGCGTCTCTGCGCGCCACAGGCGAGTCGCCGCGAGCGCTCGGGGGTGGCAGGGGCTCTGGGTCGCGCCGCGCCGCCTGGGCCCGGCCTCGGCTCATTCGGCGTCCTCAAGGGGCGTTCGCCTCGAAGACGAGGAGTTTTGGCCCCAAACGCGCCCGGAAGCGCCTCCGGGCGGACTCTGGAGATCGCCAAGGTCGTGCAGAAGCGCTTCCGCGCCGGATTCTGAGGATCGAGGGGCACGTCCAGAAGCGCTTCCGGGCCGACTTGGGAGATCGCCGAGGTCGTGCAGAAGCGCTTCCGGGCCGAGGCCGGTGATCGCCGGGTGACCCAAGCAGCGCGTCTGGACCGATCTGGCGCCCGACCGCGTGCTCTTGGCAGCGACTCAAGAGGTCGGCGCTGCCGCGGTGGCCATCCCACCACGGAGCGGCGGGTGGCGGCGGAGGTCGTCGAGGCCCTTCGCGCCCGTGGAGATCACCACGCACGTCTGGGTGATCCATCCCGCCGGGGCACGGGCTCTATGGGCTGACGCCCCTCGGAGCCTGTCCACGGGGCCACCCCCGGAGCGACGATGCGCCCCCTCTTCACCGCGGCCTTCACCTTCACCCTCCTCTCCGCCTGCGGCGACAAAGAGCCCGCGGAGGAGATTCAGGACGCCGACGGCGACGGGATTCTGAGCTCAGAGGACTGCGACGACGATGACCCCGCCGTGGGGGGTGACGAGGTGGCCTACGACGGCGTCGACAACGACTGCGATCCGAGCACGCCAGAGGACGACCTCGACGGCGACGGGTTCGTGCGCGCCGAGGACTGCGACGACACCAACCCGTCTGGTTGGCTGCCTCCCAGCAAGCTCCGAGCGACCTTGTTCAGCGCGTCGGGCTTCCAGGCGTTCTGTGAGGGGTATTGTGAGCGCACGCTGGAGGGAAGCATCGGGTTCCCGTCGGAGATCACGGGGGAGGAGGTCGCATGGCTGAGCTGTCTCACCGAGGTGACCGGAGGCGTCTATATCAATGACACCGCGCTTGAAGACCTCAGCGGCCTCGACGCGCTCGTGTCCGTCGGGGGAATTCTCGGCGTGACGGGCAACAGCCGGATGACGAGCCTCAATGGCCTCGGCGCCCTCGCCTCAGCGGTCAAGATCGACATCGCACAGAACGAGTCCCTCGTGAGCTTGGCGGGCCTGACGAGCCTCTCCACGGTGGGTGAGTTCGTCCGGATCACCAACAACGACAGGCTGGTGAGCCTCTCTGGCCTCGACACGCTCTCCACCGTCGGCGGTTACCTTGACATCTCCGCCAATCCCGCCCTGGAGAGCCTCGTGGGCCTGGGCGCGCTCTCTTCGGTGGGCGATGAGCTGCGGATCACCGAGAACGACAGGCTGGTGAGCCTCTCTGGCCTCGACACGCTCTCCACCGTCGGCGGTCACCTTGACATCTCCGCCAATCCCGCCCTGGAGAGCCTCGTGGGCCTGGGCGCGCTCTCCTCGGTGCGCGGCGGCGTCACCGTTCAGGACAACGCCTCGCTCGTGGACCTCTCGGGCCTGGGCGCGCTCTCCACGGTGGACGGCGGCGTCACCGTTCAGGACAACGCCTCGCTCGTGGACCTCTCGGGCCTGGGCGCGCTCGTTTCGGTCTGGGGACCGCTCACCATCGAGCACAATGACGCCTTGCTGAGCCTCGTCGGGCTAGAGACGTTGTCCGTCGTCAGCGACACCCTCTCCATCCGCTCCAACGCCGCGCTGACGAGCCTCTTCGGCCTGGGGCTTGGCCTCCGCGCGGAGGACGTCTCGATCGTTGACAACGGCGCGCTCACGGGCCTCGGCGGTCTTGGCGCAATGACCACGCTGGAGATCATCAACAATGGCGCGTTGACGAGCCTCGCGGGCCTCGGCACGCTGGGCGCGGTGGCGGAGCTTGAGATCGGGGAGAACGCCGCGCTCACGAGCCTCACGGGCCTAGAGGGGTTGGTGTCTGTGAAGGAGCTGAAGATTCAGAAGAACGACTCATTGGTTAGCCTCACGGGCTTGGAGGGCTTGTCGTCTGTGGGGACGCTCCGGATTGAGCACAACGGCGCGCTGCAGAGCCTCGCGGCGCTGCAGGGCCTCACCACCATCGACGGTCGGGTCAACATCACCGACAACACCTCGCTGCAGAGCTTGTCGGGCCTAGAGGACGTGCGCGCCGTGGCCTGGAGCCTGCAAGTCGGGGACAATCCGAGCTTGACCAGCCTCTCGGGGCTCAGCGGGCTGACCGAGGTGGGGGGGCTCGTGATGATCAACCACAATGACGCGCTCTTGGACCTCTCGGGGCTGGAGCGACTGTCCACGGTGGGCGGCTCGCTCATCGTCGAGGGCAACGCGGAGATGACGAGCCTCTCCGGCCTTGAGGCGCTCTTGTCCTCGGGGCGCGATCTGGTCGTCAACGACAACGACGCGCTGACGAGCCTCGCGGAGCTCACGAGCCTCTCGACGGTGGGGGGGGAGGTGGAGATCACCGACAACGCCGCCTTGTGTGAAGACGACGTAGGCGCGCTGATCGCGCAGCTCACCACGTTCACGGGCACGCAGACCAACACCGGCAACGAAGGGAGCTGCCCGAGCGACTGACGCCCGCGGGTATACTCGAGGCCATGTCAAAGCGCCCCTGGCTCTTGAGCGTTGTCGCGGCCTTGGCTGGTGTGCTCGCCGCGGGCGTGTTCATGGCGCGTGATGAGGCGCCGCCTGCGCCCGGCGCCCCGCGGGTGAGACCGGCCAAGCCCCGCGGGGCCCCAACCCCCTCCGCGCTGCGCCCGGCGCTGATCCAGATCCCCGATGGCACCTACACGGTGGGCAGCCCCAAAGAGGCGCTCACCTGGGAGGGCCCACGGCGGGCCAAACCCTACGAGCCGCCCCAGCGCCAGGTCACCGTGTCGGGTCTGTGGATGTGTGAGACCGAGGTGACCCAGGCGCAGTACCAGGCGGTGATGGGCGTGAACCCCAGCTTCTGTGAGGAGGACTGTGATGAGCCCCACGAGGCTCTGGAGAGCCCGACGCGCTGTCAGAGAGACTGTACGCCGGACATGCCGGTGAACAGGGTCGGCTGGGAAGACGCCCTTCATTACCTCAACCGCCTGACGATCTTAGAGAGCGTGGCGTTGGAGGCCGAAGGCGAGCCGGGCCTCAGCCAATGCCATGTCATGCGTGGCCACGACACCTATCGGGTGCCCGGTTGCACGGGGTTTCGTCTGCCCACCGAGGACGAGTGGGAGATCGCCGCCCGGGCGGGCACGACGACGAGCTGGGCGTGGGGTGAAGATCCCGCGCAGGCCGATGTCTACGCCTGGAGCGACGCCAACTCCCACCGCGACCTCCAGCGCGACCTCCGGCGCGAGATTCGGCCCGTGCGCGGCCTCGCGCCGAACGCCTGGGGTCTGTACGACATGGCGGGGAATGTCAACGAGTGGGTGTGGACGCCCGGCCCCGGCGGGAGCGCGCCGTCCGAGGCCCCGCCGCCGCGGTTGGATCTGGAGTACGCTGAGGAGTGGCTGTGGAACGCGCTCATCCCGGGCTCGTCGCCGGTCGTCTTGCCCCCAGACTCTTGGCCGAGACGGTGGCGCGTACCACCGCGGCGGGAGCGTCTGGCACCGTGTCGCTGACCTTCGCCCGGCGAGCCGACACTCCAGCACAGGCGAATCGGGAGGCTGGACCTCCGGCCTCCGCTGCGCCCGGGGGCCCACGCCGTGAGCGGGAAGATTGTGTTTGATTTCAACACTTCTCATTCCCAGAACAGACGCCCGCCCGCCGCCGTGGTCAGGACACCAACCACCCCTCGGAGCCCTCGTGCGTGACGCCCTCATCGAGTCCCTTGTCGGCTTGGGCGCGCTGTGGGCCCTCGCCGTCGGCGTCCTCATCTGGGGGTCTCTCATCACGCCGTGGCTCACGCGCCGGGCGCTTGAAGGGGTGAAGGTTTCGCCGGGCGCTTGGGCGGCGCCGGGGCTGAGCCTTGTGCTCTTGGGCTGGGTGTCCGCGGCGCTGGAGCTCCAGCAGCTCGTGGAGCCGGTCGCGCGAGAGCACGATGAGCCTGCGTGGGCGACGCGGGTGGGGCTCGCCGTGGTGCTGAGCCACATGGCGGCGCTCTACGTCCTCGGCGCCGTCGTCTCGGGCTGGGCGGCGGCCTGCGCCGCGTGGGGCGCCCGGGTCACCCAGGCGCGCGCCCAGGCGGAGCTTTTGGGCGAGGGGGCTCACCGCGCCGTCGTCCTCGCCGTCGTGGCGATGGCCCACCAGCGGGTGATCGTCGCGGGGATCACGCTGCTTCACCCCGAGGCGGCGGCCTGGAGCCTCGCCGAGCGGATCTCCGAGCTGCGCGCGCTGGAGGTGGCGGCCCTCGTCGCGCTCAGCGTGAGCGTCTGGGCGGGCGTCTGGGTGTGGCGTCGGCTGGAGGCGCGGCGGGATTAAGCGCTGGGGATCGTGCCCGGGCTTGTGGGCCACCCGAGGCGCGAGGGCCTAGCCCCAGAACCCACACCGAAACCCCATCCCCGAGTACGAGAAGTCTGGCTCGTGAAACGTGCGGTTCCGATTGCGATAGTCCTCATCACTGCCGATCCCCCCGCCCCGCAGCACCCGAAACGTCCCCACGGGCTCCTCCCAGGCGATCGACGTAGCGGGCGCCCCCGGTGTAGTCATCGTGGAACCAGTCCTGCGTCCACTCAAAGGCGTTGCCGCTAAAGTCACACACCCCTTGGGCGGTGTTGCCCAGGGGTTTGGAGCACACGGGCCAGGTGCCCTCCGCGCCGCAGGTGTCGGGCATCACGGCGCGGTCGCAGGTGGGCTCCTCGTCGCCCCAGGGGTAGAGCGGCGGCTGGCCCTCGCTCCGGGCGGCGTACTCCCACTCGGCCTCGCTCGGCAGGCGACCGCCCACAAACGCGCAGAAGGTGGTCGCCATCTCAAAGTTCACGCAGTTCATCGGGTGATCGTCACGCTCGGGCTTGTCCCAGTTGCAGCGGGCGGGGATGTCGTCGGGGTTGGCCACGGGGGAGCAGACGCCGGAGTCCACACAGACGGCGTACTCGGCCACGGTCGTCTCGTGGACGGCGAGGTCGAAGGCGTAGACGAGCACGTCCCGCACCGGGCGCTCGTGGATCTCGCCGCCGCTGGCCGTGCCCATCTCAAAGCTGCCCTCGCAGAAACGAACCACGTCGAGGCCGCCCCGGCGGTGGGCGGCGCCGCAGTCCACCTCTGGGGCGCTGTCGCCCGACGGCGGGCCGCTGTCGTCCACGGGCAGCTCACCTTTACACGCCCAGAGGAAGAGCCCCAGGATCACGGGGCCCCCAGCCGGGGCAGGCGGTGGGCGGTGATCGCCGAGACGGCGTAGGCGCCCAAGGCGATGCCGAAGGCGAGGTCGTAGCCCACGAGCCGCGAGGCCACGACGGTGCCCAAGCCCGCGACCACGCTCATCCAGCCGTTGAGCGCCCAGGCCCAGGGCACGATGGCCGCGGCCTCGGCGCGCAGAAGGGACATGCCCAGGCTCCAGGGCACGCCCATCACGAGGCCCAGGGGGGTCAAGGCGAGGGCGACCAGGGCCACACGCTCGTCCAAGGGGCGGCCCAGAGACGTCGTGTGCAGAAGCTCGGGCACCACCCAGGCCTGAACGGCGCCGAGGATCAGGATGACGATCAGGGCGAGCTGCAAGGCGGGCGCGCGGCGGTGCTCGGGCAGGCGACCGGCGAGCACGCTGCCGACGCCCGAGCTGAGCAGCATCGTGAGCAGCACGGCGGTCACGGCGTAGGTCGGGTGGCCCACAAACAGCGCCAGCTCGTGAATCAGGGCGATCTCGATGGCCAGGTAACCGTAGCCCAGGCCGGCGACGTAGAGCAGCGCGGCCGCGCGGTCGATGCGGGGGCCGGGCAGGGGCTCGCGGCTCAGGACCGCCGGGGCCCCCAAGAGCACAAACCCGAAGGCCAAGGTCATCAGGGCTTGTACGGCCAGGGCGTGGTAGACGACGGCCATGGGCTCGACCTCGCCCTCCTCTTGGCCCAAGGCGCGCTTGAAGCCGAGCTTGAGCGCCTCCCAGGCCTCCTCGCGGCCCTCGGTGTAGGGGCGATCGTCGGTGATGATCACGCCCTCGGCCAAGGTGTCCCGGATGCGGCCCCGGTTGCGGTCGATGGGGTCGAGCCAGATCGCCTGCTTGGGGTAATGCTCCGCCAACATCGACCGCACGGCGTCGCGCTGCTCCACCGTCCACGGCGACTTTCGCACCAACATCACCGTGGCCTCACCCTTGATGAGCAGGATGTGGTCGGAGGCCCGCGAAGCGCCGCGCTCGCGCAGGGCCTCGGCGGCGGCGCGGGCGATCTCTTTGGTGCGCGCGCCGCGGCCAAAGGAGAGGATGCCGTCGGGGCTTAGGTGGTCGAGGTAGGTGCCGAAGGCCTCTTTGGACTCCAAGAGCGAGGGCGACCAGGCGTTCGACATGAGCCCGGCGGAGGAGTGCAGGTTCGCGTGCACCATCTGGATGATGTCGTATTGCCCCGTCGCGTGCAGGATCGCCGAGCGGCCATCGGCCACCACGCGGCGGGTGCCCTCTTGGCGGTAGGGGTTGGCGCGATCGTCGGGGAACAGCTCGTAGACGGCGTCGCCGATGGCGGCGATGTCGATGGCGTCGATGTCGGTGAAGCCGTAGCGCTGGGCGACGGCGACCTCGGGCCCGGCGCTCGCCGCGAGGATCGCCACCTTGCCCGGAGGCGACTTGAGGCGGTAGACCAGCGCCCGGTTGACCTCGCGGGTGAGGCGCTCACGCTCATCAAGCGTACGCACCACCTGCGAGGCTGAAGTGTTGTCCAGGAGCGCGTAGGTGCCCCGGGCGTCCTCGTGAATCGCGATGCGGGTGAGCGGCGTCCAGCGAACCCAGGTCACGTTCTCTTCGCTGTAGCCCGCGGCGTAGACCACCTTGAGCACGTCGCCGCGTGTGGCCGCGACGCTCAGGCCCAAGGCCGCGAGCAGGCTCACCCCGCTCACCCACACGCCGGGGCGGGTGGACGTGGCGACGAACAGGCCCAAGGCGCTCGCCGAGGCGATGGCCATGGACACGAACGCGAGATCCGGGGCGCTCAGGCGCTCCAAGAGGGGGATGAAGGCCAAGGCGCCCACGGCCCCGCCGATGAGATCCGCGCCGTACAAGGCGCCGATGCGCTCCCGGCGGCGATGAAAGGCGGCGGCGAAGGCCAGGCCCGCGAAGGCGAAGGGCAGGGTGAGCGGCACCATCAGGGCGGCGAGCCACGGCCCGCTCACGAGCTCCCAGGCCACCTGGCTGCGCTCGGCGAAGTCGCCCGGGGGCTCGGCGAACTGGCCCACGACGGGGAAATGAAGCGCGCAGACCGCACCCAAGGCGCAGGCGAGGCCCTGGGCGAGGCTCACCCAGCCCAGGCGGCGCTCTAAGCCCTCCTCAGGCATCCACTGGGGGCGGAGCTGCTGCACGACGGCGCCCAGGCTGATGCCCAACATCGCGAGGCTCAGCGCCAGATGGGCAAACGAGGCGAAGAGCACGACGCCGAACACGCGGGTCAACGCGAGCTCGAAGAGGAGGAGCGAGGCGCTCAGGCCGAACATGGTGGCCGTCAAAGCGCGGGCGGGGGTCCACTGCATCCGCCCGAAATAACCCACCGTCCGTGCCTGTCGCGCTTGCGCGCGGTCCTCGCCCCAGCTAGTGCTCTGCGTCGTAGTGCTGTGCGCTGCTGTCCTGCAACATGAGGCTCCTGTGTCCACCGATCGCCCCGCCGCCCCCGAGAGCGTCCACTTCATCCGCGCCATCATCGACCAGGACAACCGCAGCGGGAAGTGGGGCGGCCAGGTCGTCACCCGCTTTCCTCCCGAGCCGAACGGCTACCTGCACATCGGCCACGCGAAGTCGATCTGCCTCAACTTCGGCCTCGCGAAGGAGTACGGCGGCCGCTGTCACCTGCGCATGGACGACACCAACCCCACCAAAGAGGACGTGGAGTACGTCGAGTCCATCCAGGAGGACGTGCGCTGGCTGGGCTTTGACTGGGGCGAACACTTCTACTTCGCCTCGGACTACTTCGGCCGCATGTTCAGCTACGCCGAGGAGCTCATCCTCAAGGGCAAAGCCTACGTCTGCTTCCAGACTGAGGAGGAGATGCGCGCCACCCGCGGCACGGTGACCGAGCCCGGCACCCCCTCGCCCTGGCGCGACACGGCGCCCCAGGACAACCTCCGCCTCTTCCGCCAGATGTGCGCCGGTGAGCTGCCCGACGGCCACTGCACCCTGCGGGCCAAGATCGACATGGGCCACGCCAACATGAAGATGCGTGACCTGCCCATGGTGCGTATCCGCCACGCCCACCACCACCGCACCGGCGACCAGTTCTGCGTCTACCCGCTCTACGACTTCGCCCATTGCCTCTCGGACAGCGTCGAGGGCATCACCCACTCGATCTGCACCTTAGAGTTTGAGAACAACCGCGAGCTCTACGACTGGTTCTTGGACAACCTCGACGGGGTTCACCACCCCCAGCAGATCGAGTTCGCCCGCCTGCGCCTGAGCTACACCGTGATGAGCAAACGAAAGCTCCTCGCCTTGGTCAAAGAGGGCCAGGTCTCCGGCTGGGACGACCCCCGGATGCCCACCATCGCCGGCTTGCGCCGCCGGGGCGTCACCGCCGAGTCCATCCGCGAGTTCGCCGAGCGCATCGGCGTGGCCAAGGCCAACTCGACGGTGTCCGTGGAGCTCTTTGAGTCCTGCATCCGCGATGATCTGAACACCCGCGCCCCCCGCCTGCTCGCCGTGGCGCGGCCCCTCAAGGTCACCCTCACCAACTGGCCCGAGGGCCAGGTGGAGGAGCTCGACGCCGCGCTCTGGCCCCACGACGTGCCCAAAGAGGGCAGCCGGGCCCTGCCGTTCTCGGGGAGCCTCTTCATCGAGCGCGACGACTTCGCCCTCACCCCGCCAAAAGGCTGGCACCGCCTCGCCCCGGGCGGTGAGGTGCGCCTGCGCCACGCCTACATCATCCGCTGTGATGACGTGGTGAAGGACGACTCCGGCGAGGTGGTCGAGCTGCGCTGCTCGGTGGATCTCGACACCCGCTCCGGCAGCGCCGCCGCCGACCGCAAGGTCAAAGGCACGATCCACTGGGTGAGCGCCGCCCACGCCGTGCCCGCCGAGCTTCGCCTCTACAGCCGCCTGTTCCGCGTCGAGGATCCCGACGCCGCCGAGAGCTACGCCGAGGCGCTCAACCCCGACTCCTTAGAGATCGTGCGCGGCGCCCTCGTGGAGCCCGCCGCGGCGACGATGCCCCCAGACGCCCGCCTGCAGTTCGAGCGCCAGGGCTACTTCTGGGCCGATCCCAAAGACTCGCGCCCTGAGGCCTTGGTCTTCAACCGCATCATCTCGCTGAAGGACTCTTGGGCGAAGGCCCAGCCGGCTCCGGCGCCGGCCGCGAAGAAGCCCGAGCCCGCCAAGCCCGAGCCCGTCAAACCCAGCGCGCTCAGCCTGAGCCCCGCGGCCGAGGCCCTCACCAAACGCCTGGGCGTGGCGCCGACGGTGGCCCGCGTGCTCGACGAGGACGCCGCGGCCTTGGCCTTCGTGGAGGCCGCCATCGCTGAAGGAGCCGCCCCGGCCGCCGCCGCGAACACCGTGGTGAACGACCTCCTGCCCGCGGCGAAGGGCGCCGCCCTCAGCACCCTGAGCCTCAACCCCGCGGGCCTCGCGGCCTTGGTGAACCTCGTCACCAAGGGCGAGATCAGCAGCAAACAGGCCAAAGAGGTGCTCGCCGAGTGCCTTGGCGGCGGCGAGTCCCCGGCGGCGGTGGTCAAGCGCCTCGGCCTGAGCGAGGCTTCGCGTGGGCCCGGGAGCGACGACGCAGGCTGCCTGCTGGCGGCGCCCGTGCTGCCGAGCACCAAGACAAGCTTGAGGCAGGACGGTTCTTCGCCACACCACAGCACGGGTCGAGCTTTCGCGGCGGCAACGCGCCTCTTGGGCCTTGGTCGGCTCAGGTGCTCAAGCGCAGGCGCCGGGGCGCCCGCGCGGCGGCCAGGGGCGCGCTCAACCCCAGCCGCGTAGCCAGCCTCTTGGGTGGAGGAGGCGGCGGCGCGGGCCTAACGCTGCGACCAGCGCAACAGCAGGCTCGCCAAGGCGCTGCCGACGCTGCCCTCGCGGCGGCGCTGGCGGCCGTCCCAGGCCCAGACGGTGTCGCCTTCGCGCACGTAGAGCGTCTCGGCGTCCGTCGCGAAGAGGCGGCCGTCGCTGGGGTAGTCTTGCCCGGTGACCTCGATGGAGGTGCGGCTCAGGCGGCCCGTCGAGACGAGCTTGCCGCCGCCGTCGCGGTGAACACCCACGGGCTTGGGCTGGCGGTGCAGGGCGATGATCTCACCATAAGGCGCGCCTTGGCCGATCAGGAGCACCTTGGACGTGGCCCGGCGCAGGTCGGGGAACCCAAAGGCCGTGTAGCGCTCGCCGCCGAGCTCTAAGGTGGCCTGCTCGCCTGCGGACTGGAGCACGTCCAAGGCCGGGGCCAGCCGGGCGAGGCCCTCGGGGAGCTCCTCGCGCAGATCAAACCGCAGCTCCACGCCCCAGTCTGCGAGGGTCTTGAGCCAGCCGACCGGGGGCGTGTCGTCCTCTTCAGGCTTCTCGCCGAGGATCTGCCGCGCGCTCACACGGCCCTCGGGGGCCTCGGCGGCGGGCTCGGCCTCGGCCTCGGGGGCAGCTTGAATGGCGGTGGACTCGGCACCACCGCTTGTGTCCGCGGCGGGCTCTTTGCCCAGCTCCCACAAGAGGTGTGGAAGCTCGGGGAGGATGAGCTTCTTGAGCGCCAGCTCGCAGGCCGCGGGGGAGCCGGGGATCACGAAGACGAGCAGCTCACCGACGAGGCCCGCCGTCGCCCGGCTGAGCATGGCCGCCGCGCCGATCTCTTGGAACGACAACATCCGGAACAGCTCACCAAAGCCAGGGATCACCCGGGTGAACAAGGCGGAGACGGCCTCAAAGGTGCCGTCGCGGCGGGAGAGCCCCGTGCCGCCGCTGAGGATGACCACCTCGGCCTGGCCCCCGGCGGCGAGCTCTTTCACCTTGGCGGCGATCTTTCCGCCGTCATCAGGCAGGATCGACGGGCCGCTGACGTGGTGCCCCGCGCCCTTGAGCCCCTCAATCAGCGCCGGGCCCGAGCGGTCCGAGCCCGCGTGGCGGCTGGTGGAGACGATGACGACCTCAACCTTGGCGGCGCGCTGCCCCGCCTTGGCGTGATGATCCGTGTGACCCATGAGACCTCCGATGCCGGAAGGATATCAAAGCCCGCCGCGCTGGGGGTCAAGGGCGGCCCGGGTGTTCACGTTTTGTAGCCAGAGGGCGCGCAGGAGCACCCTGCGGGCGTCCTCAGCCAACGCCCTCGCGGGCGCACCTTGGCGCCAGAGGGCCTCGACGGCGGGGCGATCGGCGGACCGGCGCCGGGTGAGCAGGGGGTGAACCCGCTCTCCATCAAAGCCAACCGTGGGCGCGGGGCCCTCCAACAAGGCCAAGATCGCCTCGGCGGGCAGCCAGGGGAGGTCACACGGCGCGCAGAGCACCTCTTCAGCCTCACCGAGCGCCGCCCACAGGCCCCGCAGCGGGTGCCGAGGGCCGTCGTCAGGCTCGATCAACAGCGGCAGGCCCAAGCAGGCGAGTCGGTCATCCGGCGCCGCCAAGACGACGTGAAGCCCGGCGGCGCGCATGGCCTCGGCCACCCGAAGGGCCATGGGCACCCCGTCCACCAACGCCAGGGCCTTGTCTTCGCCGAACCGTCGGCTGAGCCCCCCGGCCAACACCACGCCCAAGACGCCCATGGCTCAGGAGACCTCAAACGCGAGGTGCTTGAGGTAGCGGGTCTCGGGCAAGAGCGGGTTGACGGGGTGATCGGGCGCCTGTTCGCCCCGGCGGAACATCCGCAGGGTGCGGCGGGCGCGGCGGGCGGCGTCGAGGACGGCCTCCAAGAAGCGGTCCTCTTGCACATGGTGCGAGCACGACGAGGTGAACAAGAGGCCGCCGGGGGGCAGGAGGTCCATCGCCTGCTGGTTCACGTCGCGGTAGGCCTTGAGCGCCACGGCGGCCTTCTTTTTGGTCTTGGCGAAGGCCGGGGGGTCGAGGTACACCGCGTCAAACCGGGCCCCTTTGGCGCGCAGGGCGTCCATGGCCTCTCGGGCGTCTTGGCAGACCACGGTGAGGCGCTCGGCCACGTCGTTTCGCCGGGCGGACTCCTCGATCAGCGCGCAGGTCTCGCGGTTCACCTCAATCGTCGTGGCCGAGACCGCGCCGTGGCGCAGCGCCCCCAAGGCCCAGGCCCCGGTGTTCGCGTACACGTCGAGCACCCGCGCCCCCGCGGCGAGGCGCGTGGCGTAGGCGCGGTTGTCGGCCTGATCAAAAAAGAAGCCCGTCTTCTGCCCGTCGAGCACATCCGCGACGAGCTTGACGCCGTTCTCCTCAAAGGGCGTCTGCCCCGCGACCTCACCGAACCACAGGCGGCGATACCGCTCTAGGCCCTCTAGCTCTCGGGCGCCGCTGTCGTTGCGTAAGACCGCGCCTTTGGGGGCGAAGACCTCAACGATGGCCTGCTGGAGAAGCTCTAAGCGGGACTCTAAGCCCAAGGTGCTCACCTGCACGGCCAGCACGTCCTCGTAGCCGTCGATCACCAGGCCCGGCAGGCCGTCGGCCTCGGCGGCGATCCAGCGCATCGACCGGCGACCGGGCAGCACCCGCTGGCGGTAGGCCCGGGCCTTGAGCAGGGCGTCCCGGTAGAGCGCGACGCCGTCGGGATCCGCGTCTGGGCGGTGGCTCAAGAGCCGCACCGAGATGAGCGAGCGCGGGTTGGCGTAGCCCCGGCCGATGAAGCCGCCCCGGGAGTCCCGCAGCTCGACGGCGGCGCCGGGGGGCAGGCTGGCGACGTCGTGGTCAAGCTCGTTTGAGAAGATCCAGAGGTGACCTTGGCGGGCGCGGTGGTCGTGGCCGTTCTTGAGGCGAAGCGTGAGCACGAGAGGGGTTCTCCAGCGGGCGGATCAGGGGGCGAGCAGGCGCGTCCAGAGGTCGACCATCCGCTGCACCCAGCGCTGGATCTCGGCCTCGTCCGCCCAGACCTCTGGGGGTTGGCTGAGCATGGCGCGGTCGAGGCTGGCGCTCAGGGTCACGAACAGGTTCGCGAGGAGCGGCGCGGGGAGGTCGTCACGAACCAGCCCTCGGGCCTGGGCCTGGGTGAGCTCCTCGACGACGAGGGCCTCGGCCTCGGCCCACAGCGCCTGGACCTTGGGCCAGCGCCCCTCCCCTTGGAGGCCGTAGAAGGTCTCGCAGAGGGGGATGAAGCTTGAGTGGCCGAGGCTCCAGGCCATGAGGTGCTCGGCGCTCTGGGTGAGCGCGGCGCGGAGGTCTTTGCCGTGGAGGCGCAGGGGCTCGGCGGGCAGATCCGCCAGGCCCGCGCGAATGACGGCGACAAACAGCGCCTCCTTGTCCTCAAAGTGGTGGTAGAAGCTCCCTTTGGAGACCTCAGCCGCCTTGAGGATGTCGTTCAGCGACGCCGCGTGAAAGCCTTTTTGGGCGAGCTCGGACTCCGCGGCGAGGAGCAGACGGGCCAGGGGCTCATCGGCGGCGAGGGAGGGCTTCATTTGGCGGCCTCCGCACGATCATGGAGGTGTCTGCGGTAGAGCCGCAGGTAGGCCGCCGCGCCAGCGTCGGGCGCGATGAGCCGGTCACAGCCGGGCTCGGGGATGGCGGGCTCGATGCTCGTGAGCAACGGGAGGTCTTCCATGTGCTGCAGGACGGAGAAGTCATACTTCGCCCCCAGCCAAGCGATCAGGCCGTCGAGCTGGGGGATCGGCGTGAGC
>JADKFE010000095.1 GCA_016717595.1 Deltaproteobacteria bacterium | reverse complement strand
CAGCGTTGCACCCCGCCGCCCCGCGTTGTAGCCTTGGCCCTGCCTCTCCTCTTTGGAGCCCTAGCCGATGCTTCTAATGACCTTCGCCCTCTTTGCCTGCGGCGGCGCCTCACCCCCCGCCGAGCCCTCCACGCCCGAGGCCGCCGCCGAGGCGCCCCCAGCAGCCAAGCCCCCCCAGACCGACGCCGCGCCCGACGCCCCGACGCCCGCGGCGAAGCCTTGGCGGCTGGCGTTGCAGTACGGCACGCAGGAGACGGTCTCCATGCTTCAACACGCGCTGCTGTATGACCGGATGCGGAGCGAGCTGATGAAGCACGGCATCTTCACGGACAGCGTGCGCCCCCCCTACGGCTCGACCACGGTGTACGACGCAGAGCTGGAGAAGCTCGGCTCCCTCGACCTCGCTGGCCTCCCTCAAGGGGACTACGGCTGGATCTACGCGGAGCAAGGGCGGGAGCCCCTGGTGGTCCCGTCCCCAAACGTGGCGAGCGGCGACTACGAGCGCCCCTATCCCGCTGGTGACAGCAGGCCGTTCATCAAGGAGCTTGAGGGGTACTTCGGGATCACCGTGGGCTTCTGAGGCCGGGCGCTCAGTCGGCGCTCGCCTCGGCGTCGAGGGCCTTGCTCGACTCCTCCACATGCCAATGCTCGGACTTCACCGGACGTTTCAGCCCATAGAGGGCGTAGATCTCGGGCCAGCCCCACTCGTGGCTGTCGTTCGTTGAGGCGTCTTTGCCCTTCCTGCGCCAGTGGAAGGTCACGTCGATGGCCTCGCCGCCGCAGTGATTGGACACGGGGCTGCGGTCGTTCAGCGGCGCGCGGCGCGGGTCGCCCTTGGGGTAGCCAGGCGCGGCGATGGCGTCCGAGCTTCGAACCTCGGTTCGCCTGCCGCTTCGCGTCCTCCATCGTCCATCCCTCCTTCCACCATAGGTTGCCGTCCATGTCCTTGCCGCCTGGGAGCGCCTCCAGGGCCTTCTGGGTCACGTCGCCGCCAAACTGGATCTGGTAAGCCGTCGCCCACTGATGGGCGGTCGCAGGGGAGCGCATACCGCTGCCCAGCTCGATGTTGCCGGTCACCATGTCGTTCGCGATGGCCCACTCGGCCATACGGATCACCTTGTCCAAGAGCGAGGACTTGATCGCGACGCCCTCCAGGGTCGTGGCGAAGTCAGAGCCGTAGCTCCAGGTGTAGGGGCTCGCGCCGGGGTTGCGGCCCGGTGGGAGCTTGTCGCGCACGGTGTCGGCGGAGGACTTGTCGGCCTCGTCTTTGGCCTCGTTGCCGAGCTTGTGGTCGGCGCCGCCGTGGCCGAGGTTGCCCTTGGCGGTCCAGAGGTTGTCGCTGGCGAGGATGGGCTCGGCGGCGCCGGGCGCGGTCTCGACCTGGACATAGAGCGTGCCGCTCGGCCCTGAGCCCTGAATCACGCGCACGCTGGCGCCCAAGGGCAGGGTGCGCGCGGGCGTCACCGCCTTGAAGTCCCCACCTTGGCGGAGGATGGCGTTGGCGTCTCGGACGACCATCCAGCCCGTCTCGGTCCTCGCGGGGTAGGTGTCGGGGCTCGCTCCGCTGTCGTCCTTCGCGGCGGCGTCCTTCGCGGCTGCCCCCTGGCCTTGGGCGCCGAGCTGGGCATCCCCCGACTGCCCGGCTTGCTCGGTGGACTCCTCCGCCCAGAGCGCCGACCACCACGAGCTGATCCGCGCGGGGATGCTCTTGAGGCCCTCCCAGGCCGCGCTCATCACGTCCTTGATCCCGGCCAGGATCGCCCAGAGGCCCCAGGCTCCTCGACTGGCGCCGCTGGCGTGGCCGCTTCAGGTGCCGCGACCTCGGTGGTGGCCGGGGTGGCCGCCTCACTCGCCGCCTTCGCCGCGCGCTTCTCCGCGACCCAGGCCCGCAGCTCCGCCGCGAGCCCGGCCAGCGCGGGCTCACCGGCCTCACGCGCGGCCAAGGCGTCGAGCCAAGCGTCGGTCTCCGCCGCGCTCGTGGACCGATAGACCTGGCTGAACTCCTTCGCCGTTTGGGTCCGGATGTCTTGGGCGGGGGCGGCGGCCTCCTCGGCGGGGGCGGCCTCCGGTGCGGGCGCCGCCGCAACGTCGGGGCCAGCGGCCAGCTCAGGGGTGGCCTCGCCGTCGCCGGGATCCGCCGGGGGCGCCTCAGTGGTGATGCCGCCGCCCTCCTCAGCCCCTTCAACGGCGACCTCGACCTCCTCGATGGCCTGCTCTACGTCGGTGAGGTCGGCCTCGGGGCTCTGCGTCACCTCGACGGCCTCGGCGGTGGCCGCCTGAACGGCCTCGACGGACGCCGCCGCTTGCTGGTTGAGCTGGTCCTGAACGTAGGCGTTGCCCGCGCCCGCGAGCTGCTGGGCGCGCATCAGCTCCGCCTGGAGCCCGGTCAGCTCGCCGGAGGCCGTGGTCGGCGCCTCTTGGTCCTGCTGCGGTGTGGTGGTTTGCGCGGCGGTCTGAAGTTTCCCCATAAAGCACCCATCCTCGCCAAGTTAAAATTTGCCAAAGCAAGATCCGTGCCGCTCAGAGGCAGCTCGGCGACGTTCTGAGCCTTGACCACCGGGGATCGCCCCTGCGCCGCGTCCATCGGGGCACGTCCCCGGCGCTGCTGCGCTCGCTGTGAGGGGCCAAGACCGCTTCGATCTGTCACACCTGGACCTCGAATCCGCGCCGAGGTGTGACACCCCCTGGTGTCAGTTTTCCTTGTGCGCCGGGGCGGTGGTCGCGAGCCGCCTAAGCGGTAGCTCCGTGTGCTGGGAGAGCTGCTGGAGCGTGGCGAGGGCGTTGGGGTGTGTGGGCGACGTTCTCCTTGTCGAAGGCCAGCGGCCCGTCGCGCGAGGTGGGGTTGTGGGGCCTGATACGGATGAACGAGGCCACAACCTCATGGCTGCCTGGAGAGGCCGCGTCGGTGGCCGAGGTGGCCGCTGGATCGCACGCGCCGCTGGGCGACACGTCGGGAAGCGGCGTCACGGGGCGGCGAAGGGCTGTCATACCGGACGGCCTACACCGTTGGGGCGTCTAGCCCCTTGATCTTCTCGTTTATACCGATCGGTGGCCGGGGAGGCCGTGGCCAGGAGCACGCTCACGGAGGAGGTGACGCCGAGCGGGGGGCGAGCTAGGTCGGCGCGGTCGAGCAGGCCGTTCTTCGCCAGCACCACGATCTCCTAGGTGAGGTCATGGCCAATGGGGACTCGACGAGCAGATCGCCATGAGGCGAACGCCAACTCCGCTCGCGCGGCGGTGATGACGCCGCGAACGGCCTCCGCTACGCCCAAGCCACCGAGCTCTCGCGCCAACCTGCCGCAGCCGCTCAGCCCCCCATCGTCGCGCGCACCCTCTCATGGCCTCAACCCCGGCCAGTGTGCTGAAGATTCTCAATAATTTTCAGCATGTGCTCCCCAGGCGCCGAAGGATGGCAGCTCATTGCTGGGAGACCACCCGCCCAGCGACGCCTGGGGAGGTCAGATTACCACGGCGAGCGTAGAGAAACGGCGCCGGAGGCCACGCTGAGGCCGAAAACTCGGCTCAGGGGTGACATCAGGCTCGTCTGCGGGCTGGGGAGCTCACGCCGTTCACCGGCAGAGAAGCCCCCAGGATCGGCACGTCGAGGTGATCCTAGCGGCGTGTCTCCCGCGATCCCGCCGCTCGCCGCGAAGGTGACCCTCCGCGCGGTCGATCGACATGGTTTATGCTGAGGCACGCCCTTTGAGGAGGCCCAGCCTCCACGCGAAGGAGAAGGCCGGGATGGTGGTGCGGCGCTACGACTCGCAGCGGAGGCCAGGACGGCCCAGGCGCCTAGAGGCTCGCGCCAGGTCGCTCCAACGGCGTGCGGCGGTCGAGGACCAGCTCATCGTCGGCGCTCATCCGCGTCGTAGCGCGCCTCAGTCTCGTACTCGGCCTCATCGCCCCACTCAGGATCGGGCGAGCGGTGCTCGGTCAGCGGAACGATCCCGAGCGCGCGCGCCCCCCAGTTCGTCCCGCGCGCCACCTCGGCCACCTCGGCCACCTCGGCCACCTCGGCCACCGGCTCCTCCTTGGCCACCAGCTCATCCTCGGCCACCTCGGCCCGCTCGACGACGTTCACCCCCGCCCAGCGGCGACGACCCTGCGCGCCCTTCACCCGCTGAAAGCCCAGGCCGCTGAGCCGCATCCCGAACGCCGACGCGCCCAGCGGCGTCTCCGCACAGTCCTCGCACCAGCGCAGGTACGCCGCGTAGAGCGCGCCGCTGTCGATGCGCACGTCGGGTCGGGTCTCGCAGACCTCGCCGACGAAGGCCGTCACCGTGTCCGCGCCCTCGCGCCAGGCCAAGGTCGCCTCAGCCACGGCGCGGGGCTGGCCCAGACCGTGTCGCTGCCAGTCGAGGCAGCCGCGCACCGCCCAGGCCAGGATGCCCGGCAGCTCGTCGCGGAGCTTGGCGAGGAGGTGCGGATCCCGCTCGTCCTCGGGGACGACGTGATCAAACGGCACCACGCGGAGGCGCCGCCACAAGGCCGCGTCGTCGCTGGTGATCTGCGGGAGTCTGTTCACGCAGAGCCAGAGCTTGAAGTTCGGCACAAACTCGAAGAACTCCCCGAACAAGAACCGCGCAGTGACGGGATCCTCCCCCGTGAGCTGCTTGACGAGGCTCCGGCCAAGGGGCGCCCGCGCTCGGGCTCCGACGCGCTCACCAGCCGGGCGCCGGAGAGCCGCGCGAGATCGTTACGGATGCTCGTGGGACCGGCGAGGAAGCTCGCGAAGTCGGCGGCGAGGGCGTACTCACCGAGCAGCGCACGCAGCACAGAGAGGAAGGTGCTCTTGCCGTTCGCCCCCGCGCCCTTGAGCACCAGGAGCGCCTGCTCCGTCGTCTCGCCGGTCAGGGTGTAGCCCACGGCGCGCTGCACAAACTGCATGAGCGCCGCGTCGCCGCCGAACGCGCGCGCCAAGAACGCCTCCCAGCGGGGGCAGGTCGCCGCCTTGTCGTAGGTGACGCCGAGCTTGCGGGTGATGAAGTCGCCGCGACTGTGCTCGTTGAGCGCGCCGCTGCGCAGGTCCAGGGTGCCGTTCTCGACGGTGAGGCGCATCGGGTCGCGGTCGAGCTGGTCGGCGTCGATGGGGAGCAGGCTCGCGCTGAGCTGGGTCATGGCGCGCAGCCTCGGCAGCGCCTCCGAGCGCAGCGTGTGCCGTGTGATCCGCTCGCGGTGGTCGGGGTCGGGGAGTCTCCTTCGCGGCGTCAAACGTCGCCCGGCTGGACTGGAGCGCCATCGGCAGAAGCGCGCTCTGGTCCACTGTTGCGCCAACGCCCGCCCTCCCAGCGCAGCCAGCGGCCCTGCGGGCTCAGATAGCGCAGATTGTCGCCGTGGGTGTGGACGAGGCGCTCGGCGTTGCCCCAATCGGTGAGGTTGAATCGGAGCAGCGGGTTGGTCGGGGTGTAGCGGGCCACGCTCCAGGCGATCTTGTGGACCTCCGCATCGGCCAGGGGCGGCGTGCAGCGGCGGGTGTTCTCGTCGAGGAGCGCGGCGGCGAGGGCCCCTCGTCGAGCCCCTTCGCGCGCAGCGAGGCGCCCAGGCGCGTGAGCGTGTCGTTTCGTTTGCCCTCGGGGATGGGCTTCGGCGCGGCGAGCTTGCGGATCGCGGCGGGCACGGGGGGGTGCCGCGCTCCAGGGTCGCGCCTGCCTCGGCGAGCAGCTCGTCCACGTTCAGGGCCTCTCCTTGGTGGACGAGGAACAGACGCGCCTCCTCTGGGGTGTCGTAGCGGCAGGACGGCTTGTGCCACAGCCGCGCCACGTCGCGGGCGTGCGTGTCGGCGAAGCCGCCCAGACGATCGTTCACCACGCGCCACAGCGCCGGGTACTCGGCCGCGGCCAGGGCGGTCCACGAACAGCATCAGCCGAAAACACCAGCCGGTCTCGGCGCTGGGATCGTGGCTGTAGCAGCTGTAGGCGATGAACGCCCACGGAGCGGACTGCGCGCTCGAACACCAGCCCGGCCTGACCGGCGGTGAGGTGGTCGAAGTCGAGCACCAGCGCCGTGAGCGTCTCTACGCCGTCTGTGCCGCGGTGGCGCGCCCTCACGGTAGGTGACCGTCGAGAAGCACGGCGCGTCCTTCTTGTCGTGCCAGGCCCGGTGCTGCCCGATCAGCGCGAGGGGCGAGCCGGTGAACGCCTTGGGGCGGCGGTCTTTGACCGTCCAGAAGTTGACGGCGTGGATGGTGACGGCGTTGGGGTTGACGTGCATGGCGGGTGCCTCCGGTTGAACGTCGGCGGGCCCTGCTGCCCCCCGGCGCTGTGCCCCGATCCATACAGCAGCCGTCAAGATGGCCTTTGGGGTGGTGGTCTTGCCTTGAGCTTGGCGAAGGAGCCGACTTCAGGGGAGGGGCCACGATGGCGAGGGACAGGGGAGGACAGGCCGCTCGGCTGAGGGCCGAGGGCCAACGCCAGGCGCGGGCGTCGGGCCTGCGCGCGGGAGGTCGAGCCCCCTACGGGCTCGTGCTGGAGCGGGTGCTCGTGGGTGGGCGGCCCCGCACGCGGCTCGCGTTGGGTGACCGGCGCGAGGTGGCGACGCTGCGCACGCTGGCGCGCTTCGCCCTAGCCCTCAACAACGACGCGCGGGCGGTCGCCGCGGCCCTGCGAGGCCGGGGGGTGCATCGGCGTGGGCGTCGCTGGACGGCCCAGGACGTGCGCCGGGCGCTGGCGACGATGGCCTACGCGCGGCTGGTGCCGGGGTGGCCGAGGCTGGGGGCGGCGGATGGTGGGGTGGGCGGTGATACGGCGGCGAGCGGCGACGGCGGGGGGTGTTCGGCCTTGGAGGCTGGGATCCGCGTGGTGGGGCTCACACAACCTTGCGGCTCGGGCGGCGGCGATGGCGCGGCGACGAACGGCAGGAGTGGAGGTGCGAAGGGCCGAATCAGCAGGGAGAGGCTCACACAACCTTGCTGCTCAGGTGGCGACGGCGCGGCGACGAACGGCGACGGCGCGCCATGTGCGGCCTCGGAGGCCGGGATCCGCGCGGCGAAGCTCACACAACCTTGCGGAGTGGGCAGCGACGGCGCGGTGACGGTGAACGGCGGGAGTGTGGGTACGACGGGCCGAATCGGCGGGCTGAGGCTCACACAACCTTACGGGGTGGGCGGCGACGGCGCGGCGACGAACGGCGACGGCGGGGAATGGTCGGCCTCAAAGGCCGCGATCCGCGCGGCAAGGCTCACAAAACCTTACGGGGAGGCGGTGAACGGCGGAAGTGGGGTCACGAAGGGCCGAATCGGCGGGTCGAGGCTCACACAACCTTACGGGCCGGGTGGCGACGATGCGCCGGGGGCGGCCTCTGGCGCGGCTCGGCGCGGGTCGAGCCACACACGACCTGACAAGCTCATGACCCGACGCCGCCGTCGTGGTCTTCTCCGAGAGATCGGCGTCAAAAGCCGAGAAGCACGCGCCGGATCTCACGCAACCTTACGTCGCCACCGTCGCCCGGAGGGTGCGCTGCGGGCGCTGCGGCTCCACGATGCGCCAGCGGGCTGACCAGCGCGCGAACAGGGCCGCCACGGCGGTACTACGCCTGCACGAGCGGTGACCGGGGGACAGCCCTGCGGGGCTCGCTGGTGGCGAAAGGAGGCCCTGGAGGCGGTCTTGCGCGAGGAGGGTTCCGAGCGGGCTGGAGGTGTCGGTGGCGAAGAGGCCGGGCTCAAGGGCACGCCGCCGAGTGAGCTGGAGGCGGTGCTGGGGCGGCTCGACGGGCTCGGCGACCGGCTCACCAAGGTTGAGCAGGCGCTCACGGCGCTGGCCGGTGCTGGACTCACGATGGAGGGCGTGTTGGGCGCCGTCGAGCGCCTGGAGGGCTCCCGCGCCAAGGGGCCGCAGGCCAAGAAGCGGCGGGGAGAAGACGAGGACGACGGGCTCACGGCCTTGACCGCGCTGGTGGTCGCCGGGCTGCGGGCGCTCGTGATGCTCGTGCCTGAGCTGCCGGTCACGAGCACCGTCGCGGCGAAGATCCTTGGGATTCAGCGGGTGAAGCTCGACGGGCGCGGCGTGATCACGCGGTCCTTTGGACGGGCGCAAGTGGCGAGCATCAGCGAGTGGATGACCGCCGCTGAGAGCGTCTTTCCGCCTCACCCCGGCGTGGGGCTGCTCTGGCTACCGAGGGGGTCGGAGCAATCGGGCGACGGGCGGCGCGGGCGCTGAGAAAGGGGTTGGTAACAACTTTTGGTAGCAGCGCGTGAAAACGCAG
>JADKFE010000094.1 GCA_016717595.1 Deltaproteobacteria bacterium | reverse complement strand
CCCTGCACCAAGAGCGCGCGCTCACCGGGCGTGAGCCGCGCCCAGCACTCCGTCAGCGCGCGCTGCACGGTGAGCAGCAGCTCGGGCTGCGTCGAACAATCCCAAGCGGTGATCCGCGGCCCGCGCGACGGCGCGCCCTCACCCCGGCTGGAACGTCAGAGTGAAGGTCTCGCCCTGCACCGTGGCCTCTAACGTCACCGCCTGGCCCTTTGTGCCCCCGGGCGCCGCGGTGGAGAGCATGCCGGTCGCTGGATCAAACGTCAGGGGCAGGCGATCGGCGCCGAGCACGGCCGTCCCGCTCACCCCGGCGGTGATCGGCGCGCGGCGGGCGTCGCTCACGTAGAACCGCAGGGCGCCGTCTTCACGCACGATCTCGACGTGGGTCGCCCCCCACATGCCCACGGCGCCCCCGTGCATCGGCGTGTGATCGTGCAGGGAGAGCCCCACCGCCGCCACCAGGAGCCGCTCTTCGCCTCGCCTGCGGCGCTCTTCAGGGTGAGCACGGCGTTGGCGGCCTGGCCGTGGGTGAGGGTGGCCGGGGCGTGGAGGTGGTCGGACATCACGCCCAAGGGGGCGGTGACCACGCCGGACGCCGACTGTATCGTGGCCTCGCCGGTGACCCCTTGCGCGGGCGCCCCGGCGGCGTCGGTCACCCACACCATCAGCCCCGCTGGGGTGAACAGCGCCTCGGCCTTGAGCGCGCCTAAGGTCTTCACCTCGCCGCCGTGGGGGCCCAAGGTGGCGTGCGCGCTTGGGTCCGCCGCCCCGGCGCCGTGGTCGTGGTCACCGTGCTCTTTGTCTCTGATCTCCTTGTCGGCCGCGCCCTCGGGCGTCGGCGCGGCGGGGGCCTCGTGGGGGTGGCCGTGCTCCCCTTCACAGGCGACGAGGGCGGCAGAGAGAAGGATCAGGCTGAACAGTCGGGTCACAGGAGCTCCTGAGGGGGGGCGTGGCGGCGGGCGACGAGGCGCTCTAAGCCCGCGCGGCCGTACCGAAGAAAGGCCGTCGGGGTGACGAGCATGTCGAGCAGGGTGGAGGAGACGAGTCCGCCCAAGATCACCTGGGCGACGGGGGTGAGGATCTCTTTGCCGGGCTGGCCCTCGGCCATCGCCAAGGGGATGAGGCCCATCCCGGCGCACAGAGCGGTCATGGCCACGGGCACGAGGCGCTCTAAGCTGCCGCGCACCACCATCTCCGCGCCGAACCGCTCGCCCTCCTCAGCGACGAGGTGAACGTAGTGGGTGATCATCAAGACCGTGTTGCGTGTGGCCACGCCGCACAGAGTGATGAAGCCGACCACGGTGGCCACGGAGAGCTCAGCACCACTCCACCACAAGGCGGCGACGGCGCCGATGAGCGCCAAGGGGATGTTGATGAGCACCTGGGCCACCAAGGCCGCGCTGCCGAGCTGGGCGTAGAGCACGGCGATCATGCCCAGCAGGGAGAGGCCTGAGAGCAAAAACAGCGCCCGGTTGGCGGCGGACTGCGCGGCGTGTTGGCCCCCCACCTCGACATACACCCCTTGGGCGAGGTCGGGGAAGGTCTCCACACGGCGGAGCACGTCGTCCACGACGGCGCCTAGGTCACGATCGGCGGCGTTGGCGCTCACGATGATGCGGCGGCGGCCCCCCTCATGCAGGATCTGGCTGGGGCCCGAGGCCTCCTCGACCTGGGCCACGGCGCCCAGCGGCACCAGCTCGCCGCTGGGCAGGTGAATGGGCAGGGCGCGCACGGCCTGGGCGTCGTCGCGGCCCTCTGGGGTGAGACGCACGGCGACGTCCAGCGCACGGCGACCCTCTCGCGCTTGGCCCACGACCCGCCCGGCGAGGCCGATCTCCGCGGCGTCTAACACCTCCAGAGGCCGCAGCCCCACGCGCCGGGCGGCCTCACGGTTGACCTCCACCCGAAGCTGAGGGACGAGCTCTTGGCGCTCGACCTGGAGATCGACGAGACCCGGCACAGACTCCAGGTGCAGGGCCAAACGAGCGGCCTCAGCCCGCAGGGTCAACAGATCGTCGCCGAAGAGCTTGAGCACGATCGCCGCCCGCACGCCGCTGATCATGTGGTCGAGGCGGTGGGAGATCGGCTGGCCGATGGACGTGGAGAGGCCGGGCAGAAGGCGCAGGCGCTCGCGAAGATCGGCGAGCACCACCGCCCGGGGGCGGCCCTCGACGAGATCGACGTCTAGCTCGGTGTAATGAACGCCCTCGGCGTGCTCGTCTAGCTCCGCCCGGCCCGTGCGACGGCCCACAGAGCGCACCTCGGGCACCTCCAGCACCAAGTTCTCGGCGAGGGTGGCCAGGCGGTCGCTCTCGGCCAGGGCCGTGCCCGGCGCGGCGAGCAGGTTCACCGTGGCGCTGCCCTCATTAAACGTGGGCAGAAAGCCCCGGCCCAGAAACGGCACCGCCAGGAGCGCCACCACGGCCAGCACAGTCGCCCCGCCGAGCACCTGGGCCGGCCGGGGCAAGGCCCAGGTGAGCAGCTCACGGTGCAGGCCCTTGAGCCAGCGCACCAGCGCCGAGTCGCCGCGCTCTTGGGCCTTGGCGGCGATGCCGGGCAACAAGAACGCGCACATCGCCGGGGTCACGGTGAGCGACACAAACATCGACGCCAGGATCGCCGTGATGTACGCGAGGCCCAGCGGCGCGAACAGCCGGCCCTCTACCCCGGGCAGGGCGAAGAGCGGCACAAACACCAGCACGACGAGGGCCGTGGACGAGACGATGGAGTTTCGCACCTCACCGCTGGCCTCGGCGATCACCGTGAGCGAAGGCCGCGGCGTAGGCAAGGCGGCGTTCTCCCGCAGGCGGCGGAAGACGTTCTCGACGTCTACGATGGCGTCATCCACAAGCTCACCGATGGCCACGGCGAGGCCGCCCAGCGTCATCGTGTTGAGGCTCTGGCCCATGGCCGAGAGCGCCAAGACCGCGCTGAGCAGAGAGAGCGGGATGGCGGTGAGCGTGATCGCCGTGGTGCGCAGGTTCATCAAGAACAGGGCCAGGGTGATCGCCACGAGGATCGAGCCGTCGCGCAGGGCCTCCTCGACGTTCTCTACGGCGGCCTCAATGAACGTGGCCTGCTTAAAGATCGGCGTGAGCGTCACGCCCTCGGGCAAGCCGGGGCCAAGCGCGCCCAGGGCGGCCTCGATGTCGCGGGTGACGGAGATCGTGTCGGCTTGGGGCTGCTTCTGTACGGCGAGCACCACCGCCCGGCGACCGTTCATGCCCGCCTCGCCGCGCATCACGCCGACGCCGCGGGTGACCGTGGCCACGTCGCCCAGGGTGAGGGGCGGCTCACCGAGGGCCGCGCTGGGCGACAACACCGTCTCGCTCAGAGCCTCCTCGGGCTCTCCTTGGGCGAGCAGGCGCACCACCCGCTCCCGGCCTTGGCCCTCCAGATAACCGCCGCTGAGGCTGCCCAGGGCCTCGCCGCTGGCCGTCACCACGTCTTGTAGGGCGACCCCACGGGCGGCGAGCTGCTCTGGGGCGACCAACACCTCGATGCGCTCGACGCCGCCGCCGATGGCGGTGACCTGGCTCACGCCGGGGATGGAGAGCAGGCGCGGGCGCACGGTCCAGTCGGCCAAGGTGCGCAGCGCCGGGCCCTCCACCACGCCGTCTTCGCTGGAGAGGCCGATCAGCAAGATCTCGCCCATCACCGACGTGACCGGGCCCAAGGTGGGCGTGAGCCCTTCAGGCAAGGCCCGGCGGGCGGCGTCGAGGCGCTCGGTGACCTGCTGGCGGCCCCGCCACAGATCTTCGCCCCACCCAAGCTCCACCCACACCACGCTCAGACCGGCGGCGGACTGGCTGCGCACCCGCTCCACGCCCGGGGCCCCGGCGACGGCCTGCTCAATCGGCGTGGTCACCCACAGCTCCACCTCTTCAGGGGAGCGCGCCCCGGCCTCGGTGAGCACGGTGACCGTGGGGCGGTTGAGGTCGGGGAAGACGTCTACGGGCAGGCGTGTGGCCTCTAAGCCGCCCCAGAACACCAAGAGCGCGGCGAGCAGGAGCGTGAGGCCACGTCGGTTGAGGCTGAGGCGAATGAGCGCGGAGAACATCAGCGACCCGCCACGCCACGAAGGCTGCCCACGGCCACGGTGACCACACGCTCGCCGGGGCGCAGGCCCTCGTGAACCTCTACCGTCTCGGCCCCGCGGCTGCCGACGTGGACCTCACGCAGCACAAAGGCCTCGGGCGCCGTCTTCACGAACAGAAAGCTGCGGCCCTCGGCCTCAAACAGGGCCTCCGCCGGGGCGCGCACGCCCTCCTCGTCGTCTCCGGCGATGAGATACGCCGTGAGCGCCGCGCCGGGGCGCAGGGCCGAGACGTCGGCGCCGTCTGTGGGGGTGAGCGCCAGGGTGACGCGGGTGAGGCCCGTGCGGGGGTTCACCTCTTGGCCCAGATCGAGCACGACGGCGCCGACACGACCGCCGCCCGCGGCCAGACGGGCCTCGGCTTGGGCGCCGGGGCGCAACGCCCGGCTCGTGGACTCGGCGACGTAGACCTCGGCCCAGACCACGCCGGGGCTCACGAGGCGCAGGATCTCATCGCCAGACTGCACCTGCTCCCCGGGCCGGGCGATGACCTGGGAGATCACGGCGTCAAACGGCGCGCGGATCTGCGCACCTTGACCGGCCTGGGCCAACGCGCGCTCGGCCTCGGTCACGGCGAGCTTGGCGAGCTGCACCCGCTGGGCGCGCACCTGGCGCTCTCGCTCGCTCAAGCTGTCGCCGAGCTGCTCCGCTCGGGCGGCGTCCTGCTCGGCCAGGGCCACGGCCGCCTTGGCCTCGGCGACGTTGAGCTTGAGCCGGGACTGGCCTTCAGCGGCGGAGGCCCGGTCGGCGACGGCGCTGGTCTCGACGAGGCGACCCAGCACAGATCCGGCGCGCACCCGCTGGCCGGGGGTCAAGGCGCCGCCGTCGGGGCCGCTGAGCACACCCGCCACGGGGGCGCGCAGGGTGGCGCCGCCGCCGGGGGCGCTCACCAAGGCGCCGTAGGCCCGCACGGTGTCGCCGACGGGGCCCCACTCGGCCACCGCCGTGCGTAGGCCCAACAAGAGCTGGCTCTCGATGGGCAGGCTCAAGGCGTGCTGAACCAGGGGCTCGGCGCCCTCTTCGCCGTGATCTTCGCCGCCATGGGCCCACAGCCGCGGGCTCAGGCTCAGGCCCGTGGCCACGAGCGCCGCCACCGCCGCCCCGCGCCGACGCCCGAGGCCAAAGCCGATCACGAGCCCCACGATCAGAGCGATGATCAGCTTGCTTTGGCTTCTCGCCAGGAGGTCGTGCTCATCGTGCAGGTGCGCGGGGTCTTCAGCGCCGTGATCTTCGTGAACGTCGAGATCTTCGATCGCCCACAGCGCGGCCAAGCCCCCGGCCTGGGCGGTCAGAGAGCCCGCGTAGTGGCCGATGGGCGGGCGAGACTCCGCGGTGTACACGCCGGGGCGCCCGGTGGCGGCGAGGGGGATCGCCACCTCCGCCGGGCCGTTGAGCCGTAAGTTGGCCTCCCCGGCCACCACCGGGGCGCTCGTGGCGGTATCGAGCCAGAACATCTGCGGCGGACCCGACTGGGGCACCACCAGGGCCGACTCAAACGTCTCCCCGCCGAGCACCACCCGGGCCTCTTCAGCCTGGGCCAGACCCAGAAGGCACACAATCCACACAGCGAGGTTCATGGGGTCCACTCCGGGGGGAGCTGACCGGCGAGCTCCCACAAGGCCAGCTCGGTCAAGGCGCGCTGGGCGCGGGCAGAGAGCGCGGCGAGCTGGGCGTTGAGCACGGCGTCGCGGCGGCTGAGGTACTGGCCCAGGTCCAGCTCGCCGAGGGTGTAGGCCAAGGTCACCGCGGCCATCGCGCCGTCCAGCGGCGCCTGGGCGTAGGCGGCCTCGACGGCCACGGCCTGATCCCGGGCGCTCTCGGCGCCATAGGCCAAGGCCACGGACTCCGCGTTGAGCAGCGCCCGACGCTGCTCGGCGAGGCTGACCTCGGCCCCGGCGACCTCCCGCGCCCCGCGGCTGGGGGCGTAGAGCGGCAGGCTCAGGTTCAGCGTGCCCGCGAGGCCCACCGTCTCGTGATCCCAGCCGGGGCCGAGGCCCACGGCGAGGGTAGGCAAGCGGGCGAGGCGCGCGGCGGCCTCGGCGTCGATGGCGGCGCGGGCGTCGAGCTCGGCGGCCACCAGCTCGGGGAGCAGGGCCGGATCCACCCGCGGCGCCGCGGGCACCTGGGGCCACTCGGTCACGGTGATCGTGCCGACGATGGGCAGGCCGAGGTGCTGCTCCAGGCGCATCGCGGCCAGGCGGCGATCCCGCTCGGCGGCCAGGGCGCGCTGCAGAGCGCCCGCGGCCTCGGCCTCCAGCAAGGCCGCCTCGACGCGGTCCCCCTCGCCGCTCTCGGCCAAGGCCCGCGCCCGGTCTCGGGCCCGCCGCGCGAGGCCCTCGGACTCGACCTGTAAGGCGGCGACGGCGCTGGCCTCGGCCACCCTCACCACCATCCCCGCGATCTCCACGCCCAAGGCCGCCTGAGCCGCCTGGGCCCGCACCTCGGCGGCGTCCACCCAGAGCCGCGCCGCGCGCGCCCGGGCCAAGGTCGCCGGGGGCGCCTCGATGGGCACGACGAGCTGCACGCTGCGCTCCTGCAAGAAGCTCTGCACCTGCACCTCGGGATCGGCCTCGGTGGCGGCGTAGGCCCGGGCCTCCCCCGACGCCGCCCGGCGCGCGGCCTCAGGCGCCCCGGCGAGGGGGCCCGTGGTGAGCCCCAGGCGCACGGCCTCACCCACCGTCACCGCGGACGGGCTCGCCGCCACGGCGGAGAGGCTGAACACCGCCAACAACACCAGCGCCGCCCGCCTCACGCGCCACCCCGAAACTGCGAGGGGTCTACGCCGTGGCGCCGCAGGAGCCGGTGCAGGGTCTCCCGCTCTACCCCGGCCTCGGGGGCGGCCCGGCTCACGTTGCCTTGGTGCTGCTGCATCAGACGGGTGAGGTACTGCCGCCCGGCGGCCAGCTCGGCGCGCTCGACGGCGTCCCGATAGGTCGGCGTCTCGGCCACGGGCAAGCCCTCGCGGCGCAGCTCGGGCGGCAGGCTGAGCGGGCCGATCACCTCGTCTTCGCTCATCACCGCGGCGTGCTCCAAGGCGTGGCGCAGCTCGCGCACGTTGCCCGGCCAGGCCCAGCCCTCAAGGGCCGCCAAGGCCTCGGGAGAGAGCGCCCGGGCCCTCGCGCCGTACCGCGCCGCGGCGTGGCGCAAGAATCGCCCGGCGAGCAGCGGCAGATCGTCCAGACGCTCGCGCAGGGGCGGCAGCTCGATCTGCACCACCTTGAGCCTGAAGTAGAGGTCCGCCCGAAACTTGCCGTCGCGCACGGCGGCCTCCAGGTCTCGGTGGGTGGCGGCGATCACCCGGGCCAACATCGGCCGCACCGTCGTCTCCCCCACCCGGCGCAGCTCCCCCTCCTCCAGCACCCGGTTGAGCTTCACCTGCAGCGCCAGGGGCAGCTCGCCGATCTCATCGAGAAACAGCGTGCCCCCAGAGGCCGCCTCGATGAGCCCCACGCGGTCCCCGCCCGCCCCGGTGAACGCGCCCTTGGCCACGCCGAACAGCTCGCTCTCCAGCAAGTTCTCGGGGATGGCGCCGCAGTTCACGGCGACGAAGGGCCCCCGCGCGCTGAGCCGGTGCAGCTCCCGGGCGGCCACCTCTTTGCCTGTGCCGCTCTCTCCCCGAAGCAGCACGGGCACGGTCAAGGGCGCCACCCGCTCGATGAGCCGCCGCACGTTGCCCATCGACGGCGCCCGGCCGATGAGCCCGCCCTCTCGATCATCCAGCAGGGCCTCCAGCTCACGCGCCCGGCCCACCAAGGCGAAGCGCTCGGCGGCGCGGCGCACCACCCGCAGCAGCTCTTCAGGCTCAAAGGGCTTGGCGAGGTAGTCATAGGCGCCCTCTCGTAAGGCGCTCACGGCGGCGGGCACTTCAGCGTAAGCGGTCATCAGCACCACCTCCGGCGGGGTGGGCAGGCCCCGGGCGAGGCGCAGCACGGAGGCGCCGTCGGCCCCGGGCAGGCGCACGTCGCTCACCACCACGGCGAAGGGCTCCTCCCGAAGGCGCTCGGCCGCCGTCTCGGCGTCGCCCACGGCCACCACCTCAAGGCGCCCGGCGACGAGCGCCCGGCTGAGCAGGCCCCGCAGGCTCTCGCGGTCTTCAACCAACAGCACACGCTCAGGCATGACGCTCCTTCACCACCCAGGTGGCCGTGGTGCCGCCGCCGGGGCGGTCGTCGTGTCGTAAGGTGCCGCCGAGGCTACGCACCACCCGCTGGCAGACGGCGAGGCCCAGGCCCGTGCCGTCGGGGCGGCCGGTGACGAACGGCTCATACAGCCGCCGCCGCACCACCTCGGGCAGCCCCGGGCCGCGGTCATGCACCCGCACCCCCACGCCGGGCACCAGCTCCACCGTCACCTCCGCCCCCGCCGGGCTGGCCTCGATGGCGTTTCGGATGAGGTTGTCGAGCACCTGCCGCGCGGCCGAGGGCGACACGATGAGCGCCTCCTGGGCCTCACCGGTCACCCGAAGCGTCTGATCGCGGGCGTCGGCCGTGGGCCCCAGGCGCTCCACGCAGCGCTCGGCGAGCTCTCCCAGACGCACCGTCGTGGCGGGCTCCTCGCCGGGCCGGGCGAAGCCCAACAGCCCCACGACCACCCGCCGGGCGTGCTCGGCCTCGTCCCGCACGTCGCGCAGCTCTGGCTCTTTGAGCCTTGGATCGCCCAAGATCACCGTGAGCGGGTTGAGCAGCTCATGGGCCACCGCCGCGCTCAGCTCGCCCAAGGCCGCCAGGCGCTCGGCGCGCACCCGGGCCTCCTCGTCGGCGCGCAGGCGGTCGGCCATCTGGTTGAAGCCCCGGGCCAAGGCCGCCACCTCTTGATCTCCGGCCTCGACCGCCCGCGCGTCCCGCTCGCCATAGCCCAGGCGCCGCGCCACCTGCCCCAGCTCATCCAAGGGCGCGATGAGCCCCATGGAGAGCCCCCGGGCGCTGCCCCAGGCGAGCAGCGCGCCCCAGGCCACGGCCATCGCCGAGATCACCAGGGCCCGCCGCGTGGCGTGCTGGGCCTCGGCCCGGGCCCGCGCCGCCTCGCCGTCTAGGGCCACCATCGCCGCGCCGATGCGCCGGGCGGCCTGGGCGGCGAGGCTCTCGGTGACCGCGTGGGCGGTGGTCGCCTGCGCCCTATCCAAGCTGCCCGCCCGCGCCGCCGGGGCCACCACCGTGGCGAAGTGGCTGCGCTCGGCGCTGAGCGCATGAAGCGCGGCGCTGAGCTCATCGACGGCCTCCCCGGGCAGCGGCAGGCCGACCACCGTGGCCACGGCCTGCTCTAGCCGCGCCTCGGACGCCGCGAGGTGGTCCAGGTGCCCAGGCCCGCCCTCGATGTAGGTGTGCGCCTCATGGGTGTAGAGCGCCAGGGCCGCCTCACCGAGCGCGCTCAGGGCCACACGCTGCTGGTTGAGCCCCGCCTCTCGCCGGGCGGCGCCGCGCACATCCGCGAAGGCGAGGCCCACCGCTAGCGCCGCGAGGAGCTGCCCACCCAAGGACAGCGCGACGATCAAGTTGAACCGAGCGCGGGCAGACCGAGCGGCCATGAGCCTCCAGATCCACCCTTAGCAAGAACCGGGCCACCCCCTGCGGGCGACCCGACCCCACGCCGAGGCCCACACGAGCGCGGCGAGGCGGGGAGCTGTGATGGATCTGGTCACAAGGGTAACGGCCCTGATCACAATGTGCAGTCCCCCCCGCGCCGTCACGCCGCGCCGTCGGCCCCCGCCTCACGCGCCCGCTGGGCCTCCTCCTGGCGGTCCTCCCAGTCGAGCTTAAACGACAAGAGCGTGTAGACGACGGGGTACACCAGGTTCAGGGCCACGAGCCACATCGGCGGGCTCGGGTACAGGACGATCAGCGGGATCATCGTGGGCACCATCGTCCAGGCGCCCCAGAACAAGACCCCGCGGTGCTTCTTGACGCGGTTGGGGTACACAAACCGCACCGGGGCCACGCTCAAGGCCGCGAGCACGGTGACCACCCCCGCCACCACCCACGGCCCCATGTGCCGCAGGCCCACGTCGATGAACAGGGCGAGCAGGTTCCAGTACGAGGGGAAGCCCCGGAAGAAGCCCTTCTCGGCCTGCTTGGCGTCGGTGTGAACGAAGGCGTAGAGGCTGCCGATGAGCGCGAAGCCCGCGAACAGGGCCGCAGGGGCGGGCAGCCAGCCCGCGTGCCAGATGAGCACGATGGGCACGAAGGTCCAGGTGAGGTAGTCGATGATGTTGTCCATCAAGGCGCCGTCCACCTCGGGCACCCGCTCCTTCACCTTCACCCGCCGGGCCAAGGGGCCATCGACGCTGTCCACGACGATCGCCACGCCCATCCAGAGGTAAGCGTCGCCATAACGCCCCTCAAAGACGGCCAGAAGCGCCAACAATCCCCAGATCACCCCCGTGGCGGTGAGCAGATGGACACCCCAGGCCGCGAGGCGCAGGCCCGGATCAGAGACGCGGAGGGTTCCGTCAGATGCCATTGACGCACCGGCTGGGTATGGAGGCGAGCCTGCATTATCGCAGCGGAGCGAGCACATGTCGATGAATCTCACCTGGGGCGCACTGTTCGACCTCGACGGCACCCTCATGGACTCCGAGCGGCACAGCCACTCAGTCATCACCCGGGCCCTCGCCGCGCGGGGCCTGCCTGACCCGGGCCTCCCCGACCACAAGGTCTTCGGCTGCCGATGGCTGGAGATCGCCCGGGACGCCGTTGAGGCGCTCGCCGCGGCGCGTGGTGTACCCCCCCACGCCGTCGCCTCGCCCGCCGAGGTCATCACTCTGGCTGATCACATGGGCGAGATCTACGTCGAGGTGGTGTTCTCTGAGGTGATCGCCGTGCCCGGCGCGCCCCAGGCCGTGCGCGCCGCCGCTCAAGCCTTAGGCGGCGTGGCGCTCGTCACCTCCAGCGATCGGGCCTACGCCGACCGCGCGCTCATCGCCTTGGGCCTCGCCGAGGTCATCCCCGTCGCCCGCCGCGTCTGCGCGGAGGACGTCTCCCAAGGCAAGCCCCACCCCGAGCCCTACCTCACCGGCGCCGCGCGCCTGGGCCTGCCCGCCGCCCGCTGCGTGGTCTTTGAGGACAGCGCCGCCGGTCTGCGCGCGGGCCTCGCCGCCGGTTGCCCCCGGGTCGCGGTGCTGCACAGCGTGCCCGACGCCGCGCCGCTCCAGCCCCTGTGCGACGCCGAGATCACCGACTGGTCCGACCTCCAGACGCCGGAGTCCTGGGTCGCCCTGCTGAGCTGGGGCGCCGAGCGCTGGGGCCGCTGAGCCGCCTAGCCCCGGGTGGATCTCACCCGGGCGAGCCCGCCGTCTACGCCCCACACCTGCCCCGTGACCCAGCCCGTCTCGGGGCCCAACAAGAGCCGAATCACCTCGGCCACCTCTTCAGGCTGGCCGATGCGCCCCAGGGGGTGCATGGCCTCGCTGGCCTTGAGGCTGGGCTCGTGGCTGGTGAGCTTGGCCGCCAGGGGCGTGTTCACCAGGCCCATGGCCACGGCGTTCACCCGCAGGCGCCGGGGCGCGTAGCTCGCCGCCGCCGCGCGCACCAGCCCCTCCAGGCCGCCCTTCGCCGCGGCGATGGCCTCGTGGTTGGCCAGGCCCACCGTCGCCGCCGCCGAGGAGCAGAACACCATGGCCCCGCCTTGGGTCATGGCCTTGGCCCCGGCGCGGATGGCGTAGAACGCGCCGTGCAGGTTCAACAGCATCGTCTCGTGCCACTCGGCGTCGGTGGTGCGGTGGGCGGGCTTGAGCAGGATCGACCCCACACAGTACGCCAGCCCATCCACCCGGCCAAACTTGGCGACGACGGCGCTCACGAAGGCATCGACCTCGGCGCTCTGTGTGGCGTCTCCGGCGACCACGAACGCGCCAAGCTCGGCCCCCAGGGCCTCCAGACGCTCGGCCCCGCGGGCGAAGAGGGCCAAGGTGGCGCCGTCGGCGGCGAGGCGCCGGGCCAAGGCGGCGCCCACGCCCCCGGTGGCGCCGAAGATCACGATGACGGGAGAGTCCGCGGGCATGAGTCGCTCCGAGAGAGAGTCCTGCTACGCCCCTGGCGCGTGGAGGTTGCGCTGGCCTGCCCGGCGGCTGGCTCAGGCGCCCACAACGGGGCATGCTCCTTTGGTGACCACCCTCTCCGCCGCGCTCCTGCTCCTCTTCGCCTGCGGTGTGCGGGAGATCCCCGAGCACCTCAAGCCCGACGCGCCGCCCAGCACGGTGATGTCCGTCCCCGTGGTGGACCTCCCCACGGCCCTGGCCGCCACGCTGAACGGCGACCCCCTCGCCCGCCGCCCAAGCGTGCTCAACGACGCGCTCTTGGCCACGATCCCCGACGCCGAGCCTCTGCGGGCTTCGGCGCCTTGACCCGCGCCGCCCCAGCGACCCCGCCGCGTGGTCGGCCTTTGAGCGAGAGCGCCGGGGCACCGTGGCCGTGGGCCTCGCCCGGGCTGGCGCCTGGGCGCCGTGGGTCGATGATCGGCCCGCTCACCCAAGGCGACGAGGCCGCCGCCCGCGCCGCCTTGTTGTGGCTCAGCGGCCTACGCGACGCGCCCACCCTCACCGTGCCCTACTCCCCCTGGTTCTTCTTGGGCGACCCGGTGAGCCCGGAGCAAATGCGCGCCATGGGCGAGCGCTGGGCCCTGCGCGGCTTCTTGGACGGCCCCGGCGTGCCCGTGGATGAGCTCGCCCGCCTTCTGCGCAGCACCACCTACGATCGACTCACCTCGGAGATCGAGGGCCAGATCATCCTCACCCGCGCCTCGGCCCCGCGCCCGGCGCCCCCAGCGGATCTCAGCGGCTTAGAGCGCCTGATCGGTCTGTGTCTGGAGCGCGCCACGGCCGACTCCGACAAGGAGCAGGCCGCCCACCGCGACCGCGTGATGTCCTTGCCCGGGGCCACCGGCGCCGATCCCCTGCCCGCCGACGCCCGCGCCGTGGCCCAGGCCCTCGCCGCCCAGGCCGGAGACGACGAGGGCGCTGGCGGCGCGCTCCTGGCCGTGGGCCTCGCCCGCTGGCTCGTCACCTCCCCCGAGGCCCTGGACCGCGCCGACACCTTGGCCGCCGCCGGTCGTTTCTCGCCGCGCCTCAAGCTCTGGGCCGACGTAGCGCTCACCGTCACGCTCAAGGACGCCGTGGATCGTTTGGAGGTGGGCCTCAAGCACGAACGCTTCGCCGAGGCCCTGCCCCGCCTCGCCGACGCGCTCCTCGGCCTGGGCCTGCCCGTAGACATCTCCCTTCTGGAGCGCCGCGCGCCCATTCACGGCGCCTGGCTGTCCATCACCCGCGCCACGGGCCGCCCCGACGGCACCACCCAAGACGAGGCGCTCCTCGCCCTGCGCGGCCTCATCCACGCCCGCCTCACCCCCTTGGCCGCCTCCCCCGAGCTGCCCCCCGACTGGGCGCCATGGATCGCCCGGGCCCAGCGCCGCGCCGCCCCATGAGCCACGAGCACACCTGGAGCCTGGCCTGGACCGTCGAGGATCTGCGCTTCCGTGTGTCGTATGGCCTGCCCGCCGACGCCCACCGCCTGAAGATCTTGGAGGAGACGTTTGAGGCCGAGGACCCCACGCACCCTCTCGTGCTCAACCGCAAGGCCGCCTTGGCGCTGCCCGAACATTTCCCGGCGCCGGATCCCGCGCTGAGCCCCGCGGCGCTGGCCTTTCGGAAGGGCGAGACCATCGCGGCGGCGGAGCTGCTGTTCCCCCTCGCCGGTCGCCGTGTGCCTGGGGCGTTGGCGGCCTTGGGGGACGTGCTCTTGGCCGTGGGGCGGGCTGACGAGGCCGAGCGTCGGTATCAGGAGGCCCGGGCCAAAGAGGGCGCGGGGCCAACCGTGCTGGTTCGTCTCGCGCGCTGCCGTCTGCTCGCGGGGGACGCCCGCGCCGCCGCCGGTCTGAGCGCCGAGGCCCTGGCCCAGAACCCGCTCTATGGCACCGCCCGCGCCGTTCGTGAGGAGTCCGCCGAGGCCCGGGGGCGGCGACTGTTGGCCTTGCCGACCCCGGATCGCCTTGACCCGCAGACGAAGGCGCTGCTGGAGCATCTTCGTGGGCTGGGCCTGATGGACGCCTGGCGCTACGCGGCGACCTTGTGCCCGGCGAAGGCCCCCGCGTTTCGGGAGTGGCGGGACGGCGGCGGCGAGCGGCAGTTGTTGGCGCTGTGGGGGGAGGCCCTGGAGGTGGCGGAGCGGGAGGAGCGGATGGGGTGAGGGGCGGTAAAGCGCCAAATGGGGAACGCACGACGCAACCGCAATGGCCAAGCTAGTAAAGAATGTTTCGCAGCTTTTGCCCATCATGCTGGATTAAGTCTGTAAGCTCTTCCGTCTTCAAGAGCTCCTTCTCTCGATCCGTTTGCAAGAGCCTTCCGAACTCCCTTGCCTCAGCTACCAAAGCCTCGACCTGCTGCACTTGTTCATCTGCGTTACGAAGATGCTGTTGGCGACTATCATAGCTCCCCGATAGCGCTGAATACGAGAAACCAACAATCATTACGATTAAAAATATCATGATTCCATGAATATACACATGATCACGCCGATCAATCCAGCCCAGACAAAAGTACCCCATCACCCCAACTACACTCAAGCAGCCTATCGAATTCTTTGCTGTCTCCATTTTCGTCCCCTCATGGGCCTTACTGGACTTATCTAAAGGAATGGCAAGCCTTGTACATTCCTCTTTCAGCTTTTCGTACTTCTTCGTAATGGAGTACCTTTTACTGCGAAGCTCAGACAACTTGTTTTCTATTTCATCCTCAATCTTTTTCTTGGCAAGCGCTTCTTGTTCTGTCTTGATTCGCTCAGCATTGCGGCGATTGGCAACGACAAGCAGTTGTTTGATGGGCGTCGCGCCCTCTAACGCCCCTCGAAGTGGAGGGTACTCCTGAAGGACGGGAAGCAGTTGCAAGACGTTGTCTGACGTCAAAAACGTCAGAGCGCTTCCAATCGCCGCTTCCTTACCGCCCTTATGCAGAGCGGCAAGCACCACATGCGCAGGCTCGCCGAGGTTCTTATTTTCCCGAACAAGCTCCGCGTGGAGATCAAGGAGGCCCGCCTTGAAGGCGACCTCCAGAATGTTATTTCGGTCCTCCTTGCTCGCGGTATTTGAGAGGAACCCCTTACGGAGATGCTCAGCGGCATGAGTAAGATAGCCCTGCTGAATTGACGCCTGCACGGCGAGCATTCGTAGAGGGATGTTTGCAGGCTCATCATCAAGGCCTCGAAGGCCTGATTCAACGCTGCGCAGGATCCGCGCGAAGAACATCCCGCCCATTCTTGGGGCGTCGCTCGGCTTCTGACGCTTGCCTTTTCGGCTGCGCTCGCTGTGACTGCGTACTCTGTAGCGCCTCCATCGTCTCGCGGTGCATCCGCTCCCGTTGTTGCATCAACTCGATCCGGTGCGCCTCCTGCTCACGCAAGTCACACTCTTCCCTCCAACAGTCGGGGCACATGTCACCCCTGTCGTGGGCACGATTATGGCGGGGGCAGATCATCTTTACTCCAGTGGTTCTTGATGCGATTGCGCGCATCATACCTTCGCTTTGCCCTCGATTCATACACCAAACATGGCCCACATGTCAAATCATTGTTTAGTTCTCGATCCGTGCTCATGAAGCGGCCCCGGTACATCCCTACGGGCGCACGAGCGTCAAGCCGAACCGCTGGCGCAGCGTCATGGGGAAGAGGTGGTCGAACACGTCATGGCCATGGCGGCCAAGGGACGCGGAGGGCGCGGTGCGCGCCGTGATAACTCGTCGCCATTGCTCCCGCGGCTCAAGCAGCGCGGGTCGTCGCCCACACGCAGCTGCAGCAGAGCCTTGTCGCGTAGGTGCCCCAGCCGGCTCTATGTCGGGCTTGATGTCTAACCAGTGTTGGCTGTACATCACGCGCAGCTCCGGCTTGTTGAGCTTCCAGCACCTCGATCGTCTTGAGCCCACGCCTGCTACCCGCCTCGGCATGACCCACCAGTCGTTCTCCCGCCCGCTCACGCGCCGATAGACGGGTGCGCCGCCGGATCCTCGTCGGGGTCGCCAGGTTCAACAACAGGGGGTGCTCTCTGCCCGGCGGGGCCTGCTTGGGGCGCAACCTGTGGGCCTCCTTTTCGCAGCGGAAACTGAGCGACCTTCGCAAATCGATTGCATTGGTCATAAGCGAACAGCAGGTTCTCCCAGGTCCAGGCCAAACACCAATGGGTCGTCTTGGGCCGATAATGCTCAACATCACGGTTGGTGTGGACGTCCGACGCTCACAATACACACACTTGTAGCGCTGCGCGTTCCAGAGGCGATCTTGAACTGCAGCGAGTCGCCCGGACCCGCGTAGAGCTTCCGAACTCCTTGACTCCGGCTTCCGCACCGCCACAATGGCCTCTACCCGCGCCAGCTCCGCAGCCCGAATCAGCGCCAGCTCAGGCGGCTCGGGCCCCGGTTGACCCGAATCACGGGGCGTCCTCTCGCTGCAGCGTCAGGTCGATAGGCACGG
>JADKFE010000093.1 GCA_016717595.1 Deltaproteobacteria bacterium | reverse complement strand
ACTTTGATCCCAAGCCGCACTACGCCCCTCGGCCCGCCCCCCAAGGGCTGACCCGGGCGTCCCAGGCGCTCATGGCCGTGGGCGCGCTGAGCCTCCTCGCCTCCATCGGCATGGGCGACTTCGCCGTGCGTGGTCGTGGTGTGGTGCTCGTCAACCTCATCTACTTCACCGCCATCTGCTTCGGCTCCTCGGCCTGGCTCGCGGCGCAGACCTTGACCTTGGCCCGCTGGTCGCGCCCGCTGCGCCGCTTCGCCGAGTCCATGGCCTCGTTCACCCCGGTGCTCGTGGTGTTCTGGCTGGTGTTTTACCTCACCGGCGGCCTGAACCTGTACGAGTGGTACACCCACCCCGACGTGATCTGGGGCCACAAGGCCATGTGGCTGCAGGGCCCGTTCATGGTGGGTCGTGTGGTGCTCGGCCTGAGCGTCGTCGCCCTGACGACCTTGGTGTTCTTGCGCTCCAGCCTGCGCCCCGACCTGCTCGCGGCCACCAAGGCGCTGGGTGAGTCCGCCGTGCCGTCGTGGTGGCAGAACATCACCGCCGGCGCCACGGACGTGCAGGCCGAGGTCGATGAGCGGCACACGAAGCTCCAGGGCATCTCCCCCATCTTGGGCGCCCTCTACGCCATCGTGCTCTCGTTCTTCGCCTTCGACGCCATCATGAGCCTCGCGCCGCACTGGTACGCCAACATGTTCGGCGGCTGGTTCTTCATGAGCGGCATGTGGTCGTCGATGGTCTGGATCGGCATCCTCGCCATCACCTTCGGCGGCTGGATGGGCATCGAGAAGTACCTCAAGCCCTCGGTGTTCCACGATCACGGCAAGCTGGTGTTCGGCTTCACGATGTTCTGGGGCTACACCACCTACGCCCAGATCCTCCCCATCTGGTACGGCAACATGACGGAAGAGATCGGCTTCCTCATGGTGCGCTTCAACCTGGAGCCCTGGACGTACCTGTCCCGCGTCGTCGGCGCGATGTGTTTCCTCATCCCGTTCATCACCTTGCTGTCTCGCGGCATCAAGAAGATGAAGGGTGGGTTCCTCATCGTGCTCTCGATCCTGGCGACGGGCATCTGGCTGGAGCGCTTCTTGGTCGCGGTGCCGAGCTTCTGGATGGAGGAGAGCCTCCCCCTCGGCCCCGTTGAGCTGGGCATCACCGCGGGCTTCTTCGGCCTCTTCCTCTTCTGGGTGAGCCGCTACTTGTCCGCGGTGCCCGCCTTGGCCGTGACCGACCCGTACATGCACCCGCACCCCGACGACGTTCACGTCCACGGCGCGGATCTGGTCGCGCACCACTGAGCGGTCTTCGACGCTCCAAAAAAGTTGAGGGCTCCCTTCGGGGGGCCCTCGCTTCGTTTGGAGGCTGTGTTTTTGGTGGGCGGCTCAGAAGTTGAGCAGCAGGCGCTCTTGGGGCACACCCTGGGCGAGGAGCGCGGCGCTCATGTCGGTCACCATGCCCTTGACGCCGCAGAGCACCGCGGCCGCGTCGGGGGCGAAGGGGTGGCCTTGTTCGGCCCAGAGGGTCTGCACATAGCCGACGTGGCCCGACCAGCCCGGCTCCGGCTGAGAGAGGCTCAGGTGAACCTGCACCCCACGCGCCGCCCAGGCGGCCAAGGTGGCGCGCCACGGCAGGCGGGCCTCGCTGCGGGCGCCGAAGTACAAGGCGACCGGCCCGGCGTTGGGGGGCAGGTGCTCAATCACCGCCCGAACCGGCGAGATGCCGCTGCCCGTCGCGAACAGCAGCAGGGGGCGCCCCTCGGCGCGCTCCAAGGCGAAGCCGCCGCCGATGACCGACGACACCTCGACCTCGTCACCCGGGTGAAGCGCGGCCAAGGTGGCGCCGACGCCGCTCTGATCTTGAACGAGCAGCTCGATGGCGCCGGCGTCTTGGGCCTGGGCGGGGCTGTTGGCGATGGCGAAGTACGATTGGCGGCCCTCGCCGACCTTGACCTGCACAAACTGCCCGGGGCGGGTGTAGCCCGCGAGGGTGGCGGCGTCCGAGGGGCGAAGGCTGAGCTGGATGAGGCCCTCGGCCTCGGGCTGGCGCGTGACGACGTGGGCGGGCGTGAAGCTCAAGAGCACCTCGTTCAGAGTGAGCGGTGTTGGCCAGCCCTCCTAACCACCAGCCGGTCTACTTGAGCTTGAGCGCCGTCGCGGCCTTTAGGGCGTCGAGGGCCTCGGGATCCTCAGGGGCTAGGTCGACGAGGCGCGCGAGGTGCTCGACCGCCATGAGCTTGTCGTTGGCGGCCACGGCCTCTTTGCCCCGGCTCAAGAGCAAGGCGCGGGTGCCTTGAATTAGCTCGGCGTCGAAGAGCTGCGCGCGGAGCGCTTGGCGCGCGGCGGCGTCTTTGATCGCGGCGTAGGCGGCCTTCACGGCGTTCACGACGAGCTCGTTCTCGGCGCGAATCGTCGGCTCGTCGGGCAAGGCGCCGGGGTCAAACTCCTCCAAGAGCGACTTGAAGCGGGCCTCAATGGCCTCCTGGGTGCAGATCCAGTGCAGCTCCATCACGTCAAAGGCGCTCTGCTGGCCCACCTTGGCGGCCTTCTCGTGAACCCGCCGGGCCTGGGCCTCGGGATCGCCTTGGGTGAGGCCAGGGAGCTTGTTGAGGATCAAGATGTCGGTCTCGACCATCGCCAAGATCGTCGCCGCCAGGCGCATGTCCCCCGCGGTGGAGCCCCGGACGAGGTTCTCAAGGCGCTCAGGCTTGCGGCGTAAGGTCACCAGGAGCTCTTGTTCGGGGCGGCTCCAGGCGACCTCGGGGATGAGCGCGTAGCGGCGTGGGTTCACGATGGCGAAGAGCTTGGCGCGCTGCTTCACGCCGCCCAAGATGATCTGGGCGGGCCGGGTCGCCGCGTGCTGAAGGACCGCGCGGTACAAGAACGTGGGGGTGTGGATCGGCGCCAACAAGAACGGCTCGGGCAGGCGCTCCAGGGGCGTAAACGTCCACTCGGCGTCGCGGGTGCCCAGGAGGCGCTTGAGCTGCAGCTCGGCCTGCCGTTGCAAGAGCCCCACACGCTGCTCGTGGGTGACGACGCCCGCCCGCACCAAGGCCTCGCCGAGCCGCAGGCCGTAGCGGCTCATCAGGGCCTCGGCCGCGTCGAGCTGGGTCGCCGGGAGCTGGGCTGAGGCGCGCAACAAGGCGCCGAGGCGCTCTTCATCCACCGGCGGGTCCGCCGTGAAGCCCACGGGGCCGCCGTCGCGCAGGTACATCACCCGCCGCTGCTCGGTGAGGGACGTGACCACGAAGGCGCCTTGGGCCCGAGACAACGAGAGGCTGTAGAGCGCCTCCCGCACGCTGGTGTCGCCCATCACCCCTTGAAGCGTCGGGCTGAGGCCGCCGAGCTGCGGCATCGGCACACCCCGTGGGCCACGCACCACCCCGGCGGGGTCGTCGTGCTCGGGGGCCTCGGGCTCTTCAGCGGCGGGCTCCCCAGCGGCGGGCTCCTCGGCGGCGGGCTCGTCGTCAAGGAGGTCCTCGGGGAGCTCCGGCGGCGCCTGGTCGGGCTCAAGCTCGGTGACGGGGCTCCCCTCCCCCGCCGGGATCTCGTCGAGCTCTGGCAGCTCAGGAAGCTCAGGAAGCTCTGGAGGCTCCTCCGCCAGGGCCTCTGGGGCCGCCACCAGCGCGCCCGGCTCCACGAGCTCACCCGTGGCCAGGAGGTGCTCTTTGACCTCGGCGATCAGCTCCAGCACCTTCTCCATGCCGCGCGCCGCCTTGCTCGGCAGCTCCGCGATGCGCGCGGCCACGGATCCGTCAGGCATCCGCTGGATGATCTGGCAGGTGAGCGGCCCGACGCGGCCCAAGGCGGGCAGGATGAGGTCGAGCTTAAACTCGGGGGCGAGGTCGATGTCTTCGTGACCCGCCGGGATGACCACCGCCTGCTGAGACAGGCCGCCTTGCCAAGCCTGCACAAAGTCGGAGACACGCTTGAGATCGAGGGTGGTCTGACGAACGGCCATCGTGGTCCTAGGCGCCGCCGGGTTCATCGCGGGCGATCTTGCCCTCGGCCACGGCGCGCTCGACCTGTATCTTGCCAGATCCGTCCGGCGGATCCACGACATAGCTCGGCAAGGCGAGCCCAGAGACACGCCTGGACAGGGCCTTGTGTAAGGCGAGGCCAGCGGCGGGATCCACCCGAAGGTGCGCGTTTCCTGCCACGCGGTCGGTGTGGTGCAGGTAGTAGGGGTACACCCGCAGGGCGACCAGCGCCTCACACAAGGCCACGAGGGTGTCTACGTCGTCGTTGACCCCCCGCAAGAGCACCGCCTGGTTGAGCACGGGCACCCCGGCGTCGACGAGGCGCGCCAAGGCGGCGCGAACCTCGGGGCTCAGCTCGCGGGGGTGGTTGCAGTGAACAAACACCCACACCGGCGCCCGGGCGCGCAGCCCGGCGACGAGGGCCTCGGTGACCCGCTCCGGCGCGGTGATCGGCGCCCGGGTGTGGACTCGGAGCACCGGCACCGCGGGGCGTAAGGCGTCGATCACCCGAAACAGCCGCGTGTCGGTCACAGCGAGGGGATCTCCGCCAGAGAGGATCACCTCTCGTGGCCTCGTCCTGACGCAGTACGCGATCGCCGCGTCGAGGGCCTCATCATCGGGATCTTCAGGCCCAGCGTGGTGCGGCGCCGTGCGCCGAAAACAATAGCGGCAGTACAGGTGGCAGCGCCGGGTGAGCAGCAAGAGCACACGGTCGGGGTGCTTCTGCACGAGCCAAGGCAAGGGCTGGAGGGCCTGCTCACCGACGGGATCTCCCAGATCATCCATGCCCGTGAGCAGCTCCCGGGGGTCGGGCAGCGCCTGGAGCGCGAGGGGATCGTCGGGATCGTCGGGGTTGATCTGGTCAAACCAGGCCCGGGGCACGCGCACGGGGAAGAGGCGGTCGGCCGCGCGCCACGCCGCGTCAGAGAGGCGCTTGATCCGCCTAAGCGCCTCAGGACGCCCCACAACCCGCGCGCCGCGGGCGCGATCCCGACCCCCATGATAAGGGGCGACCTCTTCAAAAACCTCTAGTGGGAGCTTCTCTGCCATGGCGAACGTGTACGAGACCTCGGAGTTCAGAAACGGTCTTAAGGTGTTGGTCGACGGTCAGCCCTTCTCGATGATCTACTTTCAGTTCGTGAAGCCCGGCAAGGGCACCGCGTTCACGCGCACGAAGCTCAAGAACCTGCTCTCGGGCAACGTGATCGAGCGCACGTACCGCACCGGCGACACCCTAGAGGCCGCCGACTGTGAAGACGTCGAGATGCAGTACACCTGGAATGACGGGGAGACCTTCTACTTCCAGAACACCGAGACCTTCGACGAGGTGCCGGTGAGCAAACTGATGATGGACGGCTCAGAGGACTTCCTCACCGACGACATCATCGTGAGCATCACGATGTTCAACTCGCGGCCCGTCGCCGTGACCTTGCCCAACTTCATCGAGGCCAAGGTCACCTACGCCGAGCCCGGCGCCAAGGGCAACACGGCCACGAACGCCACCAAGAACGCGACGCTGTCCACGGGCGCCACGATTCAGGTGCCGCTGTTTGTTGAGACCGACGAGGTCATCCGCGTCGACACCCGCACCCGCGAGTACGTCAGCCGCGTCAACACCAAGTAGGGCTTTGGGCCTCGACGTCCCAGCCCCGGAGATCCTACGCGCCCGCGCCGACGCTCTGCGCGCGGCGCGGCGCTGGTTTTGGGATCACGGCTTCGTCGAGATCGAGGCGCCCGCGCTCGTGCGCTCCCCCGCGCTGGAGGAGCACTTAGAGGCGCTTGAGGCCGGGGGCGCCTTCTTACACACCTCCCCTGAGTTCGCGCTCAAGCGTGTGTTGGCCTCGGGCCTTGGCCGAATCTTCGCCATCACCCCCTGCTTTCGTGGAGAGGAGTGGGGCCCGAACCACAACGTCGAGTTCACGATGTTGGAGTGGTATCGGATCGGCGTCGGCTTTGAGGGCATCCTGGAGGACTGTGAGGCCCTGGTTTGTGCCGCCGCCGCCGCGCTGGGGCAGACGCTGCCGCCCTTTGAGCGCCTGAGCTACGCCGAGGCGTTTCAGCGGCACGCGGGCACCGCGGCCCCAGACGACCCCATCGAGGCCGATCGCCTGTGGGTGAACGACGTCGAGTCCAAGCTCCACAACCCAACCTTCATCCTGGATTATCCGGCGGATCGTTGCGCCTTCGCGTCCGTGCGGGGCCCTTACGCCGAGCGGTTTGAGCTGTACTGGGGTGGGCTTGAGCTGGCGAACGCCTTCACCGAGCTGCTCTCGCCGGACGAGCTCCGCGCCCGCTTCGCGCACAACAACGCCGCGCGTGTCCTCGCCGGTCGTGCGCCCTACCCCGTCGATGAGCGCCTCGTACACGCCATCGGCCAGCATCCGCGCGCGGGAGGCATCGCCTTGGGGGTCGATCGGCTCATCATGCGCCTCGTGGGCGCCGCGGACATTCGTGACGTGCGTGTCTTGGGCTGAGCCGGTCTCAGCGACCCACCCCTGACAAAGAGAGGAGCCCTGATCATGGAGCTAGTAGGAAAGGTCGCGGTCGTGACCGGCGGCAGCCGCGGGCTGGGCCGGGCCATCGCGCTTGAGCTCGGGCGCGCCGGCGCGACGGTCGTGGTGAACTACCTGCGCAGCGCTGAGGCCGCCGAGGCCGTCGTCGCCGAGATCGGCCGCGGTCAGGCCGTTCAGGCCGACGTGCGGGTTCAAGAGGACGTGGACCGCCTGTTCGCCGTGGCCGATGCGCTGGGCGGCGTAGACATCCTCGTGAACAACGCCGGGATCACCCGGGACGGCCTCATGGCGCGGATGACCGACGAGGAGTGGCTCGACGTGCTCGACTCAAGCCTCACGTCGAGCTTCCGCACCTGTCGCGCCGCGTACATGACGATGATGCGAAAGCGCTCAGGGAGCATCATCAACCTCAGCTCCACCTCGGGCCTCCGCGGCAACTCGGGGCAGACCAACTACTCTTCAGCGAAGGCCGGGGTGATCGGCCTCACCCGGTCCTTGGCCAAAGAGCTGGCCAAACGGGGCGTGCGGGTGAACGCCGTCGCGCCGGGCTTCATCGACACCGACATGACCCGGGTGTTGCCCGACAAGGTCATCGAGGGCGCCAAAGAGCTCATCCCGATGCAGCGTCTCGGTCGTGTTGAGGACGTCGCGCCCCTGGTGCGCTTCTTGGCGGGCCCCGGCGCGAGCTACATCACCGGGCAGGTCTTCGCCGTAGACGGCGGCCTCTCGGCCTAAACACCGCCGGGCTCACACGCCGATGCGGTTGAGCAGCGTCTCTAAGGCGAGGCGCTCCTGAGGCGTGAGGCGGTAGCCGATGCGCATGCCGACCTGCTCCCCGGCGCTGAGCGCCCGGCCCTTTGACGACCAGGCGACCTCACCGTGTAAGGTGAGCAGATCAAAGCCGGGCAGCGTGATCTCAAACACGCAGGGGCGGCCCTCGGAGAGCGGCTTGGCCGAGGCCACGAAGGTGCTGCCTTCAGCGAGGTTCTTGCGGTACTCCCGGCCAAAGGCGAAGGCGCTGGCGTAGGCGATCTTGAGCACCGCGGGGCGCTTCTCTTGGGGGGTCTTCGGCGCGACCGGCGCGGCCTCGACGCTCTTGGAGACGGGGCCCTCTCCCAAGAAGAGATCCTCCTCCAACAGCGCCGGGCGGTCGAAGGGCACACGCGAGACGGAGCTGGCGTCGTCGCGGCTGTCGCCGAAGGGATCGCCCAAGGCGTTCAGCGCGTCTTGGGCGAGGTCGTCAAGCTCTGGCCCGGGGCCGCCCTTGGCAGGGCGCGCGGGGGCCGGGGCGCCGAAGAGATCGTTGAGCAAGCTGTCGGGATCGCCCAGATCGCCCAGATCCCCAAGATCACCGAGATCGCTCAGATCGTGGGCGTCCGCGCCGCGCTGGGGGGTCGAGTCTTCAGCGAAGGGATCTCCGGCGGCGTCGAACAGCGCGCTGAGATCGGCGTCGGCCAGGAGATCTTCGTCGCTGGAGAAGGGCTGTGGGGCTCGACTCAGGGTGGGCGCCACCGAGGGTGGATCCGCGAGATCGCCGAGATCGACGCCGGTGAACAGGTCGTCGTCACCCAGACCACCGCCGTCGCCGCCGCCGCCGAGATCCCCAAGATCGCTGAGATCGCCGAGATCACCGAGGTCTACGGCGTCAAAGGAGCCGGCCTCACCGAGCTCATCCAAGAACGCCGCGGCGAGGGCGGTCTCGTCCACATCGGCGCCTTTGGACGTGCCACGGGACGGCGCGGCGCGCACCGAGGGCACACCCCGGTCATCAAACGACGCGCGGCTGCGAACATCGGACGACGACCGCGAGGCGCTGCCCAAGACGGCGGGGCCGACGCTGCCCTGGTCGGTGTCGTCGTCGTGCTCATCCTCGTCGAGCTCCTCCCCGTCTAGCTCGTCGAGGTCTTCGCCGAAGGTCTCGTTGAGATCCCCGGCGGCGTCTAAGGTGTTGAGGTTCGCCCGGGGTGGGGTGCTGAGCTGGATGAGCGGCGGCGGCGCGCTCATGAGCTCATCGTCGGGCTCGACCTCGCCCAAGGCCTCGGCGCCGAGCTCCTCGGGGTCGACCTCGGCGAGGGCCTCGACGCCAAGCTCCGTGGGCTCGATCTCCGCGGGGCCCGAGGAGTCGGCGCTGGGGGCCGGGCCGGTGGACGCGGCGCTGGCGGCGGCGGCCGCTTTGGGTCGCCGCTGAAAGAGGCCCTTGAGCCGGGCGAGGCCCGAGGCCGCGGAGCCGACGCCGAGCGCTGGCGCGGAGCCGGACGCGGCGGAGGCCCCCTCCGCGGCGCGGCGGGCGAGCTCGGCCTCGACCTCTTGGGGAGAGGGCATCTTGGGCTCAGAGGCGTGCTCGGCGTAGTTCCGCACGGAGATCTGCTGGCGCTCCCCCGAGCCGCGATCCACGGCGCTCACCTGGAGCATGCCGTTGGAGTCCAGGCGGAAGGTGACGTCGAGCTTGGGCTCCATGCGCGGCGCGGCGCGTAGGCCCGTGAGGTTAAACTCGCCCAAAAACTCGTTCTCGACGGCCTTGTTGCTGCCGCCTTGGCGCACGGTGATGCGCACGCGGTCCTGGTTGTCCCGGGCGGTGGTGAAGGTGCGGGTGCGGGTGGCGGGGATGTTGGAGTTGCGCTCGATGATGCGCGCGAAGAGCCCACCCACGGAGTCGATGCCCAGGTCAAACGGCGTCACGTCGATGAGCAGGGCGGGCTTGGCCTCGGGGTTGCCCAGAGACTCCGCGTGAATCGCCGCGCCCGTCGCCACGACCTCTTCAGGGTGGACGTTGCGGTTGGGCTCCTTGCCGAACAGGCCCGAGACGGCCTCACGCACCCGCGGCATGCGGGTTTGGCCGCCGACGAGCACGATGTCGTCGATGTCTTTGAGCTGCAGGCCCGCCGCGGAGACCGCCCCACGCACGACGTTGAGCGTGCGCTCGACGAGGTCGTTCACCTGCTCCTCAAGCTGGGTGCGGGTGATCGTGTCCTCGAGGTTGTCTTTTGAGGTGATGCGCGGCACCAAGATGCGCGCCTTGTCTTGGAAGCTCAGCTCACACTTGGCGATCTCCGCGGCCTCTTTGAGCCGCTGGAGCGCGATGCGGTCTTTGCGCAGATCCACCCGCTTCTGGCGCAAGAACCGCTCGGCCAGCCAGGCGACCACACGCTGGTCGAAGTCTTCGCCGCCGAGGTAGGTGTCGCCGTCGGTGGCGAGCACCTCGTAGATGCCGTCGGAGACGTGCAGCACGGAGACGTCGAAGGTGCCGCCGCCGAGGTCATAGATGAGGATGTTGCGGTCGAGGTCTTTGCGGTGCCCGAAGGCCAAGGCCGCCGCCGTGGGCTCGTTGAGCAGGCGCTCACAGCGCAGCCCGGCGAGGCGCGCGGCCTCCATCGTCGCCGCCCGCTGGCCGTGGTTGAAGTACGCCGGGACGGTGATGACCACCTCGTCCACCGTCTCGCCGATGGCGCGCTCGGCGATCTGTTTGGCGACCTGGAGCACGATGGCGCTGATCTCCACCGGCGTCATCAGCTTGTCGCCCACCTTCATCCGGCAGAGGCCGTCGGGGCCCTCCTCGATGGTGTAGGGCAGGTGTTTGCGGGCCTCTTGCACCTCGGGCGAGTCAAAACGACGCCCGATCAGCCGCTTCGCGGCGTAGACCGTGCGGTCTGGCGCGGTGAGCACGAGGCTCTTGGCGAGCTGCCCCACGACGAAGCTGCCGTCCTCTCGCATCGAGACGACGGAGGGGAGCACCTTGTAGCCTTTGTCATCTTCGATGACCTTGGGACGACCCTTCTGAAAGACAGCCACCGCTGTGTTGGTCGTGCCGAGATCGACGCCGATCGTCCTGCCCATTGCGACTCCGCGAGAACCATCCTGGACAGCCGCAGGAGATATCGGCGAGATTATACCTCCTCAGCGCCCGCGCTCTGGAACAAGGGGAGCTGACCCGCCGCCGGGGCCGGACGCCGCGGTCAACGGCGGCGCCTCTCCGAAGCAGGCGAGGCAAGGCTCGGGCAGCGCCGCGGCGAGGGTCTCGGCGCTCACGCCGCCGAGGCTCTCGACGTCCAACCGCGCGGGATCCCCAAGATCCTCTGGCGCGGCGCGACGGGCGTCTAGGGCGCGCCCACCAAACGAGCACGGCGCGACGGCGACCGGCCAGGTGAGCCGCAGGTGCAGCGCCGTGGCCCCGGCGCGGCGCAGGGCGCGCAACCGAGGCGGGATCGACTCCGCCGGGCGCTCGGGATCCGTCACCAGCAGGAGCCGCCGCCCCGCGCAGGCCGTGGGCAGCGCCACCCACTCTCCGCCGGGCAAGGTGACCCCAACCGGCGTCACCGGGGCGCCCATCACCGCGCCGAGGATCGCCGCCGCGCCCCAGTCCTCCTCAAAGAGCGCGCTCACCGCGTCCACCGCCGGGGCGTCTTGGGCGAGGCGCTCGATGATCCCCCGCCGAACCGACGCCAAAGCCTGACCGCCGAGGCTGCCGTCAGGCCGCGCCCGGCGCCCGAGCTCCACCGCGCAGGGGCGCGCCGGGCGTTTGGGCCAGGGGCTCAGCCGCACCACCCCGGACCTGTCTACGATCAGAAGCTCCCCGGGATCCAGCTCACGGCACGCCCGGGCGCCCAGCCGCTCCAAGGCCGGCTGCTCGCTGGCGACGGCCCAGCCCACGCCGAGCCGCCCCACAAAGAGCGGGCGCAGGCCGAGGGGATCCCGGGCGGCGAGCAGGCGCTCGCGGGTGAGCAAGAGCGCGGCGAAGCCCCCTTGAAGCTCACCCAAGGCGTCTACCCAGCGGTTCACCAGGGTGTTGCGGGGGGACGCCGCCATGAGCTGCAGCACGAGCTCCTCGTCCCCTCCCCTGCGCCAGAGGCCCCCTTGGGCGGATCGTTCGGCCCAGATCTGCTCGGCGTTCACCAGGCCCCCGTCCCAAGCCAAGGCCAGCTCTTCGCCGCCCAAGGTGGCGATCGCAGGCCCCACGCCCAGCCTCGGGCGACGGGAGGATCCAACCCCAGCCGTGGCTGGACGATCGCCCAGGGGCTCCCGCGAGAGGCCGGACTCGGTGGCCAGCACCACGCCGTCCTCGTCCGCGCCCCGGTGCCGAAGCGCCGAGAGCCCCAGACGAAGGCGCTGGAGGGGCTCCCCGTCGCCAAACACCCCCACGACGGCCCCTTCAGCCGCGCGTGACCTGTCGTGCATCAAGTCTCCTTGCCCTCGTGATCTGTGACCCTTGCGAGCGGCGCCCGAACGTGTAACGTTCTCTGCGCTGCGGGGATGTGGCGGAATGGTATACGCGCTCGACTCAAAATCGAGTGGTTAACAGCCTTGTGGGTTCGAGTCCCTCCATCCCTACTCACACAAATCAGCCCGGCCGTTTGGCCGGGCTGATGTCGTCTTGGGGAGGGCAAACCGCCCACCGGCTCAGAAGCAGGTGTCGTTGGCGGCGCCCGGGGTGCCGTAGTCGGTGCTGGTGTTGATCTGGGTGACGGCCTCACACCAGTAGGTGATGTCCGCGCCCAAGGTCACATCAACGCTCGCCGAGTCGAGCTGGAACGAGTAGCCCGCCGAGGTCTGATCCTTGGCGTAGGCCGGGGCGGCGAAGATGTTGTCCGCGGTGTCGGTGTCCCAGTCGAGGATGACCTGGTCGCCGTTGTTGCCCAAGGCGGGGTTGGAGCCGTAGAACGCCGAGGGCACGAAGCCGTCGGTGACGCAGTTGGTCGTCCAGTTGGCCTCGGTGGACTTGCCGATGACGACGTAGCCCCCCGAGGCGACGATGGTCGAGACGCCGATCGAGCCGGTGTTGGAGTTGTCGTCGTAGATCACGAGGCCGTTGATGTCGACGCTGCCCGCGGTGTTGTTGTAGATCTCCACCCACTCGCAGTAGTCGTCGTTGCCCGCGGCCGGGTTGTACATGATCTCGGTGACGATGAGGTCACCCGCGACGAGGTCGTCGAGGCAGAGGTCGCCGGGGCAGGGCACGGTGTACTCGACGTAGCCCTCAAAGTCGGCGTCGTAGCGCGGGGAGAGCTTGTACTCGCCGAAGGAGTAATGCAGCATGCCGACGAGGCCGGTGAAGGTGTCGCCGACGCCGAGCACGCTGGAGTAGCTGGCGATGAGGTCGTCCACCACGAGGGAGTCGTCGACGACGAACTCGCCGAAGCCGCGGTCGGTGTTGGTGACGGTGACGCCGTCTACGCGGATGAGGCTGCCCTCATAGGCCTCGGCGGTGCCGGGATCGGCGAGCTCAGCGAGGGTCAGGGTGGTGGGCTCGGGCAAGGGGTTGCCGTTTGAGAGCACGACGATGTCGGCGAGCTCATCGGGGATGACCTCGGTGACCGTGTCGCCGCCGTCGCCGCTGTACTCGGTGACGAGGCCGGTGACCTGGACCTCATCGCCCTGGAGCACCGCCGGGTCGGGGACGATGCCAGAGCCGTGGTAGACGTAGACGCCGGTGTAGGGGCCCGCGGTGCCGTCGTTGAGGAAGAAGAACGCCGAGCCGCCGTTGTGGGTGGCGTAGCCGGTGATCGTGACCATGGTGTCGACGGGGTAGACGCCGCGCTGCACATCGCCGATGGTGGCGTCTACGTCGGCGTCCCCATCCGCGTCGCTGTCGGCGTCGGAGTCCGCATCGGCGTCGGCGTCGGCGTCCGCATCAGCGTCGGAGTCCGCGTCGGTGTCAGCGTCCGTGTCCGCGTCGCTGTCAGCGTCGGTGTCCGCGTCGCCTTCGACCTCGCCCGAGTCCACGGCCGAGTCCGTCGGCTCGTCTTTGTCCCCACAGCCGAAGATCATCGCCATCGGCATCACCAAGGCGAGCATGTTGAGGGTGCGTTGGGTCATGAATCCTCCAGAGCGGCGATTCGCCGCTGCGCATCAGTTGGGGTCTCAACGTAGCCCTGGCTTGGGCCGCCCGGGTGACGAGGTTGTATCAGGGCCGCTTCAGGCGCGGCCGTAGCTCCAACGACCGGCGCTCAGCCGAGCGAGGCCGTCTTTCTCTAGACGCTTAAGCGCGTAGAGCACCTCCTCCTCGGCGAGATCTTTGTAGGGCGAGCGGTGGCGCGCCCCGGCCACGAGGATCGACTGCTTGAGGCCGTTCGAGGTGGAGCTGCGCAGCCGATCGAGCATGTCCTCACGCACCCACTCGTCCCGGCGCTGGTCGCGGGCGGAGGCCGGCGTCTTGGACGGGGCGGCGGCGCGGGCGCGTCCGCCCTCTTTGGTGGGCGCGCTCGTGGCCGCGAGGCGCTCCTCGGGGGCCTTGTGGGAGTCGGGCACCGGCGGGCGCTCCACCCGGGCCTTCTTGCCCTCGGGGAGCTTCACCACCTCGGGGGTGATGGCCGCCCAGCTCGCGCCGAGGGCCTCTAAACCCGCGCGGTTCGACGGGCTCAGCGTCTTCGCCGTGAGCCGACCGAGGATCACCTCGCGTAAGGTGGCGGGCACACGCGCCGGGGGGAGATCGCCATACTCAGCGAGCACGTCCTCCAGGCCGCGACCGTCGTGCAGGTCGTTGTACTCCCGCGTCATCTGTTTGCAGAACTTCGCGAGGTCATCGGGCAGGGGCTTTGGCAAGCTGGGAAGCTCAGCCAGCGCGAACAGGTCGGCGACGGTCGCCGGATGGATGTAAGCGAGGGGCCGCCGCAACACGTCTTGCGTCAGCACCATAAGGGTCGTGGCGTCGGCGCTTCTCAGGCCGTGAACCAGCTCTCGACCAACTCGTCCGCTCATCGTTCCTCCACACAGGGGGCGAAGCTGATAACCGGGCGCTGTCTGCTTGCCCCCCCTCATCCCCAGCGAGAGAGAGAACCATGCGCATCACGAAGGTGTACACACGCGGCGGCGACAAGGGTCAGACGAGCCTTGTAGGCGGAGATCGAGTCCCCAAGAACCATGTGCGCATCACGGCCTACGGCACGGTCGATGAGCTCAACGCCGTGATCGGGCTCACCCGCACCTTCAACGGCCGCTCGGGCGCCGACGCCGAGAAGGTCGCCCGCATCGAGACCATGCTGCACCGCGTCCAGAACGACCTGTTCAACGTCGGGACCGACCTCGCCACCCCCGCCAAGGATCGTTGGCCGGGCATGTTCCGGGTCGGCGGCGAGGAGGTTCAGCGCCTGGAGGGCTGGATCGACGAGCTGAACGAAGATCTCGGGCCGCTCAAGGAGTTCATCCTGCCTGGCGGCGGGCCCGTCGGGGCGTTCTTCCATCAGGCGCGCACGGTCTGCCGCCGCGCCGAGCGTGAGGTGATCACGCTGATGGAGTCCGATGACGAGGTCGGCGACGGCCCGATGAAGTACCTCAACCGCCTCTCGGACTACCTCTTCGTCGCCGGCCGTTGGGCGGCGCAGGCCCTTGGCGAGCCGGAGTATCTCTGGGACCGCCCCAAGTAGGGCGGGCGACCGCTCACCAGGGGCCCAATCACCAGGTGCCCAATCACCAGGTGTAGGTGACGCCCACGGTGGGGGTGCCGCTGAGGAGCGCGCCCCAGGTGCCCAAGCCCGCGCCCGCGATGAGCACGCCGCCTGAGGCGAGGATGAGCGTGTTCGTGAGGCGCTGGGTGGCGTAGAGGTCGGCCTCGTTCGTGGCCGCCTCAAACTGGGCGTGGGCGGGGAACGAGGCGGCGTACACACCGCCCGCGGCGAGCATCGTGGCCCCGCCGATGATGAGCAGGGGGGATCTGGGCGGCGGGGCGCTGGCGCTGCACCATCGTCACCTCGTCGGTGGTGTACCCACCGGCGAGCACCTGGGGATCGCCCCGCTTCTTGCGGGTCTTTTGTTCGTCCTTCTGCTTCTCTTCTTCGACGCGCTGATCGGCGATGGTGACCTGCTGGTCGCGCAGGAGGTTCGGCGGCAGCTCGTTGCCCAGGACGATCCAGCTCGCGCGCACGCTGCCGTCGGAGGCGACCTGCTGGATGAGGTGGTAACGCTCGGTGGTGGCGGCCGCTTTGGTGAGCGGGCGGCCGTCGATGAGCAGCTTGGAGTTGGCGGGGACGTTCAGCTCTTTGCCCGGGATCGCCTCAGGCTCCCAGCCCTCGTACTTCTGGGCCTGCTCATACATCGAGAAGGTCACCGAGCCCTGGGAGATCTCCGAGATGTCCCAGACGTAGGTGGGGTCGAGCTCTCGCGCCGTGCGGAACCACAGAGGCGCCTCACCAGGGCTGTCGGAGCGCGCGTGGTACACGCCGAGCAGGCGGTACACCGAGGCCAAGACCCCCGGCGGCAGCGGCTCGATCATGCAGTGGAGCCCGGCCTCGACCTTGGCCCCGGCCGCCAGGAGCGGCACCTTGTCGCCCTCTTGGAGCGAGTTGCCGATGATCTGCATATCGGCGAGGAGCTGGTCGGCGGTGTAGGTGCCCGCGCACTCGGCCTGGGCCAGAGGTGACCAAAGCAGCGCGGCGAGCAGCGTCAGTCCGAGAGTTTGAGAGCGCACGCACAACCTCTTGAGGCGAACGCCCCCACTATACACCCGAGCGGGACGCCGCCGCGACTCAGGAGGCCGTCGGGCGCACCCAGGCGAGCACCTCACCGGCCTCAACCCCGGCGCCGTCTTTGGCCAACCAGCGCTCGATGACGCCCTCGGCGCCCGCGTGCAGGGGGGTGAAGGTCTTCATCACCTCGATCAGCGCCACCGTGGTGAGGGCACGAACGGCGACACCTTGGGCGGCGAGCTCGGGCTGATCCGGCGCGGCGCGGCGGTAGAGGGTGCCCGCCATCGGGGCGCGCACGGCGACGAGGCCCGCGGCGTCGGGCGTCTCCCCGCCGACCCCGCCTAACTGACCAACGGTCAGCTCGGTCTGGCCCAGGCTGTAGAGCGTGTCCCCAAACATCACCGGCCCACGCGCCCGCACCGTGGCGATCTGGGCCTCAGCGCCCTCGGGCGAGACGAGCTGCCACACCCGACCCACACGGCGTAAGGTGCCGATCACGGCCCCGGGGCGCACCACCGCGCCGAGGGTGAGGGCGGGCGTCCAGGTGCCCACAGAGGGGCTCTGGAGCGTGTCGTCGCCACGCTCGGCGGTCAACGCTCGGGACACAAGACCTCCAGATCGTGCAGAGACCAGATGCGGGGGTTCTTCACCCGGCGATAGCCCGTGGCCTGGTAACAGGCCTCCGCCGCCAGCTCACACCACGCGCGCAGCTCAGAGACGGGCACGACCTCATCGGTGTCCATGCGGCTCGCGGCGGCGACGGGGTCCATGTCTTGCTCGATGCGGGCCGCCGTCACCCGCATGCCGTCCTCGATCTTGCGGCGCTCGTCGGGATCTTGGGTGGCGATCTCAAAGTTGTCGTCGAGCTTGGAGTTGAACGCGGCGATGGCCAAGGTGCGCCCCTCCATCACCGCGAGGCGGGTGAGCGGCGTCGAGAGCTGCAGCACCGGATCGTAGGGGTGCCCGGCCATGGCGTAGTAGCCCGCGCCCGACGCCTTTCGGAGCAGGATGGTGACCATGGGCGTCTTGTGGGTGGAGTTCCCGTAGATGAGCGAGCTGCCATAGCCCAGGAGGCCCTGCACCTCGGCCTCAAGGCCGATGTCGAACCCGGCGATGTCTTGCAGCCAGATCATCGGCACGCCGTCGGCGTCGCAGGCCCGGGCGAAGGTGGCGAGCTTGGCGATGCCCTCGCGGTAGAGGATGCCCCCGGCGCGGCGCTCGCCGGGGCGGTCGGGGTGCTCGGTGAGCGCCTGGTTGTTCGCCAAGATCCCCACCCACAGGCCCTTGATGCGGGCCAAGCCGACGACGACCTCGGGGCCGATGTGGGGCATGAGCTCGTGAAACAACGAGCCGTCGGTGAGCCGGGCGATGACCTGCCGGATGTCGTAGGTGTGGCGGTGGTCGGCGGGAAACAGCGACGAGAGCTCGGCGGGCTCAAACTTCGGCGACTCGGGCTCGACGCCGTGGCGGTAGAAGTCGGCGCCGCTGGACGGCAGGCGGGCGACCTCCTCGCGGATGCGCAGAATGCAGGTGGCGTCGTCGGGCACCCGCTCATCGGCGCAGCCCGAGCGGCCGACGTGAACCTCGGGGCCGCCGATGTCTAAAGACGTGAGCGCCAGGGCCTTCGCGCCCTTGATCAACGCCGCCCCGGCGATGACCATGTAGGCGCCCTCAGTCATGATCACGCGGTCGGAGATGATGGGCATGTAGCCACCACCGGCGATGCAGTCGCCGAAGACCCCGGCGATCTGGGGCACACCCTCGTCGCTGAGCAGCGCGTTCTGCTTAAAGATGTGCCCCGCGCCGCGCTTGCCGGGGAAGCTGTGGGCCTGCTCGGGCAAAAACAGGCCGGAGCAGTCTACCAAGTACAGCACCGGCAGGCGCAGGCGGCGGCCGATCTCTTGGGCGCGCTGGATCTTCTCTGGGGTGAGCGGCCACCACGAGCCCGAGGCCACGGTGTTGTCGTTGGCGATGACCACACACCAGCGGCCGTGAACGGTGACGAAGGCCGTGACCACGCCCGCGCCCGGGGCCTGGCGTTTGCTCCCGGCGAAGCTGCGGCCCCAGTTGACCAAGGAGCCAATCGGGAACACCCGGGTGCCGGGATCGGCGAGCAGCTCGATCCGCTCGTTCGTGGTGAGCTTGGCCTTCTCGTGCACCCGCTCGACGTACTCCGGGCCCCAGCCGTCGCGCACGACCTGGAGCTTCTGGTGGAGCGCGGCGTCTAAGGCGTTCTGATGCTGGAGGTTTTGTGCGCGGGCGTCGTCGCCGAGGAGCGCGTCGAGGGCGTCGCCTACAGGCTCAAGCGGAGTGCGGGCCATACCAGGCTCCCAGGAGCGTGTCCAAGGTGGTGGTGTCGTAGGTGCCAGAGCGGAAGGGCTCGCTCTCTAAGAGCTTGAGCTGCAAGGGGATCGTCGTGGGCACCCCCTCGATGACGCTGGCGGACAAGGCCCCGTGCAGGCGGGCGATGGCCTGAGCGCGATCTTCACCCCAGGCGATGACCTTACAGATCATCGAGTCGTACTGGGGCGGGATGCGGTCGCCGCCGCGCAGGTGCGTGTCGACCCGCACGCCGTCCCCCGTGGGGAGCTCTAAGCGGGTGATGCGGCCGGGCGCGGGGCGAAAGCCCTGGGAGGGGTCTTCTGCGTTCACCCGGGCCTCGATGGCGTGGCCCTTAAAACGCACCCCGGCTTGATTGAACGGCAGGGGCTCGTTGCAGGCCACACGCAATTGCAGCTCGACGAGATCAAGCCCGGTGATCTCCTCGGTGACGGGGTGCTCGACCTGAAGCCGGGTGTTCATCTCCATGAAGTAGAGCTGACCGTCGTGGTCACGCAGCATCTCCACGGTGCCCGCGTTGCGGTACCCGGCGCGGGCGACGACCTCAGCGACCAAGCCGCCGACCTGGGCGCGCTGGGCGTCGGAGATGACCGGCGACGGGCTCTCCTCCAGGAGCTTCTGGTGGCGGCGCTGGATGGAGCACTCCCGCTCGCCCAGATGAACGCCGTGGCCGAAGTGGTCCACGAGCACCTGAAACTCGATGTGGCGGCCGCCGACGATGAGCTTCTCTAGGTAGAGCGAGCCGTCGCCAAAGGCGCTCTGGGACTCGGCGCTGGCCTGCTCAAAGGCCGCCTGGAGCTGATCCGGGGCGTAGGCCCGGCGCATCCCACGACCGCCGCCCCCCGCCGCCGCCTTGAGCAGCACGGGGTACCCCACCCGATCGGCCTCACGGCGGGCCTCGGCCAAGGTGCTCACCAGACCGGCCGAGCCGGGGATGAGCGGCATGCCGAGCTTGGCCATGGTGGTGCGGGCGGCGATCTTGTCGCCCATCGCGCGGATCAGCGGTGAGCGTGGGCCGATGAAGGTGAGGCCCAAGGCCTCGCAGCGCGCGGCGAAGGTGGCGTTCTCGGCCAGAAAACCCCAGCCGGGGTGAACCGCCGTGGCGCCTGTGCGCCGGGCGACCTCCAACAGCGCGTCCTGATCCAGATACGAGCGCGCGGCCCGGGCGGGCCCGAGCAGCACGACCTCGTCCGCGTCGTTCAGCCAGCCCAGGCCTCGGTCGGCCTCGGACGCGACGGCGACGACCTGCACGCCGAGGCGTCTGCAGGTGCGGAGCACCCGCGCGGCGACCTCACCACGGTTGGCGATCAGGACGCGGCGGAACACTTAAGCGCCGCCCAGCTCACGCTCGATGAGCGTACGCACCAAGGCGCCGTCGGCGTCCCCTTTGTGGTCCTTCATCACGAGGCCGATGACCTTGCCCATCTGCTTGACCGACGTGGCGCCGGACGCGGCGATGGCGGCCTTCACCCACTCCAAGGTGGTGGCCTCATCGGCGAGCTTGGGGAGGTACTCGTCGATGATGGTGATGTCGGCCGTCTCGGCCTCAGCGAGATCGGGACGGTTGGCGGAGACGTAGGCCTCGGCGGAGTCGACCCGCTGCTTGCGGATGCGGCGGAGGATGTCTACGGCGCCCTCCTCGGTGACCTCGCCCGCGCCGAGCTTGCTGGCCTCGATAAACGCCGCGCGGACCATCCGCAGCGCGTTCACACGCACCGCGTCTTTCGCCAACATCGCCTTCTTGAGATCGTCGCTGACTCGCTGCACCAAGGTGCTCATGGGGACACTCCTGTTGCTGCCCCCCTTATCGTGGCGTCGGGGGGCTGGGCCACCTCAGGCCGTGGGGTCAGAGGGCTCTGTGGGGTCCGCAGGCGGCGCGCCGTCGGGCTCACGCACCAGCTTGGCCACGAGGCCGAGCATCACCAGCGCCATGGCCAAGACCGCGGCCATGGCCACTTTGCGGTCAACATCGGTGGACGGGCTCATCTCCTCGTGCGGGCCCAGCTCACCCACCTGCAGCGCCCCACGCAGGAGCACCGGCGCGAGGAGCGAGAGGTCATAAGACGGCGACTCCGCCTCTCCGGCGTAGTACAGCCGGGCGCCGTCGCCGGGATGTACGGCGAGCACCGAGATGACCGGCCCGTAGAGCTCGACGGTGATCGGCCCCAAGGGCGCGTCGTCGCCGTTGCCGATGAGGATCTCCAGGGAGTCGAGCACCTGGCCGCTGAGGTCCAGAGAGAGCGGGCTCGGCGCGTCGTCGGGGGTGCGCTCCCAGTACCGCTGGTGGGCCTCGACGCGGATCTCTCGGGAGAAGGCGGGATCCTCGGCGCGTAAGATCACGCGCTGCACGACGGTGCCCTGATCGAGGCGCACGGTGAGCTTGGTCGTCTTGCCTTGCTCCTCGCGGGTGGTCGTCGAGCTCAAGGCGCGCACGCCGTCTTTGTCGATGAGGTAGGGCACCTGGCGGCCCTCGCCATCGACCACGCGCAGATCGCTGAGATCCCGCGCGGTCTGGGCGAGCAGGTCGACGGGCAGGCTCCAGCGGGTGGCCTGCCCCGCCACGCCGCTCATCGTGCGGCTGCCTTTGTGCATCGTGACTTCAGCGGGGGCGCCACGAAGCAGGCCCTCGGGCAAGGCCGCGGCGGGGTTGTACTCGGGGTTTGGGGCCCAGCCCGCGGGCACCGCCAGGGGCGGATCGCTGCGCAGCAGCTCGGCGGTGGCGTGGGTGAGGTCGTGGGGGCGCTCGTCGGGCAGCGTCGGCACGGCGTAGAGCGTGTGGGGGCCCGCCCCGGCGTCGATGACCATGAGCCGGGCCTGGGGCAGCCGCAGGCGCACGGCCTTGATCGCCAGAGGCGCGTCGCGGCCGTCTTCGACCTGAAGGATCAGGCGATCGCCCAGCGGCACCCCGCCGAGCTCAAGGCTCAGGTGCTCAACCGCCGTGCCCTCCAAGTTAAGCCGCTCGATGGCCCCGGATCCAAGGTTGATCTCTTGGCCCATCATCCAGGGGTCAACGGCGCTGCTGAGCAGGTTGACCTCGCGCAGAAAGCGTGGATCCTCGACGACCAGCTCGATGCGGTCGGGCTTCATCCCGCCCGTGGGCAGGCTGACCTCGTACACCGAGACGCCCGGCTCTCCAGGCGTCGGGCCGCTGACGGCGTACTCCTTCACGATCGGCTCAACATCGACGGGGTGCGCCCAGCTCACCGTCACGCCTTGCCAGCTCATCTCTTGGCTGGCCCGCAGGGTGTAGCGGCCCGGCGGGAGCTGGGGCACCTCGATCGTGTCGTTCACACGATCCTGATGCGCCACGCTCGCCCGCCACAAGAGCCCCGAGGCCACCACCGCGCCTTTGGCGTCGAGCACGTCGATGCTCACCACCCAGGTCGAGCCTGAGAACAGGCTGGCGAAGAAGCCCCGGCGCCCGAAGGTGCCGTCTACGCGGATGCGGTCGATGGCCCGGCCCGCGGCGCGGGTGTCGATGACGATGCGGTCGAGCTCAGGCGGGCGGCCGACGAGCTCCCAGGGCACCGCCGTGAAGCCGCCGGTCTCGTCCATCCACGAGCCGAGGCGTGTCCAGGGGACGGCCTCTCCGGCGCCGTTCACGAGCAGCACGTCATCCGTGGGCAGCTCGATGAGCGCGCTCAGATCGATGAGGGCCGAGCCCGTCGGCGGCAGCTCCACCGTGGCCCGCTGCGTGTACATCGTAGGCTCGGCGGCGAAGGCCGCGAAGCTCATCCAGAGGCCGACGAGGCTCATGACCGCTCCTTGTTCTTCTCTTCAACTTCTTCATCCCGCTCACGCAGCACCACCCGCTGCAAGAGCACCGCCGAGCCGAGCAGGGTCAGCGCCGCGCCCAAGAACGAGCCGACCCGGTAGATGCCGCTGAGCGCCGCGAGGTCAAACACGAAGACCTTGCCCGCCGCCAACATCAAGAAGCCCATCGCCACGAGGCGGTTGCCCCGGGTGCGGGTGACCACCCCCAGAATCAGCAAGGCCACGGCGAACACCGCCCAGCACACCGAGAGGATCATGTTCTGACCCAAGGTGCCGCCGAACAGCCGGGGCTGGCCGTCCTCCATGAACCCGAACGCCACGATGACGTTGAGCGAGCCGAACGCGAGGCCCACGGCGACGAACCACAACAGCGGCCCCACCGGCACGCCCAAGAGCGTCCCGGCGCGGGCGTGCCAGCGTGAGGCGAGGCCCACGGCCACCGTGGAGACCAGCCAGGTCAGCACGCCGACGTTGAAGAACATCACCAGGTCACGATCCGGCAGGCTCACGACGTAGGGATCGATCGCCAGCAGAAACACCACCCCGCCGACCAGCACGACGGAGAACAGGCGCACCCCGCCGCCCGGCAGGCGTGTGCCGAGCCAAGCGAGCACCGCGCACTCCAGGGCCCAGCCCAGCACCAGCCAGTGATCGCTGAGCTGAACGGGCACGGCGAGGCAGGCGAAGAGCGTGGCGACGGTGACGAAGGTGGAGAAGCGGCGGTCGCCCAACGAGGCCCGGGCGTTGTTGCGTAACCACGCCGCCGAGCCCAAGGCCAGCACCCCCATCGCCAAGGGCACAACGCCCAGGGCCTCGTCGCCGAAGCTCTGATCGAAGCCGATCTGCAAGGGGATGTAGCCCAAAGGCGGCGCCAAGGCGGCGGCGAGCCAGAGGGGGAAACCAGCGTCATCTTTGGGCGCGCCGCGGAGAAACGGCCAGGCCGAGGCCAAGAGCACCGCGGCGAGCACGGCGACGGCCACCGCCGGTCCCCTGCCCTCGTCCTCGATCCAGACCAGCCCGGGCTCAACGACCAAGAACCCAGCGACGACGCCGATCACCGCCGCCCAAGGCGAGCGCACAGAGAGCACGAAGCCCAACACCGGCAGCCCCAGGGCGAAGGCCTGCGTGGCCGCGGTGCCGCCCTGCCCGGCGAGGGTGACGCAGAAGGCCACAAAGGCCGCGCCGAGGAGGATCGTCGGGGCGCACGAGCAGCTCTCCCTGCGCCCTCTCGCGCCGCCCGCGCGGTGAGGAAGATCGCCCGAGCGAAGGGCGGCGCCAAGGCCACGAAGGCGGCGAGCCAGAGGAGCGCCCCCGCGGTGTCCTCCACGACGTGAAGCGTCCCGGCGTAGCCCGCGGCCATCACCAAGGCCGGCAAGAGCGTCGCGGCGCTCACGGCGAGGCCCGCGCCGGGCAAACGAGGATCTTCAGCGACCCGCTGCGCCCAGAGCGTGTAGCCCACGAGCCAGAGCGCGCCGATCCAGGCGAGGCCACCGGCGTCGTTCACCGCGCCCTCGGCGGAGATGAAGGTCACGAGCTCCAAGGGCACACACAGCGGCAGCACGGCGACGCTCTGGGTGAGCAGGCCGAGGCCCGTCCCCCAAGGCCGCGCTTCGCCCTTCGCGCGTAAGGTGGCGAGGCCGTACAGCGCCGCGAAGGCCGTGGCCGCGCCAAACCCCACGGCGAGCTGATCATAGGCCGCGTACTTCGCCGCCCAGCCCGCCTGGATCAGCGCCGTGCCCACCGCCGCGCCCAAGGGGATGATCGACCAGCCCCGGCGGCTCGACGGGAAGAGCGCCGCGAGGTTGAGCACGAAGAGGTAGGTGAACAGCTCAAGCGCCTTGTTCTGCCCCGTGGAGAGCAGGATCGGCGTGGCCAGGCCGCCGATGAGGCCCAGGCTGGCGATGAACTGGGAGTCTCGGCGCCAGGCCAAGGTCATGCTCACGACGGTGACCAAGGACATCGCGCCGAAGGCGACGGGCTGGTCCAAGAGGTCGTAGCGGGAGAAGCTCGCGTAGAACGCCGCGTAGAGCGTGCCGATGGCCGCGCCCGCCATCGCCCGAGCGGGCACCGCGTAGCCCCGGCGACCCAGCGGCCCCTCGACCACGAGCCCCGCGACGCCGAGCGCCACGCCCAACGCGAAGCGCGCCG
>JADKFE010000092.1 GCA_016717595.1 Deltaproteobacteria bacterium | reverse complement strand
GACGCCCACCCGGCGGCGATGAACGACACAAGCGCCGAGAACGCCGCCCTCGCCGCCGCTGACCATGCCCTGGACGCCCTCTGTGAGCGGGTGGAGCTGACGGTCAAGCTCAACTTCGGCGCCGCTGGGGTCGCTGAGCTGCACACCCTGTGGGGCCACCGCACCCGCAGCGCGCTCACCACGCTGCCGCACAGTCAACAGACGACCGCCCTGGAGGAGCTGATCCTTCGGCTGCCGGGGGCCAAGATCGTGCGTCTTGAGCACACGCTGCTGGCGGAGCTGGAGGCCGCCAACGACGCCCTGCGCGCCGCCCTCGCCCGCCGCCAACGCGCCGCCGCCGCCCAGGCCACCTGCGCCGCGCGCCTCAGCCTCGCCGCCGACGACTTCGACGCCGCCTGGTCGAGTCTGGTGAAGCTCGCGGGCTTCATGCTGGGCGCAGAGGCCGGGCGCACCATCCCCGATCTGGGGCGGCTCCGGCGCTGAGCGACGAGGGCAGGTTAGGATCAGGGAATGCCGCTCCCGCCTGCCCAGTTCCCGCCCGCGCCCGGGCCCGATGACTTCCGCATGCTCCGCGAGCGCGGACATCACTACGTCGACAAGACGCGGCTGATCGTGGAGTGGCTTCGGTCCCCGGATCAGGTGATCTTGCTCCCGCGGCCCAGGCGCTTCGGCAAGACCCTCAACCTGAGCATGATGCGGGCCTTCCTCGCCCGAGGGGAGTCCGACGCGACGGCGCTGTTTGAGGGGCTGGAGGTTCAGAGCGCCGGGCCGGAGATCCTCTCACACCAGGGCCGTTACCCGGTGATCTTCGTGTCGCTGAAAGACACCAAGGCCGGGAGCTACGCGGACTTTGTGGCGGCGATGCGCTCGGTCATCCGGCTGCTCGTCGCCGAGCACCGCGCGCTCTTGGAGAGCCCCGCCGTAGAGCCCTCCCAGCGCGCCCGCCTCGCGCGTTTGCTCGCCGGAGAGGCGGATGAGGAGACGCTGCGGATGTCGCTGCGTGACCTCTCCGTGGGCCTGCGGGACCACCACGGCGAGCCGACGGTCATCCTCATCGACGAGTACGACGCGCCGATCGAGGCCGCGTTCGTGAGCCAAGGCTACGACGAGGTCATCCTCTTCATGCAAGGGATGCTCGGCGCGGCGCTCAAGAGCAACCCCAGCCTCTACCGGGGTGTGCTCACCGGGGTGAGGCGGGTGGCGAAGGAGACCTTGTTCTCGGATCTCAACAACGTGCGCACCTGCACGCTCCTCGACCCTGAGTACGCCACGGCGTTTGGCTTCACTGAAGACGAGGTCCGCGCCGTGCTGGCGGCGGCGGGCCGCCTCGACGCGCTCCCTGACGTTCGCCGCTGGTTCAACGGCTACATCTTCGGCGGTCAGAACCTCTACAACCCTTGGTCGGTGCTGTCCTTCGCCCAGCAGGGCGTGCTCAAGGACTATTGGGTGGCGACGAGCTCCGACGCGCTCTTGCGCCGGGTGCTCCTGCGCAGCGACGGCCTAGAGGGCGACTTTGAGCTGCTCCTGAGCGGCGGAAGCGTCGAGAAGCGGATCGATCCCCAGGTGGCGCTGCGGGATCTCGACCACGAGCCCGGCGGCGTGTGGAGCCTCTTGCTCACCGCGGGCTACCTACGCGCGGACGACGTTCGCTACGAGCACGGGGAGGCCGTGGTCTCGTTGGCGATCCCCAACGTCGAGGTGAACAACGTCTGGCGGCGCAGCTTCTTGAGCTGGCTCCAGCGCTCTGGCGGCGGGGAGGCCTCGGTCAAGCGCCTGCACCAAGCCTTGTTGAGCGGTCAGACCCAAGACCTCGCGCGGCTGTTGGCGAAGCTGGTGCAGAACGCGCTCTCGTACCACGACACGGGCCTCGGCCCTGACAGCGCGCCAGAGCGGGTGTACCAAGCCTTCACTCTGGGCCTGCTCGTGAGCTTAGAGCCCGATTGGCGGGTGCGCTCAAACCGGGAGTCTGGCTTGGGCCGCGCGGACGTGCTGATCCTCCCCAGCGCCCCCGGTCGTCCGGGCGTGGTGCTGGAGTTTAAGCGGGTGTGGGTTGAAGAGGGCGAGACGCCGGACCAAGCCCTCAACGACGCCCAGCGCCAGATCACCGAGCGCCGCTACGCCGCCGAGCTCTGGGCGGCCGGATCGAGCGTCGTGTACGCCGTCGCCATCGCGTTTGAGGGCAAGCGGGTGTGGGCGCGCGGCGAGCAGGTCTCGCCGCCAGCCTGAGCGACGCCCCCACCCAACCCCAGATCCCGATCAGCGATCCGGCCGGCCCGCTTGCGTGGGCGTGACCCCGCCTCGATACTGGCGCAAACCGCGACACGTCGCGCCCAGCCGAGGACACCATGGATCGACGGGACTTCTTAGGCGGCATGTCCGCGCTCTTCGCCGCCGGGCTCATGACCGACGAGGCCGAGGCCGCCGCGCCGCCGCCGACCGCGCCTGAGGAGGTTGAGCCTTGGCTGGCCACGCTTGACCAAGACCTCCAGCGGATGCGGGCCCAGAGGCCCACCGAGGGGGTTCGGGAGGCGCTTGACGAGGCCGGGCTGCCGCCGACGCTCATGGGCGAGACCTTCGCCACCTTGTCATTGTTCGCCGCGTGGCGAGACAGCGACGAGGAGGTCCGCCAACATCCGGCGTTTCAGGCCCGCATGTTCCGCGGCGCCGAGGCCCTCGCGCCGCACGGCGGTGATGGCCGCGTGGATGGAGGGGGTGGATCGTTCGCGGCGCCGGGCCATCGGCGCGCTCCTTGGGCGACCGAACCGGCTGATGGCGGTGCTGGACCATGTGCTCATCCGCAAAGGGGAACGGATGAACGCCGCCCGCCGACGCGCCCTGCGGGGCACCTTGGGCGACGTCGCCCGGGCCACTCGGAAGGCCGGCACCAAGCCCGAGGCGTTCTTGGACGAGCTGATCCTGGTTGTGGACCACGCCGCCCGGGAGGAGGGGGTGGATCGCCACGCCTTGGCCGCCCAAGAGCGGCAGGCCCACGCCGACCTCTCCGGCGCCTCGGCGACGAGCGCCGCCGTCGAGGTTGAGGACGATCCGGGGCCGTTTCAGAATTGGGGCGGCGCGCCTGGCGAGCGCCCCAAGCTCGTCCGGCTCGGCCTGCGGCTGATGGGCTTGGCGCTTGCGGTGGTCTTGGGGGGCCTCTGCATCACCGCGATCTCGCTCGTCGTGACCGGCGCGCTGAGCCTCGGGATCATCCTCGCGGCCATCATGTGTTTCGTCATCGGCCCGCTCCTGCTCCTGACGGGGCTCGTGCTCGTGATCGTCGGCAGCATCCTCCACAGAGTACAGGCCAAGGAGGCCGAGGCCGCAGAGGATGAGGCGCTGCTCTACCTGCTCGGCCCGCTGGACCCGCTGAGCCCCCAGCCCGCCTGAGCGGGGCGTTCGCCCCAACCCCAGATCGGGATCAGCGTTCGGGCGCGGCGCGTTGCGAGCGTCTGAGCCCGCTTTGAACCTGGCGAGGCAAACAACCCCCTCCATCCGCAGAGGCCACCATGGACCGACGGGACTTTTTGGGCGGCATGTCCGCGATCTTCGCCGCCGGGCTCATGCCCGACGAGGCCGAGGCCGCCGGACCGCCGCCGACCGCGCCCGATGAGGTTGAGCCTTGGCTGGCCAAGCTTGACCAAGACCTCCAGCGCATGAGCAAGCAGGCGCCCACCGAGGGCGTCTCAGAGGCGCTTGACGAGGCCGGGCTGCCGCCGACGCTCATGGGCGAGACCTTCGCCACCTTGTCGTGGTTCACCGCCTGGAGAGACAGCGACGAGGACATCCGCCAACATCCGGCGTTTCAGGAGCGGTTGTTCCGCGCCGCCGACGTCTTGGCCCGCCGCGCCGTGGTGATGGCCGCCTGGATCGAGGGGGTTGACCGCGCACGCCGCCGGGCCATCGGCGCGCTGCTCGGAAGGCCGAACCGGCTGATGGCGGTGCTGGACCATGTGCTGATCCACAAAGGCGAACGGATGAACCCCGCGCGTCGAAGGGCGCTGCGGGGCACCTTGGGCGACATCGCCCGGGCCACACGAGCGGCGGGCGCGAAGCCCGAGGCGTTTCTGGATGAGCTGGTCCTGTATGTGGACCACGCCGCGCGGGAGGAGGGCGTCGACCGCCACGCCTTGGCCGCTGAGTCGAGCGCCGCGGCCGCGCAGACTACTGAGGCCCACACGAAGACGCCGATAAAAGACAGGTGGCAGATGGACACGCCCCCCGAGAAGATCCGGCTGGGCCTGCGCCTCATGGGCTTGGCCGTGCTGATCTCCGCCGGGGGGTTGCTAATCTTCGCCATCTCCGTGTCGATCTTCTCGGCGCCGCTGACGTTCTTCACGTTGCTCACGGGCTTCGCCTGCTTCATCGTCGGACCGATCTTGCTCGTCGCGGGCCTGCTGCTGTTGATCACGGGGCGCATGGAGCGGCGCCGAGAGCGGAGGGAGCGCAAAGACAAGGCGCTGCTGTACCTCCTCGACACAGAGGATCCGTTGAGCCCCCTGCCCGCCTGACCGGCGGTGGTGAGCTGCGTGGCGAGAACGACGACCCTCCATCCAGCGGAGAACAGCATGGACCGACGGGACTTCTTGGGCGGCATGTCCGCGATCTTCGCCGCCGGGCTCATGGCCGACGAGGCCGAGGCCGCCGGTCCGCCGCCGACCGCCCCCCACGAGGTGGAGCCTTGGCTGGCCACGCTTGACCAAGACCTCCAGCGTATGAGCCAGAAGGCGCCTACGGACGGAGTCTCTGAAGCGCTTGACGAGGCCGGGCTCCCGCCGACGCTCATGGGCGAGACCTTCGCCACGCTCTCCTTGTTCGCCGCCTGGAGAGACAGCGACGAAGAGGTTCGCCAGCATCCGGCGTTTCAGGCGCGGCTGTTCAGCGCCGCCGAGGCCCACGCGCGTCGAGTGGTGGGGATGGCCGACTGGATGGAGGGCGTGAACCGCCAACGCCGCCGGGAGATCGGCGCGCTGCTCGCGAGGCCGAACCGGCTGATGGCGGTGCTGGACCATGTGCTCATCCGCAAAGGCGAACGCATGAACCCCGCGCGGCGAAGGGCCTTACGGGGCACCCTCGGCGACCTCGCCCGAGCCACACGTAGGGCGGGCGCGAGGCCCGAGGCCCTCGTCGATGAGCTGATCCTGGCCGTGGACCACGCGGCTCGGGAGGAGGGGGTGGACCGACACGCCGTCGCGGGTGGGCTGGCGCAGCGACGGGGTCCGTCCGCCGACGGCGCCACGAGCACCCAGACACAGATGACCGCGGAGCTGGAGGGCGAGCCGCCGCCGAGCCCCGAAGGTGAGTCGCCGCCGAGCCCCGAGGACAAGCTCGTGCGCCTTGGCCTGCGACTTCTGAAGCTCGGCGTGCTGTTGGAGGTGAGCGGGCCGCTTGTGTACTACGCGGGGATACTGCTCACGAACACCGGGATACTCCCTGTGCTCTTCGGGATCACCGCCCCCCTCTGCTTTGTCGTGGGGCCGCTCCTCCTCCTGACAGGCCTCGTGGTCTTGATCGTCGGGAAGGTGAGGCGTCGGCGGGCGCAGCTCGAGGCGGAGGACGACGAGCTCACGCGGCTCCTCGCGCCGGTCTTCGAGGACGCGGATGACGACACGCTCGCTCCCGCCGGGGCGGGCGGTTAGCGCGGACCCGATGACACGGCAGACGAGCGCTCCCCCGGTTCGGGTTCTTGGCGTCGGCCTCGCCACGGCGGCGGGTCGGGGCTGGGCCGCGCTCAAGGCCGCCTTAGAGGACGGGCGACCGCTCCCCTCACCCGATCTCTCCGCTGAAGCCCTGCTGTTTGAGGCCCTGGAGGACATGAACCTGGGGCCGCTGCCCCAAGACGCCGGGCTGATCTTCGCCACGGCCTCGGGGGCGCTCGCCGGAGACTGGGCGCGCTGGCACGTCGAGGCCCTCGCCGGAGCCCCCTCGCCGCCGCCTTCGCGCCCTCGGCAGGCCCCCGGCGACGCCTTGGCCGCGCGGCTGGGCGTGTTGGGCCCACGGGCGAACGTCTCCTTGGCCTGCGCGTCGGGCACGGCGGCCTTGGGCGTGGCCCTGGACTGGCTGCAGGCGGGCCGGGCGCGGGTGGTGGTCGTCGCCGCGGTGGATCGGGTGTGCCCCTTCGTGTCGTCGGGGTTTGAGGCGCTCAAGCTCGTAGACCCTCAAGGCTGTCGCCCGCTCACGCCGGGCTCACGAGGCTTTCATCTGGGCGCCGCCGCCGCGATCCTGGTGTTGGCGGTGGGTGAAGGGGGCGTCCAGCTCAGCGGCGCGGCCTCGGCCCAAGACGCCTGGCACCCGCTCACCCCACACCCTGAAGGCCGCGGGCTCATCGACGCCGCCCGCCTCGCCTTGGCCCGCGCGGGCGGTCCAGCGGCGCAGCTCGTCTCGATTCATGGCACGGGCACCCCGGCGAACGATCAGGCCGAGGCCGCGGCGCTCCTCGCCCTGTTTGGTGAGGACAGGCCGCCGCTTCAGGCGCTCAAGCCGGTCTTGGGGCACACCATGGGCGCCGCCGGGCTCGTCGAGGCCGCGGCGCTGGTGTTGAGCCTGGGGGATTCACAGCCCGTTGGTTGGCCAGAGAGCAGAGTTTTGGCGGAGGCGCCCCGCACCGGGATCTCGTGGTCCATGGCCTTCGGTGGGGTGAACGCCGCGGTGGTGTTCAGCCTTGAGCCCGGCGCCGGGCTCCCCGTGCCGCCGCCCGTGGCCGTGGTCACCCAGCGGGCGACCGTCGCCGAGGTGCAGGCCAGCCCCTCGGGTGAGGACCCCAGCCACGTCGCGGCGCGGCGGGCGCTTCTGGACCTGGCGCCGCCACCAGACGCCGGGGTGATCTTGAGCGCGCCGCGGGGCTCGATCCTCGCCGATCTGCGCCACCACGCCCGCCTCGTGGGAGAGGGCCCGGCCCTCGTCTCTCCCCGAACCTTCGCCGCCACGGTCCCCGGCGCGCCGCTGATGGGCCCCGGCGTGACCCTTGGCCTGCGCGGGCCGGTGATGGCGCTCTTGGACCCGCCGGAGGTCGCCCTCGCCCTCGCCGAGGACTGGCTGCGGTTGGGCCGCTGTGAGGCGGTGGTCGTGGTGCTGCTGGAGGTTCGCGGCGAAGACCTGACCGGTGAGGGCGCCTGGGCCCGGGCTGAGACGCGGCTCTTGGGGGTCGGGTGAAGGCCCTGGTCACCGTGGTGATGGAGAACTTTGTCGAGGTGCGCGCGGCGCTTCAGGCCGCTGGCAGGCCGCCGCCGGGGCGCATCGGCGCGCCGGACCCTGTGCCCGAGGCCCTCGTAGGCCAGATGGGCGGGCGGCTCCTGGCCGTGGACCTCAGCCGCGGCGTCGTGCTCGGAGAGCGCCCGCTGCCGACGCCGAGCGGCCTGTGCTGGCCCGACCCCGCCGGGCCGATCTGGGTGGCGTCGATGTGGGGCGACACGCTCTTGGCCGTGAACCCCGAGACCGGTCGCCCCGACCGCGCCGTCTCACACCCGGCGTTCAACGACCTGCACACCGTCGTGCCCAGCGGCGGGGGCCTGCTGGTGACCTGCTCCGGCGTCGACGCCGTCGTCGAGCTTCACCCCGACGAGGGCCCGGAGCGCGCCTGGGTGGGGTGGGCGCCGCCTTGGCCCACGCCGATCCCCAGCCCTGAGCGCGCCGACCCCCAGGCCGATCACCGCGGCCGCCGCTACGCGACCCTGGCCCGGGCCCTGCACCTCAACAGCGCCTTGCCTTGGGGCGACGGGGCGCTGGTGTCGTCGTTTCACACCGGGGAGCTCCTGGCGCTTGGCCGAGACGACGGCGCCGTCACCCGCCTCCGGGCCGGCCTCGACCACCCCCACGCCTTGACCTTGGCCGGAGAGGACGGCGGCCTGCCGCCGGGGAGCCTCGTGCTCTGCGAGAGCCCCCGCGGCGCCGTGCGTGTGCTTCGCGCCGACGATCTCTCCGACCACACGACGCTCTCCCCCGGCCTGCGCTGGGTTCAGGCGGCCTGCCCCTCGGGGCGCGGCACCCTGCTTCTGCTCGACAACCCCCACTTCGGCGCCGGGCGCCGGGGCGCGGGGCCCCCGCAGATCGTCGAGCTCGATCCTTCAACCGGGCGCGGCACGACGCGCCTGACCTTGCCCGCGGGCTGGCGGTTATTCTCCATCACACCCCTCACAGACGCGCAGACCTCACGCATCGGGTGGCTCCATGACGACGGACGTTGACGTGCTGATCCTCGGCGGCGGGCTGGCGGGCGGGCTCCTGGCCCGGCACCTCCGGCGCGCGCTGCCTTCAGTCTCGGTCGGGGTGGTCGAGCGCCGCCTCACCTCAGACTGGAAGGTGGGCGAGTCCACGGTGGAGCTCGCCGGGCACTACCTCGTCAAGCGCCTCGGGCTCTCGTCCTTGCTCTACCGGGAGCACCTGCCCAAGAACGGCCTACGTTTCTTCTTTGACCAGCCCGGCCGCGACGCGCCGATCCCCAGCCAGAGCGAGCTGGGGACGACGAGCTTCGCGGTGAACCCGAGCTTTCAGGTCGATCGGGCGCGCTTAGAGGAGCGTCTGTTGGCCTTGGCCGTGGCCGACGGCGTGACGCTGTGGCGCGGGGCGAAGGTGACCCAGGTGAGCCTGGGGGAGCCCCATGAGACACAGATTGAGCAGGACGGCGCTGTCCAGACCGTGCGGTCTCGGTGGGTGGTGGACGCCTCGGGGCGCAGCCGCCTGCTCGCCCGAAAGCTCGGCCTCACCCGCGCCGTGCCCGAACACCAGATGATCGCCGCCTGGGGCCGCGTACACGGCCTCGGCGACCTCGACGCCTTGGGCGATGAGGGCTGGCGCGCCCGCGCTCGGCACACCAGCCGGATGCTCTCGACCACCCACCTCAACTACCCGGGCTACTGGATCTGGCTCATCCCCCTGCGCGACGGGCTCACCAGCGTGGGTGTGGTCGGCGTGCCCCAAGACCAAGGCGGGCCGCTCTCTCCCCGCGCGCTGCGCTCTCAGGCGGGCTTTTTTGAGTTTCTGAAGGAGCACAAAGGTTTAGAGGAGCTTCTGCGACGCTCAGAGGAGCCCGAAGGCGCCCGGCTGCTCGACCACGGCGCATATCTGGGCCTCGCCCATCGCAGCGAGCGCTACTTCAGCCCGGCGCGCTGGGCCTTGGTGGGCGAGGCGGGCTCGTTCACCGACCCGTTCTACAGCCCCGGCAGCGACTTCATCGCCCAGTCCAACGACCTCACCGTCGAGGCCATCCGCCGAGACCTCGCCGGGGAAGATCTCAACACCTTCACCGAGCTCGCCAGCGGCTTCATCCAGCATCAGGTGAGCCTCTCGGTGAGCGTCTACCGCGACCAGTACATGAACCTGGGCAGCTACGACCTCTTCCGCCTGCGCTACCTGTACGACCTCTACAACTACTTCAACCTGCTCACGCCCTACGCCCAAGACGCGCACCTTGACCCGGCCTGGCTGCGGGAGCGACTCAACACAAAGGAGCGCACCGAGGGCGCCCTCGCTGAAGCGGGCCAGCTCTTCGCCCAGGTTGGGCGGCGGCTGCAGGACGAGGGGCGCTACTTCTCGGGCAACCTCGGCGGCTTCGACGGGCACTTCGACCGCGCGGTGCAAGACCCGACGGGGCGCAGCCTGGACGACGTGGCCCGCACCCAGCGGCGTCTACACCACGGGGTCACCCGGCGGCTGCGGCGGTGGCTGGCCGGGGACATGGCGAGCCCGCCCCCAAGCGGCTGGATGGCCGAGCTGTGGGCGGAGTGCGCGGCGACTTAAGCGGGGTTTAAGCGCGCCCGGCGGGCGGCGTCCCATTGAAAGAGGTCGGCCTGAATCCACAACAGCTTCGACCAGGCCCGCGCCGCGGCGAAACGACGCTCCACGGGCAGGTCAAGCTCGGCCACGGCGCCGATGACCTGGTCGGTGATGAACGCCAACAGCCCGCTCACCTCGACCAGCGGCACGACGATCCTGGGGTCACCGCCGTCGGGGCCGTGGGCGCGGGCGACGTGGTCCAAGTACGCCGCGAGCTGGGCCTCGTCCCGAGGGCGCAAGATCGTGTCGACGTAGGCCCGCAGGTGTACGGTGACCATCGCCGGAGGCAGGCCGTCAAAGTGCCGGGCGGTGTTGCTAAAGCCCAAAAGCCGCCCCTCAATGGCCACCATCAGGGCGTCGAGCCAAGGCGTGAGGTGGGGCCGAGAGGCGCGGATCAGCGCCCGATCCACCTCGGTGAGCCCGACATAGGCGGTCAAGAAGGCCACCCGATAGGCCACGTCCCCCTCAAGGCGGGCGACGTCGACGGCCTGGGGCTCAAAGGCGCTCAACGAGCCCCCTGGGCGCGCAGATACGCGACGATGCTGCCGATAGAGGCGTAGATCTCGCGGGCCTCTTCGCCGTCGGGCATCCGCACGCCGAGCGCCCGCTCAAGCTCGACGGCGAGCTCGATGGCGTCGACGCTGTCCAGGCGCATCCCGCCCTCAGCCCACAGCGGCGCGTCGTCGGCGAGGTCCGCCGGGGTGATGTCGGTGAGCAGGAGCGCACGAATGAGCGCCTCCTTCACCCGCAGCGTCAGGGTGTCTACGGCCTCGTTTGAGGCCTCGGCGGGGTCAACGGAGGGGGTGCTCATGGGCGAATCATAGCCCAGGGCCGCTCAGGGCGCGAAGGCCACCCGGGCGCAGAGCGCGCCGCCGATCCCCACCTCAGCGACCGCGCCGCCGCGCCCGGCCTCGGCGAGGGCCACCACGCCGATCAAGGCCCCCACGCCGACCTCACCAAAAGCTGCGCCCGGTCGTAAACTTGGCGAGCCCTCCTCGACGGTGACCCGCGGGCCCGCGCCGCCTCGGGTGAACAACAGCGCCGCCGCCACCCCGCCGGGGAGCGCCGCCCCGGCGGCCTGAAGCACAGGATGCGGCGCCTCAGCGCCCACGATCAGCACGGCCTCGCAGGCGCCCAAGGCGAGGAGCGTCTCCGCCCGGAGCAAGGCCGCCCCGCCCGCGCCGCGACCGGCGAAGGTCTCTACCGAGGCGCAGCGCCCCGGCGCGCGCTGCTCGGCGGCGATGGAGAGGATCGCCCCCGCCGTGCTCGGCAGCGAGGCCTGAAACGCCGCCGCGCTGAGCTGCCCCGGGCCCTCTTCAGCGAGCCGCCCCAAGAAGCGCCCGGTGGCGTCAAGCTCACCCAGGCCGCAGGCCCACAGCAGGATCGTCGGCTCTTGGGGCAGAAGCGGCAGCCCGACGCTCAGGGCCAAGCGGGCCAAGGCCCCAGCGCGCCGCCAGAGGCCCCCATCGACCCCCTCCGGGCGAGGCGGCTCGACCACGGGGCCAAGGGCCTCCCCGGCCTCGATGGCCGCGAGCCAGGCCGAGGTTGGCGCCCCGGCGAGGCCGCTCCACCCGCGGAGGATCATGGCGCCTCCCAACAGAGCGCCACGCCGCCGCCGCCGAAGCCGAAGGCCAAAGACAAGGCCCTCGGCGCCGATAGCCGCCGGGGCGCGCCGAGCACCACGTCCAGCCCGGCCTCGGGCGACTCCGTGCCCACCGAGGGCGGGATCCAGCCGCCGCTCAACGAGCAGATCGCCACCGCCGCGCCCAGGGCCCCGGCGGCGCCGAGGGTGTGCCCCAGAGCACCCTTCGTCCCCGAGACCGGCACCCCGGGTAAGGTGGCCAAGATCGCCTCGGCCTCAACCTGATCGTTCTGCGGGGTGCCCGTCGCGTGGGCGTGGACCCAGCCGATCGGGTCACGACGCCCACCCAAGGCCCCGGCGATGGCCGCCCGGGCCCCACGTCCGTCGGGGCGTGGCGCGACGAGGCTGAAGTTGTCGGACGCGCCGCCCGCGCCGCCCAAGATCGCCAGGGCGCGCCGAGGTCCACCCGCGGGCTCCAGCAAGATCGCCGCCGCGCCTTCGCCGAGGTTGAGGCCCCCGCGCCGCACGTCCATGGGGCGGCAGGGGCCCTGGGCCTGGAGCGAGAGCGATCCAAAGCCATACCAGAGGAGCTGGCTGAGCGCGTCCACACCAACAGCGAGGGCGGCGGCGGCTCGCCCGCAGCGCACGAGATCGGCGGCGACCTGAACCGCGACCGCCCCCGCCGTACACGCCGTGGAGACCGCCAGGGCCGGGGGTTTCGCGCCCAAGGCCTCTCGCACCCGCTCCGCCGGTCGATCCGGGAGCTGGGGCCACAGCAGCGAAGGCGCCGCGAAGGGCTCACCCCGATGCCAAGCGCACCACGCCGCCTCCCCCTCGGCCATGTCCGCCGCGCTGGTGCCGCAGACCACCCACACGTCCGCCGCCGACCGGCTCCCCAGAGCTTGCTGCGATGCAGCAATGGCCATCTCCGAGGCCGAGCGCGCCGCGCCTTTGACCTGACCCGCCCACCAGTCTTGGTCGGGACGCGCCGGGGGCCAAGGCCCGGGGCCGAGGCCAGACTCACCGTTGAGCAGGCGCCCGTAGAGCTCCTCCGGGCTTGACCCCAAGGCCGAGACCACACCCAGGCCGGTGACCACAACGGGGATCACGGCCACACCCCGTCCGCCTGAACCTGGGCCACACCCCAGGCGCAGACGCCGTGGGGGCCCTCGACGACAAAGTCCACGTCGTCGCCCCGCGGCGTGAGCGTGAGGCGCGCGGGCTCACCCGGGCGAAGGGGCGCCGTGAACCTCACCCGGCGCACGCCGACGAGCCCCGGCAGGGCCTCTTGCACCCAGGCCAAGAGCGCCGCCCCCGGCACCAGCGGATCGCCGTCAAAGTGCCCTGGGACCTCCACAAAGGCGCGCTCGGTTGTCATCCGGCCACCTTGAGGGTGAGCCGCGCCTCAAGCACGCCGGGCAGCCGCACAAACACCCGCGGCAGCGGCGGCGCGGCGCGCTCGATCACCAGCTCGGGGAGCAGCCGTGTGCCCCCGGCGACGGCGCGCGCGGCGAGGCGCAGCTCCCGCACCTCGACGAGCACCCCAGCCCGGGCGACGGTTGACGACCCCAACGCCCGCCCCGCGAGCTGCGCGGCGAGCTCGACCAGGGCGCAGCTCAGGTACACGCCGTCGTGGGCGAGGGGGTGGTCCATGGGCAGGACCACGGCGCCGTCCTCCTCCACCTCAAACCGGGCGGGCGGGGTGTGTGGGATGCCCACGGCGCGGCCCTCCTCTCACCCCTTCTTGAGCCGCTTCTCCAGGGCGTCCAGCCGCGCGCGTAAGGCGTCTACCTCACCCGCGTCTCCTGCGGGCGGCGCCTTCGCCGCGGGCGGCGGCGGGGCCTCGTCCACCGAGGGCTCCGGCTCGGGCTCCGCCGGGGCGGCCTGGCTGGGCGACGGCGCGCTGGGCTTCGCCGTGAACCGCTCAAAGGGGTTCGCCCCCGGGGGCAGGCCCGCCGTGGCGAGGCCCATCACCTGCTCCACCCGGTCGAGCTGGGTGTGCAGCAGCTCCAGCCCGGCGATGAACTGCTTCCGCACCAGGGCCTGAACGGGGTCGTCGGAGCTGAGGCGGATCAGGCGGCGCAGCAGGGTTGTGGGCAAGAGCGCGTCGCCCTTGAGCACCTCCAGCACCACCTGCATGAGCACCTCGTGGGTGAGGTCCTCGTTCGTCTTCGCGTCCACCACCTGCACGGCCTCGCCCGCGCGGATGATCGCCGCCAGCTCCTCTAAGTTGATGTACCGGGACCGGGCGCTGTCGTAGAGGCGGCGGTTGCCGTACTTCTTGATGATGACCATTCAGGCTCCAGGAGCGGGCGGGGGCCCTCGGCGACTTAAAGCTCCCGCTATCCCGTGGATCGTTCATGCTGCCATGCAAAAAAGATTCTTGACGCACTGCAACATGACGTTTAGGTTGTGGGTGTCGGGCGGAGATGTCGCCGCCCCCGCACAACCGCTGACGACCGGCGCACGACCGGCGCTCCCACCCACTGGAGACTCCCATGACCAACCTCTTCAACGTCAACAACAACGCCCGCTCCTTCGCTCAGGAGATGATCGCCGCCCAGAAGCAGGTGTTCGAGTGGCAGATGGCGCAGATGAAGATGATGGACCAGCAGTCCCGCGCCTTCACCGACGCCACCCGCGCCGGCGTTGAGATGTCCCAGAAGACGATGCTCGACATGAGCAAGACCCTGGTCGACACCTTCATGCCCGCCGAGGCCGCCAAGGCCTGAGCCCAGCCCTTCCCCCCATGGCCCTGTCGAAGCGCGTGACTCCCTCGCGCCCGACAGGGCCATCTCCCGTTCTGACCGCCACTTCTCAGGAGCTCCGATGAGCGACACCTCCCCCGACCTCTCCAAGCTCTCCGGCGAGCTGTACCGCCAGTGGGAGAAGGGCATGGCCCAGTGGTGGGATCAAGTCCTGGAGTCCCCGGCCTTCCTCTCGGGCATGGGGCAGAGCCTCTCCGGCCAGGCCCAGGCCCGCGCCAACTACGAGCAGGCCGTCGATCAGACCCTGGAGCAGCTCCACATCCCGAGCCGCAAAGACTTCATCCGGCTCACCCGCGTGGCGACGATGCTCGAGGACAAGCTCCTGAGCTTAGAGGACAAGCTCCTCACCATGAGCGACCAGCTCGCCGCGCAGGAGCGCGAGACCTTGCTCGCCCGGGTGGAGTCCGCCGAGGCCCGCATCGAGGCCCGGGAGCAGCTCGCCGCGCTCCAGGCCCGCCTCGACGCCTTGGAGGGCAAAGCCCCCGCCGCCGCCACCTCGACCGAGCCCGCTGAGCAGAAGGGCCGCGCCCGCCGCGGCAAGGAGGAGTCGGCATGATGACCCTCATCGACCGCACGGCCACCACCGCCCGCTACCTGAGCCAGCGCCCCGCCGAGCGCCTGCGCATCGGCGTCACGCCGCACCAGGTCGTGTTCCGCCAGAACAAGGCCACCCTGCGCTACTTCCCCTCCACCCACCCCCAAGGCCAGCAGCACACGCCGATCTTCGTGTCGATGCCGCTGATCAACAAGTGGGAGGTCTGGGATCTGCTGCCCGGCCGCTCGGTGATGGAGGATCTCACCTCCGCCGGCGTGCCCGTCTACCTGCTCGACTGGGGCACCCCCGGCCCCGAAGATCAGGCGATCACCCTGGGCAAGCTCGTGGATGACCTGCTCGTGCGCATGTTTGACCGCGCGCGCCGCCACGCGGGCCAGGCCTTAGACGCCGTGGGCTACTGCGTCGGCGGCACCTTCTTGGCGGTGCACCTCTCCCGCCATGAGAGCGCCCGCCGCGCGGCGTTTGTGTGTACGCCCATCGACTTCCACGCCTCCGGGCGCCTGGCGGTGTGGGCCCAGCCCTCGTGTTTCCCCGTAGACGCCGCCATCGACGGCTTCGGCAACTACCCCGGCCGGGTCATCCGCGAGGCGTTCTCTTGGCTGCGCCCCGAGGGCCAGACCCGCAAGTGGGTGGGCCTGTGGGAGAAGATCGAAGATCCCGAGTTCCGCGACCTCTGGGCGGCCTTGGAGAAGTGGAACACCGACGCCGTGGACTTCCCCGGCGAGGCGTATCGCGAGTACGTCAAGCGCTGCTACTTTGAGAACACCCTGCTCAAGCACGTCGGGGATCCTGGGGTGTGGATGTTGGACGGCAAACCCGTCGATCTCCAGAACGCCAAGATCGAGGCCCACTCCATCGCCGCCGACCGCGACCACATCGTCCCCCCGGCGGCGGCCCACGCCCTGGCCGAGACCTGGGGCGGGGCGGTGACCACCAAGACGGTTAAGGGGGGCCACGTCGCCATCGCGGCGAACGGCGTGATCTCCAAGAGCCTCCTGGAGTGGATCCGGCGATGAGCACCCCCCTCGTAGATCCCTTCGCCCCCTTCGGCGCCTTGTTGTCTGGGTTTGAGGGGCTCTACGAGCTAGAGCGCATCCGCCGCGGCATGTTTGTGCACGCCACGGCGCCGCGCCCCGATGTGGGGGTCACGCCCCACGTCGTCGTTCACGAACAAGACAAGCTCAAGCTGCGCTACTACGCGCCCAAACGAGACGAGGGCCTGCCCCCGGTGGTGCTGGTCCCGTCGCTGATCAACCGGGCGTACATCCTCGACTTAGAGTCCGACCGCAGCATGGTCGCCAGCCTCGCGGCGATGAACCACCCGGTCTACCTCGTGGACTGGGGTGAGCCCGGCCCTGAAGACGCCGATGAGGACGTGTCTTACGTCGTCTTGGAGCTTCTTGATCGCGCCGTGCGCCGGGCCTGCCGCCACGCCCGCGCCCCCAAAGCCGCCGTGTTCGGCTACTGCATGGGCGGCACCTTGGTGGCGATGTACGCCGCCTTACGCCCCGAGCGGCTGTTGGGCTTCGCCACCCTGAACGCCCCGGTGCTGTTCGCTGAGGCCGGGCGTTTCCGCGAGTTCGTGAGCCCCGACGTGGTGAACGTCGATGAGGTCTTCCCCGCGGGCACCCTCGTGCCCACCTGGCTGATGAAGCCGGTGTTCCAGATGCTCGACCCCATGGGCAGCTTCACGAAGTACGCGGCGATTGAGCAGGCCGCCGCCGACCCCAAAAAGCTCAGCCGCACCATGGCCCGGGAGCGCTGGCTGGAGGAGCACGTTCCTTGCGCCAGCGCCTTCTGCCGCGAGTTTGTGCGTTACGCTTACCAAGAGGACGCGCTGATCAACGGGCGCTGGTCCTTGGGCGGCGAGACGGTGCGTTTGGAGGCCATCACCTCCCCGGCGCTCATCGTCGTCTGTAAACGGGACTTCATCGCGCCCTCTCGCTCGGGCCTGCCGCTCTTTGACCGCATCCAGTCCAAAGACAAAGAGCTCGTTGAGCCTGACGCCGGGCATATCGGCGTCGTGGTCGGCGCGACCGGACCCCGCTACTTCTTCCCGCTGCTCGATCAATGGCTGCGGCGGATCGCCAAAGGTGAGCCCCAAGCGGCGAAGGAGTGACGGCGTGAAGGCGACGACCAACTGGCTTGAGATGCACACGCGGTTTCGGCCCCAGGCCGAGGCGCTCTACGACGTCGAGCAGGGCCGCCGCTGGACGTACGCCCAGCTCTACGAGGACAGCCTACGCTGGGCCGGTCGCCTCGCCGCGATGGGCGTGGGCCCCGGCGACCGTGTGTCGTTGTTGGCCCACAACCGCGGCGACACCTTCGCCATCCTCTTCGCCTGCGCCGAGCGCGGCGCCATGCTCTGCCCGATGAACTGGCGCCTGAGCCCCGCGGAGCTCGCCTACCAGATCCACGACGCCGAGCCCAAGCTGCTGCTCACCGACACAAACTTCGCCGGGGTGGTCGAGGCCCCCCAGGCCTACTTGATCGAGGACGGCCCCGATCACGCCCCCCAAGAGGGCCCCGGCAGCGCCTTGAGCGACCCCTGGGTGCTGATGTACACCTCGGGCACCACGGGCAAACCCAAAGGCGCGCTCATCACGCACAGCCAGCTCCACTGGAACGCGCTGAACACCTTCTTCGCCTGTGATCTCACCCCTCAAGACAGCACGTTGACCTTCACGCCGCTGTTTCATACGGGCGGGCTGAACTCGCTCTCGACGCCGCTCTTGCACCGCGGCGGCCGTGTGGTGCTCACCCGCGGGGTTGACCCAGGCCAGGCCCTTCGCCTCGTCGCCCAGGAGAAGATCACCCTGCTCATGGGGGTGCCCACCATCTTCCAGATGTTGGCCGACCACCCCGACTTTGACGGCACGGATCTCAGCTCTGTGCGGGATGCGCTCTGCGGCGGGGCGCCGCTGGGCGTGGAGCTGTGGAGCCGCTACCTGGCGCGTAAGGTGCCCCTGCGCCAAGGCTTCGGCATGACTGAGGTGGGCCCCAACTGCTTCTCGATGCCGCATACCGCGAGCGAGACGAAGATGGGCGCGGTCGGCAAGGCGATTCACCACGTCGCCATGCGGCTCGTTCGCCCCGACGGCGGCGAGTGTGACGTAGACGAGGCCGGAGAGCTGGTGCTCGGCGGCCCGGCGGTGTTCGGCGGGTACTGGCGGCGGCCCGAGGCCACGGCGGCCAGCCTTCGTGACGGCTGGTTCTACACCGGCGACGTGCTGGCCCGAGACGCCGAGGGCTTCTTCTGGGTGCGCGGACGCGCCAAAGAGATGTACAAGAGCGGCGGCGAGAACGTCTACCCGGCGGAGGTGGAGGCGGCGATCCTCACGATCCACGGCGTCGGCCAGGCCGCGGTGATCGGCGTGCCCGATGTGCGCTGGGGTGAGGTCGGCGTCGCGTTCGTCGAGCCCGCGCCCGAGCACCACCTCACTGAAGAGGGGCTGCGTGAGGCGCTCAGCGGACGCCTCGCCCGGTTCAAGATGCCCAAACGGTTTATCCTCTCGCCGAACCTGCCCCGCACCGCGTCGGGCAAGATCGACAAACCAGCCCTCGCCCGCGACCTGCTCACCTGAACACCGCCCTCACCACTCTGGAGATGGAGACATGACGCGATCCTTCACCCTGCTGCTCCTCGTCCTCGGCGCCTGCACCGGGGACCCCTACAAAGACGACAGCACCACCGACGACACGAACACCACCGACGACACGAACACCGACGACACCAACACCGACGACACCGACGACTCGGGCACCGCCTCCAAGCTCATCGGGTCTTGGCTCTCTGAAGGTGAGAACCTGAGCCCGCTGTTCGCGGGGTCGTTCTTCAAGTACGTCTCGGTGAGCGCGGTCTTTGTGGCCGATGGCACCTACGACGTGCAGGCCGTGGACCAGGCCGGCTCTACCTACGATCTCACCGGCACCTACACCATCGACGAGACGACGACCCCGGCGAGCATCCTGCTCAACCAGGCGACGCCGAACGTGGTGACCGCCGAGGGCATCTACGAGATAGACGACGCCGATCTGCTCACCTATGAGGTCGTGCAGACCGATCCCAACCCCTACAGCTTCGTCGCGCCGACCCCCGAGACCGGCTTTGGCAGCACTTCAGGCCCCGGCCTGAACCCCGGTGACAACGTGCAGAAGTACGTGCGCCAGTGAGCCGCCTCGCCGCCAGCGCCCTCCTCCCGCTCCTTTGGCCGTCGTTGGCCCTGGCTCAAGACCAGGGCGCGCCGCTGGAGAGCCGCGCCGTCGCGGCGGAGGAGGAGCTGGCGGCGACGCCCGCGCCCGTGGAGGCGGCGGTTGAGCCTGATGTGATGCCCAAGACGCCCAAGCCCGAGACGGGGCTCAAGTTTTTGGGCCTGATGCAGACCAAAGCCACCGCCTCAAACCTCACCAGCACCAACCCGTTTCTAGACGGGCAGGTGCTCGGCACCTTGGGTGGCTCAAACGGGCTCACCGTCGGCGAGGACCGCAGCGCCGCCGTCGAGCAGCGCGTCACCGGCTTCTTCACCTACTCGCCCCAGGTGCTCAGCGGTCGGGCCAGCCTCACCGCGGGCTTTGAGATCGACTACGCCTTTGGAGATCAGTCCTACGTCACCGGGGGCAACGTCGGCGGGGCGTATGGCGCGGACGCGGTGAACCTCCAGACCCGCCGTCTCATGGCCACCCTCAAACCAAACCTCGGCGACAGCGTGCGCCTGAGCCTCGTGCTCGGCCAGCAGTTCGTCTCCGACTCGGTGAGTGACCCCGCGGTCTCTGGGCCCGATGAGCTGTTTCGTTCTGGCGGCAAGCTCATGTTTTTTGGCTCTGAGGCCACGGGCGTGAGCGCCTACGCCCGGGTGCGCAACGGCTGGGGTGACGTGGTGAAGGGCCGCTTGGGGGCCTACTCGCTCTATGAGCGCGGCACCTACATGCGAGACGACGTGTGGCTCGTCATGGCCGATGTGCAGGTGAACCCTCTGTACGCCACCCATTTTGGCGCGCACCTCTGGACGCTTCGGGACCGAAGCGGCGGCAACCAGGGCATCTTCGGCCTGGGGCCCACCTCCGCCTTGGCCGAGCTCCAGGGCGCGGCCCGCCTCGACCTGCGCCCCGAGGGTGAGACCATCGCCCCGTCGGTGAGCGCTGATCTGTACTGGGTGACCCTCGACGCCGCCTACAACCGCGATCTGCGCCTCTCCCCCTTGGGCGCCACGGCCATGGTGACGGCGAACACCGGCACGCTCTACGCTGAGGGCGCCAACAACGTCGCCGTGCGCGGCGCCGTGGCCAACGCCGAGGTCCGCCTGCGCTACGCCCCGGGGGAGGGCAGCGTCGCCCGGCTAGAGGCCTTGTGGTCAAGCGCCGACGACGCCGACCCCCTCACCTACTCCGGCGTGATCACCGGCAACAGCTACGGCATCGTCGGCGCGATCTACGCCAGCCACGGCACCTTGCTGCTGTTCTCCGATCTGTTCTCGATCAACCGCATGGCCTCTGTGGTGTATGACGTCTCCGGCGGCGGCGGCGGCGTGCGCGCGGTCACGGGCAGCGTCGGCTACGATCTGGTGCCGGGCCGGGTGACCGTCGCCGTGGGCGGCGGCCACGCCCGAGACGGCGCCGGGCTGCCGTATGGCAACGAGGTGAACCTGCGTGTGGTCACCGAGCCGTATCTGTTCATGCGGGTGGGCCTCTGGGGGGCGATGATGACCCCGGGTGAGGCCGCCCTGGTCAACGAGACCGCTTACGCCGCCTACCTCGGCTTCGACTGGCTGGTGTTCTGATGCGACGCTCTCCGCTCATCCGCCTGATCCTGCCGCTCGCCCTCGGTCTCACCGCCTCAGCCTGCGTGCCCCGTTACGCCGAGCTGCCGCCGATGAGCCCCGCCGAGCTGACCACCCCCCTGCCGCTACAGCGCGCCGTCGTCAACGGCGTGAACGTCGCCTACGTCGACAGCGGCGGCGAGGGGGAGGTGATCGTGCTGATTCATGGTCTCTCCTCGACGATCGGCTTCTGGGAGCGCCAGGTTCAGCCCTTGGCCGCCGCCGGGTATCGTGTCCTCGCCTTAGATCTCCCGGGCTTCGGCGCCTCGGGCCGCCCCGACGCGCCCTACACCCCACCTTGGTACGCCGAGCTGATCCGGGCGTGGCTCGACGGCTTGGGGGTGTCCTCTGCGCACCTGATCGGTCACAGCATGGGCGGCCAGATCGCCATGACCATGGCCTTAGAGACGCCTGACCGTGTTCAAAGCCTCATCCTGAGCGCCCCGGCGGGCATCGAGCGGTTTACGCCCGGCGAAGGCGACTGGATGAAGACGTACTGGACCGAGACCCGCACCTTAGAGGCCAGCGAACAAGACGTGCGCGCCAACTTCACGATGTTGGCGTTTAATCACTACGATGAGGGGGTCGAGCGCCTCATTCAAGAGCGGGTTCGGATGTCGAGCACGCCCGAGTTTAAGGGCACCTCCGTCGCCGTCTCCCGCTGCGTGGCGGGCATGGTGGACTACCCCGTCGCCAGCCGACTGGGTGAGATTCAGACGCCCGCCTTGATCATCTTTGGGGAGGACGATCACATGATCCCCAACCCCATCTTTCACGGGGGCCGCACGATCGCGGTCGCCCAGGCCGGGCAGGATGGAATCCCCGGAAGCCAGCTCGTCTTGATCCCCAAGGCGGGCCACACTGTACACCACGACGCCCCCGACGCCTTCAACGCCGCCGTCTTGGAGTTCCTGGAGTCCACATGAACCCGATGTTCTGGCTGCTTCCTTCGCTCTTCGTCTCTCAGGCGATGGCGACGGAGGGATACGATCCCTCTGCTCCAAAAAAGACCTTCACCGGCCAAGAGACCTACACCCAAGACGGCACGGCCAAGCTGTGGAGCGCGGTGGAGCGCCATGAGGACCCCGACCGCCGACTGTTCGGGCCCATTGAGTACAACACGCTCACCGCTTGGCCTGAAGAGGCGGATTACGCGCCGTGGATCGCCGATCTGTTCGGCACCACCGAGCCCGACTCCTCTACGTTCTTGCTGCACATCGGCGCCAATGAGGCGACGGCCACGGGCACGCCGATCTTGTTTGTTCACGGCGCCGGAGACAACGGCAGCCGCGGCTTCGCGGGCCTGAGCATCCACATGGACACCCGCGGCCGCCCGGTGTACGCGTTGACCTTCCCCAACGCCCAGCAGGACATGTTCCAGCAGGCGGAGATCGTCGCCGACGCCATCGCCCGGGTGAAGGAGCGCACGGGCGCGAAGAAGGTGGACCTCGTCGGCCACAGCAAAGGCGGCATCGCCGTGGGCATCTACATCTCCAACGCCAAAGGCGCGGAGTGGGGCGACACGGTCTATGGTGAGGTGGGCACGGTCTACCGGGATGACGTACGAAAGGTGGTGCTCATGGGCACCCCTCTGGGCGGCATCGACACCGGCTATCGTTGGCCTTCAGCGAACCTGCTCTCACTAGACCCAGAGACCGCCCTCGCCCCCACCTCGTGGAGCGAATATTACGCCTACGGCACCGCCTATTATTGGCTGGTCGAAGATCTCAGCCCCCAGGACTTTTTCCCCACCGACGGCGACCTCTTCCCCGGCCAAGACCAGCTCCTCGCCCGCCACGACGAGTACCCCCTGCCCGGCAGCCTGCCCTGGCTGGGCAGCTACGCCTTCCAGATCGACTGGTACACGACGTATGAGGGCGGCTTTGGGTATTACACCTACAGCGACGGCATCGACGCGGCGATTGAGTCGGGTGACCACCTCATCTCCCGTCTCGCGGCCAACGGCGCCGATCCCGAGATTCAGATTTATCTGCTCGGCGGCGAGAACCCCTTGATGCCCAACGGCACAGAGGACTTCTTGGCGCTGATGTTCGGTGAGGCGTTCGTCGACATGGCCACGGCCACGTCGGATCAGTGGGCCTCGTTCTACGCGGACCTCGTCGGCGACGGCATGGTGTCCGTGGGCATCACTGAAGAGGAGGTCCAGGGCCTCGCCCAGGGCAAGCTGATGATCGGCGAGGTCACCGGGCCCAGCGACGGCCTGGTGTTCACGACGAGCGCGCTCAACGAGGACGCGCTCAACGCCCGGGGCGCGGTGATCGTCGAGGCCCGCACGGCGAACCTGAGCCACCTGGACTTGCTCTACGCCTCTCCGGTCACCGCGGCGGTGTTAGAGGCCGAGGCCGCCGCCGACCCCGTCGAGGACGGCTGGAAGCTGGGCTTGGCCCGCCGCTACGCTGAGGAGGACACGATCGGCTGGGTGCGTGAGGCTCTGGCCGACGAGGCCACGGAGCCCGAGGACACCGGCGGCCCGGATGACAGCGGCGGCGGTGACGACGACACCGGCGAGCCCGACACCGCCCAGCCTGAAGAGACCGGCGACGACGACAGCGGCGTTGAAGAGGACAGCGACCCCAGCGACGACACCGGCGAGGACGACAAAGGCAAGGCCTGCTCCACGGGCGGCGGCGCGGACGCGGGCGCTCGGCCTGATGTTCGCGGCGGCGGCCCTGGTGAGCCGGCGGAAGCGCACGACGGGGTGACATTCTCTGCGGCGGCGCTATAATGTCTCCGAGAGGTGACTCATGGCGCCGCTGCGTAAAATGCTCGCTCCGGGTCCGTTTCGGGCCGACCAGCTCGCCTCGGGCACGCCGTACGAGCTGTCTCGTGGTCACTCGATCCTCTGCGCGCCGGCCAACAGTCGGGTGGCGAGCCTAAAGCTCATCGGCGGCTACGTCATCGCCAGCGACCCCGCCGTCGCCGTCGCGGGGGTTGACCTCGGCTTCTCCCCAGAGCCGGGCACGCTGCGCGCCCCGGACGTCGCGGTCTATGGCGATCCGTCGGAGCTGCACAAGGCCGGCTGGGCGAAGACCGCGCCTCCCTTGGCCGTGGAGTACGCCGACCGTGGGGGAGACGAGGCCGAGCTGATGGAGCGCATCCGAGATCTGCTCCAGCACGGCACCCGCTATGTCTGGGTGGTGCGGCTGCAAGGCCCCCGCCGCGTCGAGGTCTACGAGCCCGATCGCCCGATGCGGGTGGTCACCGCTGAGGAGGCCTTGACCGCCGAGGGTGTGCTCACGAACCCTGTCACCGTCGATGCGCTCTACGACCCGGATCACGCCGAGGCGGCGATCTTTCGCAACCTGCTCAACCGGCGCGGGGTGGAGAGCTTAGAGGCGCTCCGTGAGGCTGGGCGTGCTGAGGGCAGGCAGGCAGGGCAAGGCCGAGGGGCAACTGAGGCCAACGGCGAGGCAGCGGCGAACGCTCCGGCCGCACCTGCGGGTGGTCCTCCCTCGCGTGGCTTGGCGTTAACCCCCGCCCAAGACGCGCTCATCGAGGCCGCCGACCTCCCGACGCTCACTGAATGGATCCGCCGCGCGGCCCTCGTGCCCTCAACCGACGCCCTCTTCAGCCCGCGCTGATCGACGTCGCCCGCAGGTAGAGCTCCTCGATCAGCCGCAGCGTCGCGCCCGTCTCCCCGCTCTTGGCGACCACACCGCCGCCTGTGGGCTCAAAGCTGCGCTCAAAGATCAGGCGGGTGCCGCCGCTCGGCGCGGGGCTCACCTCGAAGCTGCCGGTGTCGATCTCGATGACGAGGTCGTCGGCGCGCTGCTGAGGGGCCTTCGTCCACGAGAGCACCAAGGTCTCGCCGCGGCGCTCTTGGGTGACGCTGAGATCGGCGCTCTGGTCGGGGAACCCTTTGCCGGTGTAACCAACCCGCAGCACGACGGGCTGGCCCTCGTCCTCTTTGATCACGACGCTGCGGCTGAGGTGGGAGAAGGTGGCGTCCCAGCCGCGCAGATCGACGAGCACACGCTCCACACGGGCGGCGGCGACCTTGGGCCAGTCACACTCGGCGCGGAGCGTGTGGTAGCCGCTCTCGCGGGGGTCGCTGATGAGGAACGAGCAGCCGTGGGCCTCCTTCAGATCGTGGAAGGCGGGCCCGGCGCTGCTGGACGGGGCGAAGGCCGCGGTCAACAGCAGGGCGAGGGCGGCGAGGGCGCCAAAAGGTGAGGCGATAGCGCGCATGGGGGCTCCAGCTTGGCTCGGGGGGAGAGCATAACACCCCACGCGGCGGGATCGTCCGTTGAAGGGCGGTCTGTCAAAGGCTCAGGCGGCGCGTTAGGGTGCCAGCGCGGAGGCTCTCGGTATGGTCGGTCCTTCACGACGGGTCGTGCTCATCGGCGGCGGCATCACCGGGACGCTCACGGCGGTCGCGTTGGCGCGCGCGGGCTGGGAGGTTGTCCTGGCCGAAGGCGCGCACATCGGCGCCGGCTCGTCGTCCCGCACCGCGGCGGGCATTCGCCAGCAGTTCTCCACCCGCGAGAGCGTCGTCGGCATGCGTTACGCCGTAGACTTCTTTCGGCGCTGGCAGGAGCTCATCGGCGGCCCCCTCAGCCCCATCCACCAGAGCGGCTACCTCTTCCTCTACGACAGCGAGGCCTCTTGGCAGGCCGCCCTGGACCGCGCCGAGCGCCAGCGCGCCTGGGGCCTCACCGAGGTCGAGACCCTCGCCGCCCCCGCGCTCCAGGCACGTTTCCCCTACGTCTCCGAGGCCATGGTCGGCGGCACCTTCTGCCCCACCGACGGCTTCTTACGCCCCGACGCGGTGTACAACGACGCCGCGGACTGCGCCCGGCGTCTGGGCGTGAGCGTCCTCCAACAGGCGCCGCTCCTGAGCGCGCGCTCGGCGGGCGGGCGCCTCACCGCGGTGACGACGGCGAAGGGTGAGCTTGAGGCCGACCTCTTCATCGACTGCACCAACGCCTGGACCCGCCGCACCGCCCGCCTCTTGGGCGGGGTAGACCTCCCCGTCGCCGCCCTCAAACGGTACCTGTGGTTCGCCGAGCGCGGCGAGGCCCTGCCCGCCGAGACGCTCCTCCACATGCCCCTGGTCGTGGCCCCCGGCGGGGCGTACTGCCGCCCCGAGAACAGCGACTCCTTGCTCATGGGCTGGAAACACGACGCCCCCGACGTGTCGCTCACCTTCGACTACGCCGACCAAGACACCATCGAGGACGCCCACGATCACCGCAGCGGCGGCGAGTCTCGGGCGGTGATGGCCTGGATACAGCTCGCCGAGGCGATGCCCCCCTTGGGTGAGCTGGCGGGGCTCAGCGCCACCACGGCGGGTTTTTACGGCAGCACCCCCGACCACAACCCCTTCTTGGACTTCGACCCCCAGGTGCCCAACCTCCTGCGGCTCGTGGGCTTCTCGGGGCACGGGGCGATGTTTGGGCCGTTCACCGCCGCCGTCGCCGCCGCCTTGGCCGAGGCCGGGCGCCCCCTCGACGCCCTTGAGCTGCCCACGGGCCGGGCCGAGCTCGCGGCGTTCCAGATCGGCCGCACGATGCACCACGGCGAAGCGATGGTGATTTGATGCCGCGCCGCGCGCGGGCCCACGATAGAGGCTGAGAATGCGTCTCTGGGCCCTGAGCGATCTCCACGTCGCCTACCCGATCAACCGGGAGGCCGTCGCGCAGCTCCCGGCGCACCCCCAAGACTGGCTGATCTTGGGCGGTGACCTCGGCGAGACCCCTGACCAGGTGCGCTGGATCCTCGACACCCTCGGCGGTCGTTACCAGCGGCTCCTGTGGGTGCCGGGCAACCACGAGCTGTACACCACGGGCAAAGACCCGGTGCGGCTCAACGGCGTGGCCCGCTACGAGCACCTCGTGAACCTCTGCCGCCGCGCGGGGGTGCTCACCCCTGAAGATCCCTGGCCGCTGTGGCCCGGCGACGGCCCGCCCACGATGATCGCGCCGCTGTTTGTGCCCTACGACTACAGCTTCGGCCCCCCTGGGCTCAGCCGGGAGCAGGTCAAGGCCTGGGCCGCAGACGAGCACATCGTCTCCACGGATGAGCTGCTCATCAAGCCCGAGCCCTACGCCCACATCGGCGAGTGGTGCGCCGCGCGGGTGAAGCTCACCGAGGCCCGGCTGCAGGACGTGCCCCCCGGCGTGCGCCTCGTGCTGATCAACCACTGGCCCCTGCGCCAAGACCTCGTGCGTCTGTACCGCATCCCCCGCTTCGCGCCGTGGTGTGGCAGCGCCGCCACCGAGCCTTGGCTGCGCCGTTTCCCCGTCGATGTGGTCGTGTACGGCCACCTGCACATGCGCTCGACGGACTGGCGCGAGGGCGTGCGCCACGAGGAGGTCAGCCTGGGCTACCCGCGCCACTGGCGCCAAGAGGCCGGGGTGTCCCACTACCTGCGGCAGATCTTGCCCGGCCCGCCCGCGCCGCCGAGCGGGGAGTCGGGCCCGGAGTGGCGCCGATGAGCGCGCCTGAGGAGCGCCCCGAGGAGCTGACCGCGTATGCCGAGCGGGTGCTCTTCTCGGCGGATCTGGCCGATAAGCTCCGCCGCCCAGAGGCCTTCACCGACACCCTCCCCGGCCCCGCCATCGGGGCGGTGTCGCTCCCCGCCCGCCCCGCGGGCCTCGCCTTGGACAGCCTTCGGGGCAAAGCCGAGTTCCCCCAGAACCTCGTCCCCGCCGCCGCCCGGGGCCGGGCCCTGCACTTCTTCGCCAACCACGAGCTCCTCGCCATGGAGCTGATGGCCTTGGGCCTGCTGCGGTTCCCCGAGGCGCCGCCGGAGTTTCGTCTGGGCCTCGCCAACGCGCTGCGGGATGAGCAGCGGCACCTGGCGCTGTATCTGGGGCGAATGAGCGAGCTTGGCGTCGGCTTGGGCGAGCTTCCCGTGAGCCGCTTCTTCTGGGACGCGCTGTGTGACATGGACTCCCCCGCCGCCTTGGCCGCGGGGCTAGGCCTGGTCTTAGAGCAGGCGAACCTCGACTTCTGTGTGCATTATGCCGCCGCCTTCCGCGCCGTCGGCGACGAAGAGAGCGGCGCCTTGATGGACCTGATCCTGCGGGATGAGCTGCGCCATGTGCGCCACGGTCTGCGCTGGGTGCGCCACTGGCAAGAGCCCGGCGAGGATCTGTTCTCGGCCTGGGAGCGCCTGCTCAAGCCGCCGTTGAGCCCCGCCCGCGCCCGAGGCCTCTCCTTTGACGCCGCGCCGCGCCGCGCGGTGGGCCTGCCTGAAGACTTTATCCAGCGCCTCGCCTCGTACGGTCGCTCCAAAGGTCGGCCCCCGGTGGTGCGCGCCTTCGTCGCCAGCGCTGAAGAGGAGTGGCGCGGCGAGGCCCCCTCCTCCGTCTCTCGGTCTCTGGAGCGTGACCTGGGCCTGCTGCCGGTGATCCTGTCTGGGGAAGATGACCTCGTGGTGCTGCCCCGGGCGCCGTCTGCGGCGTTCTTGGCGAGCTGGCGTCGTCTGGGCCTGCCTGTGCCCGAGCTGCTGGAGTCCCCCACCCTGGCTGATGCCGCGCCCCGGCTTCGGCCACGGCACACCACCGCCATCGAGCCTTGGGCCTGGACACCCGCCCTGCGCGCCGCGGGGTTTGAGCCGAGCGGCCACGGCGCCGAGGCCCTCGCCTCCAAGGCCCTCGCCGCCAGGCTCTTGCGCCGCGTCTTAGAGGCCGAGACCGACCCCCGCATCGACCCCCCAGGCCTCGCCGGGCGCGTCGTGACCACCGCTGACGAGGCCATCGACGCCGCCGAGGCGCTGCTCTCCGCCGGGGCCCCAGAGGTCATCCTCAAGGCCGCGCTCTCCACAGCGGGCCGAGATCGCCTGCGCCTGCGCGCCCCGCCCGATGAGCGAGGACTCAGCACAATCCGCCGCCTCACCGCCTGGGGCCCCGTCGTCGTCGAGCCCTGGTTACGCCGTGTACTCGACCTCAGCCTGCTCGTCGATGTCTCCGCCGATGGCGCGTTGACTGTGCGGGGTCTACACCGCTTCTTCACCTCGCCCGGCGGTCGATATCTGGGGAGCTGGGTGGGCCGCCCCACCGTGGGCCTCAGCCCCGCCCTCGCCCGTTTTTTCACCGGCGAGGGCCAGTCTCCGGCCTGGATTGAGCGCGCCTTGACCCGGGCGGCCCGTGTCGCCGCCGCCGAGGCCCACCGTCTGGGCTACGTCGGCCCCGTCGGCCTCGACGCCTTGATTCATGAGACATCGGACGGCCTGCGCCTGCGCCCGCTGGTGGAGCTAAACCCCCGCCTGTCCATGGGACGGGTGGCCCTGGCCTTGGGTCGGCGCCTGGGCCCTGGCGCGGTGGGGGTGTGGCGGGTGCTCTCGGCGCAAGACCTCAAACGCGCCGGGCACCGCAGCCTCCTTGACTGGGCGTCGTCTCGCCCGGCCCCAACGCTAGACCCCCGCGGCCTCTGGCGCGGCGGCGTGGTGTTCACCAACGAGCCCTGCCGCGACACACAGTTCATCTCCGCCCTGGGCGTCGGGATGAACGAGGCCGCCTGCCTTCACGCCCTCGGAGTCCCCTGGTGAAGCTCTCGCCCAACAGCCTCTGCCCCTGCGGCTCTACCAAGAAGGCCAAACGCTGCTGCGGGCCGCTCCTCGACGGCCAGCCCGCGCCCACCCCCGAGGCGCTGATGCGCAGCCGATATGTCGCCTACAGCCTCGGCGACGTGGCCTATGTGCAGCGCACCACCCACAGTCACAGCCCCCACCGCGAGGCCGATCTCGCCGCCTGGACGGCGCGGCTGCGCCAGTTCTGCGAAGAGACCACCTTCGTGGGCCTGCGGGTGCTCAGCGCCGAGACCGTCGGCGAGCAAGGTGTGGTGCGATTTTGGGCGAGCCTCCACAGAGGCCCGGCGGACGTGAGCTTCGGCGAAGAGAGCCGCTTCTCCCGGGAGGGCGGCCGCTGGGTGTACCTCGCCGGGAGGCCCCTGCCGCCGCCAAAAACGCCCACCCCGGCCTGAAACGAAACGACCCCCCGAAACATGAAACGCCGCCTTGAAACATGATCCCGCTCAAGGCGCCGTGGAGAAGTGGCATAGTTCTTGCGTAGCTTGAGGCGACCGTGCCCCCGGGAGCCTTCATGTCCGACGCCGACGCCGCCTCACGCACCTTGGAGCTGCTGGAGTCCCTTCACAGCCGCCTCGACCAGCTCGACGGCCGCCTGGCCCGCTTGGAGGCCCGCTTAGAGCCCGCCTTGGTGGTCGTTGACCAGGCCGAGAGCGCCGTGGCCATCGCCGTAGACAGCCTCGATGGCCTCGCCGCCCGGGCCCAAGAGACGGGCATCGGCCCCGACGAGCGCATCAAGGCGCTCACCGTCGCCGCCGAGGTGCTCAGCCGCCCGGCGCTCATTCAGCTCTTGGAGCGTGTCGCCGACCACGCCGACGCCTTGGGTGACGCCGTTGGCCTCGCTGAAGCTGCGCCCCACGCCATCGCCGGGATCACCGACACGATTGACCACGCCCTGGTCAAGTTGATTGATGACGGTCTCGACGTGGATGAGCGCCTGCGCTCGCTGCTGCGCGCCGTCGAGGTGCTCACCCGCCCCGAGCTGCTGAACCTCACCACAGCCCTCGCCGAGCGCAGCGGCGACGCCTCCCGGGCCATCCACACCCTGCTCGACGCCGGGGTGCTCGACGAGCGCGCGGTCTCGGTGATCGGCTTCGCCGCCGAGGCCCTGGCCCAGAGCCACGCCCAGCCCGCCCAGCCCGCCGGGGTGTTCACCCTCATCACCGCCCTGCGCGACCCCGACGTGAGCCGCGCCGTCGCGTTTGGTCTCGCCTTCGCCCGCCGCTTCGGCGCGCGCCTCGCCACGTCTCCCAACACCGTCTGATCTGGAGCACCCCATGTCGTCTGAGCAGGTTGATGTCGTCATCATCGGCGGGGGCGCCGCCGGGATCAGCGTCGCCGCGCGCCTCGCGGCCTCCCCCCGTCCGCCGTCGATTGTGCTGGTTGAGCCCTCCACCCGCCACCACTACCAGCCCTTGTGGACGCTCGTAGGCGCCGGGGTCTTCCCCAAAGAGCAGTCCGAGCGCCAAGAGGCCGAGCTTATCCCCGCCGGGGTGCGCTGGGTGAAGGAGCGGGCGGTCACGTTTGACCCCGACAACCACGAGGTCACGCTCAGCGACGGCACGACGCTGCGCTACAATCAGCTCGTCGTGGCCATGGGCATCCAGATCGACTGGGCCTTGATCCCCGGCCTCAAAGAGTCTGTGGGCAAACCCGGCTCGGGGGTGGTGAGCAACTACAGCTATGAGACGGTGTCCTCGACCTGGGACGCCCTGCGGGCCTTCCCCAAGGGTGGCCGGGCGATCTTCACCCACCCCAGCACGCCGATCAAGTGCGGCGGCGCGCCGATCAAGATCTGTTTTCTGGCCGACGACCACCTGCGCCGCCGGGGCGCCCGAGAGTCCAGCCACATCACCTTCGTGAAGGCCGGCGGCGGCATCTTCGCCGTGAAAAAATACGCCGACGCCCTCACCCGCGTCGCCGCGCGCAAAAACATCGAGACCGTGTTCACCGAGGAGCTGGTGTCCATCGACGTCGCCAACAAGGCCGCCGTGTTCCGTGATCTCACCACCAAGACCGAGCGTGTTCGCCCCTTCGACCTGCTCCACGTCACCCCGCCCATGAGCGCCCCCGACGTGCTCAAACAGAGCCCCCTGGCCGGCGCTGGGGGCTGGGTAGACGTACACAAACACACGCTCCAGCACAGTCGTTACCCCGACGTGTTCTCCTTGGGCGACTGCTCCAACCTGCCCACCTCCAAGACCGGCGCCGCCATCCGCAAGCAGGCCCCGGTGCTCGTCGAGAACCTCCTCGCCCACCGCGAGGGCCGCCCCTTGTTGGGCCATTACGACGGCTACACCTCCTGCCCCCTGGTCACCGGCTACGGGAAGCTCATCCTGGCGGAGTTTGACTACACAAACACCCCCAAAGAGAGCTTCCCGTTTGATCAGTCCCAAGAGCGCCTGTCGATGTACATGCTCAAGGCCTACGCCTTGCCCGACATGTACTGGAACGGGATGTTGCGCGGGCGGATGTGAGCCGAGGGGCTGCCATTCGTAGCCTCGCTTGAGTGTGTCTGTGGGGGGTGCTGAGGGGCTTATAGGAGGGCTCGCCCAGCGCACGGGGCGCTGAGCGCGACGCCTGCCCGTGGGCCTCGGTGATCACCAGCGCCGCCTCACGACGCCCTCAAGGGGATCCAGCCGTTCTTCGCCACGCCCACGCGAGGACACGCAGCGCCTCCGGGCGGACCTCCGCGCCGTGCTCCTACACCTGCGAGCCCACGACCGCCCCGCGCATCGGGGCGCGCTCCGCGCCGGGGCCCCGCAGGATCCCCAGCCCCACGAGCAGGGCGCGCCGCGTGGGCCCCATTCACCGCCCGGCGTGATCCGCCGCACCTTTGTGGTCCCGCTCAGGGGTATACTCCCTCCCTCCTCCCCTCTCTGGCGAGGCCTCGTCCCCAGACCTTCAACCGAGTGATCACCAGCGCCGAATCTCCAGCCAGGATCAACCCCACCATGCACCGCTCGTGTCTTGAGGCATTGTTTGTTACCGCGCTCACCCAGGCCCAGCGAGGGCGCCAGCGCTCGGGCTGGAGGAGCCCAGGCCCGGTGAAGGCGTCGCTGCTGCTGTTTGTGGGGCTTGTCTGTGGTGGTTTGTCCCCAGCGTTTGCTCAGGATCCCGCCGCCGCCGCGAACGCCCAGGCTGCCAGCCCGGCGGCCCCCAGCGCCCAGGCCGAGCTTGACGCCTTTGTGCGACGTGTGGTCTTTGACCTGGCGACCAACGCCGCCAGCGCGGACCGTATCGCCGATGACGCAGAGACCATCACCCTCCGCCAGCTCTCCCAGCGAGACGCGGCGCTGCGGGAGGCGATGGCCCCCCACCCGCCGGGGAGCCCAGAGCACACCGCCCTCTCAAGAGAGCGCGGCGACGTAGACGCGGCGCGCGCGGCGTTGGTTCAGCGGCTCAGCGCGCGAAACCGCTTCTATCGGGGCGAAGTTGAGGAGGCGCAACGCCGGATCCTGGCCTTGGCCACCTCTCCCGACCCACACAAACGCGCCGCCCTGCAGACCTACGTCGCGGGGGATCGGGCGAAGGGTTTCGACGCGCTGGTCAAGATCCAAGAGGCTGGGGCCGCCCCGCTCGCCGACGGTTGGCGGGAGCTGGCGGTGTTGGCCCAAGACATGAAGGATCGCGAAGAGATGGCCACCCCGGCGGTGATCGCGGTGTGGGAGAAGGCGCAGCGCTTGGATGAGCGGTATTTTTGGGGATGGTTTCGTTTGGGATACCTGTATCTGGAGCTGGGCACGCTCACGAAGGCCCGCGACGCCTTTCAGCGCGCGCTGTCTACGGCGACAGACGATGAGGGGCGGGCGGACGCGGTTCGGGGCCTCGGCGGCGTAGCGCGGATGAAGAACGATCTCAAGGCCGCGCAGGCGTCCCAGCAGCGGTGCCTTGAGCTCCGCGAGGGCCTGCTGAGACAGAACCCGGAGAGCACAGACGCGCTGCACAACGTCTCCTCTTGCCTCCTCCGGCTCGGCGACGTCGCGGCGGGCATGCGCGACTTTAAGGCCGCACAAGCCTTCTACCAGCGCAGCCTGCAGCTCTACGAGCAGCTCCTGAAGAAGACCCCCGAGATCGCCGACGCACAACGAGACGTCGCCCATGGCCTCATCGAGATGGGGAGCGCGGCGATGGACGCGGGCGACCTGCCGACCGCACGAGACGCCTACCAGCGGAGTCTCCTCATCACGGAGCGCCTCTGGACACAGAGCCCCGCCACCGCCGACACGCTGCTGGATCTCGCCACGAGCCTCTACCGAGTCTTCGACGCGGCGAAGGAGTCCGGCGACAGCACGACCGCACAAGACGCCTACAAGCGGCTCCTCGAGTTACAGACCTACGCCCTACAAAACACCCCCGACGGCGCAGACCCTCTGCGGGACATGGGCATCTTTTATTATTGGGTGGGCTACGCGGCGAGTCAGTCGGAGGATCTCAAGACCTCACAAGAGGCCTACCAGCGGAGCTTTGAGCTCTTCAAGCGTGTGCATCAACAGCGCCCAGAGAGCCCACAGGCGATGGCGGATCTGGCCAACTCGTTGTGGCTGGTCGCCCACATGGCGGAGACCGCGGGTGACACGCAGCGGGCACAAGACGCCTATGAACAGAGCCTCAGGCTGTATCAACGCCGCCTAAAACAGATACCCGAGATCGCCGACGCACAGAACGACGTGGCCTTGCAGCTCATCATCCTCGGTGGTCGAGCGCTCAACGCGGGCGACGCCCAGGGCGCGTATGTGGCCTATCGTGAGAGCCTTGAGCTCTACCGAGGCGTGCTCCAGCAGAGCACGGCGGATCCCGGCGCGGAGGAGAACGTCGCCTTGGGCCTGCAGCGATTCGGCGACGCGTCGATGATCGTGGGTGAGCTCCGCGGCGGGCTCGCGGCCTTTCAAGAGGGCGCAGAGCGCTTCCGGCGCATCCTGGCGCAGTGGCCCGAGAGCGAAGACGCGCTCCCCGATCTCGCGCAGTGCTTAGAGCTCGTCGGCCGCGCGGCGATGGCCAACGGCGATGTCAAGCTCGCCCAGGGCGCCTTCAACGAGAGCCTCTCACTTTATCGCACCCTGGTACAGCAGCGCCCAGAGAGCACAGACGCACAGTGGAAGCTCGCCCGCAGCCTTCGACACTCCGGTGATCTGGCGGCGACGTTGGGTGATCTCAAGGCCGCTCAGGCCGCCTACGATGAGAGCCTGGGGCTCCTCCGAGCCCTGCAGCAGCAGGACCAGCTCGACCCACAGACACACCGGGATCTCGTCGCCAGCCTGGACCGGCTGGGTGACGCGGCGATGGCGAGAGACGA
>JADKFE010000091.1 GCA_016717595.1 Deltaproteobacteria bacterium | reverse complement strand
GGCTCATCACCCGGCCTGCGTCCATGTCCTCCCAAGGGTACTCAAGCTGAGGGACCACGCGGGAAGGGTCTAACGCACGTTTGGCCTTGGCCACGGACGGGTTCAGCGCCTCCAGGTCTAGCACCAGCTCCAGCACGTCCCGATTGGGGAGGTAGACTGACTTGCGTTGAGGGCTACGTTTGAGCACACGAATGAGATATTCCACGCAGCCATGTTCGCGTGGGAACGTGCTCCCGCCCAGGCAATACGCCATCTTCGTGAGCTTCTCAAACACCATCTGCAAGAGCATACAGACGGTGGAAGAGCACACTCCCTCCGTGACGAGACGCTCTGCGGCGTCAATGTCCGCTTGAACCTGCGCCGCCCAAGCCGCGACCCACAGCCGAGGTGCCAAGGAGCTCAGATCGCCTCCGCCGTGGTCAAGTCCCATCCTTCGGGAAGCGGCAACGCTCGGCTCTGAACCTGCGCCCAGTCCGCCTCGGCGAGCAGGATGAGGACCACCGGGAACGGGACGCCGTGCTCAGGGGCCGCCCGGTAGCGGTAAGGCACCGCCTCTCCCAGCGGCGGCAGCTCTGAAGAGACCTCCAGGAGCCTCACCTCACCCTGTTGCGCCGTGGGGAAGTAGAGGATGTGCGAGGTGAGCGGATCCGCTTCGCGATGCGCGTTCGCCAACTCTCGGGCGATCGTCTCGGCCTTGGACATGAGGACTCCTGCGCTCCTTGAACGCTCATTCTACGGTCGCCCCGCGCCAAAGTCAAGTGAGCGACACCGCTGAGTTGCCCTGCAGGAAGGGCGTTCGCGCTGGGCGCCTCCGAAGTTCGGCCCGCTCGGTGTACACTCCCCGCCGAGCCACCGGCGCATGAGGCACCGTGACCTTCGTTCAGCAGGAGTTCCTGGTCTTCTTCGCCCTGGTGCTGGCCGTCACCTGGGGGATGCCGCTTGTGGGGGAGCGGCGGCGGGTGGCCCAGAACGCCGCGCTGCTCGTGGCCAGCGCCGTGTTTTATGGCTGGGTTGAGCCGTGGATGTTGGGGCTGTTGTTGTTCTCGACGGTGCTGGACTACGGCGTCACGATGGGCATGGCGCGCTGGCCTGAGCGTCGGAAGGCGCTCTTGGCGCTGAGCTTGGTGGGCAACCTGGGGATGTTGGGGGCGTTTAAGTACCTGGGCTTCTTTGTGCAGAGCGTCGGCGACGCGCTCGGGGCCTTGGGCTTCGTGGTGCATTGGCCCACGCTGAACATCGCCTTGCCCGTGGGCATCAGCTTCTACACCTTCCAGACCTTGAGCTACACCCTGGACGTGTACCGGGGCAAACTCACGCCTCGACGGTCGTTTTTGGACGTCGCGCTGTTCGTGAGCTTCTTCCCGCAGCTCGTCGCTGGGCCCGTGGAGCGCGCCCGTGACCTGCTCCCCCAGCTTGAGCGCCCGCGCCAGGCCGCGCCGAGCCAGCTCGCCTCGGGGCTCTCCTTGGCCCTGTGGGGCGCGGTCAAGAAGATCGTCGTCGCCGATCAGGTGGCCCTGTATGTGGACCGCTGTTTTGTGCTGAATGAGCCGCCGCCCTCTGTGCTGTTTGTGGCCAGCGCGGCCTTCGCGGTGCAGATCTTGGCCGACTTCTCGGGCTACACCGACATCGCCCGGGGCACGGCGCGGATGTTGGGCGTGAACCTCACCCACAACTTCAACCGACCGTACCTCGCCGAGAGCCCGTCGGACTTCTGGCGGCGCTGGCACATCTCGTTCTCGTCGTGGATTCACGAGTATGTGTATCTGCCGCTCTGTGGGGGGTCTGGGGAGACGCGGCCCAGCGCCGCCCGGCGCACCCTCGCCACGTTTGGGGCGCTGTTGATCTCGGGGCTCTGGCACGGCGCGGCGTGGAAGTTTGTGCTGTGGGGGGCGTACCACGCCACCCTGCTCACGCTGTGGCGCGGGCTGAGCCACGTCTCGCCCCTCTCGCCGCCGCGCCTGCTGCGGGTGGGGCTGATGTTCACCTGCACGGTGTTTGGCTGGCTGCTCTTCCGGATGCAAGACGTCGACACGCTGCGCCATGTGCTGCAGACGGCCCCCTGGGCGGGCTGGAGCCGGGCTTGGCCCACGGTGTACGCCCTCGTCGGGGTGATCGTTGCGGGAGGCGGCGTGCTGGCCCTGGGCGGGGCGATCGAGGCCCGGGTGAGCACGATCGCCCGCTCCCCTTGGCGACCGACCGTCGAGCTCTGTTGGTGGGCCCTCGCCGCCGCGCTGATCTTCCTCATGGCCCGGAGCACCCAGAGTGACTTCCTCTACTTCCGCTTCTGAGCCGGTCGCCCCTCTGGTGGACCCTTGGGCGAAGCCCGCGCCGAAGGCCCTCTTGTTGGGTCTGGCCCTCGTCGTGACCGTGTTGGGTCTCGCGGCGGCGGGGGTGCGTGGGCTGGCGGCCCATGTGGAGAACCCCCGGGCGTCTCAGGCCGTCGAGCGCATCACGTCGGGAGCGCCCTGGCTCATCGTCGGCAACTCCGTGGCCCAGAGCGTCGTGGATCCCGACCGTCTCGCCGAGCGCCTGCAGGTCAGCGCCGTCGCCCAGGCGAGCGTTGATGGCGCCTTGGGGCCCCACGTCGCCGCGCTGCTGCGGCATCACCCCCCGGCCAGCGGCGCCACGGTCGTGGTGCTCATGCCGACGCACAACCTGCTCGCCGGGCGCCTGCCGTCAGAGACCGATCGGGCCCTGCTCGTGGAGCTGCTGCGCTGGCCTGACGCGCCGCTCACCACCTTGGCCCTGGGCGGCGCCGTCTCGCCCTTGGACCTCTGGCGCCGCGACCGCGTCCGCGCCCGCGCGGCGCTGTTGGGCTGGGTGACGGCCACACCTCTGCGCATCGGCGCGGCGCTGAGCGGCGTGCAGGTGCGTGTGGACGACACCCTCAGCAACTTAGGCGCCGAGGCGGGCCCGGTCGCGGGGCCTTCAGGGCCGCTGCCCGGCGCGCCGCCCGGTCGCGCGGTGGTGGAGGCTGAGGAGCTTCCCCCGGAGTCCTCTGTGTTGCCGCTGCTGGTCGAGGCCGCCGAGCGCGCCGAGGCCCGGCTCATCGTCGTCGTGCCCTTTGATCGCCGCCGACAAGACGCCCCCTGCCGCACCACCCCAGAGGATGAGGCCGGGCGCTGGCTCATCGAGCGCGGCGTGGCCGTCGTAGACATGCGCGGCGCGCCTCTGGCGCCGGACGCGTTCAGCCGCGAGTTCCACCTGCACAACACCGGGCGCGCCCAGGCCACGGATCTGCTCGCCGAGGGCCTTCGCGCCGTGGGGCCCGGGGCCTACTGGAGCGGCGCCTGCGGGCGCTGACCGCGGCGTCCACAGCTCACACCACGCCTCACATCACGCCGATGTCCCGAAGGCGCTGCTTGAGGAACTCTGAAGCCACGACGGGCTCAACATCTTTGCGGTGCAGCGGGCGCAGCAGGCGGTCGGGGTGCGGGTGCATAAAGAACGGCATCGAGAGGCGGCCGCCGTCTTGATCGTGGGGGTTCATCACGCGGTGGGTGGTGGCGGGCAGGCGCCCTTCGGTGAGGAGCGCCATCATGTCGCCGGTGTCGCAGATCATCACGTCGGGCGGGGTGTTCACCGGCATCCACTCGCCGTCGCGGGTGAGCAGCTCCAGGCCGGGGCGGGTGGCGGCGGGCAAGATGGTGATGAGGTTGATGTCTTCGTGCGCCGCGGCACGAACGGCGCCGGGGACCGCGCCGCCGGGCAGGTCGGGGTAATGAATCACCCGCAGGACGGAGTTGCCGTCTTTGGTCAAGGAGTGAAACAGGCCCGGACGTAGGCTGAGGTACTCGCCGATGGCGTCGAGGAGCAGCTCGGCGAAGCTCTCGATCTCGATGAACAGCGACGTGAACGTGGGCCCGAACGCGGGCAGCTCCTCGGGGAAGCGGTTCTTGGGGATCTTGCCGTTGAGCGTGAGCGGGTGCTGGCTGCCCAAGGCGCGGCCGACGTGCCAGAACTCCTTGAGATCCCCGACCTCTTGATCCTTCGCGTGCTCAACCCCGAAGGCGGTGTAGCCGCGCTGGCGGCCATCTTCAGGGGTCTCGTACTTGGCCTTCACCGACGCGGGGAGCGCGAAGAGCTGCCGGGCCAAGGAGTACGCGTCGTTGAGCGTGTCCGCGGGGATGCCGTGGCCGGTGACCGCGACGAAGCCGAACCGCTCTAGCCCCGCGCCGAGGGTGTCGATGAAGCCGACCCGCGCCGCGGGGTCGTCCTCGGTGTAGTCGGGCAGGTGGACGACAGGGATCGTGGACTCGATGGACATCTTCGGCCTCGCGTTCGGCGGCGCCCATGTAGCCGGGTTGCCCCGGTGCGGGCAAGGGGCGGTGGGGTGACGAGTCCGGGGCGCCCACGCTCGTCACGGCGTCGTGGGGTTTGGGTTAGGAGCCGCTATGCTGTCAACACCGCCGTCAACACCGCCGCCGATCTCCCCCAGCCAGCTCGCCCCCATGCTCATCGCCCGCGCCTGGGACGGCGGCCCCGCGCGGCCCGACGAGGTCGTGCTGCTCACGCTGCACCGCGTCGAGGACGGCCTCGTGCTGCACGTCAACGCCCCGATGCACCACGATCCGCCGCCTGCGGCCCCTCCCGGCCCCACCTGGGCGCTGTGGGAGCATGAGGTCGTCGAGCTGTTCATCGCCGGGCCCGGGGATGACGAGGGCGTCCACTACCTGGAGCTAGAGCTGGGCCCCCACGGGCACCACCTCGTGTTGATCCTCGCCGGGCGGCGCCACATCGTCGGGCGTGAGCTGCCGCTCACCGTCACCACAACATTGTGCGGCGCCCGCTGGATCGCCGAGGCGAAGATCCCCCAGAGCCTCGTGCCCACGGGCCCGCTGCGGGTGAACGCCACGGCGATTCATGGCCAAGGCGAGGCCCGCCGTTACCTCAGCCTCACGCCTCTGCCCGGCGCCGCCCCCGACTTCCACCAGCCGCAGCGCTTCGTGGATCTGCGGGTCTGAGGGCGGCTTTAGGGCGTGTACTCGTGGGTGAGCGGGCGCACCTCCGCGCAGGGACGGCACATCGACGACGCGAGGCCCGTGTTGCGGCGGGTGCGACCGGCGACGGCCTGGAACACCGGCCCGCTCTCCTCCTCGTCACAGAGCAAGCAGTCGTTCAGGGCGCCATCGGCGCTGTGGTAGGGCTGGTCGAGGGCCTCCAGGCACTCCTCCAGACACTCGGCGCGGGTGTTGAGCGTGTTGTAGGCCCAGATCGAGGCGCAGGCCGGGGTGAAGCCGATGGCCTGGATGCAGGCGGTGAGCTTCACCACGTCGCCGTCGAGGTGCTCTAGGCCGCAGGCGCGCACGGGCTCGGTGAGGTCCGGCGTCTCGGCGTAGACGGCGAGATCGGCGAGGCCTGAGCAGAGGCCGCAGACCCCGAAGTGGGTGGGCACACCCCCGGCGCGGGCGGCGGCGCGGCTCGACTGAAAGCTCTGGGTGGTGTAGCCGCCGGACGTGTCGAGGATCACCGCGCAGACGGCGTCCGGGCCGGGCGCGACGGGGTCAGCGCCGCCGTAGGGCGTCTCGGTGAGCGGCGCTGGGGCGTTCTGGTGAGAGAGGGCGCGCCAGGCCGCGTAGTCGGCGGCGTCGTAGCTCGGCGGGGACCACGGCGCGCCGCCGCAGTCCTCACAGACCGGCGCGCAGCTCGACGCGTCTAGGCCCGTGCGCTCGTTCGGCGCCCCGAACAGGCGCTCTCCGGCGCAGGTGGGGGGCTCGGCGCAGGACAGGAAGGACAAGATCAGCGAGAACATCGGCGGCACCTAACCCAAGCGGTCACCGAGGCCCACGCCGTTGGGGTACCCTGGCGCCGAGGTGCGAATGCGTGAGGTGGCTCCTGGGATCTTCATCGACGGCACCCTCAACAAGGTCTGCCTCTACCCCGAGGTCAACGACGACACCGCCGTGATTCACGCGGCGAAGGACCCCTGCCACCGCAGGCGCCTGGGCTACACCACCCGCGGCGCGCCGACGGGCCACCCCCACGAGCACCTTCTGCGGGAGGGGCGGCACCTGATCCTCAACATGGTGGACGCCCCTGAGCCCAAGTACTTTTTGCCCCTGATGTTCCACCAAGCCCGAGACTTCGCCGCCGAGCACCGCGCCCAAGGCCGCGCGCTCATCATCCACTGCAACGAGGGCCGGTCGCGCTCGACGTCGTTGGCGCTGGTGATCTTGGCGACGAGCGGCGCGCTCCCCAGCGTTTCCTACGCCGAGGCCCGCGCCGCCTACACCGCCCTGGACCCGCTCTACGCGCCCAACGACGGCGTTCGTTTGTTCTTGGAGACCCGCTGGGCGGAGGTCTGTGGTGTCTACGACGTGGACAGCGCCGTGACGACGTAGACAGCGCGGCGGAGGACGATCGGCCTCCACGACACGGCCCTGCATGACGCGGCCCTGGCACACTCCTTGCTGACTGGATGAACATGACAGGAGCGATCATGTCCCCCCTCGAAGCCGCCCACGCCGAACGCCACGCCGCGCCGCTGCCCGTTGTGCCCGGCGAGATCCGCTGGAGCCCGGCGAAGACTGGCTGGCTCGTGCTCAACCTCGGCCTGTGGCTGGCCCTTGGGCCCCTCTTTGTGGACGCCCCCGCGCTGATCGTCTGGGCGCTCAGCTCGGCGTTCTGCCTCTGTGTGGGGCACTCCGTCGGCCTTCACCGTGGGCTCATTCACGGCGCGTTCAAGGCGAGCCCCAACCTTGAGCGCCTCTTGGCCTACGTCGCCGCGCTCTGCGGCCTCGGCGGGCCCCTTGGGCTGATGGAGGTGCATTATCTACGCGACACTTGGCAGAGCCGCCGTGTCGCCCCGGCGTTCTATTCGTACCACCACGGCGTGCTGCGCGACTTCTGGTGGGTGCTGTGCAACGACCACGTCGCCGTCGATGACGCCCGCCGCCTGCCCCCGGGCGTGCCCTCCCGCTTCGCCGACGACCCCTTCTATCGCCTCCTCGACGCCACTTGGCGCTGGCAGCAGCTCCCCTGGGCCGTCCTGTTCTACGCCTTGGGCGGCCTGCCGATGGTGGTGTGGGGCGTGTTTGGCCGCGTCGGCGTGTGTCTCATCGGCCACTGGTTCGTGAACGTCTGCGCCCACCGCTGGGGCGATCGTGCCTACCAGATGGACGACTGCGGCGAAGAGGGCCGCAACAACTGGCTCTTCGGCGCGCTCAGCATGGGCGAGGGCTGGCACAACAACCACCACGCCTGGCCCAGCTCAGCGCGGATGGGCCTCGCCTGGTGGCAGCTCGACCCGGGCTACGTCGTGGTCTGTGTCCTGGAGCGGGCGGGCCTCATCTGGGACGTGAAGCGCCCGGGTGAAGGCGCGGCGCTGCGGCCTGGGGCGCAGGAGCTTCACGCCTGAGCCATCTCGCAGATCCCGGTGATCCGAGCGCTGGCCTCCAAGCTCTCCTGGGATGAAGCTCGCGCTGCCCGACACCGCCTCCACCCGTCGGCGCGCGAGACTGGGGCTATCATGCGCGCGACCTCCTGCTTCACCCTTATTGCCTTGCTCACCGCCTGCGGCGACAAAGACGGCGCTACGGACCTGCCCGTCGAAGACACCGCCGTAGAGGCCCCCGCCGACGCAGACGGCGACGGCGCCACCGCAGACCTGGACTGCGACGACGACGACGCCAGCGTCTTCCCCGGCGCCGCCGAGGCCTGCGATGGCCTCGACAACAACTGCGACGGGCAGACCGACGAGGGCGCGCTGAGCACGTTCTACGCCGACGCCGACGCCGACTCCTACGGCGACCCCGCCGCGTCTACCCAAGCCTGCGTGGCCCCTGCGGGCGCCGTTCAGAACGCCCAGGACTGCGACGACGCCGACGCCGAGGTCTTCCCCGGCGCCAAAGAGACCTGTGACGAGCGCGACAACGACTGCGACGGCAAGACCGACGAGGGCGTCACGCAGACCTTCTACGTCGATGAAGACCTGGACGGTTACGGCGACGCGGCGGTGCTCGCCTGCGCGCTCACCGACGGGCTGGCGACGGTGCGCGGTGACTGTGACGACAACAACGGCGCGCGGTATCCCGGCGCGACGGAGATCTGCGACGAGCTCGACAACGACTGTGACGGCGTCGCCGACGAGCTTGTCGAGTCTCCGTTCTATCGGGACAGCGACAACGACGGCCACGGGGACGCCGACGAGGTCACCTGGGCCTGCGCCGCGCCCGCGGGGAGCGTCACCCTCGCCGATGACTGTGATGACGGCAACCTCAACATCTCGCCCACGGCGACGGAGCGCTGCGACGCGGTAGACAACGACTGCGACGGCCTCACCGACGAGGACGTGATGATCACGGTCTACGCCGACGCCGATGACGACGGCCACGGCGCCGCCGCCGGGGCCACCCTGGCCTGCGCGGTGAGCGATGGGTTCACCGCCACAGCGACCGACTGTGATGACGCAGACGCCACGATCTCCCCTGACGCCACCGAGGGCTGCACAGACGGCGTAGACAACGACTGCGACGGGGCCACGGACGAGGGCGTCCTGAGCGTCTACTACCTCGACGCCGACGCCGACGGCCACGGCGGCGACACCACCGTGCTCGACTGCGCGCTCTTTGAGGGGACCACCACCGCGGCCACAGACTGCGATGACGCCGACGAAGACATCTCCCCCGACGCCTCGGAGACCTGCCGCGACACGATCGACAACGACTGCGACGGCGAGACCGACGAGAGCGCCTGCGTGCAGCCTATCCCCACCGAGTTCACCGGGACCATCACCTACGAGTACGCCTTCGCCCTCAAGCCCACCTTTCGTGAGTGCGACCTGGTCTTTAACACCACGGGCACGACCGCGAGCACCCGCAGGGCCTGCACCGACTGTGAGTGGACCTTGGACTTCACGCTGGAGTACGACACGGCGGCCTCAAAAGACCCCTTGGGCTGCCACGACGGCAGCGACCTGGACATGATCTTTGGGTATGACGAGGATTACTACGGTTACTCGATGTTGGTCTATTACGACCCTGGGTCAAGAGACTGGTACCCCCTGTGGCAGGCGAGCTGGGACGACACCTCGGGCGCGCTCACCGCGGGCGGCGGCTATCTGGAGTACCCCTACCGCTACGGCGCCAAGACCTACTACTACACGAACTACTGGTCCGTCACTGGCACGACCCAGTGAGGAGGAGGCGGGCCGCGGCGGGTCGCGGTGGGTCACGAGACTGCGCCCGTCGGGGGAACCGAGGGTTCCACCACGGTCGGACCAAGTTGCGCTGCTTCTGGACGCTGGCCACCACCCTTCTCAATCTGAGAGCGCGACTGGAGGCGTCTGTCAGGGCCCCGTCGTCGCCCCGCTCTGAGGTCGTACTTGCGGGCGCCGCGGCAGGTGGTCACGACGGATCGGATCCTACCCAACTCCCGCGCGGTGAGGCCGTAGATTGCCGACACGAGGTCGTCCACCTTCGATTCTCTGCCTCGAACGCTGCATCGATCTGCCTCACGATACTGCTCTCGGCGGCGGGGTCGAGGAGGGCACTCGTAATCACTGGTGGCATCTGCAGTAGATCGCCCTCATAGTCCTTCAGGACCGCGTACAGTGCGTCTGCTACAGCGACGGTCGAGCAGGTGAGTCTGACTCGCGCGTTCCAGATCGATGACGCACTGGTCGGAGGGGTTCCGATGGGCGCGCTCAACGTAGCAGTCGACGGACATCGGGCCGTCGATCTCTACTGTCCACCAGGGTCCGTCGTCGAGGAGGTCCAGCGAACCACCGCCGGCGAGATCGGCGGCACGCGCGACCTCGGTTTCGTACTCGCCACCACCTTTCTGCACGGGCACGATCCCGCATCAGCGCGTGCAGAAGCTGGACGAGGCGGCAAGCGCCTGTCGGGTGGCCGCGGCGATTGCGTCAAGCGGGCGGATGAGTACGTCCTTGTTTCCCTTGGCGACCCGGTAATAGAAGTTGATCGGAGCGGAATTGATCATCGCGCATACGGTATGGAGGTCGTCGACGGTGCGGCCGCCGTCCGCGATGAAGTAGAAGAAGCGTAGCCATGCTGCGGGATCACGAGGCGATCAGTGACGAGTGCAACCAGGCGGCTTTGCTCGCGCCGCTCCAATACGAACAGCTTATGCGTTTCTAATCGCCTGCGGGCCCTTGCGTTGGAGTCGAGAGCGCCAAACGATGGCGTTGTCCATGTAGATCCACACCGTGTTAGGCAGGTGATACCTCGCTAGGTCTTTCTGGTAGACGAACGGCTTCTCCTTGTCCGGAATTGTAGTTCTTCTGAATCTTTCCACTCGCAAGTCCTGCCCGGATGTGTTCTGCTGACGTCCTCGATACGTCCGTCAGTTGGCTCCCAAAGACACGTTGCTCGATGTTCTTCTGGAGCAGAGCGCGACTCTCCGCGACGGTGACAGAGAGGTCTCCAGGGTCCACACCCTGGTGGTCGGACAACTGCATGCTGAGGCGCGAAGCCCCTTCTTCCAACTTGGCGACGATGTGGTCGTCTGCCGAGATGCGCAGAATGTAGTCGGGCTTGCCCAAGAAGTGCAACTGGTGCACCGAAACCCACGGGAGTTCCTCAAGGCGGCGCAGGTCGAAGTTAACGATGTCACGGTGGTCAGCGGCGCGCCCTTCCACTTTGACTTGGGCGATCGAACTCGAACCGCTCCCGGGTGCTCCCCAACTCAGAGAGATCAAGGTACCGTACGAGGTGTCAGCCTGCGGCGCGCCCTTGGTCATCACCACAATCGCGGTCGCGATGCCCGCGTCCGGGGCAAACATGCTGGACCGATCGCTGATATTATTGAAATTGACCAAGTAATGGATAGTATAGTTTTCGAGGAAGTACTTGCGGAAGAACTTGTAGGTGGGGATCGCGAGCCAGGTATTCGACGTGATGTATGCGACAATCCCGGCATCGTCGCATAGCCGATCCGCGGCGCCGAAGAACAGCGCGTAGAGGTCCTTCCACTTGCCACGATTCTTCTCGTGGTTCGGAACTTGCCCGGGATGCGCGGTGCGTCGTGGCGGAAGGGCGTGAGGCGACCATCGCGGTCGAAGTTGTACCGCGGAATCGCGAACGGGATGAGCGATTCGCCCATCTCCTCCGCGTTCTCGGCAGGTGCGTACGGAGGGTTCGCGATCACGATGTCAAAGCGAGCGGCCTTCGCGTCTATTATGGCCGTATTGTCCCGGGTCGCCTGCTGGACATCCTCGGCGAAAAGGTACAGGGGCAGGCTCTGCTTCGGAGACTTCTCATCCGCCTCGATGCCCAAGCTGTCGGTGCGGAAGAGCCGGAGGCGTTGCACAGGGAGCGCGCCACGGGCGTTGGGCCATATGCCTGAACGAGCGAGAAGAACAAGTTGACGTCGGCGATGCTCTTGCTGAGCGGGTTTATCTCAAAGCCGGTCAGGAGGTCCTCGGCCCGCCTTCTGTCGACGCGGTCGCCGAGGAACCCGTGTACACGTCCGTCCTTGTTGATAGGCTTGCCGGTGCCACTGGCATTCATCTGCAGCAGCGCCTCGCGGAGGAACAGTGCCGCTCCCGCAAGGATCAAGTACGCGCAGGAGCGGCAACTGCGCATCGTACAAGTTGCGCCCTGGTGGTCTTAAGCACGTCTTGGACCAACCGCCACATCAGCCGCACGATGGGCTTGGGCGTGTAGTACTGGCCGAGGATTTGCCGGTAGGACTTCTTGCCATCGGGGCGCTCCTGCTCAAGGTAGTGCTCGTAGATGTCCCCGAGAATGTCTTGGTTGAGTTTGCGAAAATTCACGTCGTTGAATAGCCGCACAATACGGACGAAGAGCGAAGGCTCGAGTTCGTCGAG
>JADKFE010000090.1 GCA_016717595.1 Deltaproteobacteria bacterium | reverse complement strand
CCTCGCCGTCGCGCAGGTGCTTGGTGAGGCTTGGGTAGCGGGTGGTGAGCGCGTTGAGCGCCTCGCCCACGGTGGCGGCCTCGACGCTGACGCTGGCCTGGCGCTCGGTGTACACCCGAAGGGGGGTAGGGATGTGGATAGTCACGGCCACGAGGGCACCTCCAGAGATGATTGGAACATTAGCCCTCCCAGACGTGGGCCTCGGAGAGGTAGCGGCTGCCGCCGTCGGGGAAGATGGTGACGACGACGCCGTGGGTGAGCGTCTTGGCGACCTCGATGGCCGCCCACAGGGCCGCGCCTGAAGAGATGCCCGCGAGCAGGCCCTCCTCCCGGGCCAAGCGGCGAACGAGCACAAGGGCCTCTTCAGTGGGCGCGCCCAAGGCCAGATCGGCGAGGCCTTCAGGCTGGTAGATCGGCGGGACGATCGCCGTCTCCATGTGTTTGAGGCCCTCTAAGCCATGAAAGGGCGAGTCGGGCTCAACCGTGGTGCAGTGGACATCGCGGTTACGCGCCTTGAGGTAGCGGCTCGTGCCCATAAACGTGCCCGAGGTGCCCAAGGTGGCGACGAAGTGGGTGACTCGCCCGCCGGTGTCCCGCCAGATCTCCGGGCCCGTGGAGTGGAAGTGCGCCTTCCAGTTGGCCTCGTTGGAGTACTGGTCGCAGTAGAAGTAGAGCGCGGGGTTGGAGGCGGCGATCTCCCGGGCCTTCAAGATGGCGCCGTCGCTGCCCTCGAGGGGGTCGGTGTAGACGATGTCTACGCCATAGGCGTTGAGCATCCGTTTACGCTCGGTGTTCGCGTTCGCCGGCAGGCACAGCTTGACCTTGTAGCCCCGCGCCGCCCCGACCATGGCGTAGGCGATGCCGGTGTTGCCTGACGACGAGTCGAGGATGATCATCCCCGGGCGCAAGAGCCCGCGGCGCTCGGCGTCGAGGATGATGCCCGCCGCGGCGCGGTCTTTCACCGAGCCCCCGGGGTTAAACCACTCCAGCTTGGCCCAGATCTCCACCTCGGGGGCGATGACGCCCTCGGCGATGCGTTTGAGGCGCACAAGCGGCGTGTCGCCGATGCGGCAGATGAGCCCGGCGCAGCCCGCGAGCCACTCGTCTGAGGGCCCGGGTTTGGTCGAGAAGAGATCGAGCCGACGCGCCGCGTCCATACGGAGGCTCCAGAGGTGTCCAGGCGAGGCTTGAAGCTTTGCACCGCCGGGCGTTGGTCAAGGTGAGGCCCGGAGACTGGTGATGCGTGGCGGGTCGAGTAGGTTGCGCGCGGCGGCGGCTTGCGCGCGGCGCCGGTCGGGTGGATACTGCCGACGACCGGAGGTCTGCATGACGGCAGAGATCCGAAGGATCGAGGTAGAGGGCCTCGGACTTCGTGTGGAGCTGGAAGGCCAAGGAGACACCACCCCCATCGTGTTTCTGCATGGTTGGCTCCGCTCTAGTGAAGAGTGGCGTTACCTCGCGCCGTGCTTCGCGCAGTCCACGCGCTGCGTGAGCATCGATCTGCCGGGCTGCGGCGGCTCGGACGTGCCCAAAGACGCCCCCTGGGACCTGCCCTGGCTCGCCCGCATGGTGACCGGCGTGCTCGACCAGCTCAAGCTCAGCCGCGTGCGCCTGTTCACCCACGGCCTCGGCGGCGCCGTGGGCCTGCGCCTGTGTCTCGACGATCCCGATCGTTTTGAGCACCACGTCTCGGTGAGCGCGTCCACCTTCGCCAACCCCCTCCGTGGGGCGCGTGGGCGGCTGATCTCGTCGAACAAGGCGCTCGGCAAGCTCGGCGCGCGCCTTGTGCTCACCCGCGACCGGGTGCGGCGGCTCTTGCTCGACCGGCACTACCACGAGCCCTTGCGGATGAACGACGCGCTCATGGACAAGGTCATGGCGCCCTTAGACCGCCCCGGCGCCAAAGAGGCCGCCTGGGAGCTCCTCGTGCTCGACATGGACCCTGGCCTGGGCGTTGAGCTGCTGCGCTTGCGTGTGCCCACGACGATGATCTGGGGCTACAGCGACCGCGTGAACCTCATCGACCTCCCCAAGACGCTAGAGGCCGAGGTCGAGTGTGTGCGCCTGATGCAGATCCCCAACACCGGGTATCAAGCCATCGAGGACCGCCCGCTCTCGGTGGCGATCTACGCCGCCCGGGCCTTCGGCATGGCCTTGCCCGAGGGCGTCGAGGACGGCCACCCGCGGCCCGGCACGGCGAACTTCGTCTAGACCGGGCGGTCTAGACAGACGAGTCTAGTCCGGCCAGGTGAGGCTCGGCTCGCCGTCCGTCGCGGTGCGTAAGAAGGCCTGGTAGAGCAGGGCCGCGTCACGGTTGTCAAACACCGCGAAGTGGTCGTTGTCGGGGAACTGCGCGAGGCCCGCGGTGATCGGCGTGTCGTCCCAGGCGCGCTGCTCCGAGGTGCTCGGCGTCGGCGTAGACCCGATCCCCAAGAGGCTGTAGATCTCGGGCACCCGGGCGAGCGGCTCGACCAGCGGCAGGCCCGCGGCGGCGGCGAGGGCCTCGGTGGTGACCGGCGGGGTGTGCTCGTCGAGCAGGCCTTCAGTCATCAGCACCGGCACCGGCGGCGTGCCGATGGGGCTGCGGCGGCTCAGCCACAAGGCGCTGTAGTTGAGCGGGTCGGTGGCGTCGGTGAGGCTCTGCACCACGGCGGCCACGGGGTGAAGCGGGTCGAGCACCTCGTCCGAGTCAAACTGCAGGGCGCCGGTGACCAACGCGGCGATGTCGAGGCCCCCTTGTTGGCGGTAGACGAGGGTGAGGGAGAGCCCGCCGCCCGCGCCGGAGAGCACCGCGCCCCGGATCAGATCGCCGATGTAGGGCAGGGCCATCGCCCCGGTGATGCCGCCTTGGGAGTGCCCGAAGAAGGTGAGGCGCTCGGGATCCAACAGGAGCTCGTCCCCTTCAGGCGTGGTCAACACCTGGGGCTGCCCCGCGAGCACATGGGCGAGGTAGACGAGGTCCAAGGCGCCTTGGCGCAGGTTGCTGCGCCCGGCCTCGGGGTTGAAGTAGTTGAAGGTGTGCAGCTCGACGTTGGTGGAGCTCGTCGCCCGGTCGCCGTGAAGGGGCTGGGAGATGCTCAACATCGCCAGATCCGCCCCGGCGGCCACCTCGGCCTCCACCCAGCCGGTGTTGCCCACGCAGCACGACCGCCAGTCGCCGCCGGTGCCGTGGGCGTAGATCACCACGGGCCAGCCCGACTCGGGCATGGGCTTGTTCCGCGGGATCGTCAACGAGAAATGCACCCGCTCCCAGGCGGCGATCGCCCACTCGCCGTCCTCTTCACGAGCGAAGCCGCCGCCTTCGCTGGCGTAGGGGCGCTCGCCTTGTTGCCACACCGGCACCCAGATCAGGCCCTCGTAGGCCTCATAGCCGAAGTACGCGCCAGCCTTCGTGAGCGTCTGGTTGAGGTCTTGTACGCCCAGGCGCGCGCGCACGTCCCAGGCGAGGCTTGAGAGCTCGTCCGTGGGCTCACCCGTGGTGAAGCGGGTGGCGATGGCGACGTCCTCGACGGGCACCCCCGCCTCAAACAAGGCCAAGCGCAGATCACGCCAGTACTCGTGCTCGGGGTGGTCCACCGTCCAGACCTCCTGCAGGTCGGGGTCGGTGGCGGCGGCGGCGGTGGTGATCACCACGGCGTAGCGGGTGTTTGGGCGCAGCACCGCGCCGGGCACCGGGGACACGGCGAGGAGGTTCTGCGGCTGAAAGTGCGTCTCTTCGGCCTGGAAGTCCCAGGTGACGGGCAGCCGCTCGCCCCAGCCGGGGGAGTCGGGATCGCAGTTGATCAAGAACAGCGTGGCGTCGGCCGCCAACGAGCCCGCGGGGTCGGGCAGCAGCTCAAGATCCACCGGGCCGTCGAAGCGGAAGTAGATCGGCGCCACGGGGCTCGCGCCGCTGAGCACCTCCTCCGCCAAGGCCGCGTAGTCCCCCAGCAGGGGCAGGGCGTCGGCGTTTGGGAAGCTCAGCAGGTCGGGGCCGCCAGACGCGCCACGCCGGAGATCCGACGGCCACGGCGCGTCAAAAAAGGCGCCCGCGAGATCGTTCATCGGATGGGGACCGTCCTGGTCCGCGCAGGCCATCAGGCCGAGCAGTGGCAACGCACAACGAAGACGAGGCATGGACGGTCGCCGCGACGCGGGGGGGTGAGGAGGGCCCCTCGCCTGGGGAACAGCGTAGCGCGGAGATCGCCCGATGACCAAACCGGAGGTCTTGAAACCTTGTTGACACGCGCGATCCCAGCCAAAGCCGTATGCTTGTGTTGACAAGTACCGGAGTCTCCATGCGCCAAGCCCTCCCTCTCCTCGTCCTCCCCGCGCTGTTGAGCCTGGGCTGCAAGGGCAGCCTCAACCTCGGCAAAGGGGAGGAGCCCGACTCTCGGTTCACCGCGGACGTGTACGTGTGGCCCTGCATCGAGAAGGGCGCAGACACGGGCAGCGAAGACACCCTCTACAACGGCGTTTACGCCTTCGACCTCGCCCTTGAGTACGCCCCCGACGCCTTGGCCAGCCAGACCTTGCCCGCGCCGGGCTCCTGCCAAGCCTCGCTCTCGGTGTTCCCCATCGACGCCGGGGCCAGCGGCGTAGACATCCCCGACCTCGCCGGAGATCCCGAGTGGGAGAGCGTCGTAGACGTCGGCGTGCTCGCGCATGGCTCCCCCGGCTTCTACTACTCCAACGTCTTAGAGAACCAGCGCTCTTGCCAGACCACGAATGACGTCGTCGGCGGCGGCGTCGCGCTCACCAACGCCGGGGCGATCACCGGCGCGCGCACCCCCGATCCCGGCGATCTGGGCGCGGTCACCGTCGCTGACGCCAGCGGCGACGGGATCTTGGACTTCGGCGAGGTGACCGAGGTGAGCTGGGAGGCTTCAGGCTGGAACGAGACCTGGGTGCAGATCCGCCAGGAGCGCGACGGCGAGGCCTGGGGCACGGTCACCTGCAACACCACCGGCATGGAGAGCTTCACCCTCGACGCCAGCGTCTGGGGCGAGCTCAGCGAGACCTTGCCGGTGCAGTACATCAACCTCTACGTCGGCTTCACCGCGGCGAACACGCAGCTCCCGGATGAGGTGCAGAAGGTGCACGCGCGCACTCGCACCATCTACGTTCAGGTCATTCAGGATTGATTAAACCCCAATTGTTAAGGGAGATCGTGGGTTTCTGTCGCGTCACGCCCAAGACTCCTTTGACAGCTCACGGCCTCAGGTGGTAGCTCTTGCTCAGGCTCTCCCCGGTGGGATCATGACCCCCAAGACCGTCCTCGTGGCGCACCCCAACCCTGGCACGCAGCAGCGAATCGCCGACGCCTTCAAAGGCGCCGGGTTCACGCTCCTGCGGGCGTCTGACGGCGCCGAGGCCACTCGGCTCGCCGCGGGGACGTCCATCGACCTCTACTTCGGCGCCGTGCGCCTCCCTGGCGGGCTGAGCGGCCTCAAGCTCGCCCGTGAGGTGCGTGATCGTCACCCCGCGGCGCTGATCTACCTGCTCGTGGGCGGGTTTGACGTGCTCCAGCCCGGCCAAGCTGATGACGCGGGCCTCGATGGGGTCATCTCGATGCCCTTCACCCCGGCGAGCCTTCGCGCCAGAGTGGAAGACACGATCGGGCCGATCCTCCCCACGCCCAACCATCAGGCCGCGCAGATCACGCCCATCGGCGCGGATGAGCCGCTGCCCCTGCCGATGGACGCCCTCGCCCCCGTCGCGTCAGAGCCCGTGCATGGCGCGCTGCTGAGCGATGAGCGGCTGGCGAGCTTTCTGCCCCGCGAGTTTCGTCACGCCGAGCCCGTCGGTGTTGACCCGGCCGTCCTGAGCGCCGCCTTGGAGCGCTCGATTATGGAGGTGCTGCCGGAGGTTGTAGAGGCGATCCTGCGCAACGCGCTGGTGAGCTCTCCAGCCTTCCGGGAGGTCGTTCGTGGCGCCGTCGAGAAGGCCGTCACCGACCAGCTCCCCTCGGCCCTTCGCGCCGCCGCGCAGAACATCGAGCGCGGCCGCTGAGTCGCCTTGGGGATGCCCCCTCGGGTGTGGCCTACGCGCAACCCGGGATACCTCCTCTTCTGATTGTGATCGGGGCCGCGCCGCGCGCCCCGTCCGGAGTTCTCCGTGTCCGACACTGATCTGCCCGCTGACTCGTTCCCCCGCAGCTACGACCCCCACGAGGCCGCCCGCCGCTACTACCCCTGGTGGGAGTCCAGCGGCTACTTCAAGGGCGACCCGAACGCCCCCGGCGAGCCCTACGCCATCGTGATCCCGCCGCCGAACGTGACGGGCTCGCTGCACATGGGCCACGCGCTGGACAACACGCTCCAGGACATCCTCATCCGCTACAAGCGGATGGACGGCTACAAGGCCGTGTGGATCCCCGGCACCGACCACGCCGGCATCGCCACGCAGTCCGTGGTCGAGCGGCAGCTTCGCAAAGAGGGCCTCGACCGCCACACCTTAGGGCCGCGAAGAGTTTCTGCGCCGGGTGTGGGCCTGGAAGCAGCAGTCCGGCGACCAGATCTTCCTGCAGCTTCGCGCCTTGGGCGTGAGCTGCGACTGGTCCCGGGCGCGTTTCACCATGGACGATGGCCTCTCCCGCGCCGTGCGGGAGGTCTTCGTGAAGCTCTACGACGAGGGCCTGATCTACCGCGACACCCGCATGGTGAGCTGGGATCCCGCCGGTCGCACCGTGCTCTCCGATCTTGAGGTGGAGCACGAGGAGGGCTACCAAGGGGAGCTGTGGAGCTTCGCTTACCCGCTCTCCGACGGCAGCGGCGAGATCATCGTGGCCACCACCCGCCCCGAGACGATGCTGGGCGACACCGCGGTGGCCGTACACCCCGACGATCCCCGCTACCAGGCGATCATCGGCAAGACCGTGTACAACCCGCTGGTGGATCGCCACATCCCGATCATCGCCGACGCCATCCTCGTAGACCCAGCGTTTGGCACCGGCGCGGTGAAGGTGACCCCGGCGCACGACCCCAACGACTACGAGGTGGGCCGCCGCCACAACCTGCCGTTCATCAACATCTTTGATGAGTCGGCGACGGTGAACGAGAACGGCGGCAAGTTCAGCGGCCTCGACCGCTTCGACGCCCGCAGCGCCGTGAAGGCCGCCATGGCTGAGCTCGGCTTTGACCGCGGCGCCAAACCCCACGTCATGTCTCTGGGCCGCAGCCAGCGCAGCGGCGTGGTGGTGGAGCCCATCGTCTCCACCCAGTGGTTCGTGCGAATGAAGCCTCTGGCGGCCCCGGCCATCGCCGCGGTGGAGAACGGCTTCACGCGGTTTGTGCCGTCGCAGTGGGAGAACACCTACTTCGCCTGGATGCGTGACATCCGCGACTGGTGCATCTCCCGGCAGCTCTGGTGGGGTCACCAGATCCCCGCCTGGACCTGCGGCGACTGCGGCCACATCACCGTGGCGAAGGAGGATCCGTCGGCCTGCGAGAAGTGTGGCTCGGCCAAGCTCAGCCAAGATCCCGACGTGCTCGACACCTGGTTCAGCTCGGCCTTGTGGCCGTTCTCGACGATGGGCTGGCCCGAGAAGACCGACGATCTGCGCGCCTGGTACCCCACGGCGGTGCTGGTGACCGGCTTCGACATCATCTTCTTCTGGGTGGCCCGGATGATGTTCAGCGGGATTCACAACATGGGCGTGCCGCCGTTCCGCGATGTGTGCATTCATGGCCTCATCCGCGACGCGAACGGCGACAAGATGTCCAAGACCAAAGGCAACGTGGTCGACCCCTTGGGCACCATCCAGGAGTACGGCGCCGACGCCTTCCGGTTCACCTTGGCCCAGCACGCGGTTCAAGGCCGAGACATGAACTGGGACGACAAGCGGGTGGAGGTGTCCAGCCGCTTCGTGAACAAGATCTGGCAGGCGTTCCGCTACATGCACACAAACCTGGAGGGTTACGACCCCCAGGCCACGCCGACGCTCTCGGTGTACGACCACTGGATCTTGGCCCGGCTGGGCGCGGCCACGGCCAAGGTGCGTGAGGCCCTCGACAGCTACCGCTTCAACGAGGCGGCGACGGAGCTGCACGCCTTCACCTGGGGTGAGCTGTGTGACTGGTACCTGGAGCTCTCCAAACCGGCGATCTACGGCGGCGGGGAGGGGCGTCAGGCGGCCCAGCACACCCTGGTGCGGGTGTTCTCGGCGGTGGCGCGGCTGATGCACCCGCTGATGCCGTTTCTGAGCGAGGAGCTCTACCAGCGCCTCCCCGGCGTGACGGGCACGGTGATGCTCGCGGCGTTTCCCAAGGTCTCCGAGTTCCCCGAGGATCCGGCGGTGCTCGCCGAGGTGGCGACGCTCCAAGAGGCCGTCACCGCCCAGCGCCGGGCCCGCGCCGAGATCGGCCTGCAGAACAAGCAGGTGCTGCCGCTTCTGGCCCGCGGAGAGCGCGCCCCGGCCCTTGCCTGGCACGCTCGGTCCTGCGCCAGCTCGCCGCCGTGGAGCGTGGAGCTGAT
>JADKFE010000089.1 GCA_016717595.1 Deltaproteobacteria bacterium | reverse complement strand
GGCCCTCGGCGACCTCTACGTCCGCACGGCTCGACTCGCCCCCGCTGAGGACGCCTACACCCAGGCGCTCCAGCTCTTCAAGCGCGTGGAGGACTCACTCGGAGAGGCCAACACGCTCCGAGGGCCCTCGGCGACCTCTACGTCCGCACGGCTCGACTCGCCGCCGCTGAGGACGCCTACATCCAGGCGCTCCAGCTCTACAAGCGCGTGGAGGACTCACTCGGGAGAGGCCAACACGCTCCAGGCCCTCGGCGACCTCTACGTCCGCACGGATCGACTCGCCCCCGCTGAGGACGCCTACACCCAGGCGCTACAGCTCTACAAGCGCGTGGAGGACTCACTCGGAGAGGCCAACACGCTCCGGGCCCTCGGCGACCTCTACGTCCGCACGGATCGACTCGCCCCCGCTGAGGACGCCTACACCCAGGCGCTACAGCTCTACAAGCGCATGGAGGACTCACTCGGAGAGGCCAACACGCGGAAGGCCCCCGGAGACCTCTACGTCCGAACGGTTCGCCTCGCCCCCGCCGAGGACGCCTACACCCAGGCGCTACAGCTCTTCCAGCGCGTCAAGGACTCCCTCGGAGAGGCCAACACGCTCCGGGCCCTCGGAGACCTCTACGTCCACACGGCTCGCTTCGCCCCCGCTGAGGACGCCTACACCCAGGCGCTACAGCTCTACAAGCGCGTGGAGGACTCACTCGGAGAGGCCAACACGCTCTTGGCCCTCGGCGACCTCTACGTCCGCACGAATCGACTCGCCCCCGCTGAGAAGACTTACACCCAGGCGCTCCAAGCTCTTCCAGCGCGTGGAGGACCACTCGGAGAGGCCAACACGCTCTGGGCCTCGGAGACCCTCGTCCGCACGGCTCGCTTCGCCCCCGCTGAGGACGCCTACACCCAGGCGCTCCAGCTCTTCCACCGCGTGGAGAATTCACTCGGGAGAGGCCAACACGCCCAGGCGATGGGTCGCTTTGCACTGGGGCAGCGCCGATTGCCAGAGGCCCTCGGCCTCTACCGCCGCGCGGAGGCCTTTTACCGCAGGATTCACGAGTTGCTCGGCCTGAGCAACGTGCTCGCCGAGGAGGCCATGTGCCGCGCCATGCTCGGTGATACCGCAGGCGCGGGTCAAGGCCGCGCAAGAGGCGCTGCGGATCGGCCAGGAGGTCGGGAACGACTACGCGGTGGAGTTGGCGAGCGAGGTCTGAGCCAACTCCAGGCCGAGCCACAAAGGCCTGAGGCCACGCCCACACGCCAACACTCTCCGCCCCCCAAGCCACCCGCCCCAAAATAGACTACAACCCGCACCCCACCGCCCACCCCGAGCCCACCGCCTTGCTCCCCTTCGCCGTGACCCCGCAGCAGCTCGAGTCCCACCTCTGGGAGGCGGCCAACATCCTCCGCGGCAGCCCCGTCGATCGCACCGACTGGAAGTCCTACATCCTGCCGCTGTTGTTCTTCAAGCGCATCTGCGATGCCTGGGACGAGGAGCACGCGGAGATGCTCGCCGACTTCGGCGAAGACTTCGCCGACCAGCACCGCTTCCAGGTGCCTGCAGGCTGCCACTGGCGGGACGTGCGGGCCGCGCCGAAGGACGTGGGCGCCGCGCTCGCCAGCGCCATGCGCGGCGTCGAGGCCGCCAACCAGAAGCACCTCTACGGCGTGTTCGGCGACGCGCAGTGGACCAACAAGGACCGCCTGCCCGATGAGCTGCTCAAGGACCTCATCGAGCACTTCTCGGCCTTGGCCATCGGCAACAGCCGGGTCGCCTCGGACGTGATGGGCGACGCCTACGAGTACCTCATCAAGCAGTTCGCCGACGCCACGAACAAGAAGGCGGGCGAGTTCTACACCCCCCGCAGCGTCGTGCGCCTGATGGTGGACATCGTGAGCCCCAACGAGGGCGAGACCATCTACGACCCCGCCTGCGGCACGGGCGGGATGTTGCTGGCCGCCGTCGAGCACGTCCGCCAGCGCGGCGGCGACCCCCGCACCTTCTTCGGCCACCTCTACGGCCAAGAGAAGAACCTCACCACCTCCGCCGTGGCCCGCATGAACCTGTTCTTGCACGGCCTGGAGGACTTCGTCATCGCCCGCGGCGACACCCTGCGCGCCCCCGTCTTCACCGACCCCCGCACGGGCGGCCTCGCCACCTTCGACGTCGTCATCGCCAACCCGCCGTTCTCGCTGGAGCAGTGGGGCCGCGAGATATGGGAGAGCGACCCCTGGGGACGCGCCTTCGCGGGCCTGCCCACCGACAGCAACGGCGACATGGCCTGGGTGCAGCACATGGTGCGCTCGATGGCGCCGCGCACCGGGCGCATGGCCGTCGTGTTGCCCCAAGGCGCGCTCTTTCGGGGCGGCGTCGAGGGCCAGATCCGCCAATACCTCCTCCAACATGACCTCATCGAGGCCGTCATCGGCCTCGCCCCCAACCTCTTCTACGGCACCGGCCTCGCCGCCTGCGTGCTCGTGCTCCGCCAGAAGAAGCCCCCAGCGCGGGCGGGCAAGGTGCTCATCGTCGACGCCTCGTCGCGCTTCCGGCGGGGCCGCGCCCAGAACTTCATGGAGCCCGAGCACGGCGCCGAGATCCTCGGCTGGGTGACCGCCTTCGCCGACGTGGAGGACCGCGCCCGCGTGGTGAGCCTCGCCGAGATTGAGCGTGAGGGCTTCACCCTGAACATCTCCCGCTACGTCTTGCCCCCCATCGGCGCCGACATCCCGCCGCTGCCCGAGGCCGTGGCCGCCTTTAAGGACGCGCTCTCCCGCTGCCGTGAGGCTGAGGACACCCTCAAGCGGGTGATGATCGAAGGGGGGTGGATTGTATGACGACCCTGACCCAGCAAGCCCTTGAGTCGTACCTCTGGGGGCGCCGCCGTAATCCTCCGCGGCCTCGTGGACGCCGGCGACTACAAGCAGTTCGTCTTCCCGCTACTGTTCTACAAGCGGCTCTCCGACGTGTGGGACGAGGACCACGCCGCCGCCTTGGCCGAGTCCAAGGCGATGAGCCCTACGCCCTCGCCAGCGCCAACGACCGCCTCGTCATCCCGGCGGGCGCCCGCTGGTCGGACGTGCGCGCCGTGGCGAAGGACGTGGGCGGCGCGCTCCAGCGGGCGCTGCGGGCCATCGAGGCCGCCAACCCCGGCAAGCTCGACGGCATCTTCGGCGACGCCCCCTGGACCAACAAGGAGCGCCTGCCGGATTCCACCCTCAAGAACCTGCTGGAGCACCTCTCCACGGTGGTGCTCTCGTTGGCGAACGTGCCCGAGGACGAGCTCGGCAACGGCTACGAGTTCCTCATCAAGAAGTTCGCCGACGACAGCGGCCACACCGCCCAGGAGTTCTACACCAACCGCACCGTCGTGCACCTGATGGTGCAGCTGCTCGACCCCAAGCCCGGCGAGCGCATCTACGACCCGACCTGCGGCACGGGCGGCATGTTGATCTCGGCCTTGGACGAGGTGAAGCGCAAGGGCGGCGAGCACCGCACGCTCAAGCTCTACGGCCAAGAGCGCAACCACATGACGGCGTCCATCGCCCGCATGAACCTGGCCCTGCACGGCGTCGAAGACAGCGAGATCGTGCGCGGCGACACCTTGGCGGCGCCGGGCTTCGCCGAGAACGACGCGCTCCGCACCTTCGACATCGTCGTCGCGAACCCGCCATACTCCATCAAGCAGTGGAGCCGCGAGGCCTGGACGACCGACCCCTGGGGCCGAAACTTCTTGGGCACCCCGCCCCAAGGCCGCGCCGACTACGCCTTCTTCCAGCACATCCTCCGGAGCATGGACCCAAAGACCGGGCGCTGCGCCGTCCTGTTCCCGCATGGGGTGCTGTTCCGCAAAGAGGAGGCCGAGCTGCGCCGCAAGCTCATCGAGGCCGACCTCGTGGACTGCGTGCTCGGCCTTGGGCCCAACCTGTTCTACAACTCGCCGATGGAGGCCTGCGTCGTCTTCTGCCGCAGCCACAAGCCGCCGAAGCGCCGCGGCAAGGTGCTGCTCATCGACGCCGTGAACGAGGTGGCGCGGGAGCGGGCGGTGAGCTTCTTGCGCCCCGAGCACCAGGCGCGCATCGCCGAGGCCTACGCCGCCTTCGCCGACGAGGAGGGCTTCGCCAAGGTGGCGACCCAAGCCGAGCTCGCCGCCCAGAGCTTCAGCCTGTCCATCCCCCTGTATGTGAAGCGGCCCACGGCGGCCCGCGCCGGGTCCGAGGGGGCGGCGCCGAGCTTGCCCGAGGCCTGGGCGCAATGGGAGGCGTCGGGGCGGGAGTTCTGGACCCAGATGGACGCCGTGGTGGACATGCTCGACGGGCTGGGGGTCCACGAATAGTTCACCACTTCGGTGAACACTTTTCTTGATCTGCTGGAGCTGCTGTGGTACTGTTGTTCAGTGATAACGAGCTGAGGCGGCTGTGTGAGGTCGAGCGTGAGGCCAAAAAACGCCTGGGAGTTCCATGCGCGCGCAAGCTCCGGACACGACTCGCCGACCTGATGGCCGCCCCAAACGTAGGCGCGCTCATCGCTGGGCGCCCCCACCCGCTCTCGGGCGACCGCGCTGGCCAGCTCGCCTTAGACCTCACCGGCCTCGTGCGTCTCTGCTTCGAGCCCGCTGATCCTGTCCCCGCCTTAGACGCCGCCGGAGCCATCGACTGGCCGCGGGTCACCACCATCCGCATCGTTTACCTTGGGGATTACCATGCCTGACACCCAACCCTTCGCGCCCGACTGGATCTCTCCCCCTGGCGACACCATCGCGGACCTCCTCGAAGAGCGCGATCTCACCCAGGCCGAGCTGGCCCATCGCGCCGAGCTGAGCCGAAAACACGTCAACGACCTGATCAAAGGTCGCGCTGCGATCACCGCCGAGGTGGCGCTGCGCCTACAGCGTGTCCTCGGCGCCCCGGCCCGCTTTTGGCTCGCCCGCGAGGCCAACTACCAGGAGGCCCTTGAGCGCCGCCGCCAGCTCGACGCCTTAGCCGAGGAGGCCCCCTGGCTGGAGGAGCTGCCCCTGGCGGACATGGTGAGGCTCGGCTGGGTGCAGCGCCTCAAGCACCCCGGCGCCCAGGTCGCCGAGTGCCTGGGCTTCTTCGCCGTGAACAGCGTCGCGGCGTGGCGCACACAGTACGCGGGCCCTCTGGCGGCCTTTCGTGCCTCGAGAAGCATGAGAAGAGGCTCGGCGCCGTCGCGGCCTGGCTGCGGCAGGGTGAGCGTGAGGCCATCGACATCCGAACCCAGCCCTTCGACCGTGTGGGGTTCCAGGCCGCCTTGGGGGAGGTCCGCGCGCTGACCCGCGAGCCGAACCCCGACGTGTTTGTGCCCCAACTGCGCGCCTTGTGCGCGGCGGCGGGCGTGGCGGTGGCCTTCGTGCCCGCGCCGAGGGGCTGCCCAGCCAGCGGCGCCACCCGCTTCCTCAGCCCCGACAAGGCGATGCTGCTGCTCAGCCTACGCCACAAGACCAACGACCACCTCTGGTTCACCTTCTTTCACGAGGCCGGGCACCTGTGCCTGCACGGTAAGAAGCTCCTCTTCGTAGACCTAGAGGGCGGGCTGAGCACCGAGCAAGAGGACGAGGCCAACGTCTTCGCCCGTGACAAGCTCATCCCGCAACAACACACACAGACGATGCGTCCGCTGCGCTCCGCGGCCCAGGTCACGGCCTTCGCCGAGCGCGTCGGCGTTCACCCCGGCGTCGTGGTGGGCCGAATGCAGAAGGAGGGCTGGCTGCCCTGGACCCACCTGAACGGCCTCAAGCTCCGCTACACCTGGGCCGAGCGTGGAGGGGACGATGCCTGAGCTGAAGCCAGGGTGGCGGCGGGTGAAGTTTGGCCAGCTCGCCGAGTGCATCAACGACCGAGTGGACGACCCCTCAAAGGCGGGCGTGGATCGTTATGTGGGGCTCGACCATCTGGACCCGGAGAACCTCAAAATACGCCGCTGGGGCACGCCCGATGAGGTGGAGTCTACGAAGCTCCGGTTTAGGCCCGGCGACATCATCTTCGGGAAGCGGCGCGCGTACCAGCGTAAGCTCGCCGTCGCGGATTTCGAGGGCATCTGCTCGGCGCACGCGATGGTGCTGCGCGCCAAGCCTGCCGTCGTGCTGCCCGAGTTTTTGCCCTTCTTCATGCAGAGCGACACGTTCATGGAGAGGGCTGTCGAGATCTCCGTAGGATCGCTCTCGCCGACGATTAACTGGAAGACGCTCGCGGCGGAGGAGTTTGTGCTGCCTCCGTTGGAGGAGCAGCGGCGCACGGTGGCCCCCAGAGCAGGCAGGATGTCTATGAAGCATACGAAGACGCCCTAATGGGTGCGGCTCGTGTCCAAAGTTCCTTACTTCGCCACTTTTATGGACACCGCACGGAACAACCCCTCGCAACGTTCTGCAGAAATCTAATTACCTATGGCATTGTTCAGGCGGGGCCTCATATTCCTGATGGAGTGCCGTATATTCGAGTATCTGACATGTCTTCAGGAAGTATCGACACCACTAGCCTGCTTCGGACAGCCCCAGCGATTGCACAAAAATACAAGCGATCGGAAGTTGATGACGGCGACCTGGTTTTGCACTTCGAGGGCCAATCGGCCTCTCCGTGACCGTTCCAGCAGCACTTCGCGGGGCCAACCTTACCCAGGGTACGGCTCGTATCTCCGTACGGCGTGACTGGTCGACCGATTACGTAAGATGGGCCCTCCAATCTCCATCTGTTCAGCACCGGATTAACGCTCTCGCTAAGGGTTCAACATTCAGGGAGATATCGCTCGCTGCACTTCGGGACCTACCTATTCCTTGGGCCAGTCCTCTCCAACAGAGAGCGACCGCCGAAACACTGAATTCTATTGACGCAGCTCTGCGTGAATTGAATGAACGCAAGAGGTGTGCCTTTGCGGACCTAAAACACATGCTGGCGACAGCGTTGCAGGAGTGAGTTGCACAATGACCTTCACCGAATCCTCCACCGTTGAGTCCCTCGTCCGCGACCTCCTCTCCGGCGGCGGCCCCCACAACACGTCCGTCGGCCCCGGCCTCGCCCGCCGCAACGGCAAGCTGTGTGGCCTCGGCTGGCACACTCTGCCCGCGGCGAACATCCCACGTTTCCCCCACGAGGTCTTCGCCGAGCCTTGGGTGCGTGAGGCGCTCCTCCGGCTCAACCCCGAGATCGCCGCCGTCCCCGACCGGGCGGATGAGGTGCTCTACAAGCTGCGCGCGATTGTGCTCGCCGTGCGCTCCGACGGGCTGATCAAGGCCAACGAGGAGCTGACGGCCTGGATGCGCGGCGACCGCTCGATGCCGTTTGGGCCGAACCACGAGCACGTCACCGTGCGCCTGCTCGACACCGAGAACCCCGAGCACAACCACTACGTCGTCACCAACCAGTTTGTGTTTCGTGCGGGCCCCAACGAGCGCCGCGCCGACCTCGTGCTGTTGGTGAACGGGCTGCCGCTCGTGGTGATCGAGGCCAAGACGCCCGTGCGCCACGCCGTGAGCTGGCTCGACGGCGCGCTCCAGATCCACGACGACTACGAGCGGGCCGTCCCCGAGCTCTTCGTCGCCAACGTGCTCAGCGTGGCCACTGAAGGCAAAGAGCTGATGTACGGATCTATCCGGATGCCCGTGAACCTCTGGGGGCCGTGGCGGGGAGACAGCGAGGCCGCCCCCGGCACCCTCGCCGGGGCCAAGGCGGCGGTGCTGGGGCTCTTGCGCCCCTCTGTGCTCCTCGACATCCTCGCGCACTTCACCCTCTTCGCCACCGACAAACACAAACGCCGGATGAAGGTGGTGTGTCGGTATCAACAATACGAGGCCGTGAACCTCATCGTGCAGCGGGTGCTCGCCGGGCGGCCCCGCAAGGGCCTGATCTGGCACTTCCAGGGCTCGGGCAAGTCGCTGCTGATGGTGTTCGCCGCCCAGAAGCTCCGCCTCCAGACGGCCCTGGGCAACCCCACCGTGCTCATCGTCGTGGACCGCATCGACCTCGACGCGCAGATCAGCTCCACCTTCCACGCCTCCGACGTGCCCAACCTCGTGAAGGCCGAGACCCGCGACGAGCTTCAGCGCCTGCTCAAACAAGACACCCGCAAGATCATCATCACGACGATCTTTAAGTTCGGCGAGGCCGAGGGGGTGCTCAACGACCGGGGCAACATCGTGGCCCTGGTGGACGAGGCCCACCGCACCCAAGAGGGCGATCTGGGGATGAAGATGCGCGCCGCCTTGCCCCACGCCTTCCTCTTCGGGCTGACGGGCACGCCCATCAACCGCCGCGACCGCAACACCTTCTACGCCTTCGGCGCCGACGAAGACGAACACGGCTACATGAGCCGCTACGGCTTCGAAGAGTCCATCCGCGACGGCGCCACGCTCAAGCTGCACTTTGAGCCGCGGCTGGTCGATCTGCACATCGACAAGCCCGCCATCGACCAAGCCTATCAGGCGCTCACCGGCGATCTCTCCGATCTCGACAAAGACAACCTCGCCAAGGCGGCCTCCAAGATGGCGGTGCTGGTGAAGGTGCCCGAGCGGGTGACGCGCATCTGCGAGGACATCGCCCGGCACTACCAAGAGGTCGTCGCCCCCAACGGCTTCAAGGGGATGGTCGTCACCTTTGACCAAGAGTGCTGCATCCTCTACAAAGCGGCGCTGGACAAGCTCCTGCCCCCCGAGGCCACCGACGTGGTCATCTCGGCCACGGGCTACGACGAGCGCTTTAAGCCCTACGCCCGCAGCCGGGATGAAGAGGAGCGCCTCCTCGACCGCTACCGCGCCGCCAACGACCCCCTCAAGCTGCTCATCGTGACCGCCAAGCTGCTCACCGGCTTCGACGCGCCGATCCTCCAGGCGATGTACCTCGACAAGCCGATGCGGGACCACACGCTCCTCCAGGCCATCTGCCGCACCAACCGCACCTATGGCGACAAGAAGAAGCACGGTCTCATCGTGGACTACCTCGGCGTGTTCGACGACGTGGCCAAGGCCCTGGCCTTCGACGAGCAGGGCTTCCGCGACGTGGTCAACAACATCGCCGGGCTCAAGGACCAGCTCCCCGAGGCCCTCCAGCGCTGCCTGGCCTTCTTCCCCGGCGTCGATCGCACACAGACCGGCTACGAGGGCCTGATGGCGGCCCAGGAGTGCCTGCCCAACAACGACGTGCGCGACGCCTTCGCCGCCGAATACTCCGCCTTGGGCCAGCTCTGGGAGGCGATCTCCCCCGACCCAAGCCTCTTGCCCCTCCAGGCCGACTATCGTTGGCTCAGCCAGGTCTACGTCTCCGTGCAGCCCACGAGCGGCACCGGCAAGCTCCTCTGGCACGCCCTGGGCGCGAAGACCATCGAGCTCATCCACCAGAACGTCCACGTCACCGAGCTGCACGACGACCTCGACACCCTCATCCTCGACGCCGACCTCTTAGAGGCCGTGATGTCCGGCGACCCCAAAGGCAAGGTGAAGGCGCTGGAGGGCCAGGTCATCGCCCGCCTGCGCCGCCACCTGGGCAACCCCCGCTACAAGCAGCTCTCCGAGCGCCTGGAGGCCCTCAAAGACCGCCACGAGCGCGGCCTGCTCAACAGCGTGGCCTTCCTCAAGGAGCTGCTCCAGCTCGCCCAAGAGCTCGTCGCCACCGAGCGCGAGACCCCGCCCGAGGAGGACGAGGACCGAGGCAAAGCCGCCCTCACCGAGCTCTTCCAGCAAGCCAAGAACGACAAGACCCCGGTGATCGTCGCCAACGTCGTGAAGGCCATCGACGAGATCGTGCGCCTGGTGCGTTTCCCCGGCTGGCAGCACACGAGCCAGGGGGAGCGTGAGGTCAAGAAGGCGCTGCGGAAGACGCTGCTGGGGTTCCAGCTGCACCAGGACGCTGAGCTGTTTGAGCGGGCGTATGAGTATGTGAGGCAGTATTACTAGGGCTGGATGCTGAGGCGGGCGTCTCTGGTGAACGTCAAGGCCTATGCTCCTGCGGATGCTCGCCCTCATCGCCTGCGGCGTACCCGCACCCACCGCCGACGCGCCCAAAGCCGACGCTCCCACCGCAGAGACAGGGAGCCAGCCCTCCCAGGCCTGCGTCCGCCACGGGGATCAGGTGGGCCTCCTGCCGCGCGCCGACGTGCTCCTGCTGCCCGCCCAGGCGGTCGCCTTGTTCAAGGACCAGGAGACCTCGGGGTCCACGGTGATCGTGATGGAGCGCGAGGCCGAGAGGGTACGGGTCAACTCTCAAAGCTGGTTCGACCCCATGCCCACGCTCGGGCCCGACCGGCTGCTCTACGCGCCCGTCGAGCCCGCGCTGCTCCTTGGAGACCTGCCGCTGGACCGCTGGCGCCCGCTCTCGGGCGACACCAGCGCGGGGAGCGGCGCGCTGGAGCAGCCCGCCAACGTGCGTGGGCTCATCTTGGGCGACGGATTCGGCGCTCTTCGGGTTTGGTGGGTGATGAGTCTGCAAAGAGCTGCGCGAGCAGGTCTTCCAGAGACTTCAACTGTTGAGCGTAAGTCGCGTTCTCCGGGGCGGCCTGGGCAAGGCGCCTCAGGATGGTGGTGGCCTCTTCCAGATCTCGTCGCCCGGCCTCAAGATCGCCCATGGACGCGGCGCAGAGGCCGGTTCGCAACAACGCTAATGCGACGTCTTGATGACTCTGCTCGCTCTCCGGGTTCTGGGCCAAGAGGGCGCGGGTGAGGGTGAGGCTCTCGTCGTAGGCCTTCCGCGCGCCCGGGAGGTCACCGGCCTTCATCGCGGCGTTACCGACCCTGTCGAGGCTGACGGCGACATCCCTGCGCGCTTGGGCGCTCTGTGGGTTCTGGTCGAGGAGTGCGCGGCGTAGGGTGAGGCTCTCGTCGTAGGCCTTCCGCGCGCCCTGGAGATCACCGGCCTCCATCGCGGCGTCGCCGACCTTGTTGAGGCTGACGGAGACATCCCTGCGCGCTTGGGCGCTCTGTGGGTTCTGGTCGAGGAGGGCGCGGCGTAGGGTGAGGCTCTCGTCGTAGGCCTTCCGCGCGCCCTGGAGGTCACCGGCCGCCATCGCGGCGTCGCCGACCTTGATGAGGCTGACGGCGACATCCCTGCGCGCTTGGGCGCTCTGTGGGTTCTGGGCGAGGAGGGCGCGGCGTAGGGTGAGGCTCTCGTCATAGGCCTTCCGCGCGCCCGGGAGGTCACCGGCCGCCCTCGCGGCGTCGCCGACCCTGTCGAGGCTGAGGGCGACATCCCTGCGCGCTTGGGCGCTCTGTGGGTTCTGGGCGAGGAGGGCGCGGCGTAGGGTGAGGCTCTCGTCGTGGGCCTTCCGCGCGCCCTGGAGGTCACCGGCCTCCTTCGCGGCGTCGCCGACCTTGTTGAGGCTGACGGCGACATCCCTGCGCGCTTGGGCGCTCTGTGGGTTCTGGTCGAGGAGGGCGCGGGTGAGGGTGAGGCTCTCGTCGTAGGCCTTCCGCGCGCCCTGGAGGTCACCGGCCTCCCTCGCGGCGTCGCCGACCTTGTCGAGGCTGAGGGCGACATCCCTGCGCGCTTGGGCGCTCTGTGGGTTCTGGTCGAGGAGGGCGCGGCGTAGGGTGAGGCCCTCGTCGTAGGCCTTCCGCGCGCCCGGGAGGTCACCGGCCTCCATCGCGGCGTCGCCGACCTTGTTGAGGCTGAAGGAGACATCCCTGCGCGCGTCGGCGCTCGTTGGGTTCTGGTTGAGGAGGGCGGGGTGGGGCCCTCGTCGTGGCCTTCCGTGCGCCCGGGGACACCGGCCTCCCGCGTCGCCGACCCTGTGAGGCCGGCGGCGACATCCCTGCGCGCTTGGGCGCTCTGTGGGTTCTGGGCGAGGAGGGCGCGGGTGAGGGTGAGGCCCTCGTCGTAGGCCTTCCGCGCGCCCGGGAGGTCACCGGCCTCCATCGCGGCGTCGCCGACCCTGTTGAGGCTGACGGCGACATCCCTGCGCGCTTCGGCGCTCTGTGGGTTCTGGGCAAGGAGGGCGCGGCGTAGGGTGAGGCTCTCGTCGTAGGCCTTCCGCGCGCCCGGGAGGTCACCGGCCGCCATCGCGGCGTCGCCGACCCTGTCGAGGCTGACGGAGACATCCCTGCGCGCGTTGGCGCTCTGTGGGTTCTGGTCGAGGAGGGCGCGGCTTAGGGTGAGGCCCTCGTCGTAGGCCTTCCGCGCGCCCGGGAGGTCACCGGCCTCCATCGCGGCGTCGCCGACCTTGTTGAGGCTGACGGCGACATCCCTGCGCGCGTCTGCGCTCTGTGGGTTCTGGGCGAAGAGGGCACGGCTTAGGGTGAGGCCCTCGTCGTAGGCCTTCCGCGCGCCCGGGAGGTCACCGGCCTCCATCGCGGCGTCGCCAATGCCGATGAGCGCAGCCACTCGTTCGCCATCCCACGTTGCCGTCGAGAGCGCCCGCGCGTGGCTCGCCCGCGCCTTCGAGAGATCACCCACCTCCATGTAGAGCCGCCCCAACGCGTACCACCCCCAGGAGTCCGTCTCATCGAGCGCCTGCGCCCGCTCCCAGACCGCGATGACCTGGAGCGTGCTCTTCTCCCCCCGGTCCTTCATGTCCTCCGCCAAGGCGGCCAGCTCACGCCAGCCCGCGGCCACGGCGCGGGTCTCGGCCTCCTGGATCATCACCAGCGCGTCGAAGGCGTTGAGACGATCCCCATCGGCGTAGGCCTGCAGCGCCGCCCGCTTTCGTGGGTCGGGCGAGCGCGCCAACGACGCCATCTGACGCCGGTACTGCTCAATGTTGGCGCTGTACGGAAGATCCCGCTCCGCGAGCTGCTCCACCAGCGCGCCGCGCTCGGCGCTTAGGCGGGTGAGCTCCCCCTCTAGGGCCTGGCGCTGTTTACTCTCCTTCGTGAGGGCGGCGATCTTCTTGCGCAGCTCCGCGTCCTTCTGGGCGAGCTGGGTGAGGAGGGCGATCTCTTGCTCATCCGCGACGCTGCCTTTGGCGGCGGCATAGCTCGCGTGGTCCAAGACCAGCCGTTGCACCAGGGCCTCAACCTCTGCGTCGGTCCAGGTAGACTGCGTGGGGCTCGTGGGGAGATCCTCGGCGAGCGCCACAAGAGAGCTGCTCCACAAGAGCCCCGCGCTCAGCAAGATCAAGAACAACGATCGACTCTTCATATTCATGGGATCTCCTCAGAAGGGTTATGGCGCTTCGCCATCAAACATCGACCGACCTATATGCCACACACCGCCGCGCCATCCAGCCCACACCGCCATCGGCGCCCAATCGGCGCGCACGTCCAGACGGTGACGGCGAAGGTGCCGCCCGAGAGGCGGCGCATGGGGCTCAACCGCAGGGGGCGCGCAGGTCTCGTCCGCGAGGGCCGCGGCCCGGCGCAGGGCGTCCTCTCGCGCGGCCTGCTCGTCGTCAAAGAGCGCCTCACCCCACACGGTCATGGGGAGGCGCGTCTCTTGAAGGGCCCAGCGTGTGTCCGTGGTGACGCTGCGTCCGTCTAGGCGCGCCTGTGCCTCCGCTGGAAAGGCGACTGTGGGCCAGCGGTTGAGGTGCTCCCGCAATGCCACACAGTCTCCCCCTCGCTGGACCGCCGCCCAGCTCGCCTCCTCCCCGGGCGAGGGGAGGTGGCCCAGGTCCAAGGCGACGCAGGCACCGCGCAGGCCCGGCGCGCGGCACAGCCCGTCCCGCACCGCGGCGATGTTCAAGGCGAAGGACACGAGCCCCACGACGACGGACGGCGCGCCCTCGGCCAGCGCCTGGATCTCCGGGGCTCGGTTGGGCACGAGCTCACGCAGCCCCTCAAAGAACGCCGCGTCTAGCCGACGCTGGCGGTGCAGCATCCCGACGGCCTGGTGCGCTAGCTCGGCGAAGGCGACGCCGTGCCCGGGGAGGGCCAGCGCCAGGGCGGCGCCGCCGGGCAGGTGGGTACACAGGCGCCGCAGCTCGTCCTCGGTCAGGGCGCTGACGAGGAAGCGCTCGATGGGCTTGAGGTCCATGGGCTGCGGCTCCTGGGTGAAGGGGGAGGTTGGGGCGGCGTGTGTTGGCGCCGAGGGGTGAGGCGCACACGCATATGGCACGGGGTGGCGACTCTGTGATCGAACAGCGCTGCGCCACATCAATTGCCGCCACCTCGGCCCCACCCGCTGGCCGGGATTGGGCGAGAAGAGGCCCATTCCCACCCGGGAGGGGCTGTTGGCGCGGGGAGCGGTCCACCGGACGGCCCTTGAGTGGCGCTGTGGAGGGCCGTGGGGATTACATCGAAGGGTGATAGGTCGCCCGCGGGGCTCGTGGACCTGCGCCCGGTGTGCGCCAGAACCCGCCCCAAGCGTCAATGGAGCGGGTTTGGGGTGAATCCCCAGTTTAAGCTCATCTTTGGCGATCCGGTCGAGCTGCCCGCCTTGCTCACCGATCTCCTGTCGCCGGAGATCACCGATCGCCTCGGTCTATTGAGCAAGGCGTCGAGATCGGCTGTCGGCAAAACCGCGACAAACAAGCGCGCGCCGTCGCGCGGGCCTTACTGCACCGCTTCGCCCCTTGCCCACCTGGGCCGAGGAGCGCGTCGCCGCCGCCGATTGTTGGCCCCTCAGAGCCGCTGGGCGCGCTTGACCTCCAGGTAGCGGTTGATGAGGCTCGTCGGCAGGCGCTCGGGCTCCTCATCCACCAGCACGGCGCCGCTCTTTCGGGCGCGCTCCAAGGCCCGGCGGCGCTCTTGGCTCATCAGGGCCACGGCGGCGACACGCTGGGCGTCGAGCAGGCTGGTCACCGGGGCCTCGGCGAGCTCACGCAAGATCGGCTCACGGAGGCTCGCCACGAGCACCAGATGACGCTGGCGCAGGAGCCTCAGCGCCAGGAGCAGCTCGCCTTCGTCTTCAGCGCGCAGGTTGGTCATCACGACGACCAGGGCCCGGCGGCGCTGTAAGGTGAGCAGGCGGCGGGTGGCCTGGAGCAGATCCGGCGGGGAGGCTGTGCTGTGGAGGTCGTACACGCCGCGCAGGAGCGCGCCCAAGGCGGCGGGGCCTTTTTTGGGGGCGATCCAGCGATCTTGGCCCCCGGTGGCGATGAGGCCGACGCTGTCTCCTTGGCGCAGGGCGACGTAGGCCAACAACAGCGCGGCGTTGAGCGCGCGGTCAAAGTGGCTCAACAGGCCGTCGCGGGCGCGCATCCGGTGGCCGCAGTCCATGAGCAGGAGGAGCTGCTGGTCTTGTTCGTCGCGGTGCTCTTTGGCGATGAGCTGGGCGCGGCGGGCGCTGGCCTTCCAGTCGATGAGGCGCGGGGAGTCGCCGCGCTGGTGCTCGCGGAGCTGGTAAAACTCGGTGCCGCTGCCCCGGCGGCGCTGGGTGTGAACGCCGAGCAGGCCCAGGCGGTCGTCTCGGGCGAGGAGCGCCACGCTGCCCACCTCCCGAAAGTCGGGGTAGACCTTGACCCGCTCGGGCAAGGGCAGGATCAACATCCGCTCGAAGAGGCCCAGAGGCCCGATCAGCCGCAGCGAGACCGGGCCCAAGGCGCGGCGGCCACGCTCCAAGGCCCGCGCCCGATATTGCAGCGTCGCCCAGCCGTTTGGGGGCACCCTTAGGTCTTGGGGCAGGCCCAAGGTCTCGACGTCGCCGGGGACGTGGTCGAACACCGCGCCGACCACGGCCCAAGAGGTGGGGTTGTCGAGGCGTAACCGTACGGTCTGCCAGCGCCCGATGGGCCACACGAGCGCGCACTCACGGGAGATCGCCGGGGCCGGGCGCCGGGCGAGCCACACGCCCTCCACGGCCAAGGCCATCGCCAGCAGCGCGAGGAGCCCCCACCACAAGGGCAACACCGCCGGCGTCTGCACCCCGGCGAGGCCCAAGGCGAGGAGCACCCCCAACCCCAACATGAGGCGCCTGCCCGGCTGAAGACCGGAGAGCGGCAGCGCCTGGGCGGTCGGCTGTGGCGACGGCTGGCTCATTCCCGAGGCGCCGGGACCGACTGAATCACCTCGGCGAGGGCCTCATCCACGCCGCGGCCCTCGATCTCCAGCTCTGGGGCGAGCTGCACCCGGTGGCGTAAGGCGGGCAGCGCCACCCGCTTGACGTCGTCGGGCACCACAAAGTCTCGGCCCTCCAAGGCCGCGAAGCCCCGCGCCGCCCGGGTGAGCGCGATGGCCCCGCGGGGCCCGGCGCCCAAGGTCAACGAGGGCGTGTCGCGGGTGGCTCGGGCCAAGCGCACGGCGTAGGAGAGCACGGGCTCGGCCACACGCACCGCGGCCACGGCGCGCTGCAGGGCCCGGGCCTGGTCCAAGGTCATCACCGGCTCGACGGCGGAGACGTCCAGGCGGTCCCCCACCCGACCCACGGCGACGGCGCGCACGATCTCCAGCTCCTCGGCCTCGGACGGGTAGCCCACGCGCACCTTGAGCAAGAAGCGGTCGAGCTGGGCCTCGGGCAAGGGGTAGGTGCCCTCGTGCTCGATGGGGTTCTGGGTGGCGAGGGTCATAAACGGGCCCTCCAGGGGGAAGGTCTGGCCCTCGATGCTGATCTGCTGCTCTTGCATCACCTCTAAGAGCGCGGACTGGGTCTTCGCCGGGGCGCGGTTGATCTCGTCCGCGAGCAAGAGGTTGGTGAACGCGGGGCCCCGCCGAATCTGCCACTCCCCCGTCGCCGGGTTGTAGACCGCGTGGCCGACGACGTCTGAGGGCATGAGATCCGGCGTGAACTGCACCCGGGCGAAGCGCGCGCTGATGCAGCGGGAGAACGCGAGGATCAACAGCGTCTTGCCCAGGCCCGGCGGCCCCTCGACGAGCACATGGCCGCCGACGAGGAACGCGCAGATCACCTCGTCGAGCAGCTCGTCTTGGCCGACCACCGCCCGGCGAAGCTGCGCGCGCAGGGCCGAGAGCAGCGGGGGGACCTCAACAAAGGGCATCGGGTTCATCGGCTTCTCCGCAAGGCGGCCAGGACCGCCACGACACGAACGAAGGTGGAGGGGTCGGAGGAGGGCTCCCGCAGGAGCGCCTCTCTCAAGAAGGTCATCGGCACACCTTGGGAGCGGGCGAGCTCGTCCCAAGCCGCCAAGGCGTCGTCCGCGGGCAGTCGTCGGGCGGCGCGGACCTCGGCGCGTAAGGCGTCTAGCAGAGGCGTGAGGTGGCCCTTGCCCCAAAGATAGGCGCCGCGGGCCTCCAGGGCGTCACGCAGGCTGCGGCGATCGGCGCTGGGCTCTGGCAGAACCGGCCCGAAGCGCCGCGACGCGCGCCACAGGCCGACGACGATGAGCAGGCCGAGGCTCACGACGGCGTGGGCGGCGTGCTCCCAGAAGAACGGCAAGAGCCGCACATGATCGAGCTGGGTGATGAGCAGCGCCCGTTCGCGGTTGGGCGTGAACACCTCCACCGCGAAGCGCCCGTGCTGGCCCAAGCCGAGCTGATCGTTGTGAAAGAGCGTTGGCGACGACACGAGCACCAAGGCGCCCGAGCCTTGGGCCTCGCCGACGGCGACGCAGCCCGCCCGATCCGAGGCCGGCGCCCGCAGGCGCAGCGTGTCGTGGTCCGCCGGGCAGGTGAACACGGCGAGGGGCGACACCAGCTCCAGGTCACCGCCAGGGCCGAAGGGCGGCAGGTTGAGCGGCGCGGTGGCCTGCTCCGCCATCACCGCCTCCACCTGCTCATCGAGCTCCAGCCAGTCCACGCCGAGGGCGTCCATGAGCGGATCGGGCTCTCCCGGGGTCGCCGGGGCGTACACCAGCCGCCCGCCGTCGGCCACCCAGATCATCAACTGCTCGGCCTGGGCGCTGTTGATCGGCTCATCGGGGAAGAGCAAGACCGTCGTGGGCGCGCTCGGGGTCAGGGTGAGGCCGCTCTGGCGCCGCGCACCTTGGCCGGTCTCGGCCAACAGACGCTCCAACGCGAGGAGCGGGTTCTGCTTCGCGGCCAAGCTTGGCGGCCCGGGGACGATCTCCTCGTACGGCTCAAACACCATCGGCCACACGACCACGGCCAAGATCACCAGCAGCGCCGTGACGACGATCGGCGGCAAGATCCGGCGGAGCAGGCCGCTCATGGGGCCTCCCCAAACCAGCGCGGCCACTCCGCGCGCAGGGCCTTGTACCGGGCCTCTCCCACGGGGATCTTGGCGTAGGCGACCTGGCTCCAGGCCGCGCAGAGCCGGGCGAAGGCCTCGACCTGCTCCGCGGGCGCGGCGCGACGGGCAAGGCGCAGAACCTCACCCTCGGTGTGGTCCGGCCCGGCGGGTATGCCTTGTCGGATGAGCTTATTCACCGCCCCACGATAGAGCGCCGCCAGGGCCCCGGCCTCGTCCCCGGCGGCCCACCGCGCGTCGGCCTCGGCCAAGGTCGGCGAGAGGACCGGCGCCTGGGGCAAGGCCCCGGTGGTCAAGGTGAACGGCGTCGTGTCGATGGAGGAGACGCCATCGGGCGCCACCCGCCGCAGGATCAAGAACAACAACAGGACGAGGACGAGCCCGACGAACGCGCCCACCCCCGCGGCCGGGGCGGTCACGGGGCAGCCGACGGGGGGCTCCCACTCCGGCGGCTCGTACTCGTCCTCTTCTTCGTCCTCCTCCCCCCCAAAACGTTTGAGCCGCCAGCGGCGCTGGGTGTGCTCAACACCAAAGTCGGCGTCGCTGAGCACCCGCTCCACGGCCTCGTCTACCTCGTTCGGCGGCGGAAACTGCCGCTCGGGCGGCGGAGGGTCGTCCTCCACCACCCACTCCGGCGCCGCGGTGTCTTGGGCCTGGGCGCCGCCGACCCCCACGATGAGCAGGGCGAGGGCCAAGGCCGCCCCCCGCGCCACCGCCCGCCCGAAGCCGCGCAGGCGAAGCTCCAGATCCCAGCCGTCGCGCAGCACGCGCTGGTTGATGTACAGCCCGAAGGCCCCGGCGGTGTAGAGGCTCTCGGCGACAAACATCCCGACCTGGTCGGCGACAAACATCACCCCGAGCACCGTCACGTCGCCGCTCCCGGCGTTAAAGGCCGCCCAGGCGTCGGAGAGGGTGAAGGTCCAGCTCTCGGGGAACAAGGTCGGCGCGGCCAAGAACGCCGAGAAGCTCACCCACCACTTGAGCATCCAGCAGATTGAGGCCAAGGCGCTCGTCGAGACGAAGCTGCCCTCACCGAGCCGCGCCCAGCGTCGATCGGCCAGCTCACCGCGGAGATCCTCAAGCTGCCCCATGAGCGCGCGGAGGCCCCGGCTGGGCAGCAATCGGCGGTACAAGACGCCAAAACACCACCGCCGCCAGCCCCACGTCGCGCCGAGGAGCTCTCTCAGGCTCACCTCGGCGGTGAACAGCGCCCGGGCCAAGGCCACGCTCTGCCCCAGGCCGAAGAGGGGCCGCAGGAACCACAACACCGTCAGGGCCAGGTAGGGTGAGGTCTGGAGCGCCCACCAGACGAGGCCACACAGCGGCGTCACCACCAGGAGCCACCACAAGGCCACGACGCCGATCTGCCGCCGGGTCAAGGCCACGCCGAGATCGATGGCCTCCCACATGGTTCGGGGGCGTAAGGCCGCCTGGAGGTCTTCAGCGCGCACTCTGCGCCCGCCCGCCGAGGGTGAGGTACCCCAGCACCAAGATCCACAGGACGCCGCCCACCCCCAGCTTCACCGAGTCGGGGATGACTCTGGAGGGTGACCAGAACGCCTCGATCGCCGCGGCGACGATGAGCATCCCCCCGGCGCCGAGGATCAAGGGCAGGGCCTCCCGCGCGCCCTCCCGCAAGGCCGCCGCGCGCCCCCGACGCCCCGGCGCGACCAGCCCCCAGCCGAGCTTCAGCCCCGCCGCCCCGGCGATGACGATGGCCGTGAGCTCAAACGAGCCATGACCGATGACGAACGGCCAGAAGGTGTGCCCCAGCCCAACCGCCGTGAGGTGCCCCGAGACCGCGCCGATGACCAGGCCGTTGTAGACGAGGATCAGCCCCGAGCCCACGCCCAAGCCCGCCCCGGCGCCGAAGGTGCGCAGGGCGATGCCGACGTTGTTCCAGATGTAGAAGCCGAACATCGAGAAGTCATCGGAGATCGTGCGCGCCCCGGCCTGCACCTCGCCGTCGGGGTCGTACATCGACTCCATGCGGGTGAGCGTAGAGGGATCCACCACCATCGTCGCCAGATCCGGCCGGTTGGCCACCAACACCATCCCGAACAGCCAGGGCCCGACGAACAGCACAAAGGCCAAGGCGTGCAGCGCCCAGGTGGCCCGCACCGCCTGAGGAAACCGCGCGAGCAGGCCCTTGAGCAGAGGCTCGGGGTCGGCGCGACCGGCGTAGAGCACCCGCTGGCCGCGCAGGGCGAGCTCCTCCAGGCGGTCGATGAGGCCCAGCGTGTAGCGGCGCTCACGGGCCAAGGCCAACATGCTGCAGATCCGCGCGTGCTCTTCGGGCAAGGCCGCCGAGCGGGGGTGTTTGCCGCCGCTCTCCAAGGCGCCGAGCAAGACCTCGTGATCACGCCACAGCGCCTCGCCCTGGGCCTCAAACCAGCTCTGCTTCATGGCGAGGCCCCCGGCGTGTCGCCGCGCACAAACCGCGCGACGGCCGTGGCCCGGTCCAAGGCGGCCTTGCCCGAGAGACCCCAGCCCACGCCGACGATCTCCGCCAGCTCCACATGGCGCTCGACGGAGAGCCCTGGCCCACGCTGGGCGAGGTCCACCAAGGTCTGCTGCTCATCGGGGCGCAGAGGCGCGGGCGGCGGCGTGACGGGCCCCGGCGGCAAGGGGCGGCGCTCGGCGGCGGCGGCGCGGCGGTACACGACGAGGGTGCCCGCGGCGAGATCCCCCAGGCGGCGGCCGTAGGGATCGACCAAGGCGCTGAGCAGCCCCACCAGAAACCCCAAGGGCAAAAAGTCGGCCACGCGCAGGAGGTTCCGCAAGATCGACGCCCGCGGCGTGACCGGCGTGCCGTCGTCCATCACCGTCTGGAGCCCGAGCACGAGCTTGCCCGGCGTGCGCCCGTTCAACATCAGCTCAAACGCCACGCCGTAGCCCCACTCCAGCACAAACAGGAGGATCAGCATGAGCCCTCCCGCGAACGCCCCCGCGAGCTCAAGGCCCGTCGCCAGCATCAAATACAGCAGCATTCGCGCGAGCAGGTCCACACACCACGCGAGCGCCCGAGGCAGCGGCCCGGCCACACGCTCAGAGAGCACCACCCCTTCAGGCGTCTCGATCTCCCGCCGAGTGTCTAAGGCCACGCCCACGATCAGCGGCCCCCGTGGCGCACGACGAGGGCGTCGGTCATCCAGTCATGGGGGGCGCGGCGACCCGTCCAGCTCATCACGCCGATGAGCAAGATGAGCAGCGGCGGCATGCAGCACCCGATGAGCAGCGTCACCAAGAGCACCGACTCTCGGGCCAACACGCCGCGCACGAAGCTCACCGGCTCGCCGCTCTCGGCGTCGACGACCTGCAGATCGAGCAGCGTTTTGCCCAGGCTCGGGGTGCTGATGTCCCACCGCAGGCCGATCAGGACCACGCTGGTGATCGGGCACAAGGCCAAGCCGCCAAATACCGTGCGGGCCACGACCTGCTCCAGGGGCAGCTCACCGCTGAGGCTAAAGATCAGCGCGATCGGCGCGGCGACAAAAAACCCTTGGGTGAGGTCCACCCCGCGGGCGGCGAGGCGCAGCAGAATCGACGCGGGCTGGCTCGTGCGCTCGGCGTCCGCCCCGTCAAGCTCGGCCTCGCGTGGCGGCGCGTAGGGGTTCACGGCGCGCTCTGGACCGCCGAGACCTTCATGATCTGGGTGCCCAACAAGAGGTCGCTGAGGCCCCGGCCCTCGGGGCGGGCGAAGGCCAGGATGAGGTCAAACAGGGGGATGATCGTGACGCTCAGCCCAAAGAAGAACAGCGCCTCCCGCAGAAGCAGACGCCAGAGCGACGCCGGCTGCCCGTCGAGGGTACACACCCGCAGGCCCAACACCCGCTTGCCCAAGGTGCCGCCGGCGCTGGCCGTGAGCACCAGATGCACGAGGCTGACGACGGCCGGCACGACGGTGACCGACAAGAAGATCGGCGTCCAGGCGTCTTGTTCGTTCTGCGCCCCGTCGCTCGCCACGGCGCAGGCGCCGAACGTGAGCGTGGTGATGGCGAACAGCACCACCCCTTCGATGAGGCGGGCGCCGATGCGCAGCAGAGGCGAGGCCGGGATCATCGTCAAGCTCGACAACGCACACCCCAGCTCAGCCCTTGGTGGGCAGCTTCTCGATACGCACGGCGCGGATGTTGCCCTTGAGCTTGAGCGCGCCGCGGTGCCCGAAGGTCCAGCCCTTGCCGTCCTCGATGCGCTCGACGTGGGCGAAGGTGGAGACGAGGTCGGGGTCGACGCGCTGGGCGTCGGGCTCGTTGTAGGCGTCGAGATCGGGGATGTTCACCGCCGGTTTGCCGGCCTTGTTCGCCCGCACCTTGCCGGGGATCATGTCCACGGTGCGCCAGGGCATGTCCTCCCAGCCCTCCTCAGCGGCGGAGGTCTTGAAGATCACCCGGGTGTTCAGGGGCGCGATGACCACGACGGACTGCACGTCGTGGCCCTCGACGTCGCCCTTGACGCCGCTGGGGAACACCTTGATGTGGGTGCGTTTGCCCGAGAGGTTGATCCCGGAGAAGGTGATGATGTCGCAGGTGATGCTCTCGGCGATGTCCCAGCGCAAGCGGGCCTCCAGGGGCCGCGCGGGGCCCTCCATGACGTCACGACTATACATGTTGCCGAGCAGGAGCCCAAGCCGGAAGGGATCCTCCACGGCTTACTTCGCGGCTTTGGGCAGACGCTCAATGCGGATCGCCCGCAGGTTGCCCTTGAGCTTGAGCGCGCCGCGGAACCCGAAGGTCCAGCCCACGCCGTCCTCGATGCGCTCGACGTGGGCGTAGGTGGCCGGCAGGTCCGGGTCTACGCGCAGGGCGTCGGCCTCGGTGTAGAGGTCCAGATCGGGGATGTTGACCTCCAGGCGCCCGCCGGGCTGGGGCGTGCCACGACCGGCGTGCACGTCCACCACCCGCCACGGCATCTCTTGCCAGCGCTCGTCCGAGGCCGAGGTCTTGAAGATAAAGCGTAATCCCGGCGGGCAGACGATGTACAACGAGCGCACCTCGGCCCCGTCTACGTCGCCCTCAACGCCCGAGGGGAACACCTGGATGTGGCTGCGTCGGCCAGAGATGTTGAGCCCGGTGAACGTGAACAGCTCACAGGCGATGTTCGGCGCGATGTCCCAGCGCATGAGGCCTCGACGGCGGGCGCGGCGGCCCGGAAGGGTGAGGCGCCAGCATAGCGGATCGTGGGGGCGAAGGGGCGGCGAGACTTTGACCCGGGGCTCACCCCCCTCCCGCTGATAGTTCGGCGACCCCACAAACAGGCAGCCCTGGCACAAGGGCCGGTCCGGCGTGCCCCGGGCCCGAACGTCTTGGCGCAGCCGCTCCAGCGCCCCGTCCTGGGTCCACAGCCGGGAGAGGCGATCCGTGGTCACCTCCCCCACGCGGTTCTGCAGGGTGGCGTCGGACGGGCACAGCGTGATCTTGCCCTCCCAGGAGATCGTCGGCGTGGCGAAGGGGCCCGGGCAGCGCGGCGGCAGAGGCTCATCCCCGGGCTCGGCCTCGGCCCCCAAGACCTCGGCCAGCTCGCTCAGTCGAGCGCGGGCTTGGGCCGTCGCGGCGGCGCCTTTTGGGTCTGTGCGGCGAAACCACAGGCCATCTCCGCGGGGGCGCGGGCGGCCCAAGGCGAGCCAGGGCGAACGTAAGCGCGGGCGCCAGGGCTCAATCAGGGCGTAGGGGTCGAGCTCTTCTGACACAAACCAGCTCACGACCACCTCCGTGGCCTGGCCGCGGGCGTCGAGGAGGCGCTGCACGTTTCTCTCAACGGCGTCCTCATGGGGCGCGAAGCCGTCACCGTGCAGGATGATTCGCTGGGGGATCTCCCCGTGCTCGGCGATGATCTGGATGAGGTTGGGGGTGAGCAGGCGGGCGTCCGTCGTCAGCTCCAGGCGCTCAAAGGTGCCGTGCTCACGAATCTCATGGAGCACAAACCGCAGGATCGGCTCAATCTCGGGGTGGGTGAGCGGCTCACCACGCCAGGAGAGGCGCAGGGTTGGGAAGGTCAGCCGGGCGGCGCGTAGGTCCTCCAGCACAGACCGCAGCACCTCAAAGCCCATAAACCCGCGGCCAAAGTTGAGATAGCCCAGATCGCGGTACTCGCCCCAGCGGGTCGGCTCCTCAAAACAGTCGGTGATGGGGGCCGGGCACGGCGCGACGAATTGGTCGAAGCGGGCGCGGCTCGCCGCATCAAACGGTGAGGGCCAGGGCGCCACGTCGGAGAGCTCCAAGGTCAACACGCCGCCGTCGATGCGCTGGCCGCGGCCTGGGCGTAACTTTTGGAGCTGGCGTTTGACCTCGTCTGTGGCGAGGCTCCAGGCCACGCGGCCCAAGGCCCGGGCGGAGTCGGAGTCTCGGCGCAGGTAGCAGCTCTGCACACAGGGCGTCGTGCAGCGTTTGACCACCTCTCGCCGGGCCTTGAGGGTGGGGCTGTCCCAGATCTGTCGTAGGGTCTGTCGCCGCACGTCGCCGATCTCTCCGTTCAAGAAGTCGAGCTGGCCGTCACACATGATGGCCTTGCCGTCTGAGTTGATGTACAGCTCTTTCCAGCCCGCCCAGCAGGGCGCGTCCAGAGGTTTGACGCCGTCGCGATAATAGCCGGGGATGAGCGCCAGCTCCTCGGGATCGTTCAGGATACGAAACCCGGCGTCGGTCTGTGTGAGGCGGCGTCGGCGCAGCTCGGCCACCGTCTCCTCCAGGGCGGGCAGGTGCTCGGGGGTGAACCACAGCCCGGCGCTCTCTTCAGGGATCTGCTCGCCGGTGCGGAACAGGTTGAGCACCTGCACGCCGTCAAAGCCCCGCTCGGCCAGGGCGTCGAGCAGGGCCGGGAAGTCTCGGACGTTCTGTCTGTGTAAGATGGCGTTCGCCAAGATCTTGCGGCGGTCGTTCCCGGCGGCCTCATCCGCGGCGCGTAGGCGCTCCACGCCCAACATCGCCCGGCGGAACATGCCCTCGCCGCGGATGCGGTCGTGGACGGCCTCGGGGCCGTCGATGCTCACGTTGAGGTGCAGGGCTGAAGGCGGCAAGGTGGCCAACATCTCCGCCCGGCGGCGGTTGATGAGCGTGCCGTTTGTGGTGAGCGTGATCGCGAAGTCTTTCTGGATGGCATACGCGAG
>JADKFE010000088.1 GCA_016717595.1 Deltaproteobacteria bacterium | reverse complement strand
GTAGCCGGTGCCGCGGCAGCGCACGCAGCCTTTGCCCACCTTCACCTTTCCAGGCGTTTGCCGTCGGCGCCGTTGATGCCTGGGCTGCGGGCCTGCTCCTCGGTGATCCAGCGTCCTCCTGGGCGCAGGGGGGCAGATCTTGCGCACCAGGCGCTGGGCGATCACCCCGACCAGCACGGCGGTGAGGAGGAAGGGCAGCACGCCCAGGTCCATCAGGCGGGCGACCGCCCCGGGCGCCTCGTCGGTGTGGAGGGTGAGGCACCAGGTGGCCGGTGAGGGCGGCCTGGACGGCGTTCTCGGCCGTCTCCTCGTCGCGGATCTCGCCGACCATCACCACGTCCGGGTCTTGCCGGAGGATGTTGCGAAGGCGCTGGCGAAGGTCAGGCCGATCTTGGGCTGCATGGCGATCTGGTTGAAGGGCTCGTGCACCATCTCGATGGGGTCTTCGAGGGTGACGATGTTGACCGCCGGCGAGGCGATGTGGTGGAGCGCGAGTACAGGGTGGTGGTCTTGCCGCTGCCGGTGGGGCCGACGACCAGCACCATCCCGTTCGGGCGGCGAGCATGCGCTCGTAGATGCCCAGCTCGCGGCGGAAGAAGCCCAGGTCGCAGTCTGCTGAGGAGCACGCCGGGGTCAAAGATGCGGATGACCAGCTTCTCGCCGAAGGCCGTGGGCACCGTGCTGACGCGCAACTCGATCTCGTTGTCGCGGAAAGGCGTCTTGAAACGTCCGTCCTGGGGCCGCCCACGCTCGGCGATGTCCAGGCGCGACAGGGTCTTGACCCGGCTGACGATGGCCGGGTGCACGACCTTGGGCAGGCGATGCACGCGGTGCAGCACGCCGTCGATGCGCATGCGCACGAGGGCGTCCTCGCGCTTGGGCTCGATGTGGATGTCGCTGGCGCGCTGATCGTAGGCGTAGTTGAGGAGGTACCAGACCGCCTGCACGACGGGCTGGTCGGTGGCCTCCAGCTCGTTGCTGCCGTGGACCTTGTAGAGCTGCTCGAGGTTGCCGAGGTCGGGCAGGTCAGTGCAAATCTCGCTCGGCCGCGCGCATCGAGCGCCGGAAGCCGTGGAACTCGGCGATGACCTGGAGGAGCGTGCTCTTCGGCGCCAGGACCGGGCGGATGCGTTTGTTCTTGAACAGCGTGATCTCTCGAAGACCTCACGGTTCCACGGGTCGTGACAGCGACGGTCGAGCTGCTCGGCGCTCTCCTCGATCGCGATGACCAGGTGGCGCTCGGCGAAGGGGCCGCCGAAAGACTCCGTCACCAGCTTAAAGTCGAGCTGCAACGGGTCGATCTCGACTAAACGGAGGCCGAGCTCGATGGCGATGAGGCGAGGGATCACCCGCTCGGTGACCAGGCCCTCTTCAGCGTCGGTCGTCTGGCTGCGGAAGCGGAACGAGGCGACCACCTCGATCTCTCGAGACCTTGTACGTCACCCGGCGTTTGCCGAGCAGGCGGCGCAACTCGGCGCGTTTGTCGAGCATGATGTGACGCGCCCGGTCGTCGCCTCGGTTCAGCACGTCTTTTTTCTGCCCCTCGTGGATGAGCCCACGGCTGAGCAGCACGTCGAGGATCCAGATCAGGCGCTCACGGTCAAACATGGGGCGTCATTCCGACCTGCGCGCGACTTGGTCGGCGGTGTGCAGCGCGAAGGTGATCACCTCCTGAAAGTGGGCCGTGGCCTGGGCCAAGGCCGCGAAGATCTCGTCCTCGCTGCGGCTCGCGCCTTCACCTTTGGCAAGCGCCTGGGCCAAGGCGGCGGTGGTCAGCGTCTCGGCGCTCTGCAAGAACGCCGCGGCGTTCAGCGCGGCGAGGCCCACGGCCTGGGCGACGGTCCCGGCGCAGATGGCGCCCGCCGCGGCGTGGTGGTGGTCGAGCAGCCCGTCGCTGGTGGCGGTCAGCGCATCGTTCTGGGGGAGCGAGGTGTCGCCCTCGGCGTCGTGGTGCACGGCGTCGTCAGGGCGCTGTTGGTTTGGGTCGCTGTTCATGGCGTCTCCTTCGTGGCGAGGCCCGTCGAGGCGGTGTCGACGCCGTAGAGCAGCGCCACACCCTGAGTGGTGGCGGCCTGGGCGTTGAGGGTCGCCTGCTGCTGGGCGCTCACGGCGTTCTGGTAGCTGATGCCTGCGGGACTGGGTGAGGCTCACCAGAGCGTCACCGAGCGCCGCGTGGGTCCGCGAGCGCGTCGCGTCGGTGATCTGGTCGTTGACGGAGGTGAGGGTGGCCATGCCGTTGACCTCGAAGGGGAGGGAGGGTGTGGGCGGAGCGCCCGTGACCGAGCGCCCCCACATTGTGCCACCACGCCGGGCCGGAGTCACCCCGCGGGCGCCGATCCGTGGCATCCTTGGGGCCTGCCCCCGAGGTTCGATGCGCCTTCGCCGCCTGCTGTTCGCCCTGCTCCCCCTGCTCGTGCTGATCGTCGGCGCGGAGCTCGTCGCGCGGCGCCTGGAGCCCCGCGCCGGGCCGACGCCGATGATGGTGCCGCACCCCACACGCATCTGGGGCTCTCGCCGGGGCAGTACCGCATGGAGGGCGTCACCGTCGAGATGGACGCCGACGGGATGCGGGTGGTGCCGCCGTCCGCCGCGCTGCGCCGGGTGCTCACCGTGGGGACTCGTCGATCTTTGGCCACGGCTCGCCCAACGAGGGCACCCCTACACCCGCGAGCGCTCCGCGCGCTCTCCACCCGCGGCGTAGAGGCTGAGGTGCTCTGCGGAGGGTGCCCGGCTACTCCACGGAGCAGACGCTGGAGTTGATGGAGGAGTGGGGCTGGCCAAGGCGCCGAGCCTCGTGATCCTGGGCGGCATGTGGTCGGACGCCCAGGCCGAGCAGTTCATCGACCGTGTGGGTTGGCGCACCTCGCCAGCCCCCGGGGCCGCCTGGAGGGGCTCGTCGCCAAGAGCGCGGTGTACCGATCTGTGCGACGTCGGCTCAAGCCCGAGCTCCCCGAGGCCCTGCCCGTGGGCTGGGTGCGAGAGCCGACCCCCCAGCGCCACCCCCGGGTGAGCCCTGAAGACTACGCCGAGAACCTGGAGCGTCTCGCCGCCGAGGCCCGGGCCCGAGACGTCGGCCTCGCCGTGCTCACGCCCTGCCACCGCCAGCGCCTGCGCGGCACCCCGGCGCCGTGGGACCGCTACGCCCAGGCCATGCGGGCCTTCGCAACCACACACAGTCTCCCCTACGTTGACGCCTGCGAGGTGATGCGGGAGTCGGGCCTCACGCCGGATGAGCTGTTTTTGGACGCGCTGCACCCCACCGCCGAGGCCAACCGACGGTATGCCGAGGCGCTCAGCTCGGCGCTGGTGCAGGCGGGCTGGCCTGAGGCGCGGCTCTTGCCCTGAGGGGCCCAAGGTCTCACCGCTGCGCTGCCCGGGCTCGTTTGGGCTTAAACCGCTCCTTAAGGGCGCGGTGGGTGCTGTTGATGTCTGCCAGAAGTGAGTTTGGCAGGGGCGTGCGCGACTCGATGTGCTCCACAAAGGTGTCGGCGAGGAGGATCTCCCCCGGCGTGAGATGCTCAGTCTCGACCTTTGGCTGGCGCTGGGTGCGTAAGGACGGCTGGATCTGGGCGATGGCGCCGGGGAGATCCCCTTGTCCGAGGAACTGGAGCGCCTCCGACACCGCCTCAAACGGGCGATCGGTCATCGCGTTAAACGCGACGAAGTGGTAGGGGTAACGGCGCACGCTGATGTCGCGCAGGATGAGGTAGTTGTCCCACCACCACTCCACTTCAGGCGGGAGCTGGGGGCGGCGACGGCGCGCGGCCTCGACGGGGTCGTGATCGTCTCGGCGAGGCAAGGTGGCGAGGTGGCGATCCTCCAGCTCATACAGTCGCTCGATGGAGCGCACGTACTCCCGCCAAGGGCGCACGGTGATGATCACGCGGTTCAAGAAGGCGACGTCGCTGCGCACGAGGCCCTGGGCGAACACCTTCACGGCGTGGGCGCGGCTGGGCGGAGGGGGAGATGTAGGCGCCGGTCTTGGGGTGCGGGTTGGTCGCGTAGTACACGCCTCGCCGCAGGATGGACTCGTAGAAGCCTTTGGGGTTGGCGTCACGAATGGAGGTCTCCCACCCCAGCGGGTACTTGCTGCCGAGCACCTCAAAGCCCGCGCCTTGGAGGATCTGCATCCACAACGACGTGCCGCTGCGTTTTGTGCCGGTGACGATGATCATGGGGGATCAGAGCTGCTCGAAGATGTAGGTCTCGTCCTCTGCTTCGCAGCGCAGCTCCGAGCCGTCCAGCTTGCAGCTCAGGTCCATCGACTCCGAGTCGTCTCGCAGGCGGATCTCGTATGTGTCACCGTCGCGCTCAGCTTTGCCAGAGTAGGTGTACTCGTAGGTGTATTGTACGCTGTCCGAGCCGCAGAAGTCGGAGTCGTACTCGTAGCTCAGGGCGATGTCCAGCTCAAACCGCGCCTCCAACTCGCTGTCGATGGCGAGGAGCCCGTAGAGCTCCGCGTCGAGGTCGTAGCTGTACGAGCCACAGCTCCCATCGTAGCCGCTGTATGAGTACGAGATGCTGAGCCCGCCGGGGCGGATGTCGACAAGCTCCCAGTCCCCAACGAGGGGATCACCGCAGCCGGTGAGCAGGCCGGTGAGGCTGAGGGCGAGCTTGTCTTTGGAGATCGTGTGGTGTGTGCTCATGGGGAGAGTCTCCGAGGGCGCGAAGGCGCCTAGGTTCGGGGGAAGGGCTTGAGAGTAGCCTCTTCACCCAGAGAACCTCTTGTTGTAGGCGCAGATCGTGAGAGATTCCGCTTTCAGCTTACGCGAGCACCCCACGCGCCAACCCCGGCGACGTTTACCGCGGCCGCTCTACCCGCCGCGTGAACTCATAGGTGTCATATTCGTCTTCACAGTCCAGAGAGTCGTCGCTCAAGGTGCAGGTGAGGGGCATCACATCGTTGGAGTCTGACCTGAGCTGGATCTGATAGTCCCCGTCGCCGCTGCTCGGTGGCCGCGCCCGAGTAGGTGTAGAGGTTGGTCTGTTGAATGTCCACCTCCTCACCGCAGCCCTCGATGGTTAAATAATACTTGAAGGTGTGCTCCAAGGAGAGGCTCGCGTCAAGCTCGGCGCCGATGTGGAGCAGGCCTGCGTACGAATCCACCACCTCGCGGACGTACTCTCCGCAGCCGTAGCCGTAGGGGCCGCTTAAATAGCTCGTGTAGGTCAGCGGCTCCGAGTTGAGAGCGCTGAGCTCCCAGTCCCCGATGACCGGGTCACTACAGGCGCCCAGCGCCGCGGTGAGGGTCAACGTGAGCTGATCTCGACGAAACATAGAAGCTCCTGAAAGGCAGATGCAGCCAGGGGTTCAGCGATCGTGCTGCAGCATACATGATCGTGGCGCTCGCCGCGTCGTTGGTGTTGGCGGGCTTGCCCACAGCGGCGATGCGCTTAACGCTTGTCCTGGCGTTGGCCTCGGCCGTCGTCCTGCTCACCCTCACTCATGGAGCGCCAGTGTCCCTCTACGGTCTCACCCAAGGCGTCGGCCCCAGCGGCTTCGGCTACAACTCAACGGCTGAAGACGTCACCGCCGGGATGAACCTCGCCGGGCGCACCTACCTGGTCACGGGCTGCGGCTCGGGCTTGGGCACCGAGACCCTGCGGGTGCTGCGCCTTCGGGGGGCGCGGGTGCTGGCCTCAGCGCGCAGTCTCGCGAGCGCCCAGGCGGCCATCGCCGCCACCCAAGGCCCCGGCGAGGCCATCCCCGTGGCCTGTGAGCTGGCCGAGCCCGCGTCTGTGCGCGCGGCGGTGGCTGAGGTCAAGCGCCTCGGCTTCCCCTTGGACGGCATCATCGCCAACGCGGGCATCATGGCCTTGCCCAAGCGCCAGCTCAAGCACGGCGTCGAGGAGCAGCTCTTCACCAACCACGTCGGGCACTTTTTGCTCGTCACGGGCTTGTTGGGCCAGCTCACCCCCGCCGGTCGGGTGACGATGTTGTCCAGCGCCGCGCACAAAGGCACCTACCCCGAGGGGGTGCGCCTCGACGACTGGGCCGCCGAGCGCGGCTACACCGCCTGGGGCGCCTATGGTCAGTCCAAGCTGTGTAATCTGCTCTTCGCGCGTCATCTGGGTCGGGTGGTCCTACAAGGCGCACAGACGGCGAACGCGGTTCACCCCGGCGTGATCGCCACGAACCTGGGGCGTCACATGCCCAACTTCGCCACGACGCTGATGAGCGCCGTCGGTCCGGCCTTGGTGCTCAAGACGATCCCCCAAGGCGCGGCCACCCAGCTCTACGTCGCCACCCATGACGAAACGGCGAGCGCCCGGGGTCTGTATTTCTCGGACAACAACATCACCCGGCCCAGCCGCTTCGGAGAAGACGACGCCTTGGCCGCGGCGGTGTGGAAGCGCACTGAAGAGCTTGTGGCCACGCTGTGAGCCTCGGCAGCGCCGGTCGTCTTGTGGCTACGTTGAAGAGTGGCGCCATTCAGGCGCGCTGGAGGACTGCTGATGAGCTCTCGATGGACATGGCTGGGCGTCATAGCGACGCTGGCGACGGCGTGCGGCGACACCCAACAGGCGGATGACATCCTGGCGTTAGAAGGCGACGCCACGAGTGGCGAGGCGGTCTTCAGCGCCAACTGCGCGAGCTGCCACGGGGCAGACGGGACCGGCGGCTCTGGGCCCAACCTCGTCGCCGAGGCTGGTGAAGACGACGCCGAGTGGGTGGAGATCATCCTCGGCGGCGAAGACACCATGCCGGCCTTCGTAGACGTGCTCACCGACCAAGAGATCGCCGACGTTCTGGCTTGGCTCAAGAGCTAACCTGAGCGCCTGAGGCGCGCAGGCGGGTCGGTCAACACCCGGCCCGCGTGAGGTCTTGGTCCGGGCGGGGGCCGCGGGCGGTCGGGGGCGCCACGATCCCCCGGGATGCCGGATGAGCGCGCGGCGCGGCCGCGCCCGCCCCCGGGTCGTGCCCCGCGAGCAGGGCCGAGGAGGGTGGGCGCCGGCGGAGCGCCCGCGTCTGGGCCAGCTTTTCTGCTCTTGGTTCCAAAGCCTCCCGGGACGGCCGCTGAGTCATTTTGGTCGAGCGGGGGTGACGTGCCTCAGTACACCCACAGCGACTGCCACACATGCACGTTGGGCCCACTGTAACCCTCCAGATAGCCGGGGTACTGGGAGGAGCTTCCGTACTGAACGAGGGGCACCACCTGCATCCACCAACAGTTGGCGCCTTCGTCTACGTCAACGTCGCTCGACATCGCGTAGACCCCGTGCTTGAGGTAGTAGCTGTCGTGCAGGCCGTTAAAGCCGTTGCAGGTCGTGGACTCTTCGCCGTCAATCAGGGTGTAATCCGAGCCGTTGGTGGAGTCGGTGAAGGGGTTGTGCTGCTGACTCCACACGGTGTAGTGCGCCCGTGACGCGGCGCCGGTGGTCCAGGTGCCGGAGTTGCCCACCTCAAACCGGAAGGTCCACACCCCGGCGCGGGCGAAGTCGTCCAGGTCGGTGAGCTGGGTGTAGTTGTCGTCGCTGGCGCTGCCGACCTGGGTGTAGCTGGAGGCCGAGAACCAGTAGGGGTAGAGCGCGCTCTCCACCTTGGTCCAGCCGCCGCCGTCTCGGGTCATGTCGCAGTAGGCCTGCCAGGCGTCGCTGGTGTCGCCGTCGCCGTCAGGGTCTACCCAATACAGTCCATCGGCGCTCGACGGGCTGGCGCTGAGGATCTCCGCGCAGGTGAGGCCCGCGGCGGCTTTGGTCGAGCCGCAGGTCCACACGCTGGCGTCGCTGTCGAGGCAGTCGGGGCCGCCGACCTCCTCCCATGAGGCGTAGCCGTCGCCGTCGGCGTCGAAGTCGTCGTCCCCGGCGCAGTCGGCGTCTACCCCGTCGTAGAACACCTCGGTCTCAGCGGGGTTGATGTCGGCGTCGCTGTCATCACAGTCGGAGTCGTCCTCTGTGTAGCCGGTGGGCGCCTCGCAGTCGCTCACCGTGGCGCCGGTCATGGCGCCGTAGCCGTCACGGTCGGCGTCGAGGTGGTAGGTGACCGTGGCCGGGCCGTCCGAGTCTTCGGTGTCGATGAGGCCGTCACAGTCGTTGTCGAGGCTGTCGCAGACCTCCTCCGCGTCGGGGTTCACGTCGTCCCGGGCGTCGTCGCAGTCTGTGGTGTCGGCGACGTAGCCCGCGGGCGCGGCGCAGGCGACCTGGGTGAACCGACCCGAGCCGAACCCGTCGCCGTCGTAGTCAATGGCCCAGGTGCTCGCGTCGATGGCCTCGTCCTCGTCTAGGGATCCGTCACAGTCCTCGTCCCCGCCGCCGCAGACCTCGTCCGCCTCGGGGTTGGCCTGGGCGTCGGCGTCGTCGCAGTCTGTGGAGCCGGGGACGTAGCCCTCGGGGGCGGCGCAGGCCCGGGTGCCGAAGTCTCCGTCCCCGAAGCCGTCTCCATCGGCGTCTTGGTAGTAGGTGCTGGCGTCGATGGACTCGGGCTCGTCCGTCGTGCCGTCGCAGTCGTTGTCGAAGCCGTCGCAGCGCTCGTCCGCGCTGGGGCTCACCGTGGCGTCGCCGTCGTCACAGTCCCGCGCGTCGGCCACAAGCCCGCTCTCGCCGTCGCAGCGCTGGGTGGCCGTGGCGGGGTCGCCGTACCCGTCGCCGTCGAGATCGCTGTACCACACGTCGCCGACGGCCTCGTCGATGGCGCCGTCACAGTTGTTGTCCAGGCCGTCGCAGCGCTCCGTGGCGCTGGGGGAGATGTCGTCGTCGGTGTCGTCGCAGTCTTCAGCCTGGGCGTGGCCGTCGCCGTCGAGGTCGTCGTCGGGGGTGCTGGGGTCGCAGTCGTCGTCGAGGCCGTTGTAGGGGGTCTCGGCGGCGCCGGGGGAGACGGCGCTGTCCTCATCGTCGCAGTCCTCACCCCCCGCGAAGCCGTCGCCGTCGATGTCGAAGGGGCCGGTGTCCTCGGGGACGGCGCTCTCTACCACCTCCCCTTTGTCTTCGCTGCGGCAGGCGGCCAGGGTCAAGGTGAGGAGGAGGGTGGGCAGGGTGCGCATGGGGGCCTTCTTGGGCAGGGGGGGCTCTCAGGATAGCGCGATCGGCGGGGAATTCTTGGATTGGGTGCCCGTACCGAGGGCTGAGACCTGCTAACCAAGGCCGTATGTCCACCGAGATGACCGCGCTGCTCACGCTCTACCGCGACCGGGTTCACCGGCTCGCTCGGGCCTGGCTGCCCGATGAGCAAGAGGCCGCGGAGATCGCCCAGGAGGCCCTCGTGCGCGCCTGGCGGAACCAGGACCGCTACGATCAAGGCCAGCCCTTTTACCCCTGGTTACGCACGATCACCCAGAACGCCTGCCGCGACGCCTTGGCCCGGGGCCGACACCGCGCCGCGCCGGGCCTCGACAGTGAGCGCCTGCAGAGCCTCGGCCCAAGCCCCTTGGAGCGCCTCTCGGCCCGTGAGGCTGAAGAGGCCGTGAAGGCCGCCTTGTTGACCCTGCCCGAGCCCGCCCGAGAGATCCTGATCATGCGTCATTACGAAGACCTGAGCTACGCCGAGATCGCCGAGTCTCTGGGGGTGCCCGAGGGCACGGTGATGTCTCGACTGTTCCGCGCCCGCCGCGCGCTCACCGCCGCCCTTCGTGGCCAAGACCTTGGAGCCGACCCATGACCCGCCCTGAGACCCCCTCCGCCGGGCCGCCCTCGCTGAGCGAAGAGCGCCTCGCCGAGCTGATGGTGAAGGTGGTGGACGAGGTGGCGAGCCCCGCCGAGCGGGAGGAGCTCATGTCGTACCTCGTGTCGCACCCCGAAGAGCGCGCTGAGCTGGACGCCCAGCGGGCCATCCGCGCGGTCACCCGCGGCTGGGGCGCGAGGTTGGAGGCTGATCTTCGGGCGCGCCAGGCCTCAAGCTGGCAGCTCACCGCCCAGCGCGTCGGCCTCGCCTTGCTGATCGGCGGCGTCGCCCTGCTCCTGGGCTTTGGGCTGGTCGAGGCCACCCTCGACGCTGAGGTGCCGTGGCCCCTGCGCCTCGGTCTCGGCGCCTTGATCAGCGGCCTCGTGCTCACCATGGGGGGCCTCGCCGCCCAGCGCCTCAACCACCACGATCCTTACGACGACGTCCACCTCTAGGCCAAAGCGCCTAGGCCGGAGAGAGCCATGTCCAGCGCCATCACCCACCAAGCCGACCTCAAGAACCGCCCCGATGACGGCCTGCTCTTGGCCACCACGCCCACCCTGCCGGGGTATCGGGTGGTGCGGGTCATCGGGCTCGTGCGGGGCAACACGATCCGCACCCGCCATGTGGGCAACGACATCGTCGCCGCCTTACGAAACCTCGTCGGCGGCGAGATCCCCGAGTACACGAAGCTCATGGGCGAGTCCCGAGAGCAGGCCCTTGACCGCATGCGCGCCGAGGCCCTGGCCCGGGGGGCGAACGCCATCCTCGGCGTGCAGCTCACCACGGCGATGGTGATGGCCGGGGCGGCGGAGATGCTCGCGTACGGCACCGCCGTTGTGGTGGAGCCCGACTAGCCGGTCAGATCCGCCGCAACATCACCTCTTGAATGCGGTGGTCGTCCCCCTTCTTGAGGATGAGGGTCGCCCGCTCGCGGGTGGGCAAGATGTTGCGCTTGAGGTTGACCTCGTTGATCTCCCGCCAGAGCTTCCGCGCCTCGTGCTCAGCCTCCTCATCGGTGAGCGCGGCGTAGCGGTGAAAGTAGGCGCCCGGCGACCGAAACGCCGTGTCTCGCAGGCGCAAGAAGCGGTGAACGTACCACTGGCGAAGGTCGGCGATCTCCGCGTCAAGGTAGATCGAGAAGTCGAAGAAGTCGGCCACAAACGCCCGCCCTGGCTCGGCGCCGTGCTGGAGCACGTTGAGGCCCTCGATGATCACGATGTCCGGGCGCCGCAGGACGATCCGCTCATCAGGGACGATGTCGTAGCGGGCGTGGCTGTAGACCGGGCAGGAGACCTCGTCCAGGCCCGCCTTGAGCTGGGAGGTAAACCGCAGCAGGGCGGCGCGGTCGTAGCTCTCGGGGAACCCCTTGCGCCGCATGGGCCCCGGCGTTCCAGGCTCAGCGTTGGGGTACAAGAAGCCGTCGGTGGTCACCAGGTCCACCCGGGGGCTGTTCGGCCAGCGCGCCAGGAGCGCCTGGAGCACCCGCGCTGTGGTGGACTTGCCCGCGGAGACGCTCCCGGCGAGGCCGATCAAGAACGGCGCCCGGGGGGCCTCGGGGTCGCCCAAGAAGGTCGCCGTGACCCGGTGCAGCTCTTGTACGGCGGAGACGTAGAGGTTCAAGAGCCGGGTGAGCGGCAGGTAGACGTCCTCGACCTCGTCCGGGGTGATCTCCTCGTTGATGCCGCGCAGGGCGTCCAGCCTCGACGGCGGTGAGCGTCATCGGGGCGTCGGCGCGCAGCGCCCGCCAGGCGTCACGATCCAGCCGCATGTAGGAGAGTGAGGGATGCGTCGCTCCGGAGGTGACGAAAACCGGCCACCTCTACCCTGCGGCGGGCGGGTCGGCCAGGGGCGGGGCCGATGAGCGGCGGCGCGGCGCGCCGATGGTGCCCCGGGCCGGAGCGCCGCGGCGCGCGCCTGGAGCCTCTGGACAGGTCAAGTCTTGATCCGAGGAGGATCTAAACGAGCACAGCCTGATCAGCGGCGCGTGGGTTGAACGCTTGGACAGCTTCTCGGGGCCGGCGAAGAAACGGGCTTGCGTTCTGGGGGTGGCCAGCGTCAGAATCTCGTCAACCACCCAAGCCCCCGAGTCCAAGATGACACCCCGCAACTGCGCCCTGCTCCTGCTTTGTACGATGTCCCTCGCCTGCCGCTCCAAGGATGACGCGCCCTTGGACAGCGAGCCCATCGGCCCCGAGGACACCGCCGACACCGAGGTCGATGAGGACATCGACAACACCTACGAGATCTGCGAAGACACCACCTGGTCCGGCGAGGTCGTCGTCGGCGCGGTCTATTACGTCTGCAAGACGGCGACTCTGACGATTGAGCCCGGCGCCACCATCGCCTTTAAGCCGGGCAGCGGCCTCGTCGTCGACGGCGTGCTCAAGGCGGACGGCACCGCCGAGGCGCCGATCACCTTCAAGATCAACTACAGCATCTCCGGCTCCAACTACGGCGTGTCCATCGGCGGCGAGAGCGACCTGTCCTCGTTGAGCTTCGCCTCGTTCACGAGCATCGACCTGCGCCTGGAGGGCCGCGCCACGAGCGACCTCAGCCTCTCCGACTCCACCTTGGGCGTGTACTCCCGTGACGCCGAGTTCTCCGTGAGCCGGGTGAGCTTCGCCGACAACCAGCGCGACGACCAGTCGGGCCTCATCGCCCGCGACCTGCCGCTGCTCAACGTCTCCGACTCCAGCTTCTCAAAGGTCAACGTCGGCATCCTGTTTGACGGTGTTCAGGACGAGGCGGCGCTCAACGTCACCAACGTCACCTTCACCGACAGCCGCGACGCGCTCTATGTGGGCAGCGTCGGCAAATACAAACACAGCGTCACCGCCACGGGCATGACCGTCAGCAACAGCTCCAGCCACGCGCTGTTGTTCTACAACGCGGACGTGTCCCTCAACGACGTGACGATCACCGACACAAACGGCTACGCGATCTACGGCGACCTCGCCTCGAAGGTCCGCCTCAACGGCGTTGACGTCAACAACACCACGGGCGTGAGCGTCTACGTCATCGGCTCGATCGAGGCCGACGGCCTAAACGTCACGAACTCCGAGGCCAGCGGCGTGTACGGCGGCAAGAAGGGCTCGACCCTGCGCAACACGACCGTAGACAATGTGCAGGGCTACGCGCTCTACGCCACAGGGGATCTCACCGTCGCCGACTCCAAGGTGAGCAACACCACGAGCACCTCGATCTACGCCGTGCGCGGCAACCTCACCGTCACCGGCAGCGAGGTGAGCGACAGCCTCGGCACGGGCATCTACGCCACTTATGGCGACGTGATCGTGCGGGACACGCTCTTGGAGCGCCTGGACAGCCACGGCGTCTACGCCTCCACGGCGAGCATCACCGTCTCCGACATCACCGTGCGGGACATCCGCGGCACGGCCGTTTATGCCTACCGCTCCCACCTCGTCGTTGAGCCGGGGACGGTGGGTGTGCTCATCGAGAACGTAGACGGCAGCGGTCTGTACTCCACCGACGGCAGCATCACCGCCGAGAACGTCACGATCACGAACATCCGCGGCACGGCGGTCTACGGGTATTACGGCGACGTGAACCTCAAGAACGCCCAGATCTCGGAGGTGATCGGCACGGCGGTCTATGGCTACTTCGGTGACGTCACCGTCTCCGATGTTCACGTCAGCGACATCTACGGCACCGGCATTTATTCTTACCGCGGCGACATGACCGTGACCCCCGGAGACACCGGCGTCACCGTCACCAACGCCGAGACCTACGGCCTCTACACCTACACCGGGGACATGCTCGCCGAGGGCTTCACCATCACCAACACCCGGAACACCGGCGTGCTCGTGAGCTATGGCGACCTCACGGTGAGCGACTGCGAGGTCACCGAGTCTGGCAGCCACGGCATCTATGGCCAGGAGGGTGACCTCAGCGTGACCAACTGTGTCGTCTCCGATGTCGGCGGCGCCGGCGTCGCCCTCTCCGAGGGGGCCCTCGCCACCGTCACCGATGTAAGCATCACCGACGCGGACACCTACGGCGTCTACATCAAGGACGCGGACGGTGTGGTGAGCGGCGTCACCATGACCACCTCGGGCAGCCAAGGAATCTACATCACGGGCGGCGACGGGGAGATCACCGACGTCACGGTGAGCGGCGCGGGGAGCTCCGGCGTGCAGGTCACGACGGGCGACCTCACCCTCTCCGAGGCGACCATCGGCAACGTCGGCGGCGACGCGGTGTACGTCAGCAACGGGGACGCGCTCATCTCGGATCTGCAGGTCGTCGATCTCTCCTCGGCCCAAGACGAGTACAGCGCCGTCGGCGGCGGCATCGACGTCCGTGGGCACGCCTTGGTGACGAACACCCTCATCGACAAGACCGAAAAATACGACCTCTACGCCGAGTCCGCTGAGGTGAGCTACACGACCATCTCAAACGGCGTCGATCGTGGCGTGACCATCTACGGAAACTCCGCCTCTAGCATCACGTTCAGCGACGTCATCGACAACGGCAGCTACGGTGTGGTCGGCGTCACCAAAGGCACAAACGGCCTGCAGGTCAGCAAGTCAAACATCACCGGGAACTATGAGTACGGCGTGTACTACGTCCAGCTCATGGACGGCTGTTATGTGGCCGACAACTACCGTCTCACTGGGGTAGACACGACCTCCGGCGGCAGCATCGACGCCAGCTTCACGACGAAGGGCACACAGTTCATCTACCTGGACTCGGTGACCAGCCCCTCCTCCACTGAGGTCTCCGGCACGGGCCCCTCCACCGGCTCCTGAGCCCGCCCCCCCTCGCCGCGTCGTGGGCTCGCCCCCGCGGCGCGGCGGCGCCCGTTCTTCTGCTCAGACACCCCCACGCTCCAACGATAGAGAGGCTCCATGACCCTGCCGATTCGGTTCAACCTGACGATCTTGCTCGCCTTGGCGACCCTGGCCTGTCGGTCCAAGGATGACGCCCTGGACTCCGTAGACACCAACATCGACGGCCCAGAGGACACCGCGGACACCGCCGTAGACGACGACATCGACAACACCTACGAGATCTGTGAAGACATCACCTGGTCCGGTGAGGTGATCGTCGGCGCGGTGTATTATGTCTGCCCCACGGCGACCTTGACCATCGCCGCCGACACCCAAGTCAAGTTTATGCCCAGCGCGGGGCTCGTCGTAGACGGCACCCTGAAGCTTGAGGGGCAGCGACGGCGCCCCGGTCGTGTTCACCACGAACTACAGCTCCACGGCGGGCAACTACGGCGTCTCCATCGGCGGCACCGGCGACAAGTCCACCCTACAATACGCGACGTTTGAGCACATCAACCTGCGCCTTGAGGGCGGGGCCGCGACGGCGATCACCAACAGCGCGTTCTCCGACGCCACCTTGGAGATCTACACCCGCGAGGCGCCGTTCACCGTTGATTCTTGCACCTTCACCGACAACCAGCGCGACAACCAGTACGGCATCGTCGCCCGTGATCTGCCCCTGCTCGACGTGGTGAACAGCACCTTTGACAAGGTCTACGTCGGCATCGGGTTTGACGGTGTGCAGGACGAGTCGGCGCTCTCTGTGGCGGACACGACGTTCAACGAGGTGCGCCACGCGCTCTATGTGGGCAGCATCGGCGAGTATCTGCACACGGTCACCGGCACAAACCTCACGATCAACAGCACCTCCTCCCACGGGATGATGCTGTACAGCGCGGCGTCGAGCTTCACGAACCTCAGCGTCATCGACGCCACGGGCTATGGCCTCTACGCCGACGTGCGCTCGACCTTGGCGCTGGACAACGCGGTCATCAAGAACTCCGACTCGATCTGTGTGTACGCCGAGGGCTCGCTCACGGCCACGGGCCTCGTCGCTGAAGGCTGCGGCGGCAGCGGCGTGTACGCGGGCAAGAAGGGCTCGTCTGTGACGGGCAGCAGCATCATCGGCGCCGTCGGCTATGGCCTCTACGCCTATGGTGACCTCACCCTCGACAGCACCACCGTCTCTGGCGCGTCCAACACCGGCGTCTATGTGTATTATGGTGACCTCGCCCTGAGCGGCGTCACCTTGTCCAACAACGGCGGCAGCGGCGCCTACGCCCAGCAAGGCACGCTCATGGTGGAGGCCTCGGAGGTGGTGGGCAACACCGCCCAAGGGGTGCAGACCTACTACGGTGACCTCACCGTGCTGGACTCCAACATCTCGGGCAACAACGGCTCGGCGGTCTATGCGGACCACGGCGCCGTGGAGGTGCGGCGCACCACGATCGAGGACACCGAAGGTTACGCGATCTACGCCAGCACGGCGTCTATCGTGGCGTCCGAGGTCACGATCAAAGACATCCGGAACTACGGCATCTATGGTTACCGCAGCTCCGTGGTGTTGGACGACGCCACCTTAGACAACGTCGAGGGCGTGAGCGTCTACACCGTGGACGGTGACCTCACCGCCACCAACGTCGATATTCGTAACTCCCGCTCCCACGGCATGTACGCCTATTACGGCGACCTCACGGTCACCAACGCCATCTTGGAGAACATCCGTGAGGGCGGACTGTACAGCTACTACGGCGATCTGACGGTCACCGACGCGAGCTTGACGACGATCTATGGCCAAGGCATCTACGCCTACCGTGGGAACCTGATCGTGAACGCTGGCGTGAGCGGCACGACCCTTTATGACGTCGGCTTCAACGCGCTGTACAGCTACTACGGTGACCTGACGGCCACGGGCGTCAAGATCGACAAGGTCGGCCAGAGCGGCGTGTTGACCTACTACGGCGACACCACGGTCAGCGGCGTCACGGTGAACGACGCGGGCACCTACGGCGTGTTTGATCAGGACGGCACGCTCACGATGAGCGACAGCACGGTGACCAACACGGTCAACGTCGGCGTGTACCTGAACCTGGGCGAGCTGGCCACGGTCACGAACTCCACGGTGGACACCACGGGCTCTACGGGCGTGTATGTCTACCAGGGCGACCTCATCATCTCCGACACCGACGTCTCCAACTCGGGCAGCGTCGGCGTGTACGTCAACATCGGCGACATGGTGGCCGACGCGGTGAACGTCGTCGAGGCCACGGGCCAAGGCTTCTATGTGAACGCCGGGGCCCTGGACCTCAGCGACGCTTCAGTGACCGGCGCCGGCAGCCACGGCGTCTACGTCTACAACGGCGTCGCGGCGGTGGAGAACCTCGCGCTCACCGACATCGGCGGCACGGGTCTGTATGTGAACGTGGGCGACCTCAGCGCCACGGCGGTGGACGGCAGCGACATCGCCAGCCAGGGTGTGTACGTCTACAACGGCGACATGACCGCCTCGGACCTGACGCTGGACGACATCGGCAGCCAAGGTGTGTACGTCTACAACGGGAACCTGACGATCAGCGAGTCGATCATCTCCGATGTGGGCAGCCAAGGCCTGTATGTGTACGGCGGTGACCTCAACCTCGCGGACACCACCGTGGGCAACAGCGGCGAGCGCGGCGTGTATGTCTACCTCGGCGACGCCCTGATCGACGGCCTGCAGGTCGTGGACCTCTCCTCGACCCAAGACCAGCGCAGCGCGCTCAGCTACGGCCTCGACGTCCGTGGCCACGCCCTCGTGACCGACACGATCGTAGACAAGGCGGACAGCTACGGCATGTACGCCAAGAGCGCGGAGATCGTGAGCAGCACCTTCTCCAACAACAACAACATCGGCGTGATCCTGTACGGCAACGACGCCAGCAGCGTGAGCTACTGCGACGTGACCGACAACGGCTCCCATGGCGTGTACGGCCCCACCACGGGCACCAACTCCTTGGACGTGTCGTACAACAACGTCACCGGGAACAAGTACTACGGTGTCGTCTACGCCCGCGCCCTGGACAACAACTACATCGCCGACAACTACAGCAAGACCGGCGCCGACACCACCTCGAAGGGCAGCGTTGACGGGGTCCTCGACGCCAGCTCTAGCCAGATCGGCTCGATTGACGCGGTGACGAACCCTCAGTCGTCGTCCGTCTCGGGGCACCGGCCCGGCCTCGGGGAGCTGATTCGACACAGACCGTCGATTGACGATTGATCACGCGGCGCCTGGATCTCCCTCGGGGTCCAGGCGCTCGGCGTTGAGCAGGGACGGCAAGGTCGAGCCTTTGGAGCGGTTGTCCAGGGCCCGGCGGCCCTCAAACCGGGGCAGATCGGGCAAGAACACCAGACGCAGCTCCAAGGAGAACCGCGCCCGGCCCGAGTCGTGGCCGAGGCTGCCGTGGAGCTGGTGCGCCGAGAACAGGAGCTGCTCGGCGTCTTTGCAGGCGAAACGGAGCGCCTCCCCCGGCGGCGGCGCCGTGGCGCAGGGGTAGACCTTCTGCGGGTGCGGCGCCTGCCAGCCGCCGAGCTTGTCCCAGTCCCCCAGATCAAAGCCCGCTGAAGCGTTGGGCACGGCCTGATGAAAGGCCTCGGGGAAAAATCCGAAGCTCTCCTCACGCGGCACGTCGCCGAGCGCCAGCCAGAGGTTCACCTGGGCCTCGGGGTTGCCGTACCAGGTGTCGCGGTGAATGGCGTAGGCCCGGGCGGCTTTGGGGTCGCGGTGGGCGCCGGAGAGCACGGCGCGCAGGCGAGGGCGATCCATCACGGTCTCACGCAGCGGCAGGCCGAGGTCGGCGACGAGGCCCCGGGCGAGCCAGAGCGCCTCGGGATCCTCCACAAACGCCCAGCGCAGGGCGGTGAGGCGGGCGAAGTGCTCCTCGGCGGAGAGCGCTCGGTGGGCGAGGCGGGGTGGGTGCGGGTCAAACACCGATGTGAGCTTGGCCTCGGCGTAGCGGGCCAAGGCGCGGGAGGCGCGGCTCGCGGATCTGCGCAGGATCGAGCCCGTGAGCGCCTGCTCCCAGGGCGAGGGGCCGTCGTTCATCGGCGCGAGGACGGGGTGATCCGCAGGAAGCTCACGCATGAGGGGCCTCGGCGGCGTCCCGACACAGACGGTCCACCCGCTTGAGCAGGGTGGGCAGGCGGTGCGGCCCGTGCATCGAGCGCACATACGCCAGGGCCTCCTCGGCGGGCATCCCGGCGGCGGAGACATAGAGCGGGCTCTGGCTGCCCCCGCGGAGGTGCGGCAGGGCGTCACCCTCAAAAAACCGCCGCTTGGCGACGCCCACGACGGGCAGCCCCGTGGCCTCGTGAAGCCGGGCGCCGAGGCCCGGACGACCGTTGAGCCAGGCGTGACCGTCCACGACGATCACCCGCGGGGCCTCGGGCAATGTGTGGAGCAGGGCGAGCAGGCAAGGCAGCTCACGGCGGTAGAACTGGCCGGGCTCGTACGCCGCGACCTCGGGCACAAAGACGAGCTGCTCCGAGGTGGGGCTCGGGTCGTCCCAGCGCTCGCAGAGGAGGCCCGCGGCCCAGGCGCCGCCGAGGGGAGGGTAATGAACGTCCGTGAGCAGGATCATCGGCGCAGAGTACCGGATCCGGGCTTGTTTTGTGAAGGCCGCACGTTCCGGGGCGCGCTCGCCTACCCAGGGTGGAGTGATCCCAACCATGCTCAACCGCCTTCTCCCCGTCCTCGCCGCCCTCGGCCTCACCCTCGCGCTCACCAGCGGCGCCAGCGCCTATGAGCAGACCTACACCCCCACGGCGCCCGGCGAGATTCAGCTCAAGGAGCTGCCCCAGGCCCTCGCGTTAGAGGCCCCAGACGGCGACGACGAGGGCTTTCGCGCCCTGTTCAACTTCATCCAGTCGAACGAGCTGGCGATGACCGTGCCCGTCGAGGTGGACCTGAGCGACGAGCGTGAGGCGATGCGCTTTTTTGCCCCCTCCGCGCGCCTAGAGAGCCCGCCGCCCTCCGCCGACGGGGTGATGGTGAAGGCCTTGCCGCCGCGCACGGTGGTGAGCCTCGGCCACCGCGGCCGAGGCGGCGATCGTCAGCGGGGCCAAGACATCGTCACCTTGCAGCGCTGGATCGCCGAGAACCCCGAGTGGCGGGCCATCGGCGCGCCCATCGCCGTGTATTGGGACGGGCCGTTCACGCCGTTCTTCTTGCGCCGCTCTGAGGTGATGATCGAGCTGAGCCCCGCGGGTTAATCCCGGCGGATGACCGCTCCGCTCAAGCCCCAGCTCCGCCCGGCGCGGGGGATCGTCGCTGGCCCCGGTCGAGGCCAGCCTCCTGGCCCGATTCACCACCAGCGGGTGCTGCCGCCGCCCGCGCTCGCGCCCATCGTCGAGCATCTCTGGCTCGTGCGCTGGGACTTCCCGCCCGGGGCGACCTTTGAGGCGATCACCCTGCCGCACCCCGTGGCCCACTGGACGGTGGAGGGCGACGTGAGCGTCGTTCGTGGGGTGAGCCAGCGGCCCTTCGCCCGGACGCTCTCCGGCGCGGGGCGGGTGGTCGCCGTGAAGTTTCGCCCCGCCGGGCTGCGCTGGCTCAGCGAGCTCCCCGCGAGCCACACCCGGGAGCGATGTTTGCCCGCCGCCGAGCTTCTGGGCCTGCGCCCGCCGCCGCTCAGCCGGCTGCCCGATGACGAGGCCCTCGCCGCCCTGGCCGCCACGCTCGCCGAGCTGCCCCAGCGCGACGCCCCCGACGCGCGCTTCGCCCGAGATCTCGCCGAGCGCTGCGCCGCCGATCGTTCGATCACCACCGTCGATGGCCTCGCCGACGAGGCCGGGATCACCGTGCGGGCGCTGCAGCGCCTCTTTGAGCGGGAGATCGGCCTGCCGCCGAAGTGGGTGATCCAGCGCTACCGGCTGCACGAGGCGGTGGAGGGCCTGGTGGATCCCAGCCGGACGGGCCTCGCGGAGCTGGCGTACACCCTTGGGTTTGTGGATCAGGCGCACTTCAGCCGCGCCTATCGCGCCGCCGTCGGCGAGCCGCCGAGCGCCACCTTGGCGAGGCTGCGGACCGCCCCAGGCCGGGCGTCTTAGGCCCCAAGAAACTTTTTGTTGTCATTGATCTGTCATGATCCAGATCAGGTTGTGTAGGCTCTGGGTCATCGGGCAAGAACGCCCGAAAGGAGACCATCCCAATGAACCTCAAGCACACGCTCACCGCCCTGCTCGCCCTCACCTTCGCCGCCGGCTGCGGCGACAAAGACGCCGCGACGGACTCCGCCGCCACCGACGACAGCACCGCCACCGACGACAGCGCCGTTGAGGAGGGCATCACCTTCACCCCCTCCGCCGACACCTCCCTCGCCGCGGGCGGCGGCTTGGACCTCTCCATCGGCGGCCTGGACGAGGCCACGGCGTACCGCGTCACCCTCGTGATCGCCGCGAACCTGACCACGAGCGGCGACGGCACGGGCACCTTCATCGACGGTGACGCCAACGGCGCCGCCGACGCCGGCGCCTCCGAGGCCGTGGCGCTCATCGCCAGCGTGAACGGCGCCGCGATCACCGCCGCCAAGACCTACCCCAGCGGCGAAGACGACCCGGCCAACCCCTCGGGCATCTTCCCGGTGACGGGCGGCGTGATCACCGTGAACCTCAGCGGCGTGGCCGCGGGCACGGTGTACCCCGTGATCTACGTCAACGGCGGCGCCTCGACCTTCTTGGAGATCACCGGCGGCGTGCCCAGCGAGGTCTACGCCGTCGGCCCGGCGATCACGGTCAACTGAGTCGCCCGTCGATTGTGTGAGATGGCGCCGTCGTCTGGGGCTCTGGCTCTGGGCGGCGGCGCTCGTTTTGTTTTGGGGTATACTACACCGCCAACCTCCGGCGGAGAGACCCACCGATGATCCTGCTCTTGAGCCTCTACGCCTGCGGCGGCGAGGTGCCCGCTGGGCTTCAGGCCGACGCCCGAATCGTCACCGACGCCAGCGGCCTGCGCCACATCCAGGCCGCCACCGAGCGGGATCTCTTCTACCTCCAGGGCTACATCACCGCCCGGGACCGCCTCTGGCAGATGGAGCTCCTGCGCCGCCGCGCCTGGGGCCGTCGGGCGGAGGTGCTCGGCGAGGCGTACTACTCAAGCGACCTCCAGAGCCGGGCCTTGGGGTTTGGGCGCTGGGGCGAGCTGACCGCCGAGGCCATCGTCGCGGATCCGCCGATTCACCGGATGCTCTCGGCCTACGCCGACGGCGTGAACCAGCTCATCGCCGATGTGGCCTCCGGGGCCCAGCCCGAGGCGCCGCAGCTCGGCATCCTCGACGGCCCCATCGAGCCTTGGCGTGTGGAGGACACCCTCGCCATCGAGAAGCTGCTCACCGCGGGCCTCTCCATGCGCCCCGACCAAGACATCATCTTGGGCCTCGCCCGCACCTTGCTCGGCCAGGATCTGTTCACCGACCTCTACCAGTTCGCGCCCTTTGATCGGGCCTATACCGCCCCCGACTTCTGGCCCGCCGGGGCCTCGGGGCCGCCCGCGCCGCCGACCCTGGATGGCGCCGCCCGGGTAGAGGCGCTCTTGGCGGGGCTCAGCCCGGCGCAGCTCCAGTCGGGAATACAAGCGGCCCGCTCGCTGAACATGACCATGGGCGGCAGCAACAACATGGCGGTGTCGGCCCAGGCCAGCGAGACGGGGCGCGCGCTTTTGGCGTCAGACAGCCACCAAGGGGTGGGGCACCCCTCGGTGTATTACTACATTCACCTCAGCACAAAGGCCGTCGGCGGCGACATCGACGCCTTCGGGGCCACCTTCCCCGGCGTGCCGATGGTGCTCTTTGGCCACAACGGCCAGGTGGCCTGGGCCCCACCACCACCAGCCTCTACGACGTGGCCGATGTGTACCTGGAGATCCTCGACGGCGACACGGTCAGCTTCTTGGGCGAGGACGTGCCTCTGATTGAGCGCGAGGAGGTGATCCGCGTGCGCCTCGCCGATGGCTCTGTCGAGGATCGTTCGGTGACTGTGCAGGAGGTGCCGCACCACGGCCCGCTCATGCCCGCGGAGTCCTTGGGTCTGCCGCTGCCCCTGAACATCTCGATCCGCTGGACAGGCTTCCAGGCGCGGTCTGTGGCGCGGGCGTTTTATGAGCTGGAGGAGGCCCAGAGCTTTGAGGCCTTTCGTGGGGCCCTCGACCACTACTTCACCGGGGGCATGCACTGGCTCTACGCCGATGTGTCTGGAGCCATCGGCTACTCCTCGTTCACGTCGATCCCGGTGCGGGAGGTGCTCGACCCCGACGCCCCGCCGATCACGCTCTTGCCCGGCGACGGCGGCTACGAGTGGCTGCCCGCCGAGGGCGGCCCCGACCCCTTCTTGACCCTCACCCGGGACGAGGTGCCCTGGACAACAAGCGCCCCTGACGGCTTTCTGGCCTCGGCGAACAATGATCCCGTGGGGCAGACTGACGACAACGACCCCTTCAACGATCCGGCGTACCTCTCGGCGATCTTTGATCTGGGCACCCGCGTTCAGGCCCCCGCCCGGCAGCTCAGCGCGCTGATCAACGACGGCGGCGTGAGCCTGGAGGAGCTCGGCATGGTGCAGCTCAACACCCTCTCCCGCCCCGCCGAGCGGCTGTTGCCCTATCTGTCCCAGGCTGCCACCCGCCGCCCGGACCTCGTCGACGCCCAGATGGCCGAGGCCCTGGCGCTCTTGGAGGCCTGGGACTACACCTGCGGCGTCGAGGCCGTCGAGCCCAGCCTGTTCCACGCCTGGCTCGCCGTGCTCATCCGCGACATGCTCGGCGATGAGGGCGGCGGCCTCGTCGGTGATTTGCTCCTCGCCGAGCTCGACGCCCGCCTGGTGATCGTCGCCCTCAAGATGGTGACCCACTTCTTGGAGGTCACCGAGGCCGATCTCGACGGAATACAGTCGGGGGAGCTGCCCTTCCCCTCAGCGACCGGAGACGACTACTTTGACGACCGCCGCACCGACGTCGTCGAGACCCGGGACGAGCTGCTGCTCCAGAGCTTACGCCGCGCCTTGGACGAGCTGGCGCCGATCATGGCCAGCCACGGCGCCGATCCCGACGACCTGGACACCTGGCGCTGGGGCCTATGGCACACGATGCAGCTCGTAGACCCCGCTGAGGCCCTGGTGCCCGAGGCGTCCAGCGCTCGCTTGCCCAAGCCTGGCGGTCTGTACACGGTGGACGTCGCCGACTATGTGCTCGCCCGCGATGGTGCGCTGAGCGCGAGCTTAGACGTAGACAACGCCCCGTCCAACCGCTTCTTGTTTGAGATGGACCCCGCCGGTGTACGCGGGCTGATGGCCTTGCCCGGCGGGTTCAGCGAGCACCCAGGAGATCCCCACCACAATGATCTCTGGGCGGAGTACATCAACGGTCAGTATCGGCCGGTGCCGTTTGCGGCGGAGGAGGTCGAGGCCAGCGCGGAGTCTGTGCTCACCTGGGCGCAGGGGGCGGTTTCGCCGGGGTGAGGGGTGGCGTGTAGGGGTGGGGGGCACGTCTATGGGTCACAGATGGGTCAGGCCTGAAAGGAGTCTGGGCGCTGAGTAATGGCGTTTGATCCGGTCAGCCCTCACCGTTGTATTGAATGATGCTCGGGCTACCTGCACGCTTTGACCTGGACGCTCAAGGCCGAGGGTTGAAGCGGCACCCACCTGATGGTGGCCAACCAGTCCGCCCTGGTTCGTCGGAGCGATGCGAGCAACTGTCACCGAATTCAGTGTCAGACGCCGGTAGGTTGAGCGGCTCGGCTTCCAACGACTCTGTATCCTCCCCCTCCTCCACCCCACCCCCAAATCCAGCTGCTCCCACTCCACCGCGTCCGTCCCGTCCAAAAACCCCATCTGCGCCGCGCCATACGGCGCCCCCAACCCACCCGGGTTGAAGCACAGGCACTCGTTGAGCCAGGTGGCGGCGGGGCTCTCGTGGATGTGGCCGCAGACCAAGGCGCCGCGGTGGGCCAAGGCCCGGGCGCGGATGGCCTCGCTGCCGACGTGGAGGTCTTCGCCTCGGGCGACGAGGTCCAGGGGGGTGCCCGCGGGTGGGGTGTGGGAGAGGATGATGTCGCAGTCCGGGCTGGGCCGGGCGAAGATCTCTGCCTCGGACCACTCATACGGGAAGCCGAACCGGGCCGGGCCCGCGCCGCCGATGCCGTAGATGCGCAGGCCAGCCAAGGTGCGCACGGTGCCGTCGCAGACGCCTTCACCGTCGATGGGGCCCAGGCGGGCGGCGAGGTCGTGGGGGTCGTGGTTGCCGGGCACCCAGGCGATGGGGCCCACAGCGCGGGCGGCGGCGAGCACCTCGGCGACGGAGCGTAGGTATCGCCCCCACACGGCGGGATCGGAGGTGCGGCCTCGGCCCAGGCCGTGCCAGCCGAGGTCGCCGACCAACAGCAGGCCATCGACCTTTCGCGCGGCGGCGCGGGCGAGGCAGCGGTGGAGGTGGCCCAGCTCGTAATGAACGTCGCCGATCACCGCGAGGAGGGGCATGGTCAGGCCCTTCTGGTGGGGGCGGTCTCGGCGAGGAGCGCGTCGACCGTCTGCTGGTCGGCGCCGGGGAACTGAAAGTTGGCCAGCTCCTCGGGGCGCACCCAGCGGAGGTCCCGCACCGTGCGCGCTTGGGGCTCTCCGGCGCGCAGCTCGGCGCGGTAGACCATCAGGTCGAGCACATAACGGTCGTACTCGTGGGCGACGTGCAGGGCCAGGTCGCCCACCAGCACGTCTACGCCCAGGCGGCCGCGCAGCTCGCGGCGCAGGGCCTCGGCGTCGGCTTCACCCTCCTCGACGCGGCCGCCGGGGAACTCCCACAGCAAGGGGAGCACCGCCGACTCGCGGCGCTGGGTGATGAGGTAGAGGCCGTCTCGCTGAATCTCCGCAGCGACGACGCGCACATGAGGCTTCTCGTCCATGGTCTCTCCGAGCCGGGGGCCCTCCTAATCTTGGCGCGGGGGCGGCGCCAGCGGGGCGGCGACGGGGCCTCTCGGGACGAGCGCGGCGGGTGAGGTCGGTCAGGGGCGCTGTGGCGATCTGTCGCGCCCAGACGCGCGGACGCCGCCGCCCCGCGCCCGGGGGAGGACGAGCCCCTGCGGACGCCGTGGCTGAGCGAGCTTGAGGTCCGCGCCGCGACAATCCGCCGCGTCGGCCTCGGCGACTTCGGGATTATTCCTGGGCTCCCCCCGATCGGAGAATCTATGCTCGACGTGCTCATCCTCGGCGGAGGCCCCGCGGGCCTTCAAGCGGCGCTCACCTTAGGCCGGGCCCAACGCAGGGCCCTGGTGCTCGACGCCGGACCCCCTCGAAACGCCCGCGCGGTCGAGGTCCACAACTTCTTGACCCGCGACGGCACCCCGCCCGCCACGCTGCGCGCCTTGGCCCGGGAGGAGCTCGCCCGCTACGGCGTCGAGGTCCGCGGGGAGCGGGCCGTCGAGGTGTCGGGGGAGAAGGGCGCGTTCGTGGTGCGGGTCGAGGGCGGCGGCGAGGTTGCCGCCAAGCGGGTGATCCTCGCCGGGGGCATGATCGACAACCTGCCGCCGATCCCCGGCCTGGAGCCGCTGTGGGGCGGCACCATCTTCCAGTGCCCCTACTGCCACGGCCACGAGCTGCGCGGACAGCGCTGGGCGGCGAGGATCACCGCTCCGGCGATGATCGACTACGCCTTGGTGGGCCGGGGCTGGACGCCGGACCTCGTGGCGCTCACCGGAGGCAGCTTTGAGGTCTCTGAGCAAGACCGCGACCGCCTCGCCGCCGCCGGGGTAACCCTCGACGAGCGCCCCATCGCCGCGCTGCTCCCCGCCGAGGGCGACCCCCACCGCCTCGGCGCCGTCGTCTTCGCCGACGGGGAGCGCCTTGAGCGCGACGCCATGCTCTTGCGTCCTGAGCAGACCCAGACCCCGCTGGTCACGGCCTTGGGCCTGGAGCTGGACCCGCAAGGCTACGTCGCCGTCGGCTTCACCCGGGAGACGTCGATCCCCGGGATCTACGCCGCCGGAGACCTCAGCTCGCCGATGCAGGCGGCGATCGCGGGGGCGGCCTCGGGCATGCTCACCGCGGCGATGGTCAACCACGAGCTGTGTGTTCACCCCGGCTGATCCGCAGGATCAGAGACTTGGTGAGATCGCAGAGAGTCAGGGGACAAAATCCGCGTCAGCCCAAGCGGTCGGCGCGGACTCCGCGTATGGTGTCGCTGTCCAGAGGATCCCCCCATGCGCCTCCGCGCCCCTGCGCTGCTGCTCCTGCCGCTCCTCGCGGCGTGCTCCGACTACGACATCAACCCCAAGGACGATGTTGTTCAGCCCCTCGACTCCGAGCCCTTGGAGGAGAGCCCGCCCCTTGACGACAGCGACGAGCCCCCGGCTGAGGACTGTGACGGCCTGGACAACGACTCCGACGGAAACGTCGATGAGGGCTTCGGCGACGTTGACCTCGACGGCCTCGCCGACTGTCTCGACTCGGAGTGTACCCTGGAGGTGCCAGAGCCCGTGAGCCGCAACCTTGAGGAGTGCGGCGAGGTCATCGACACCTCCACCCCGCCCAAGAACCCTTGGTCGTGGGTGATTCAGTGGTCTTGGCGCGGCGGGGCGGTGTACTCCACGCCCATCGTCGCCGACATCGACGCCGACGGCAAACCCGAGGTGCTGGTCACCGCCGCCACGTCTACGTCCGACCTCATGGTGTTCAACGGCGAAGACGGCACGGTGCAGTGGAAGGCCGCGGGGGTCGATAACCAGTCCGGCCTCGCCGCCGCCGACGTCGACGGCGACGGCCACGCCGAGATCTTCGCCACCACGGGCTCCTGCTACTCCGCGCACACCGCCCGGTCGTATGACTCCACCGGGGCGCTCCTGTGGGAGACGACCATCGGCACGGCCTGCGAGACCTACCCCACCGTGGCCGACATCGAGGGCGACGGCGTCGCCGAGGTGGTCGTCAACGAGTACATCCTCGACGCCCAGACCGGCGCCGTGCGGTTTAAGCTGCCGTACACCAGCGACAACTGGGGCGCGCCGGTGGTGGTCGATCTCGACCTCGACGGCAAAAAAGAGATCCTGCTCGACAACGACGTGTTTGACTCCACGGGTGGGCTCCTGTTCACCTGCGGGCCCGGCGGCACGGCGAACTTCCCCCACCCGGTCAACATCGACAGCGACCCCGAGGGTGAGGTGCTCTTCGCCAACAACGGGGCCCTCGTCCTATGTGACACAGACGGCACCGAGCTTCGCCGCGCCACCTGGTCGAGCTACGGCATGGCCGTGGCCGTGGCGGATTTCGACAACGACGGCGAGCAAGAGTTTGGGGTCGCCAAGAACAGCACCTACATCCTCTACGAGCGGGACCTCACCCGCCGCTGGACGACGCCGATCACCGACGGCTCTGGGCTCGCGGGCAGCACGTCCTGGGACATCAACCTCGACGGTGTGCCCGAGGTGGTCTACGCCGATGAGGCCGACATCCTCGTGATCGACGGCTCGTCCGGCGCTGTGGTGCTGCGGGAGGGCTCTCACACCTCAGCGACCCTCGCCGAGACGCCCAGCGTGGCCGACGTGAACGGTGACGGCACGGGTGAGCTGCTCTATGGCTCCAACGGCACCCTCAACGGCCTCACCGTGATCGGCTCCAAAGACGGCGACTGGCCGTACAGCCCGCCTTATTACAACGAGTACGGCTACTACTACGGCAACATCAACGCCGATCTCAGCGTGCCCACAAACCCCGACCCGCCTTGGCTCACCGACGCCAACCTCTTCCGGGGCCAGCCTTCAGCGAAGTATGTGCAGAGCGGGCTCACAAACCTCACCGGCGACATCACCGACGTGTGCGCCGCGAGCTGTGAGACCGGCGGCGTGGTGAACGTCGCGGCGTTGGTGATCAACGACGGCGGCGCCGACGCGCCTGTGGGCACCTTCGTCGGCCTCTTCGGCAGCCTCGGCGGCGTGAAGATCCCCTTGGCCACGGAGGTGCTGACCAGCTCACTCAGCGCAGGATCGTCCCTGGCGCTCACCTTCGCCGTCGCCGCCGAAGACCTCAAGGGCCTCGACTCCTTGGTCGTGGTGTTTGACTCCGATGAGGCCGTCACCGAGTGTGTCGAGACCGACAACGAGGGGGAGTGGGTTGACCTGCCCTGCCAATGAGCGGGCCAACTAGGCTACACTGATCGGCCCCCCGGTCTCGGAGCGCCCGTGCTCATCCCCTTCGCCCTCCTCTTCGCTTGTGGCCCCGGCGGTGACTCCGCCGAGGGCCCCACCTGGCACAGCGACGTCTCCCCGGCGCTCCAAGGGCAGTGTACGCGCTGCCACGCGCCGGGCGGCCAAGGCGCCGGAGACTTCACCACCCCCGAGGCCGTCGCCGCCCTCGCCCCGGCGATGATCGAGGCGATTCAGTCGGGCCGCATGCCGCCGCCGGTCTCCGACCCCGACTGCCAGGACTACCTCGGCAGCGAGCACCTCGCCCCCGACCCCACCCTCGCCACCTTGATCCAGACCTGGCTCGACGCCGGGGCCCCCGAGGGCGATCCCGCCTTGGCCCCGGTCGTGGAGCCCGTCACCGAGCAGCTCACCAACCCCGACGTCGTGGTCACCATGACCGCGCCCTACACGCCCACCTACCAGAGCGCCCGCGACCCGGGCAACGAGTACCGCTGCTTCGTCATGGAGCACGGTCAGACCGAGGACTTTTACCTGCGGCGCATGGCCCCGGTGATCGACCAGCGCTCCATCGTTCACCACGCGCTCTTGTTCACTGTGGCGGATGATGACGTGCCCGATCACGACGTGGCGATGGGCTGGGACTGTATCGACGACGCCTTCGTCGGCGGCGATGGGTATGAGAGCGTGCTCAGCGGCTACGGCATGGTCGGCGCCTGGGGCCCGGGGGCCGTGCCTGTGGAGCTGACCGACGGGTATGGTTTCCGTGTCACCCCAGAGATGAAGCTCGTCATCCAGATTCATTATTACCAGAGCGACGACACAGACGGCGTCGCCGACCAGTCCGGCTGGGCGTTTGAGGTCTGGGATGAGCCGGTGCTGCCCGTGCTCATCGGGCCCTTCGGCGTGTTTGACTTCCGCATCCCCGCCGGAGACGCCAACTACACCGCCGACACCAGCATCCAGCTCCCCCTGCCGATCACGATCCACGGCGTCTTCCCCCACATGCACGTCTTGGGCACCTCCTACAGCGCCGAGGTCACCGCGCCCGACGGTGAGGTCACCTGCCTCACACGGTCGGACCGCTGGGACTTCCACAACCAGCTCACCTACACCTACCGTGAGCCCGTCGAGGTGGAGTCCGACTCTGTGGTGAGCCTACGCTGCTCTTGGGACAACAGCGCCGAGAACCCAAACCAGCTCAATGACGAGCCCAAAGAGGTGCGCTACGGCGAGCGCACAGACGAGGAGATGTGTTACGCCTTCTCGTATGTGTCGTTGGGGAACTGAGGGGGGGGTAGTTTCGGACCTCTTCAGCGCGGCCTTGGCTGAGCTTGAGGTTGTTGAGGTCGGCGCCTTGGTCGTCGGTGTGGCCCTCGACGCGCAAGAGGGTGATCTGCGGGTTCTGGGCGAGCACCTGGGCGACCTCGTCGAGCAGGCCGTAGGACTCGGGCTTGATCGTGGTCTTGCCGGTGTCGAAGTAGACGCGCTCGGTGATCTCGATCCGTTTTCCGCTGAGCTTGGCGCGGCCGTCTTCAGGGCAGCCGTCGTCGTCCTCGACGCCGTTGATGTCCTCTTTGGCGTTGGGGCAGCGGTCGTTGACGTCGAGGAGGCCGTCGCCGTCGTTGTCGGAGTCGGGGCAGCCGTCGAGGTCGTCGGTGTTGTCGAAGTCTTCAGCGTCGTAGGGGCAATGATCGACCTCGTCGTCAAAGCCGTCGTTGTCGCTGTCGTTCTCGGGGTCGGCGTCGGGGCAGCCGTCTTGGTCCATGAAGCCGTTGACCACTTCAGCCTGGTCGGGGCAGCGGTCGACCATGTCGGGGATGGTGTCGAGGTCGTTGTCGGAGTCGGGGCAGCCGTCGCCGTCGCGGTAACCGTCGGCGTCTTCAGGGTCGTCCACACACTGATCGTCGAGGTCCTCGACGCCGTCGCCGTCGTTGTCGATGTCGGGGCAGCCGTCCTCGTCTTGCCAGCCGTCGACGTCTTCGCCCTCGCCGACGCAGGCGTCGTAGGCATCGGCGATGGTGTCGCGGTCGCGGTCGCGGTCGTCGGGGTTAAACGACGGGGCCCAGGCCAGGCCGACCACGCCGCGCACGTCGGGGGTGCCCAGGCCGGGGATGAGGCCGAAGCCGCCGCCGGCCTGCACGACGAGCCACGGCGAGGCGAAGAACAGCACGCCGAGGTCAAGCTCAGCGGGGGACTGGGCGGCGGTGCGGCCCCAGCTCTGGCCGCTGAAGTCGGCGATGAGCTCAACGCTGGGGGCGGGGCGAAAGCCCGCGGCGAGGCTGTACAGCACGGCGTCGCCCGTGGGCACGTCGCGGACGCGGTCGTCGGGGCGGATCGCCACGCCGAGGTTCACCGCCGCGCGCCAGCGGTAGGCGCCCAGGCGCACCTCCCCGTCGGAGAGCTCGGCGATGAGCGTCGGGGAGACGCTGAGCCCACCCTCACCGGCCAAGGCCGCCGGGTCGCCCGTCGGCAGCGAGATCGGCACGGCGACGGCGAGGCCCAGGGGGCCGCTCGCGGCGGAGAGCGGCGCGAGCTTCGGCGTAAAACGCAGATCCCCGATGGCCGTGGCCGCGAGCGGGGTCAGCTCGCCCACCCCGGTGAGGCTGGCGACGTCGTAGCCGGTCTGGGTGAGCACGACGGGCAGGTCCGCGCTCAAGGAGAAGATCTGGGTGACGCCTAAGCCGAGCTGCAGGTTCGTGACCACCCGGGACTGCACCGGGGCGCGGTAGGTGTCGGCGGCGAGGGGCTCGCCGTCGGCGCTGGCGATCACGAAGGGGTCGCGGGCGGCGTTCGCCCGGGCGGCGACGCCGAGCTGCAGGTGGCCCAGGGTGTCGGCGGACTGGGCGGTGAAGTAGCCGAGGTGGTCGCTCGGCGGCTTGTAGCGGTCGAGGTCGATCCCACCTTCAGCGGCGAAGGCGGCGGCGGAGAGCCAAGAGAGCAAGCCGAACATCAGCGGGTCTCCTGGCGACGGCGGCGGGCGAGGCCAAAGGCGGCGGCGAGGGCCCAGGCGAGGCCCCCCGCGGCGGGGAGCGCCGGACCGCAGAGCAAGGAGCTGCCCTTCGCGCCGCCTCCGAGCGCGTCTTCAGCGCAGTCCTCGTTGTACAGGCCGTCACAGTTGTTGTCGAGGGTGTCGCCGCAGAGCTCCGCCACGTCGGGGGAGACCTCCGGGTTGAGGTCGTCGCAGTCGCCCTCGTACATGCCGAAGCCGTCGCTGTCTTGGTCGTACACGTCGATGACGCCGTCGCAGTCGTTGTCTTTGCCGTCGATCTCCGCCTCAGCGTCGGGCAGGCCGGGGTGAACCTCGGCGTCTTCATCGTCGCAGTCATCCCCGCTGCAGATCAAGGCGTCGTGGCCGTCGCCGTCGGCGTCGCAGAGGTCGGCGCCGTCGCAGTCGTTGTCGATCTGATCGTAGGGGATCTCGCTCGCGCCGGGGAAGATCGTGTCATCGGCGTCGTCGCAGTCGCCCAAGGCGGGATCCGCGCAGAAGCCCTCGGTCGGGTCGGAGACGGTGGAGAAGATGCCCGGGTCGTAGCGGTCGGCGGCGAGCTCCGTCGCGCCGTCGCCGTCGAGGTCGAGGTCGTCGATGTAGCAGTCGCAGTCGTCGTCGATGGCGTTGGCGACGCGGCCCTCAGAGGAGGTGGGGCCGACAAACTCGTCCTCGTCGTCGCAGTCGCCTTCAGTCTCGGTCCAGCCGTCGCCGTCGTCGTCGGTGAGGCCGTCGTCGCGCACGCCGTCGCAGTCGGCGTCGTCGTCTAAGGCGCCGAACCGCTCGCTGGCGTCGCCGCCGTCGATGGTGCCGACGTTGACGTACGCGTCGCCGTCGTCACAGTCGCCCTCGCTGGGGGTGAAGCCGTCGCCGTCGGTGTCTACGCCGTCGCCGGGGCAGGCGGTGTTCTCGGCGCCCGGGGTGCCGTAGATGCCTTTGGGGGAGATGAAGGTGCTCGCGTCGCACCAGTTCACGTCCAGGCCGTTGGCCCACTCGCTCGTCACCGTGGGGCTGAGCTGGGTGGCGTAACCATCGGTGAGGCCCCAGGTGGAGTCCCAGACGACGGCGTCGATCAACAACGCGCCGTAGTAGACGTAGATCTCGTCGCCGGTCTTGTCGAGCTTGAAGTTCGTGAAGTCGTAGACGAGGTCGAGGTTGATGTTGCCGTTGACGTTCGTGTCGGCCCACACACCGAAGACGAGGCGGTCCCCGGCGGCGAAGTAGCGCACGTTCGTGGGCGCGGAGGTGCTGATCTGGATCTCTTCGCCATCTTTGTCGCGGATCGAGACGCCGTTCAGATCGAGCGTGCGC
>JADKFE010000087.1 GCA_016717595.1 Deltaproteobacteria bacterium | reverse complement strand
GCGGCGACGACGACGACGAAGGCGACGACCGCCCTGACCTCGGCGGTGACGACGACGCGGGCGGCGACGACGACGAAGGCGACGACCGCCCTGACCTCGGCGGCGACGAAGACGCGGGCGACGACGAAGACGGCGGCGATGAAGACGAGGGCGACGAAGACGACGACCGCCCGGACGTCGGCGACGGCGATGACGGCGGCGGCTCCGGCGGCGAGTCCGACAACCCCAACGACGTCACCATCAACACGCCGACCGAAGACGTGGGCAGCGACCGCCCGCTCACCCCGGAGGAGACCGACGCCCCGGCGGACGTCGGCGTCCGTGAGGGTGGAGACGCGGACAGCGTCTCCGACGCGGACGAGGCCGACGATCGCCCCGACATGAACGGCTCCACCCCGGGTCGCGACGCGCCCCAGGTCGACAGGCCCGGTGATGTCGGCGTGCGGGACGGCGCCCTCGACGGCGCGGGATGGCTGATGTCGGGCGGAACGTGGCTGGCAAGGGCGCGCCCCGGCGACACGATGCCTCGGCGATCATCCCAACGGGCCGTCGGCGACGGCGCGAGCGACAGCGACAGCCCGCAGGACATCGGCGTGCGCTTCGGCGGCCGCGACGGCCAAAGCGTCACCGGACGGTCCCCGGACTCTGTCCGTGACGGGCGGCTGCGACGGCGGCGCTTCGGCGACCGGCGACGGGCGGCGCAGAGGGCGAGTCGGGCTCCGACGATCCCAGCGTCCGGCCCAACCTCGGCGGCGTCGGCTCGGGCATCCGAATCGATCCTCGGCTCGTGAAAGACGCCATCAAGGGCGCGAAGGACGGCGACAAGTCCTGAGCTTGGGGCCTCTCCCCGCTCAGGGCCGCCGCCGCACGCCCAATCCTGAGACACGGCGCCGCCTCTAGGGCGCCGTGCTCACCACACCCCCTCGGCGTCCTCCCGGGCCGCGTCCTCGGCGGAGCGCCACGACTCCAGGATGGACTCATGCGCCTCACCCGCCCCAAAGCCCCCCTCGCTACGCTCGTGCTGTTGGGGCTCCTGGCGCCCAGACCTGGCCACGCCGAGGGCAGCGGCGATCTCCAGACCACCCAAGACTTAGAGTCGCGCACCACGCTCTACGTCGACATCCTCGACGCCAGCGTCGAGACGATCACCTGGACCGGCGCGAGCACCATCACCGTGACGGATCCTTCAGGCAAGTCCTTAGGAACCTTCACCAGCGGCCGCACGATCACGCCCACCACCGCCGGGGCCTACAAGGTCACACTCAGCACAGACGAGTCGGCCTGGGATCTGACGGTGAACGACGCCATCGACGGCGGCGGCCGGGTCTGGAGCTATGTCTGGTACGTCGACACCGGCTCCTACGGCTCGTCTGTGGCGCTCAACACGAGCGTCTACATCATGGTCGATGGCGGCTCGTCCTCGGACACCGCGGTCATTGAGCTGCTCCTCGACGGCTTCTCGGGCTTCGTGTACCAGGTCTTCGCCAACAGCTACGGCGTCGACGACGCCGACGGGCGCAGCGTCATCAACGACGGCACCCGCACCCTGGCCGTCGAGTACCCGATCTACCTCAACCCGCCGTCCAAAGCGACCTACACGAGCCTCACGCCCTCGGTGAGCGCCGCGGGCTTCGCCTCGGGGGCCTTAGAATGTGACACGGTCGTCTCGGGCTCAAGCTCCGGTGAGTTCAGCTTCACCTCCACCGTCAACGGCGTCGCCCACGTCATCTGCGACCTAAACAACGACGGCGTGTTTGACTTCACCACCGATGACGATCTGCACCTCCTGGACAGCATCTCCAAAGGTGACAGCACGATCACCTGGGACGGCTTGGACAACACCGGGGCCAACATCCCTGAGGGCACCTACGATTGTGAGGTGCTCGTCACCGTCGGCGAGTTCCACCAGGTCGCGAACGACATCGAGACCTCGTACAAAGGCATGCGCATGTTTGAGGTGGACGCCGCAGGCGCCCGAACCGGCCTCGACATGTACTGGAACGACAGCGAGGTGCAGTCCAAAGCCGCCGCGATGCCCAACGGGGACATCGGCTTAGAGACCTCGGGCCCAGGCGGCGTCAACTCCGGCAGCTACACCGCGGCGGCCTCGCCGAACGTCAACGCCCGCGCCTGGGGCCAGTTCGCCGACTCGGGCAAAGGCAACAACTCCCTGCTCGACACCTACACCTTCGTCGAGAGCGACACCAGCGCCACGCTCACGGTCACCGTGGTGCGCTCCACCACAAACAGCGACGGCGACTGCCTCACCGACGCTGAAGAGTCCTGTGAGGTCGGCAGCGACCCAAACCTTGATGACACCGACGGCGACGGCCTCGACGACTGCGAAGAGGTGAACACCGCCGGCTCAGACCCCTTAGATTCCGACACAGACGGCGACGGCCTCTCCGACGGCGACGAGGTCAACACCCACGGATCTGACCCCACGGAGACCGACAGCGACGACGACGGCCTCGGCGACCTTGAGGAGGTCAACACCCACAACACCGACCCCTCCGACGCCGACAGCGACGGCGACGGCCTCAACGACGGCGAGGAGGTGCTGAACCACGGCTCTGATCCCAACGACGGCGACAGCGACGGCGACAGCCTCGGCGACGGCGAGGAGGTCGGCTCCCACAACACCGACCCCGCGGACCCAGACACCGACGACGACGGCCTCGATGACGGTGAAGAGGTCAACGAACACTCAACAGACCCCACCGACGGCGACAGCGACGACGACGGCCTCGATGACGGTGAAGAGGTCAACACCACCGGCTCCGATCCCAACGACGACGACACCGACGGCGACGGCCTCGGCGACGGCCTGGAGTCCGCGGTGCTGGGCACCGACCCCACCGATGATGACACAGACGGCGACGGCCTCGACGACGGCGAGGAGCAGCTCACCCACGGCACCGACCCCAACGACGAAGACTCCGACAACGACGGCCTCAGCGACGGTGAAGAGCTCGACGCGTACGACACAGACCCCCTCGACCCCGACAGCGACGACGACGCCTTAGACGACGGCGAGGAGGTGTTCGAGCACACGACCGACCCCAACGACGCCGACACAGACGGCGGCGGCGTGATCGACGGCGTCGAGGTGCTCGTCTCCGACACCGACCCCCTGAACCCCGACGACGACCTGCCCGACGGCGGTGACCGCGACGGCGACGGCCTCACCAACGAAGAGGAGCTCGCCTTTGGCACCGACAGCCGCGACCCCGACAGCGACGGCGACGGGATTGATGACGGCGACGAGGTGGACACCACCGGCACCGACCCCAACGACGAGGACACCGACGGCGACGGCCTCTCTGACGGCGCCGAGGCCAACGGCGGCGAGACCGACCCCCTCAACCCCGACACAGACGGCGACGGCCTCTCTGACGGCTTTGAGGAGCTGGTGCTCGGGAGCGATCCCACCCAGGCCGACAGCGACGGCGACGAGGTAGACGACGGCTTAGAGCTCGGCGCCCACCACAGCGACCCCAACGACGACGACACCGACGACGACGGCCTCACCGACGACGAGGAGATCTCCGAGCACTCCACCGACCCCACCGACCCCGACAGCGACGATGACGCGCTCAGCGACGGCGAGGAGGTCAACGAGCACAGCACCGATCCCAACGACGACGACACAGACGGCGGCGGGGCCACCGACGGCGTCGAGGTGCTCGTCACTGACACCGACCCCCTGAACCCTGACGACGACGTGGTGAACCCTGACGACACCGACGGCGACGGCCTGGGCGACGATGAGGAGGCCGCCTTCGGCACGGATCCCGAGGTTGAGGACAGCGACGGCGACGGCCTGAGCGACGGTGAGGAGGTCTACGAGGTCGGCACCGACCCTGAGAACGCCGACAGCGACGGTGACGAGCTCGACGACGGCTTAGAGTTCGGCGCCGCGGGCTCCGACCCCAACGCCCAAGACAGCGACGGCGACGGCGTCTCCGACGGCGAAGAGGTCAACGAGCACGGCACCGACCCCGCCGAGGCGGACAGCGACGGCGATGAGCTCGACGACGGCTTAGAGCTCGTGATCCACCAGGCCGACCCCCTCAACCCCGACACAGACGGCGACGGCCTCAGCGACGGCGCCGAGGTGAACGAGCACAACACCGACCCCACCGACGCCGACACCGACGGCGACGAGCTCGACGACGGCCTGGAGCTCAACACCACGGGCACCGACCCCACCGTCGAGGACACCGACCGCGGCGGGCGCGGCGACGGCGTCGAGGTGGATGTTGACGGCACCGACCCCTTGGACCCCCTGGACGACGTCCCCGACGCCGACGAGGACGGCCTCTCTGACGCCCAAGAGGCCGAGCTGGGCACCGATCCCGACGACGACGACAGCGACGACGACGGCCTCATCGACGGCGACGAGCACAACGAGACCGGCACCGACCCCCTCAACCCCGACACCGACGGCGACGAGCTCGATGACGGCTTGGAGCTTCAGACCGGCACCGATCCCCTCAACCCTGACACCGACGACGACGGCCTCACCGACGGCGCTGAGACAGAGCTGGGCACCGACCCCCTCGATGCCGACAGCGACGACGACGGGCTCGACGACGGCCTCGAGTTTCAGATCGGCACCGACCCCTTAGACCCTGACAGCGACGGCGACACGCTGACAGACGGCGAAGAGGTCAACGAGCACGGCACCGACCCCCTGAACCCCGACAGCGACGGCGACGGCCTCGACGACCCTGAAGAGGTCGGCGTGTACCAGACCGACCCCAACGACCCCGACAGCGACGACGACGGCACCATCGACGGCGACGAGGTGGCCAACGGCACCGACCCCAACGACCCCCTCGACGGCGGCGACGACGTCAAAGACAACAGCGGCGACTGCGGCTGCGCCTCCTCCGAGGCCCCGGCGGGCTTGGGCGCCCTCGCCTTAGGCCTCGGCATCTTGCTCAGCCGTCGTCGGCGGCGCTGAGCGGCCCCTCGCCGCTCAGCCCCGGAGCAGCTCAAACGGCGCGAACAGTCGTGTGGGCAGGCTCGCCGAGGCCGCGAGCAGGTCGGGCGACGGCGTGCCGTACACCTCAAACTCGACGTCACACAGCGCGAACAGGGCGCCCAGGTGCGGGGCCACGACGCCCAAGTGGGCCAAGGTGGCCTCGGAGCTCTCATAGGCCTCGATCAGCACACAGACGGTCTCGTCCTCGTTGAAGTACCAGTCATAACGAAGGGTGCCGTGGTCATGGGCGCGCACCAGGGCGCTGAGCTGATGAACGAGGGCCTTAAACGGCGCTAGGGCGTCGGGGTGAAGGACACAGCGGGCTCGAACGGTGATGTGGGACACAAGGACTCCGTCACGGGCAGAAGCGCCCATGCTCGCATATCCCGTTGAGGGCGCTGATCTTGAGCGGATCCTCGATGGATCTCAGCGCCGAAACTCACGCACCTGCTTCACCACCGCCGCGGCGCCGCGGGCGCCGAGCAGCTCGACCAAGGCCCCCTTCATGGACTCGGCGAGGCTCAGCGTCCCCTCGCCGATGCACGGGAAGGCGGCGGCGGGCCGGGTGCCCACCAAGCGCGCCGTGCGCGGGTGAACCGCCGAGAGCAGGGCCCGGCCGTCGTCGGCGTCTACCCAGATCAGCGGGAACATGCGGCAGGGGGCGGGCTTCAGCGCGCCGGGCGTGAGGCCGTCTTGGGCCTCGATCTCGTGCAGCACGCAGCGTAAGCCCTCGGGGGCGATGCGGGAGAAGGCGCAGCGGCGGCCGGGCCGGGTCAAGGTGTCGCCGTCACGCCAGACCAAGGCCCCCGCCGCCCAGCGCGAGTCCGCGGCGGCGAGGCGCGGGGCCAAGGTGGGCATGGCCGCCTCGATGCGCTGAATCTCGTCATCGTCCAGGACCACGTCGAGATCCGCGCAGCAAGACCGCGCCTTGGGATCTCGACGGCCCGGCGTACACAGGCCGCTCGCGCACATCCAAGGCTGTGAGAGCGCCGGGAGATCGATCAAGAGCCCCTTGGGCCCTCGACCCAGCTCACCCCGGGCGTCGAGGCGCAGAGCGTGGGCCGTCCAGTCGCTCCAGTCGCTCGTGTCAGAGTTTTGGGGCGCGGCGTCAGCGTCGGTGGAGGTGTGTTCAGTCATTCGCGCCCACTAACGGGGCGACAGAGACCAGACGAGCACCCCGCCCGCTTGGTGGATCGGCGGGCCGAGGCTCGCCGAGATGGCCTCACGCGCCTCGGCGCTCAGCGGCGAGTGCTCCGTAGACCACCACAGCGTCTTAAATCCTTGGTCGCGTAAGCCCAACAACGCCGGGGCGGGATCCGCGCCGCGCCGCACCCGATCGCGCAGGGTGATGTAGTCGGGGCGCTGGGCGATGGGCGGCTGCAGGCCCAAGAACGAGGAGCTGATCGGCTGGCCGTGCAGGGGCAACAGCAGGAGGTTCTCCCCGCCGGGGGCCTGGGCCCGAGACGCCGTCGTCACCGCGGGCACCTCGACGATGGGGCCCTCCCACGCCTGGGCCTCTACGGCCAACCTCGGGGCGATCTCCGCCCGGGGCCAGCGCGCCGGGCCACCCCACAGCGCGTCGGCGGCGAGCAGCGGCGTGAGCAGCTCCAAGGGCAGCCGTCCCCGCCGGTTGAGGCCCGCCGCCGCGAGGGGCAGCAGCAGAAACCCCGCCACCACCCCCGCCCGATACCAGCGGTTGAGCCGCTGGGCCGGGGGGAACACGCCCATCAACGCGCCGACGGGGCCCCGCAGCCGGGCCTCGCCCAGGCGCAGCACCTCGCCGCGCCACAAGAGCCAGGGCCCCCAGGCCAAGGCCGTGAACACCGCCGCGCCAACCATCCACGGCCAGAGCCGCGGCGCCCGAACCAGGCCCACGAGGGCCAAGATCCAAAGCCCCAGGCCCACATAGACGCTGTGGCCCACGCTGGGGGCGGCGCCGGTCACGGCCAAGGGCGCCCAGGCGTCGCTGAGATCCGCGCCGTGGGCGAGCCCCCCTCGGAAGCCCTCGGGGTCGGTCTCGGGCTCGGGGATCTGGGCGCGGCTGGCGCTGCCGGGCAGGCCCTCGTCACGCTGGGTCAAGGTCGCCCAGGCCATGGGCGCGGCGAGGATCAGCGCCAGCAAGCCCACGGCGAGCACCGTCGGCCGCCGCTTGAGCCACCACAGCCCCACCGCCCCCGCGCCCAGCGCCGCGAAGATCCCCGTGTACGGCCCCCCATAAAAGCAGGCCGCGAGGCTCAACGCCGCGAGGATCCCACGCCCCAGGCCGCCCAACCGCACGAAGGCCAGAAGCGCGACGAGCTGCAGCGCCGCCCAGGGCAAGGTGAACGCCTCAGTCTGCCCCTCCGCGGCCATCGCCCCCAAAGGCCCCGCCGTGGCGCCGAGCAGCGCGCCCACCCACAGCCGCCCGCCGCCCTCCCGCGACAACAAGGCCCCGGCGAGCCCACCGATGGCGCAGCCCGCCCAGAGCACGGCGTTAAACGCCAAGATCGGCCACGCGGCGAGGGGCCGAAAGATCAGCAGGTTGAGGGGGTCGATGAGCACAAACCGCTCACCCTCGGGCCAGGCCAAGAGCCCCGTCTCGACCACCAGCCAGTCCCCCGTCTGCGCGGCGAGCCACAGCCCGGCGAGGTGCTCCGGCGCCTCTTGCCCTGGCGCGGAGAGCAGCGCGTCGGCGCCGATGGGCCACAAGGTCACCAGCGGGGCGAACAGGGCGAGGATCACCGCCGCGACGACATCCGCCGAGCCCCACCTCACAGCGTCGGCCGCCACATCGGCGCCGTGTAGGTCACCGCCGCGCGGTTCAGGCGCTCATCGGCCCCGGGCACAAAGTCCCCGCCCAGAAGCCGCTCTGTGGAGAGATCGAGCTCCAGGCGGCCTCGCGTCGGCTCGGCCACCATCACCGTGAGCCCGTAGCGGTGGCGGCGCTCTTCAGTCATGGCGGTGAACACCTGATCTTGGAGCACCTCCACCACCTCCACCCGCCGCACCTGCTCGGTCATCAGCACCACGCCCCAGGCCGGCGTCACCCAGCCCACCCGGCCCCACCAGGTCTGGGAGTCGCCGCCGTTGACGTGGCCTAAGGATCGACCGTCTTGGGTGAAGCCCTCGTGGTAGACGCGGTGGCCGGTGTACCAGCGGAAGTAGTCGTCCATCAGCCGGGCGTACTCGACGTTGAGCACGAGGGGCCCGGCGCTGAGCTCGGCGCCAAAGAGGTTCGCCACCCCGGCGAGGCGGGGGATCGGCACGGCGCCAGAGTCGTCGACGATGAGATCGTCGCCGCCGTACTGCCAATACACGGCCAAGGTCTCGGCCTGGGGGTGAGCCCAGCCCAAGGGCGCGAGGAGCTGAACGTCGATGGACGCGAGCTCGTTGCTGTCGGCCTCAAGCTGGTCGGGATCGCCGTAGATGTGGGGATCCAGCGGCAGAAGCAGCTCACCCACCCCCGGCCAAGGCCGACCTTCTCCGGCGAACTGCCCCACCCGGCTGGCGCCGACCTCAACCCACGGCTTTGGCCGCCAGCGGGCGTCCATGACGATGATCCCTGGGCGGTTCACGTCGCGCCGCGGACGCTGCAGCCAGCCCATGGCCAGCTCCGCCCGGGCCACGCCCAGACGCCCCACCTCACCCTCTACGGCGGCGCTGCCCGCGGGGAAGGGCCGGGCGTCGTCGCCCAAGAGCAGGGCGCTGTGCCGACCGGGGCCCAACACCCGGGGCTCAATCCCGAAGCCCACCCGCGCCGGACCCCGCCGAAGCCCCGCCCAAGCCGCCATCACCGGCGCCGAGGCCGACACCCCGCCGCCCACGTCTAGCCAGCCCTGGGCCTGGGCCTTCACCTCCCACCACGGGCTCACGGCCAGGGCCGAGACGCCCAGGCGAGGGCTCAACAGCCCGGGCTCGGCGTCGCCGAGGAGGCCCTGGGTGCGACCGTCCCCTACAGCGAGGCGCACAAAGCCCCCCGCGGTGAGCGCCACCCCGTGATCCCCGGGCAGGCCCGGCGACGTGAGCGCCGTGAAGGCGTCGAGCCTGGGCCCGGTGAGCCCGTCGGCGGCCAGGGCCAAGGTGAGCGGAGAACGATCCGCGCCGCCCAAGGTCATCGGGGCCTCGGCGGCGATGAGCGCGCGGCGAGTGGCGGCCAGCGCCCAGTCGCCCTCGGGATCGGCGTGCGCGAGCCCAGGCCACAGGAGCAGGATCGAGGCGAGAGAGGCCGACATCCCCGCCAAGGTAGCATCCCCACGCGCGACAAGTCATCCTGATAGGCGCATCGGAGCGTGATGGTCTGGGCTTTAGGCATCTCCTTGGCGTTGGCCGAGGAGCCGATCGACGAGCGGCACCGCGTAGACTGGTGGGCCGAGCCGACCGCCGACACCCTCAACCCCACCCTGCCCACCTACGTCTTGCGCCACCGGCAGCTCATGGATCTCGCCTCGGCGGGCCCCGGCGCCAGCCCCGTCTACCGCGACGTCTGGACCCGCATGGAGGTCTACAACACCCTGCTCACCCACAACCTGAGCCCCACGCCCCTCACCCAAGACCAGGCCGAGCGCGCTCGGGATCTCGCCTTGGCCACCGCGGTGATCGGCGCGCAGCTCCTCGTTGAAGAGACGCTCCGGGAGGCCCCGCTGCTCTCCGTGGGCTGGCGTGTCACCCGCACCTTCACCGCGCCGAGCCTGGAGCTGAGCCAGACCGAGGAGGGCCTCAAGGTGGCCGCCAACCAGCAGCTTCGCCCCACCTATGGCGATCTGGAGCAAGCCCGGGCCGGTGAGCTGGCGCCGGTCCTTCGCCCGCCGAGCCTCGGAGTAAATGCGACAAATGCGACAAATGCGACAGGAGGATTAAACGCGACAAACGCGACACGACCCCCGCCGCCGCGCCGCCCCACCCAGCCGCCGCCGCCCACCTTACGCCTCGGCGCCACGGGCCGCCTCACCACCTTAGACCCCGATCGTGAGGACGCGCCGCTGTGGTACACGGTCAACGCCTGGACCCAGCTCAGCCAGCTCGGCGTCGACGCCATGCGGCTGAGCGTCGATCTGGTGCAGATCCCCCTGGAGACCCCTCAGCCCACAGACTGGAGCTGGGCCTGGACCGTGAGCGCCCGGCAGGCCCTCAGCCGCCGGGTTGTGCTCACCGGCGAGGCGCGCTCGGCCCCTGGCGAGTGGAGCCTACAGACCCTTCGTGTGGGCGTCTCGACGCCCCTCGTGCCCGCGGATCCCGCCTGGGTGCTCCGCCTCTCTCACAGCGAGGGCCTCACGGGCCGCGGCCCCACGCCCCCAGAGCGCCGGATTGAGCTGCGGCTTCTGTACAACGGCGCCTGGCGCGCCCCGCTCGCCCCCGTACGCCTGGCCCTTGGGTCAGGTGCCCGACGCGCCGCCCGCCTGGCCCCAGCACCCCGGCGTCGGCCCCAACCCCACCAGCCGAAAGGCCGCGTCGCCGGAGGGTGAGCAGGCCGAGCGCCTCGCCCCACCGGGCTAAACACGCCCTTCGCCCCCATTTGGGGTTAGGATGTCGGGCATGTTCCAGAAGCTCAAGAGCCTCCCGCTTCGTGTCGCCAAACGAGTCGCCCGGGCCATCCAAGACCAGGACGCCAAACGCTACGCCGCGCCGGCCTCCGACGACGGCGGCGGCCCCCAGGTCAAGGACATCCCCGACACCGAGCTCGCCGACCTGCCCGCTGAGGCCGTGGCCTACGACGCCGCGAAGGCCGTCACCGAGTCGGGCCTCGTGTTTGTCGACGTGCGCCCCCTCGCCGCGTACCGCGCCGGGCACGCCCCCGACGCCGTGCACATGCCCTTGGGTGAGGTCGTCTATCGCCTCGCGGAGCTGCCCCCCGACGCCCGCACGCTTGTGTACGACGACCACGGCGAGGCCGACGCCCTACGCGCCACCTTGTTTATGCGCGCCCGCGGCTTAGAGTTCGTGTACACCCTCACTGGCGGCCTCTCCGCGTGGCAGCGGTTAGGCGGCAAAGTGGAGCGATCAAACTCATGAGACGACTGCTTTGGATTGGCCTGGGTCTTGGACTTTTGGCCTGTGTGCCCAACTGCCAAGGCGACGTGAGCGGCCCCTCGGTGCCCCTGCCCTGGACAAAAAAGGTCAGCGAGGCCCCGCAGAAGCTCCAAGAGGTCATCACCCTGCGCGAGCCCAAGAAGTCGCTGAGCGAAGACGGCCTCGCCTGCGACGACACCTCCCACGTCGCCGACAAGCTCGCGAACACCTGCGTCACCAAAGAGCTGAGCTGCGGCCAGACCATCGAGGGCCACACGAAGGGCGGGGTTGATCACTGGTCAAACGCCTTCTACCGCGGCAAAGCCTGCACACCGCTGCCCCAGGACTACGACGGCCCCGAGCGTGTCTACCGCCTGGTCTTGCCCGCTCGGCAGCTCGCCGACATCACCCTGGCCACACCTTGCGCCGATCTTGACCTCTTCGGCATGGTGTGGAGCGAGACCGGCCGCTGCCCCACTGAAGAGCACAACGTCACCGTCTGCGACGCCGACGTAGACACCGACGGCGGGCACCTGCGCCTGTTCACCGACCACCACCCCCAGACCTACCTCATCGTCGTCGACGGCAAACGCGCCGCCGAGGCGCCGTTTCGTCTCAAGGTCGAGTGTCAGACCCGGCGCGAGTGACGGCGCCGCCCCGGCGGTCGTGGGCCCTGCCCGCCCAGGCCCTCGCCTCGGCGCTCGTCTTGGCGATCCTCTTGTGGGAGGCCGAGCCCGCGCGGGTGTGGGCCACCTTACGCGCCGCGAGCCCCGCCTGGGTGCTCACCGCCGTCGTCGCCAAGGGCCTCTGCGTCGCCCTGCACGAGCTGCGCCTGTGGGTGGCGCTGCGCGCCCGAGGTGAGGCGCCCCTGGGCCGGGTGATGGCCATCGGCTTCGTCTCGGGCCTGATGAACACCGTCTTGCCCATGCGCGGCGGGGATCTGGTCGCCGCCGGGCTCCTGCGCGCCGAGCTGGGCCTCAGCCTCGGCGCGTCATTGGCCGCCGTGGGCATCACGGGCTTCTTGGAGGCCTTGGTGTTCGCGGTGTTTGTCCTCGGCGTGCTCCTCGTCGGGGCGCAGGAGTGGTCGGTGCTGCTCGGCGCCGCCCAGACCGCCCAGGCCCAAGGCACGCTCTCCGTGGTGCTCGGCGCGGGCGTCTTCGTCTGCGTCGGCCTCATCCTGGCCTCGCGGCGCCTGGGCGCCTCCGGCGACGCGCCGCCCCGGGCGGGCCCCATCACCCTGCTGCGCGACTCGGTCTTGCACGCTGGCGCCGGGCTCTCGGCCTGGGGCGCGGTCGCGGTGAACCTCGCCTTGGCCGCGGTGCAGGTCGCGCTCCTCGTGCTCTCGTTCTGGGCCTTGTTGCCCGCCTTGGGCTTACACCCGCCCTTGGCGATGTTGGCGGTCTCGGGCGTGATCGGCCTGGGCAGCGTGGCCGCGGTGGCCTTGCCGCCGTCTCTGGGCGCGGGCCCGGCGGCCACCTCGGTGTTTGTGCTGGCCTTCTTCGGCATCGGCGAGGCCGACGCCTTGGGCTTCGCCGCCTTGAGCTGGCTGGCGAACAGCCTGCCGCCGCTGGTGTTGGGCATCGTGCCCTTGTGGTCAAGGATCGGACGCCTGTCAGACCTGACGCGGCGCGAGGCGCCCTCTGAGGCTATGCTCAAGGAGCCCCCTACCCCGTGAAGGCAACGCCGGAGCGCGCTGATGATGATTCTGTGGATAGCCGTGCCGATGCTCCAGGGCTGTGTGACCGTCGAGAAGACGAGCTGCGTCAAGATCCTCGGCGACGGCACCCAGGTGAGCTGCGAGAGCGCACCGCCTGATAGCGATGACACCGAGGTCGAGGCCGACGCCGACACCGACGCGGATACCGACGCCGACACCGACGCCGACGCCGACGCCGACTCCGATGCCGACTCGGACAGCGACGCCGACGCCGACACCGACGCCGACGCCGACGCGGATCCCGAGATGAGCGTGGTCTTCAACGAGGTCTTCCCGTACTCCGACAACAGGTTCGTGGACGAGAACGGCGTGAAGAGCGAGTACTTTGAGCTCCTCAACCTCGGCGCCGCCGAGGCCGACCTCAGCGGCTGGATCTTCTCCCGGGACGGCGACCCCACGAAGGAGTGGACGCTCCCGACGGACTTCACCATCGCGAGCGGTGACTACAAGGTGCTGTACGCGTCCTCGGGCTCGGAGGATCCCGACTACTACCCCTACGCGCTCTTGAACGAGGCCGCGCGCATGACGCTGACGGGCCCCGAGGGGGAGGTCATCGAGCTGACCTACCCCGACGCGAACGCCCGTCGGGGCGAGAGCTACGCCCGCAACCCCGACGGCGGCACGAGCTGGGACTGGACCACCACGCTCACGCCGGGCACGACGAATGTCCACTGAGCCCGCCTCCCGCGCGATGGGCGATGGGGTCTGGGGTCGGCGGGTCGCGCGGCTGCCCGAGCGCGGCGTGCTCTTGGTCTGCACCGACCTGCACGGCAACGTCCCCGACTATGAGCGCATGAAGGCGCTCTTCTTCCAAGAGAAGGCCCTGGGCAACGACCCGATCTTGGCCTTCTGCGGCGACCTCGTCCACGGCCCCGACCCCGGCACCCGCGCCGCGTGGCCCCGCTACCTGGGCACGCCCTACGACGACCGCAGCGCCGAGCTGATCCTCGACATGGAGCGCTTCACCCGCGACGAGCGGGTGTTCACCTTGTTGGGCAACCACGAGCACGCCCACGTCGGCGGCCCGCCCGTGCCCAAGTTTTACCCCGACGAGGCCGCGGTCTTAGAGGCCACCCTAGGCGCCGAGACCGAACGAGTCGTCGAGTTCATCCGCAGCTTCCCGCTGCTGGCGATGGCCCCGAACGGCCTCGTGTTGACCCACGCCGCGCCCCGCTCCACCGAGCCCCGCGCCGACGACTTCGAGCGCCTCCGCTACGACGGCTACCGCACCGTGCCGCTCCTCCGAATGGCCGACGTAGACACCCTCGGCGCGCTCTTGTGGGCGCGGATGGCCACCGAGGGCCAAGCGCGGCGGCTCCTGCGGGCGCTCTTTGGCGACGAGTTCACCGAGGGCTTCGTCACCTTCGGCCACGACGTCGTTCACGAGGGCTACGACCGCTTCTCGGCCAGCCAGATCTGCGTGAGCACCTCCTTCGGCCTCGACGACGAGCGCAAGACCTACCTGCGCCTGGATCTCAGCCAGCGCTACGCCTCCGCCCACGCCCTACGCGAAGGCGTCGAGCTGCTGCCGCTGTACCCCTGATCCTGTACCCCTGACGCGCCGAAGATCCTCCGCGCGCCTCAGGCCCAGCTCGCGCCCAAGGCCGCGGGAGGCAGACCGTGGGATGAACGGGGCGTCCCGTCGATCCCCCGGTCACAAAACCGTCACCATCCGAGGTATGCTGTCCCCCTGTTCAAGACCCAGCGCGGCGGAGCCCACCGACGCTGCAATTCTTGGACGGCGCGCGGCGAAGACGCCCTGCGAAGAACCGTTCCGCCCACAAGATGTGGAGCCTCCGATGCCCAAGCTCTCCGACCTCTCCCTGCTCCCCCGCGTCACCCCCAGCCCCGAGCGTGACGCGCGCCAGCTCCTCCTTGAGAGCACCCGCGGCGTGCCCGACCTCTCGCTCCGCGCCGCCGCGCTCCAGGCCGCCCACGGTGGGCACCGCCTGACCGACGTGCTCGCCGGAGACCGCGTGGCCTCCAACAGCTTCCCCCGCGAGGGCCTGCCCTCTCTCGCCGATCGTGGCCTGCCCGCCGACGCCCGCCACGCGAACCACGCCTTCACCCTCGCCGCCCGCCGCCGCGCCTTGGCCTGGCGCCTCGCGCGCAGCGCCGCTGAAGACGGCCTCGTGGGCCGGGGG
>JADKFE010000086.1 GCA_016717595.1 Deltaproteobacteria bacterium | reverse complement strand
CCCGTGCGCCTGCGCGAGATGCTGGCGCAGCTCCACAGTCGGCCAGCCGGGTTTCGCCGTCACCCACTGTTCGATCGCCTCGGAGTGCGCGGGGCTGAGCACACGCTTGCCGGGATCACGGCGAGGCTTGCGGCGCTCGACGGTCCCTTCCTCGCGGAGGCGCCGAATCCATCGGTTCAATGACGCCTCGCCGACGCCAAACTCCGCCGCGATGCTCTCGTAGGTCACTGAAGGGTCCTGTGCCTTGCGCGTGATGTAGGCCGTGACCGCCTCCTGCCGACGCTCCGCGCTGATCGCCTTGGCCATTCGGTGTATGCTCCTTGGTGACTTGGCGTTGACGCGGACTACTTACTCGGGGGGATCAGGAGGATCAAGCGGGTTGGTGAGTTACCCTCTAAGTGGGTGTTTCATCAGCGATCAAGCGATCATTCTGGCGGTCATGATGTGCTGGAAGCTCAACTCCAGCCAGGTCTTTGATGCGCCGGTTGAGCGCTCAAAGTCCCGTGCCAAGCGTCGCCGTCGGGTGGTCCACGCGAAGCTGCGCTCGACGATCCATCGTTTGGAGACGACCTTGAACCCTGGGTCGTAGGTCGGGGCGGGCTCATCCTTCTTGGCCCACTCGCCCGTCGTGGTGTCGCCTCGGCGACGCGCGATCTTGACGGGGATCCCAGTTCGCTCTTTGGTGCGCTGCTCGGCGCGGCCTTGGTAACCGGCGTCTGCGATGATGGTCTTGAGGCGGGGCAGCGCTGTCGAGACGTCGTCAGGAACAACAAGATCGATGCCGTCTCTGTCTTGAATCGCCGCGCTGTGGACTGCGAGCAGCCATGGAAGGCCCATCGTGTCGACGGCGATGTGCCGCTTTCGACCGGCGATCTTCTTGCCGCCGTCGTAGCCGCGCGCCTCGCCGCCCTCTTGTGTCTTGACGGACTGGCTGTCCACGATCAAGAGAGACGGCGTCTCTTCGCGGCCGGCTCGCCGTCGAAGCAACCTCCGGAGAGCGTCGTTCACACGGGCGATGGTCCCGTCGTGGTGCCACTCATCGAACCAGCGCCGCACGGTCTGGAAGGGCGGAAAATCGTTGGGTAAGTACCGCCAGGGGCAGCCGGTCGCGCCGATGTAGCGCAGCGCCTCGACCACGTCGCGAAGCCCGTGCTTCTCGGGGAGCGCCCGGGCATGTTCGCGCCACAGCGGCTCGACCGCGGTCCACTCGGCCTCGGTGAAGTCGGAGGGGTAGCTGCGCCGATCCGGTCGTAGGGCCTGCGCGCGTCGATGTCGAGCGCCAAAACGTCGCTCCGCGCTCGTGTCTGGCGCCGCGTCGTCAACCTCTGTGAGCTTGGACAGCCGACGTTTGCCGAGTCCACGCTGGGCCAGCTCGCGGCGAAGCGTGGAGGCGCTCACGACGGCCCCGTGCGCCTGCGCGAGATGCTGGCGCAGCTCCCACAGTCGGCCAGCCGGGTTCGCCGTCACCCACTGCACGATCGCCTCGGAGTGCGCGGGGCTGAGCACACGCTTGCCGGGATCACGACGAGGCTTGCGGCGCTCGACGGTCCCTTCCTCGCGGAGGCGCCGAATCCACCGGTTCAATGACGCCTCGCCGACGCCAAACTCCGCCGCGATGCTCTCGTAGGTCACTGAAGGGTCCTGTGCCTTGCGCGTGATGTAGGCCGTGACCGCCTCCTGCCGACGCTCCGCGCTGATCGCCCTGGCCATTCGGTGTATGCTCCTTGGTGACTTGGCGTTGACGCGGACTACTTAGACCTGCCCCTGATCCGCACCTTACGCAAGGTCTACGGGTATCACTACCTCCCGCCCAGCCAGCACGCGGAGCTGCGCGGCGGCGAGCGGGAGGTGATCTTTCTGCCGCTGTTGGTGGCCGCCCTGGCCCGGCTCAACCGGCTCACCGAGGCCCAGGCCCTGCCCATCGCCCAGGAGCTTGTGGCCGTCCACGACAACCGGCGGTGGCTGGAGATCCTGCGGGGCCAGCTCTCCAAGCGCCTGCCGGGGGAGGAGTCACACCGCACGATCACCGTGGTGGACCTCGATCACCCCGAGCGCAACCACTACGCGGTCACCCACCAGCTCTCCATCGTGGGCCGAAACACCCGCCGCCCCGACGTGGTGATCTATGTGAACGGCCTGCCTCTGGTGGTGATCGAGGCCAAGAGCCCCCTGCGCAGCGAACAAGAGGTGTACCACGCCATCGAGCAGCTCTTGCAGTACGAGCGTGACGTGCCCCGGCTGTTTTACCCAAACCAGTTCAACATCGTCACCAACGATCTCACGCTGTTGGTGGGCGCCACCGGGGCGGGGCGCTTTGGGTTTGCCCGCTGGCGTGACCCCTGGCCCAAGCGCCGGGAAGACTTCAACGACGACACCGAGCGCGGCCTGTTCTCGCTGTTAGAGCCCCGGCGGCTGATGGATCTCATCGCGCATTTTGTGGTGTTTGAGACCCGCGACGGCCACACCGTCAAGAAGATGGCGCGGTATCAGCAATTGCGCGCCGTGAACAAGATGGTGGAGCGCACCGTGGGCCCCGACCCCCGCCGGGGGCTCATCTGGCACACCCAAGGCAGCGGCAAGAGCCTCACGATGGCCTTCGCCGCGCTCAAGCTCAAGTCCCATCGGGGCGTGGTGTCCCCACGCTTAGAGAACCCCAACCTGTTGATCATCACCGACCGCCTGGATCTGCACGACCAGATCAGCGCCACGTTTATGGCCTGCGGCCTGCCCAACCCAACCCGCGCCGAGTCCATCTCCGAGCTGCGCACGATCTTGCAGAGCGGCGGCGTGGGGCAGACGGTGCTCACGACGATCTTTCGGTTTCGTTGGGACGTGCCCGGGCTCTCGGGGCCCAACCACAGCGCCCGGCTGGCCGCGCTCAAAGAGATGGCCGCCCCCAGAAGCGACCGCTGGATCCTCATGGTGGACGAGGCCCACCGCACGCAGGAGAAGGACTTAGGGGCCTACCTTCGGGCGATTCTGCCCGAGGCCGTACGGTTTGGGTTCACCGGCACCCCGGTGAAGTCAAACGACCTAGACACCTACCAGAACTTCAGCCCCCCCGGCGAGCGGTACTTAGACAAGTACGGCCTCATCGACGCCGTACAAGACGGGGCCACGGTGCCTATCTACCACCAGACGCGGCTCACCGAGTGGAAGCTCAACGCCAAGCTCCTCGACGTGGCCTTTGATCAGACCTTTGTGCATGAAGGGGAGGAGCTGCGGGAGGAGCTGCGGCGCCGGGGGGTGACCAAGGGGGATCTGGCGCGGTTCCCCGAGCGCATCGCGCTCATCGCGCACGACATCTGGACCCACTACACCGAGCACGTCATGCCCGATGGGCACAAAGGGCAGGTGGTGGCGATTGATCGCCTGGCCTGTGTGGCGTACAAGGAGGCGCTCGACGCCACCATCACCCGCTGGCTTGTGAAGCGGAGGGGCATGGGGGAGGCCGAGGCCCAAGCCCAAGCCGCCTTGATGACGGCGTGCGTGTACAGCCCCGCCCAGCACGACGACGTGGCCCACCCCGAGCTGACGCGGCACCAGATCACCCCTGAAGACGTCACCACCAAGATCGTGCCGCGGTTCAACAACCCTGAAGACCCTCTGTGCCTCCTGATCGTGTGCAACAAGCTGCTCACCGGGTTTGACGCGCCCATTGAGCGGGTGATGTACCTCGACAACCCCCTGCGAGAGCACAACCTGCTGCAAGCCATCGCCCGCACCAACCGCCGCTATGACCGCAAAGAGCACGGGCTGATCGTGGACTACATCGGCGTCACCCAGCGGCTGGCCGAGGCCCTGGCGGCGTACCACGCTGAAGACGTGGCCGGGGCCACCCGGGATGTGGACCTGCTGCATGATCAGCTCTTCGCCGCGCACCGGGACGTGATGGCGTTCGTGGCGGGGGCCGTGCGCACAGACGATCCCAAAGAGAGCGCGGCGGCCCTGGTGCGGTTCATCGCCACAGAGGACCGCTGGTACACCTTCCGCCAGCTCGCCGACGCCTTCATCTTGGCCTATGGCGCATTAACGCCCGATCCCAAGGTGCTGCCGTATCTGGTCGACCTCAAGTACATCGGCGCGGCCTTGCCCTATGGCCTCACCACGTTTGAGCAGAAGGAGTCTACGGACTGGCAGCGGTACTCGGAGAAGGTGCGCCGCCTGCTCAACGAGCACCTGGAGGTGACGGGCCTGGGCCTCATCACCCGCCTGCACGCCATCACCGACCCCGAGTTCTGGGACGACTTCACGCCTACGGCGGACGTGGAGGCGGCGCTTGTGCGGAAGCTCACCGAGCTCAAAAAAGAGACGACGGACCGTGTGGAGCGAAACCCCACCCGATACACACGGTTCTCCAAGCGGGTGCTCGCGCTCATCGACCAGTTCAAGAAGGGCCTGCTCACCTCCACCGAGCCCCTGGAGGCCCTGGCGCGGGAGCTGGTGGAGGCCGACGGCGCGGCCACCGCGGACGGCTTGGACGAGGGCACCTACGCCGTGGCCGAGCTTTTGCACGCGGCGGCCCCTCACCCCGAGGGTCTCATGGGGTGGGCGGCCTTGGCCAAAGAGATCACGGATCTGTATGGCTCTGAAGAGCACGCGCCGCTGGCCTGGCAAGATCGCCCAGAGATACGAAAGACCTTACGCCAGCGGGTGCGCCGCATGTTGATGGCGGGCGGGGTGACGGGCTGGGAGACGGGCCTCGCCGAGCAGGTGGATGAGCTGGCGGTTAAGCTCTTCGCCCGAGACGAGCACCGAGGCCCCCGATGAACGCCCCCATGAACGACGCCACGAACGCCGCCGCGCCCCGGGTGTTGGTCATCGGCGACACGGTGATCCCCTACACGGTGCGCATGAGCGCCCGCGCCAAGCGGCAGCGGCTGGTGGTGACGCCCGCCGGGGTAGAGCTGGTGGCGCCGGTGGGCACCCCCGAGGCGGCCATGCAGCAGCTCATGCGGCACAAACGCCGCTGGGTGTTTGACGCGGTCCACGCCGTACACGAGCGTCACCGCGCGCTGTTGGCCCAACGCTACGCCAGCGGGGCCAAGCTGCAAGTGCGCGGGCGCTGGCTCACCTTGGTGTTGCACGAGGCCGGGCCCGCCGAGGGGGTGACCGTGGCGCTGCGGGGGCAGGTTCACCTCAGCGTGCCCAACACCTTGGCCCCCGACGCCCGCCTGCCCGCCCTCTCCGCCGCCGTAGACGCCTGGTTACGCGGCCGCGCGTCAGACGACCTTGACCGCCTGGGCCGCGCCTGGGCCGCCCGCCTCAACGTGACGCCCACGGCGCTGCGCCTCACAGACGCCCGCGCCCGCTGGGGCTCCTGTGGCCGAGACGGCGTCGTCCGTGTGCATTGGCGGCTGGCCCAGGCGCCCTTGGCGGCGATGGAGTACGTCATCGCCCACGAGCTGACCCACCTCCGCCACCGCCACCACGGCCCAGCGTTCTGGCTGGCCTTGGCCGAGGTCATGCCCGACTGGTCGTTACGAAAGGCGCTGTTGGAGCGCTGGGAGGTCAACCGGCGGGAGCTGTGAGGCGCCCTCGCGCTCCCTGGGGTCGCGTGGTAGGCTCTCTGTTGAGGTGACCCGCAGAGGATGACGATGCACATCACGCACCAACAAGAGGCGATCAGCCGCGCGTACGTCCGCGCGGTAGCGGCGGGGGCGGGTCTTCGGGTGCAAGAGGGCGCACAACCAGACGACGACAGCGTCGATCTCACCCTCTCCGCGCGTGGCCCTGGCGGCACGGTGCGCTCGCCGAAGCTCGACCTTCAGCTCCAGGTGCCAGCTCCGGGCGCCCCAGGATGCGCCCCACTGGCCTGGCCTGGGGGTCAAGAACGAGGAGCTGCGGCCCAGCGATTTTCCGGTGCCCCGGATCCTTGTGGTCGTCGTGGTCCCAGACGACCCGAGCCACTGGATTGAGCAGTCTGACGAACGGCTCTTGATGCGGTACTGCGGCTTTTGGCTGTCACTACGTAACCTCCCAGAGACCGCCAACACGACCGCTGTGCGGGTGCAGATCCCCCGCGCCCAGCGCTTCGACGTCGCCGGGCTCACCGCGATCATGGACAGGATCAGCCAGGGAGGTGTGCCGTGAGCGTGTCTATCGAGGCGCTGCGCGCCGTCGAGCCCCGGCAGGTGGCGGCGTGGCTGCGGGCCAACGGCTGGACCCTCGCGGAGTCCGCCTCCGAACAGGCGGCGTTCTGGCGCAAGTCGGCGGGTGAAGAGGGGGACTATGAGGTCGAGCTGCCCCAGACGCCACACGCCGCGACTACACGCGGCGGATGGGCGAGTGTTCGACACCCTGGTCGTCGCGAGCGGCCGCCCCGCCGCCTGGGTGTTGAGTGAGGTTCGCGCGTCAAACCTCGACATCATCCGGCTGCGCTCCACCGGCCCGGGCGTCGCGCAGGGCCGCGTGCCCGTCGAGCTCGGCGTGCGGCTCTTCTCGCTCACCCGGGAGCTGCTCTTGGCGGCGGCGTGCTCGGCCCATGACCCGCGCCCGGTCTACAACACCCGCAAGCCGGACGCGGCGATGGACTTCTTGCGCGGGGTGACGCTCGGCCCGCCCCAAGAGGGCAGCTTCATCGTGACGGCCTACGCCCCGGTTGACTCGGTGGGGCAGCGGACGATCTTTGAGGAGCTGGTGGAGACTTCCTTCTCTCGCCGCGTGACGATGACCTTGGCCCGCGCGGCGGAGGCGGCGCGGCGGGCGGCGATCCACGCGGGTCAGCGCGGCGAGGCCGAGCCCTTTCTGGGAGGCGCGGCGGCGGGCATCAGCGCGAACCTCTGCGACGCCCTCGCGGGCTTCGTCGAGGGCGAAGGGGTCACGGGGCTTGACCTTCAGTTCGCCTTCGCCTCGTCCCGGCCTGTGTCGGCCACGACGCCGCGCAGCGTGTTGGTGGGGGCGGACCTCGCCGCGGATCTGCGCTCGGGCGCACGGCTGCTCCGCGCCACCGCCCCGGCCTCAGAGGTTGAGCTCCTGGGCGCGGTGGTCAAACTAGAGAGCGAAGACACCAACCAAGGCGGCGTGGTCGTCGTGGCAGCGCAGGTGGACGGGCGACCCCGCAAGGTGCTCGTGCCGCTGAGCGCCGCTGACTACACGGCGGCGATCCGCGCGCATGGGGACGGGCAGCTCTTGCGGTGTAAGGGGGTGATGAGCGCCCAGGGGCGGCGGCTCCAGCTCGACCACGCCCGGGGCGTCGCCGTCGTGGAGCTAGAGGACGAGGGTGCGCCGCCGTGGCCATGGGGGGATTGGGAGTAGCGCTGAGCCGCTCACAACCTGAGGCGGGGCGAGACGCAGCACCTCAAGCCCCCTCAAACCTCCACAACATCCCCATCCTCGGCCCGCCGCACGTCCACGCCCTCGGCCGCGATCAGCGCCAGGGCCCGCGCCACGTTGACCCCGGGGTAGAAGTGGGTGAGCAGCACACGCTTGGGGCGGGCCTCACGCACCACCTGCACGATGTCTTCAGCGCACAGATGGCCGCCGTAGGGGTCGTTGGGCTCTACCGCGCACTCGGTCACCAGCACGTCGGCGCCGCGGGTGAGGGTGATGAGGTTCTGGGAGGGGCCGGTGTCGCCGGAGAACACCAAGGAGCCGCCCTCGGGGGACTCAAACCGCAGGTGCAGCGCCCCGGCGGCGTGGTTCGCGGGCAGGGTGCGTAGGGTCAGCCCGCCCGGCAGGGGCGCCTCGCCGGGGCCGTCAAGCGGCAGCTCGGTCACCCGGGGCGACCACAGGCGGCCCTCTAACCAGCCGGGGTACACGGCCTTGAGCTGGGCCAAGAACGCGGCGAAGCCCTCGCCCGCCCAGATGGGGTAGTCGCGCTGGCGGGGCTTGTCGGCGCCGACGCGCAGGGTGAACAGGAGCGGCACGAGCTCGCCGCAGTGGTCGACGTGGCGGTGGGAGTACACGCCGCCGTCGAGATCACGGGCGTCTACCCCGGCGCGGGCGAGGCGCTGGATGGTGCCGCCGCCGCCGTCGATGAGCACCTGGGCGCCGTCGCGCTGCAGCAAGAAGCCCGCGGGGCCTCGGTCGGCGTCGGGGACGGTGGTGCCAGAGCCCAGGACGGTGAAGCGCATCAGCGATCGAGCTGGGCGTCGTCGGGGCTCAGGCCTAACCACTCCGCCGCCTCGCGGATCAGCGCGTCGCGCAGCGTGGCCACGAGGTCGCCGGAGAAGGTGGCCTCACGCTCGAGGTTCTTCTGGAAGAACCGCAGGGCGCTGGGCGGGCGCTCCCAGGCGGCGACGGGATCCTCCGGGGGCGCGCCTTGGGACAGGGCGACGACGCTGGGGGAGATCGGCGGGGAGCTTCGGCGCAGCTCGTCGAGGTCGGGGAGGGGAAAAAGCTCCATCGGCACCTGGGCGTACCAGGCGCGCAGGCGCTTGGGCAGGCTCGCCTGGGCCCGGTTGAGCGCCTGGGTGAACGCGGCCTGGGGGACGGGCGCGGGGATGGGGAAGGTGTCGGGCTCGAGCTCGGCGGCGCGGCGCTGGTTCTGGCGGGCCTCTTTGGCCTCGCCGCGCAGCTCCAAGATCAGCGCGAGCTGGTGCCAGGCCTCGGCGAGCTGGGGCTCTAAGGCGACGGCCTGACGCGCGGCGCTGAGGCTGCCGTCGAGATCCGTGAGGTCAAAACAGGCCACGGCGAGGCCGGAGAGGGCGCCGGGGTCCTCAGGGCAGAGCTCTAAGTAGCGCTCGTACGCGGCGCGGGCGCCCAAGGCGTCGCCGAGCTCTAAGGAGGCGTCGCCCACCAAGAACAGCGCGTCGAGGTTCTCGGGATCGACGTCGAGGAGCTCTTCAGCCTCGACGATGGCGGTCTGGGGGTCACCGTCGTCTAAGGCGGCGCGCGCCTCGGCGAGCCGCATCGCGGTGACCGTCGCGGCGTCGGCGCGAACCCCTTCTCCTCCTCCGCGCATCAGCCGCTCATCATCGCGGCGATCACCGCCAAGATGGCCGCGACCACCACAACACCGCCGATGAGCACGGCCTTGTTGGGGCCCGCGGGCGCCTGGGCCTGGGCCTGGGGGGTGGTTGGGGTGGTGGTGGCCGGGGGCGGGATGGTGATCGCCTCGCTCGACGCCGTGCCCTTGGGCTTGGCCTTGAGCGCGCCGCCGCGCAGGGCGATGGCGAAGGACGAGAACTCGGCGATGTCTTTGCAGAGGCTCAAGTCGGAGAGCATCCAGGTCTCGAACGACTTCTCCTCGTTCGTGCCGTCCATGCGCCCGCACTCGTACAGGGGCAGGGGGCCCCAGTCGAGGTTTGGCTGATCGGGGACCTCAGTGAACTGCACGTTGTACTGGCTGCGCAGCACCCGCTTGAGGGCGTAGCGGGCCTGGAGCACGGCGATGGGGTAACCGCCGGCCTCGTTCGCCAGGGCCTTCACGTCGTCTAGGGGCACCTTGCGGTCATAGGCGCGGTCGAGGAGCGTCACCTGGGCGGGGGTGAGCTTGTCGACGGCCTTGGCGAGAAGGTCCGAGGGCTTCTTCTTGCCGGTGATGTTGTTCGGGAAGTCGCCGCCCCAGGCGCGCTCCCCGGCGGTCTTGAGCTCCTCGACGATGATGTCGTGGGACCAGCCGGGCAGAAGCCGGGCCTCGGTGACCGTGCTCACGCCTTCAGCGAAGCGACGGCAGGCCGTCTCTAAGGGCTGACGGCAGGGGGGATCGCCCAGACGGCTCGCCGCGATGGCGTAGTACCAGTCTGAGAACCGGCTCGCCATGGCCTGACCGGCCTCGGCGTCGCCAGAGCGCCACTGCTTGAACAACTGCTGAATCGTCTGTCCCGCCAGTTCCGACATATCCACAGGCTCCACGATGACCCTGGGAGAATAGGACGACGGCGCCGCCAGGGCAAGGGGAGGCGCGTAAGTCCCGCGCCAAGGGCGTCGTTGGGCGCGTGTTCTGCCCTTCGCCGCCTGGGGTGTTTAGCGGAGCGCGGCGCGCGCGGCGGCCTCGGCGGCGAGGGCGTCGGGCTGGCCGGGCATCAGGCGCAGGGCCTCCTCACAGTGCGGCAGCGCGTCTTGGGCACGATCTACGGCGGTGAGGAGCTGGCACAAGCGCACCCGGCCCGAGAAGTAGCCGGGGTCCAAACGCACCACCTCGGTGTAGGCCGCGACAGCGGCGGGCAGCTCGCCGCGCACCCGCGCGTCGCCGCCGATGAAGCGGTAATAATCTCGGGCGAGCTCGCCGCTGTGGCTCAGGCCGACGACCAGCGCGGCGCTCAGGACGGCGCGGGCGGCGGCGGTGGGGCTGGGGCCGGTGATGAGCAGGGTCAAGACCACCCAGAGGCCCACGAGGAGGAGGTCTGTGGAGAACGGCAGGGCGAGGCCCAGCGCCCCCACGACCGCCGCCGCGCCCAGCCGCCAAGCCCAGGGCCCCGTCGTGGGCTCCACAGGCGGCGCGAGGCGACCGAGCCCCCGGGCCAAGGCCGCGGGCATCACCAAGGTGTAGAGCGTGATCATCAGCAAGGAGAACTGGCCGATCTTGAGGTCCAGGGCCTCGACGCTCAGGTGAAACGCCACGCCCAAGGGCCAAAGAAGGGGCCACAGCCGCGGGGTGAGCCAGGCCAGGGCGAAGAGCGCCTCGACCACTAGCACCGCGACGGCCCCCGCCGCCACCACGGAGAGCGGCGCCACGCCCAGGGTGTCGGAGAGGCGGCTGATGAGCGCGCGCGCCCACTCCACGTTGAGCTGGGCGTTGAGGGTGACGCCGGAGATCCAGCGCTCATCGAGCTTGGCGACGGCGGCCCAGGCGTACATCACGGCGATCTGCGCCCGCAGAAGCTTGAAGCCCCAGGGGGCGATCTCCCCGTCGCGGCGGGCCTCTGGGGTCAACAGCGCGGCGCCCGAGAGCGCGACGGTGACCAGCACCATGAGGTAGTGGTGCTGGTAGGAGTCGAGCTGGCTCCACAAGACCGTCGCCGAGAGGCAGGCGGCCAAGGCGGGCAGGGCGATCGTGGCGCGGGCGCCCAAGGCCAGGCGCAGGCACAACATCGAGGCCGTCAGCGTGAGCAGCAACAGGCCCGGGGCGGTGGGCGCGGGCAGGAGCGCGTCGAGGCCGGGCGGCAGGTGGGAGACGTTGAACCGCCCCGCCCCGTATCGCCCGGCGTGAACGAGCTGCTGGCCGGTGTCTAAGGCCAAGGCGCCAAAGAACAGCAGGCGGGTGAGGCCCAGGCGCGCGGGCTCGGCCTCGGGGGCGTCCCAGAAGGTGGCCCAGCGCTCAGCGAGGCCGGCGGTCACGGCGTCTCCGCGCAGAGGTTGGTCGTGGGCTCGATCAAGGTGACCCGCTCGCCGTCGATCTCCAGGCAGCTCAGCCGCATCCGCAGATCCCCGCCGGGCTCGGTGAGGCAGATGCGGTCCACCACGGCGTGAACGACGTCCATGCGCCCACGCTCCACCAAGGTGAGCCAGGCGCTGTGAAACCTGCGGCCCAGCTCCAGAGGCGCGCCGTTGAGCTGGGCCTGCGCGGAGCAGCGCACCATCCGCTCGGGGGAGAACATGCGCCAGGCGAAGCGCTCATCGTAGGGATCGCCAGGATCACGCAAGGCGTACCAGCGGAGCGGCAGCAGGAGCTGGCTCAACAAGAAGGCGGCGATGAAGAGGTCGCGGGCCCGCATCCACGGGGGTGTATCCCGAGGGGGCGAAGGGCGTTAGCAGAGCGGTCTCCATGAGGTGCGCTGATGCCGCTCGCCCCCGACACGCTCCGTTGGTTCGCTGAGGCGACGATCACCGTCGCCCCCCGCGACGCCGAGCCGCTCAACGTGCCCGCCGCCGGGGCTCACCCGCGCCCGCCCCTGCCCAGCGCCTTGAGGCCCAGCGTGTGGATCGTGCCCGCCTGGGACGCCTTCGCCGAGCCCGCCCTGGACGACGACGCCCGCCAGCGCGCCGAGCGTCAGCTCAACACGTCGGTGGGCCAGGCCGAGCTCGCGTCGATGCCCGCCACGCTGACCGGCGCCGATGGCCTCGTGGTGCCCGGCGTCGCGCTGCTGGGGGTGGATCGTGCCCGCGCCCTGCGCCTTGGCTACAAGCGTGGGGTGTGGGCGGTGATCGGGCTCAGCGCAGATCGTGCGGTGGTGGTGTTCACCGGGATCAACAGCCGTTTGAGGACGCCTGAAGAGTAGGCCTCAGGCTTGGCGCCGCCGCCGCAGCAGCGCGAAGATCAGCCCCAGCCAGGCCACAGAGCCTCCGGCCTCCGCCGTGGCGCAGGTGCCCTTCTCTTCAGTCTTGGGGCCGTCGATCTCCGCTTTGGCCTCGGCGTCAAAGGTGAAGGAGTCCATGCCGGTGACCACCCGCTCGCCGCCGGTGGCGAAGGCCAGCGCCTCACAGGGCGCGCCGCCGGGGGCGCTCGCGGCGATCACCACCGACGCGGCGCTGTGCGCGGCCAGGGTGAAGCGGGTGAGCAGGGCGCGGCCGGTCACGTCAAAGGAGGTGCCGTCGGGCAGGTCGATGGTCTCGCCGGGGCCGTACTCGGCGCTGGTGAGGTCGGCGGGGCCCGTGGCCGTAAGCGTCGCGCCGGGGGCCTCGCAGTGGAGGAGCACCCGCTGATCGGCCTCGGCGGCGAGGTTGGTCAAGGTCAGCGCGGCGCCGGTGTCCAGCGCGCTGCCCTCCAGCGTGGTCCACGGCGCGGCGAGGGCCTCGACCACGTCCAGACGACCGCCCGCGCGCACCTTGTCGGCGAGATCGGCGCTGGGCTTGGCCGAGGCGCGGAGGATCTCGGCCACGTCTCCGGCGGCGAGATCCGGGTGCGCCTCCCACAGAAGCCCGGCGGCGGCGGCCACGAGCGGCGTGGCGTAGGAGGTGCCGCTGGCGACGGCGTAGTCGTCGTTCCCGCCGACGTCTAAGGAGCAGAGGTCAACGCCCGGCGCGGCGAGGTCCACGGACTCGGCGCCGTAGTGGCTGTACGGGTTGAGCGTGTCCGAGGGGGTGCTCCCGGCCACGGAGAGGATGTGATCCCCGGCCTCCCCGGCGGGGTAGAGCGGGAAGGCGTCGTTGTTGGCGTCGCTGCAGCCCGGCGAGCCGCAGTTGCCCGCGGCGGCCACGAGCAAGATCCCGGCCTCTCCCAAGGCCGCCACGGCCTCGCCCAGAGACTCACTGCGGGGGCTCGACGCCAGGGAGTACGAGAGCACCCGCACGCCGAGGCTGCCTTCAGCCAGCGCCGCCATGGAGTCCACGGCGTAGGAGATGTAGAGCGCGCCCGAGCTGTCCGCGATCTTGTGCAGCACGAGCTGGGCGTCCGGCGCCAAGCCCGCGCGCCCGGCGTCGTTGTCGGGCACCGCGGAGATGAGCCCAGCGATGAAGGTGCCGTGCCCTGGCACCCCGGCGGTCCAGCTCACCTCAGCCAAGGAGTCGCCGTCGCCATAGTCGTACTGGGCGAAGATCTGGCCGTCTAAGTCTTCGTGGCTCGCCAAGAAGCCGCTATCAGCGATGGCGATGGGCGCGGCGCTGAGCCCGGTGACCTGATCCCACACCGTCGTGGCCCGAAGCGCGCTGAGATCCCAGAGCTCCGCGCAGTCCGTGGTGCCGCCAGCGTCGCCGTAGAGCGTCCGGGGGATCGGCGCGAGGATCGGCGCCTCCAGGCGGACGTCCTCCTCCACAAACCGAACGCCGGGCAAGGTGGAGAGCGGGGAGAGGTCAGCCCACGCCTCGGGCACCTCCACCACGCAGATCCGCGGCGCGTCGTGGCAACGCAGCAGCTCCACGCCCATCGCCTTCGCCGCCGGGGCCAGGGCGGGGTTGGTTGGGTCTTCAACGCCCAGAAGCGCGCGTCCGGCCAAAGCCGCCGTCGAGATCGTCCACAGGAACATCATCACGTCTCCTCATCGCGCTTTTTCCCGCGCGTGAGGAGTGTACCCCGGAGGATCAGCGCCGGGTGAGCCAGCAGAGCGCCTCGACATGATCCGTGTGGGGGAACATGTCGAAGGCGATGAGCCGGTCTACGACGTATCCGGCCTTCAACGCCGGGCCGATGTCACGACCCAAGGCGCTGGGGTTACACGAGACCACGGCGATGGCCTTGGGGCGGGTGACGATGAGCTGGTCCAGAAGCCCCGGCGCGCCCGCCCGAGGGGGGTCGATCACCGCCACCTCAAAGAACTGGTCGCCCGCCTTAAAGCGCCCGGCGTCGCCGCTCACCGCCTTGAGGGGCAGCCCCAGGCGCTTCACCGTGGCCTGGGCGTCGCGGATCGCCGCGCCCTCACGCTCGATCAGGGTGACGGGCACCCCGGCCGCGGCGATGGGCATCGAGAGGTTGCCCGCGCCGCCGTACAGATCGAGGACTCCGGCGGGCTTCAAGGGCAGGATCAAGGCCCGCAGGGCGTCCACCAGGGCCTCGTTCACCTCTAAGTTCACCTGGTAGAAGGTCTCGGGGGAGAGCTGGTGCTCAACCCCAGCGACGGTGAGCCGCAGCTTGGCGTCGCCCTTCAGGTTCTTGCCGTTGAGCGCCACGGGCATCGGCGCGGCCAGCAGCAGCGCCCGGGCGGCCTCAGGGCGCACCCCGCGGTCGGCCAAGCGCGCGTGCAGCACGACGTCCACGCCGTTTGAGCGCAGCTCCAGGCGGTCGAGGCCCCGGGCGTCGGGGATCGCCGCGTTGAGCTTGGCGAGGGCCTCGTTCACCTCGGGCCGGGCGATGGCGCAGGCGTCGATGGCGTTGTGATCGTGGCTGCGCGGGCGGTTGTAGCCCAGGCGCCCCGTGGGCCCGACGCTCAGGTCAATGCGGGCGCGATAGCCAAGCCCGCGCGGGGAGGGGACAAAGGTGTCGACGGGGCGGCCCGCGGCGCGCTCCACCAGGGCCATCTTCTCGGCGTGTTGGGTGAGGAGGGGGCTGTCCATGCGGGGGCAGCCGCCACATTGGGCACGAATCGG
>JADKFE010000085.1 GCA_016717595.1 Deltaproteobacteria bacterium | reverse complement strand
CCGCCGCGCAGGACGCGCGACGCGCCCACGGTCGGCAGATTCTGCCGACATCGGCAAGTCTTGCCGACGGAGACGGTCAAGGCCCGAGGGTCAACGGTCAGACCGTCGGCGCGGGCGGCGTAGGCGTTGCCGTCGTAGACATCGGCGCACCACTCCCACACGTTGCCGTGAACGTCGTGGAGGCCCCAGGCGTTCTTCGGCTTCTGCGCGACGGGGTGGGGGTGCCCGTCGCTGTTCTGGCCGATCCACCCCACCCGCGCGAGGTCTTCATCGGTGTCCCCGCTCCAGAACCTCGTCTTTGTTCCCGCTCGGCAGGCGTACTCCCACTCTGGCTCCAGCGGCAGCCGCGCGCCAACCCACTCCGCGAACATCACCGATGCGAACCAGCTCACGTTGTAGACCGGCACCTCGTCTTGGGCCTCGGGCGGGAGCTTGCCGCCGAAGGTGTCCGCGCCGCGTCGTGGCCGGGGTCGAACAGGCGGTACATCGCCCAGGTCACCGGCACCCCGAGCATCTGGAAGCCCGAGGTGAAGGTGACGCGGTGGATGGGCTTCTCGTCGTCGTAGTCGTTGCTGCCCATGTCGAACGACCCCGCCGGGATCGGGCGCCACCAGGGCTTGAGCAGCGCCAGCAGCGTCTCGCGCCGCTCCATGGGCAGGTGGCTGAGCACGTTGTCCGCCGCGCCCTTCGCCGCGCGCTTGGCGTCCTCCACCGAGCCGTCGAGCACACCACCGGCCACCTCGCCGCGCTCAATGCGCCGCAGCACCTCCCGCACCCAGAACAGGTCATGGCCGCAGGTAGTGGCCTTGGCGGCCTGCTCCAAGAGGCCCACGGCCACGGCCAGATCCTTCACCAAGGCCGGGATCTCCTCGATCACCTTCTGGCGGGCTTGGAGCTTCTCCATGTCCCACCCCAGCTCCAGCTTGAGCGTGCCCCGCACCGTCTCCGCGCTGATGCCCTCGGCGTCGGCCACCACCCGCAGCAGGAGCGCCGTGTTGCCCTCCTTGGTGATGCGCTGCACCAAGGCATCGGCCCCGCCCGGCCCCAGGCGCCCACAGGTCAAGGCCAAGACCTCGGACCAGCGATCAGGGCGGTCCTTGCCCTCGGTGAAGACGCGGGCCAGCTCCCCCGCGCCGCTCGCCACGCCCGCCGCCACCGCGCCCATGTCGCGCTCCAACGCGGCGGCGGCCAAGAACTCGCGGAAGGTGCGGTGCGGGAAGCTGTAGGCGGTCGCGTCACGAACCCGGCCCGTGTCGGGGATGAGCAGGCCCGTGCGCTCGGCGACTTCAGCGATGAACTTGGCGGCGCTCGGCCAGTGTTTGCCCAGCCGCTCGGCGTTGCGTGGATCGGCCTCCAGCGCGGTGATCAGCGCCCGAGCGCGGTACGCCTCGCCCTCCTCGCTGTGCAGGCGCAGGGCGGCCCAGCCGAGGAGCTCTAGGGTCAGCTCCGGCTCCCGCATCGGCGTGACGGGGGCGGCGTCCTCGGTGTTGTTCCTCCGTTTGAGCAGGATCTGAAGGGCTTCGTAGTAGAGGTCGCCCCGGCGGCTCGGCACGTCTTGACCGGCGCGCAACAAGAGGCCGACGAGGGTGAGCAGGAGCGGGTTCTCGGCGAGGCGGCGCAGACGTGGGGTGCGGCTGAGGCGCTCTAAGGCGGCGGTGACCTTGGCGTGGTCGGTGACCCAGCGGGTGAGCAGCTCGGTCTGCTGCCCGGCGGCGAGCGGGCAGATCGTGAGCGTCTTGAACGCCGTGGACGGCTCTGTGTAGTCGATGGGGCGGCTCGCCACGATGACCTGGCTGTCGCCCACGTCGGCGGCGGCGCTGACCACCCAGCGGCGGGCGGCGACAAGGTCCACGGCCTCGTCGAGCCCGTCGATCAGCAGCACCGCGCGCCCGGCCTTGGCCTCAGCGAACAAATACGCGGCGAGCGGGGCGGCGTGGAAGGACACGCACAGCGCCGTGAGGGCTGCGGAGAGCCCTTGCTCCAGCTCGGCGACCTTGAGGTAGATCGGCAGCGGTCCTTCCGGCTCCTTGAGCAGCTCGATGGCGACGTGGCGCAACAGCGTCGTCTTGCCGCTTCCGGGGTCGCCCAAGAGGCCCCAGCGGCGATGCCTGTGGGCGAGCACCCGAGTCAACCTCACGCGCCCTGAGAGGTCTTCAACCCCGCCCATGAACTTGCGTGTGACCTCGTGGCTCGTCGCGTGGGGCGTGTCGGGGCCGCAGTCCAGCTCGTGCCCGCTCGTGGTGAGCGTGACCTCGACATAGACCCCCGTGACGGCGCTGGGGCCTCCGCTCACCCGAAACACGTCGGGGAGCTTGTCGAGCTGGTCCTTGAGCAAGGCGGCGTAGTGGTCGCGGTCGCTGCGGACAGGCGTGGTCGTGTGGGTGGGGACGGCGGGCGGGGCGGCGGCTGGAGGCGGCGGGGGCGGCGCCTTGGGGGAGCGGCGCAGCGGGAGCGTGGCCACGCCGTCGATCGCCTTCTGGTAGCGGTTGCGGTCGGGGATCCACTCCTGCTTGTGCCAGAGGCGGAAGTGAACGCGGGCCTCGCCGCGCAGGGGGTCGAGCTCCAGAAGCTGGTAAGCGTTGGGCCACTTGGCGCCCGCGTAGCAAGCCCCGGCGGCGAGCTGGAGCACGTCGAGGTCGGGGTCGCTGGCTAGACTGGCCCTCTGGTCGTGCAGGTGCCCATGAAGAGTGACTCCGCAGCGAAGGCGGATGGCGTCTTGGGACTCGTTGTCCAGCTCCTTGAGGTAGTCCCAGGGGTGATGGAGGAGCGCGATGCTCAGGTCGGCAGTCTCGGCCTCTTTGAGCAGCACGCCGCATTGCCAGCGGCTGAGGACGAGGTTGCCTCGGTCGGCGTCGGAGGCCGAGAGCCAGGCCGAGTTGAAGCCCGCGAGGTGAACGGTGAGGCCCCGGATCACAGGGCGCTCGGACCACCAGGGGTCGGTGAGGCCGGGGTGGAAGGTCTGGACGAAGGTGAGGAAGGCGGCTTGGCGAGCGAGGAGTCGGGCCCGCTCGCTGGGGTCGCTGAGCACCTGGCCGATGGCTTGTTGGGGGTCGTCATCGGCCAGCAGGCCCCTGGCGAGCGCGCTCGCAGACTTGGTGATGCTCCCCCGGTGAACGTCGTGGTTGCCCGGCACGACGCGGATCTGTGCTAGCTTGACCCCTGCCGCCTTCGCGAGCTCCTCGGTGAGCCAGCGCCTCGCCTGAGCGTATTCGTCGGCGGTGCCGAGGTTGGCGATGTCGCCGGTCACCACCACGAGGTCGATTCCGCCGACCGACTCCCGCAGCCCCGCCACGTCCCCCGCGAGGCGACCGAGCACCGTCTCTGAGTCCCAGGCCGTCGTCGCTGAGAAGTGCAGGTCCGAGAGGTGGAGCACGCGGATCGGGCTCCACACCGGCAGCGGCCCGGCGCCGCCGCTGGAGGGCAGAGGAGCGATGGGCCCACCGGGAGCGGGCGGCGGGGTGGCGGCGGGCGCCGTGGCTGGCAGGGCCGCTGGGCTGGGCTCGGCGGAGAGCCGGGCCGCCGCGTCCGTGGGCTTCATCGGACGGAGCGCCAGCCAGGTCTGGACCGCGGAGAGCAGGGTCTGGATCGCGGCGAGGATGGTCTGGGAGAACCCGACCCCCAGCGCGATGAGGATCCCGACGACCGTCAGCAGCAAGAGGGTCACCGGGTCCTTCGCGAGGTCCTCAACACTCCAGGATGGGTCCACGCTCACCTCAACCGCGCACGACGTAGATCAGCGCGGCAGTATAGCGGATCGGCGGGTGGCGAGGAGCGGGCCGGGTGTCATCGGTCCCCGGCGCTCCAGCGACCTCACATCCTACCGCATGGCCGCGCCGGGGCCGCTGGCGTCATGCGCCTCCGCCGGAGTGACCGACGCTGATCCGCCGCGCCGGGCGTGAGCGCCAGCTTCATCGCGCCGTTGAGCCCCCAAGCCGCCATGTGGCGGAGGCGCGCTAATCTCCACAAGCGTCCGCACGACGAGCCTCCGGCGTTGACACACAAGGAGGAGGTGACTACGCTGATTGGGCGATTTGTTCTGCTTTCTGTTCACCTACAACGCCGGTGAAGGTTGTGATGGCCTCATTCTCTCGACCCCGCGCCGCCGCCGCGCGCGCTCCCCAGCAAGACACCTCCGCGCATGACACAACAGCGGCCGCGCCCCACGCCCAGAACGTCACGGGGCCCCAGCGTGACCCTTCCTCCGTCCCCGCCGCCGAGCTCGCGGGCTCCGCCCACGGGGGGCTCCTAGACGAGCTCATCAACGACGCGGGCGCGCTCTGGGACTGGGTGTTCGGCGACGAGGAGGGCGCGCAGGAGGTCACGCCGACGAGCGCTGAGGACCGCACCGAGACGACCGACGCGCCGCGCTGCGCCGGGGACGGTGCGCCGCCGCCCCCGCTGGAGGAGGTCGCCTGGGTCACCGTCGCGGATCTTGAGGCGCACTACAAGAACAACCCGCGCGCCCTCGCGGCGCTCAAGTCGCTCACAGCGGATCCGGGCGTGCAGAAGCTCCCTCCGGGGCAGCTCGGCGGGCTGCTGGCGCGGTTCATGGAGGCGCCAAACCTTGCCACGATGACGATGCTCAAGGGCCTCGCCGCCTACCACACCTCCGACGACCCCTGCGGCGCCGGGCTCGCCGCCTGGGAGGACGGGCTGCGCCCAGACGGGGGCACGCTCAAGCGCGACGGCGTGACCTACACCATCCGCGACGGGGCCCTCCTCGACGCCAGCGGCGTAGAGGTCGGCCAGATCACCAACGACGGCCAGGTCAAGATGAGCGGTGAGGAGCAGGCCACGAGCGTCTACGACGAGCTTCACGCCGGGGTTGAGCTGACCGAGACCGACGGCGAGAACAACACCACGCTGCTGACGCTCCACGACGCCGACCCCGCGGGCAAGCTCGCCGACCCCAACATGAACGACACCTTCACCGCGATGGCCAGCGAGACGCTGCGTGACGTCCGCCGTGAGGGCATGGACATGCGCGTGGGCGACGCGAACCGAACCTTCGCCGAACAACAGGGCCTCTACGACCAACACAACGGGGTCACCAACGCCCAGGCGGGCGAGGGTTGGCACAACTATGGCCTCGCCGCGGATCTGGTGTTCTGTGACAAGAACGGCGGGCAGTCCTGGCCCAACACCGGAGAGCACACCAAGCTCTGGACCCGGCTGGGCGAGCTGGCTGAAGAGAACGGGCTTGACTGGGGCGGCCGCTGGAAAAAGAAGCCCGATCGCCCCCACGTCGAGTACCATCCGGGCCTGGGCCCCTCGGACGCGAAGACCATGAAGGATGAGATGAAGGCTGGCGGCTACGAGGCGGTGTGGGACACGATGGGCATCAGAGAGATCCCGTGACCCTCGGCGTGAACATGCCGCTCGCCCTCCTGCTCGCCTGCGCCCCACCGCCGCCGACCCCCACCGCGCCGCCGTCGCTGCCGCTCGGCGTCACCGCCGTCTCCCCCGCGGCGGACGCCCTCGCCGTCGCCGTCGGCGCGGGGGTCGAGCGGCTCGACGCCGACGGGCGGGGCCTCGGGCGCCTCGATGTAGGCGGCCCCGCCCGCGCCCTGCGCTTCACCCCCGACGGCGCGCTGTGGACCTTACGCGGGGAGACGCTCACCCGCTGGGTGGACGGCGCGCGGCGATGTGAGGTGACGATGGACGCGGAGACGCTCTTGGCCGAGGGGCCAGACGCCGTCGTCGTGACGTCCTGGGTGTGGACTGAAACCGGGCTGTGGGGTGCTTGGCGCGTGATCAGCGCCGACTGTGTCGTCTCCGAGCGCCCTCTGGAGCGCCCGGCGCGCTTGGCCGAGGAGGCGGGCTGGACCCTTCGATCGGCCACGATGGGCCCAGGCCCGACGCTCTTGGCCCCGGCGACGCTTCAGCGCGGGGACGGCCCGCCGTGGCCGGTCCACCCGGAGTCTCTGGGCGCCGAGGGCCTCACGTTGATCCCCATGGGCCCCACCCACGCCCTCACCCAGCGGGCCGCCGGGGACTGGACGCTGTGGAGCGATCAGGGCGCGGTGATCGCCCAAGGCGTCGGCGCCCCGGCCGTGGCCGTCGCCGAGGGCGCGCTCTTGGGCCGCGACCTGCTCAGCCCCGACGGCGCGCTGACGCCCGCCCTGGCGCCCGGCGTTGTGCGGGCTTGTGACCCCAAGGGGCGCCTCTGCGTCGTCGAGGGCGAGTCCGGCGGCGCGCTGTGGCGGCGGACGCCCTGAGCGCCCGCCGGAAACCGCTCCGACGCGCGTCTCTGCCGATTCTGGCCGCCAGAAACCGCTCCGACGCGCGTCTCTGCCGATTCCAGCCGCCAGAAACCGCTCCGCCGCGCGTCTTTGCCGATTCTGGCCGCCAGAAACCGCTCCGACGCGCGTCTTTGCCGATTCCGGCCGCCAGAAACCGCTCCGACGCGCGTCTCTGCCAATTCCGCCCGCCAGAGACCGCTCCGCCGCGCGTCTCCGCCGCTCCCCGCCGCCAAAAACCGCCCCAACGCCCGTCATCGCCCCCTTCACCCGCCCCCGCCGCGCGTCCTCGCGAGATGCCCCACCAAATACCCCCACCGCCCCTCACTCACCGCCCCAATCCCCATCCCCGCCCGCAGCCCCAGCGCCTCCCGGTCGGCTTGGGCAAGCCCCCGAGAACACAATCCGCCCCTCCCGATCAAAGCTGACGAGGAACGCATCAAACGCCGCGTCCAGGTGCGCCGCCAGCAGCAGCCCATTCTCCGGATCAAGCCGCTCGGCGTCGGTCGTACACTCAGCCCAAGGCTTGATGTGGCTCGCGCGCAGGAGGCGGGGGTGGGTGAGGCCGGTCACCGCGCAGCGAGCGCCGCCCGCGCGGAGCAGGAGCCGCCGGAAGAGGTCTTGGCCCACGCGGGCGCGGATCTGGCGCTCCACCTCGGTCTGGGCGGGGAGGTGCTGGAGGGTGTCCAGGGCCTCTCGCGCGGCGAGGGTGGCCTCGTCGGGGGCTCGGGCGGCCTCCCGCGCCACGCGGACCAGGGCCTCGCTCATGGCCCCGAGGCTCTCCACGCGGCACGCGCCCTCGCCCAGCCCCGCCGCCCGCGCCAGCCAGGCCGGGCGCACCTCCAGGCACGGCGTCTCCTCCATCCACAGCCGCGCCTCGACGGGGCTCCCCGCGCGGCCCACGCGCAGGCCCTCCCCCGGCAGGGGCACGTCCAGGCCCGCGTCCGCCGCCACCTTGAGGAGCAGCACCCGATCCCGCCACGCCCGCGCCGGATCGCTCATGGCCGGTGCCTCATCGACGCATCCCCGGCGGCCGGGCGCAGGGGCGAGGCGAAGGCCACCCCCCGCCGGATCGCCGTCGCCATGGCGTCGAACTCGTCGAGCACCCGCTCAAAGGTCACCGCCCGGCCATGCTGGCGCTCGTCGTTCTTGCGCACGATCGGGAAGCTCTCCAGCACCCAGGCCACGTCCGCCCGCGTGAGGCCGTAGAGGTGGAAAAACGCCGCGTCGAGCTCCGCCCGGAGCTGCTCCCGACGCGCCCGATCCCAGCGGTAGGGCGCCTCCACCCCCGCGCAGTCCCGGGCGAAGGGCACCAGATCCCAGGCGGTCACGGTGAGCTCCAGCACCCGCGGCAAGAGCCAATCCTCCAGCCGCTCCCCCGGCGACCAGGGGCAAGGCCGGTCGTAGGTGTCGGGGGGGAGGATGGGGAGCTGCTTGCTTCACTTGGGGTTGAAGAAGGCGAAGGCGCTGTTTTCACGCCGCCGTCATTCCCATAGGTCAGTCCCTTAACGTCTTTGCCTCTGCGCGTGAGACGCTGCTCGCCGTGGCGCCTCTGTTTGTGTGGGTGCTTCCGTCTGCCTCAGCGCTTCTGCTGGTCTGGGTGCTGCTGTTTGTGTGGGTGCTTGTGTTGGTCTGGACGCTGCTATGGGGCGCGCAGCTGTAGACTTCGCTGCACCACCCGCGCCGGACGCTTCCTCCCCGGTGAGCCCGAGCGCCTTCAACATACGCTGCCGCTGAAGAAACGTGCCACAGCCCTCGCCGGGCCCGATCTCGTCATTGGGGTCTTTGGCGAGCGCCTCCTGGTAGCGCGATACATACGATGGGCCCTGCTTGTAGTAGGTGATGTAGACGGCCTCTTTCTCTTCGTCGGTGTAGCCCGCAAGGTAGGGGTCGAGCGCTGTCTGGGCATCACGAATCACCATCGCGGAGATCTGAGCCGTCCCCTCGTCCGTACGCAGGAGGTCAACCAGCCCAGCGTAGTCCATTCCTTTAGGGAAGTCATCTGGGAAACGATCAAGGAGATCCTTGGCAGTGGCCACGTTGATGTTTCCTTTACCAACATCATTCGTTGTAGTGTTGAATGCCTTGTTGATCCCCTTTTTTGAATACTTCCATATGCTGTTCTCTTTGTCGTCGATATGGGGCTCTATGAAGTTGATAATTTTTGAGTTAAATTTCATCTTGTCGTCGATCTTGAAAATGACGCTGGGTAACGGGTTCAAATATAGATTATCCTGAATCCAGTCTCAACCCCGCTGAGCCCTCTGGGTGTTGTACTCATCCGCGATGGCGCCGGCCACGGCCGCTGGCGGGACACCATACTTCTCGGCGTAGGCGAGTATCTAGTGGGGACATCTTCTTGATCTCCTTAAAGGTGTCGTCAGAATACGGATAGTTCTCATTAGGAACCGGGCAAAAGGAGGCCTGACTGTCACCGCCCCCGCCGTCGTCTCCCGTTTGAAGGTGGTCCTCACTAAAGGCTTGGTTTCCATAGGGCGCGAAGCACGCCTGCGCCGACATCGGCGGCAGCTCTTGGCAGCTACCCCCGTCGGACAGAGAGGGCAGGCTGAAGTCTTGCTCAACACGGGTCTTGTTCATTGATCTCTCCAGAGGTTGGCATACGTTCAACAAGGCTTAGTTTATTGCTTCACGCCCGTGGTGCTGTTGGGCTGCTTGCCCTCGGAGAGAGGTTCGTGCGGACGCACCATGCTGACCTCGTAAGGTCTATCTACGACCGGTTTCAACTTATTGTCACCCTTCTTCACCATACGACCATCCTTGTCGATGGTCATGGTGCCAGTCTTCTTTGCCTCCTGTTTAGTTCCTGGCTCATTGAATGTGTAGTGTACACGGCCATCCTGGTCGGTGTAGTGGCCGGTGATCGTGACCCAATGGTCGGTGAGTTTATCAACGTTTATATCGCTATCCACGTTACTCACCCCCACCATCACTCCCCGGTCGTCCAGAAGCTGCTGGTTGATGTAGTTTGTACCCTGCTCTGCGGCTGAGGTGTCGATTGATGTCAGGTGGCCATGCTCGTTTTCGGCTACCCCGATCTGGATGCGTTTGTCACGATTTAGTACAGTTGCGCCTGAGCCTCCATCATGCACCATCTCCCTCACCGTGTCAAAGCACTCATTGTCTCCGATCTTGAGCCCCTCGTCAGCAGTATGCTGGTTGTACTTGGGCACATTGACGCTTACAGCCTTAAATTTCAACCCAGGCACGCCGCCATCGAATCGCGATAGCAGGCGTTGGGTGGAGAAGATCCAGTCCTCTGGCAGATCGTCGGGCTTCTCTACGCCATGCTCGCTGAGGTTGGGGCTGGACGACAGCTTGGCGAGGTCAACCGTCTCGCCGGCCTTCATTTTGGCGCCCACCTGCACGGTCTGCAGTAGGAGTGAGCGCGCAACTTTGGCCTGTTGGTCTTTGGGGAGCTTATCTACCTCAGCGATACGATCGTTGAGCCATTTGGCATAGTGTTGAGCGAAGCTCTGATTGGTCGCAGGGGGCTTGTCGGCGGGAGGCTTGTCGGCGGACTGTTGCCCCGATGCGTTGATCATCTCTTGCACCGCTTGGTTGCCCATCCCTTGCTGGGACAACAGCGCGGAGCTTGGAGTGAGCTCTGCGCCCGGGCTGCCGAACGATGGCAAGCCCGTGGGGCCCTGAGAGGTGTCATTTTCTTGGCCTGGGGGTTGCACCGCGACTTGTGACCGATAGGTTGAGGCATGCATTGTCGGCGAATCCGAACAGAGACAACCATCATGGTGATTAGGAGAAGGAGGGGGCAGAACTCAGAGCGAATGGGATGGTGTGGCGTCTTGGCGCGAGCGCTGCGCTTCAAGACTGGTGTGTCAAACCGGGATGTTCGAGATCGCTGGGTTCGCTAACGGGCCAGGGTCATGGATGTTGAAGACACACGGCGGCGGCATTGCGACTGTCGGTGAGAAGGTTGCGCTGCGCGAGTCGGCGACTGGCCTCTCGGTAGGGTTGGCTATGGGCCGTCCGTTGTCGATGAAAGACCTTGACGCCGTCGCGGCGGTGGGCGGAGGCCTCGCGGTCTTGACGTGCCGCTGGGGTGAGGGGCATCCGGCGAAGGTGCGAGGTACGCAGCGTGGGCAAATGATCAACGGAGCGTTGCGTGCGAGCAGGGCTCGGCGCGATTCCACGCGGCTGTAGGGACAGCGGAGGGGATCGCTTGTTCGCGCATATCGGACAGGACAGTAAGAGGTTCATCAAGGCACCATGCGGCGGAATGGGGCAGGAGCGAGGATACGGGCGGCTCGAATCGAAGAACTCCTCATCGGTAACGCACGACTCTATGGAGCATAGCACAAATCCTTG
>JADKFE010000084.1 GCA_016717595.1 Deltaproteobacteria bacterium | reverse complement strand
ACAGCGCGAACGTGGCGCGCAACGCCCGCTCGGTACGGTCGAGGTAGGCGGTGTCCGACGCGGTGAAGGGCTTGAGCGACAGCCCCCGAGGCCGCGAGCTTCGCCAAGAAGTCGCACTTCGCCCCCGGCGTTCAGGTACGACGCGGCGAGGAATCGCCATGGGCAGGCCTCCCAAGGCGCCGACGAGGGTGAGACGCGCGGCGTCATCCACCCGCGGGCGACCTCGGCCACGGCCTCAGGCCTTGAGCTGGGCCAGCGCATACGACACAGAGAACGGCTCGACGTGTACCCGCTGCCAGCCCGGCGTGGCACGGCCAAACTGGTAACGCCCGCTCAGCACAATCGGCACGCCCGGCAGGCGGCCCGCCAACGACGGCGGCCTGGGCCTGCTCCTCGCTGTCGAGGTTGTCGAGGTGAACCAGCGCGCGGGTGGCCATGACGGCGCCGCGCACACGCTCCTCCACCCGGCCCGGGCCTTGAAGCACACCCAGGCGCTCGGCGAGGTCGCTCAGCAGGCCCTCAGCGGTGGGGACGGCGTCATAACCGAGGGTGATCTTGAGGTGACCGCCGGGGAAGCTCGCCCGGTGCTCGGCGTAGAAACGCTCCACCAGAAAGCTCTTGCCTACACCCGCCATGCCCTGCAGGCTGCACACAGACGCGGGCCGCGCCGGGCCGGGCAACAAGACGGCGCGCAGCAGCGCAAGCTGCTCGGCGCGGCCAACGAAGGTGCGCAGGGCGGCGTGGGCCTCGGCGAGCGCCGCGAAGTGCTCGGGCAGCGGCTCAACGGGCGCCGCGTCGGGGTGCGACACGCCGAACAGCGCCGCCACGCCCCAGATCTCCCCGGCGAGGGACGCCCGCTCGGTGACCAAGGCGGCGAACAGCGCGTGTTCAATGAGCCCCGCCGCTCTGAGCACAAACACGGCGTGGGTGGCGAAGGCCAGGGGGGTGGTGCTCGTGGGCTCCATCAGCCGCGCCTTGAGCGGGGCCTCGTCCGAGAGCCCCACGAGCGTCCGGTAGAGTTCGTGAACGTCAAACCGCTCGCTGAGGAGGCGGATGAGGTGCAGCTCTTGGGAGGTGAAGGTCACCGGGGCTCCGGGGAGGGTGGCTCAAGGGGAATGGCGCCAGCGCGCCGGTCTGTGATCGTACACCGCGCAGACGCGGCGCGGTTGGGCGCGGCGTCGGCGGGTGAGCGTTTGTGGCCTGGTCTCGGCGCCGCGCTTCGGGCCGCGCTCCCGCGGCGTTGGGGTGGCGGTGGTCGCCCTCGCTGCTCCCGCCCGGCCTTGAGCCCGCAGCACCACAACCAGCGAGGGGGTCGGCCCCGCGTTCGTGGGGAGCGACGCCATCACCGGGAGCTCAGGAGGCGAGCGGGAGGCCGTGACGGCCGAAGCTCGCCGAATGCGCAGCGACCCCCGACCCTGGATGGGCCGGGGCGAGCGGTCCCGGCGATGGTGTCGCGGACCACGAACGATCAGGGGCCGGCTCCCGCGCGTCCGTGTCGCCACGACGCTCAACGCCTCGCGACCCCACCGAGAGCCCCGAAGCGACGAACCCGGGCGAGCGGTCCCGGCGATGGTGTCGCGGACCACGAACGATCAGGGGCCGGCTCCCACGCGTCCGTGTCGCCACAACGCTCAACGCCCCGCGCCCCCACCGAGCCCCTGAACCCCGCTCACCACCGCCCCTCACCGCCACCCCGTCACCACGCTCCCCGCCGTCAGCCCCAGCCCCGTCTCCCGGCGCTCGGCGCCCTCCACCACGACGCCGTCCCCGCGGCTGAGCTGCCGCCACCGCGCCCGCCACGTCTCCCTGGCCCGGCGGCGCCGAGAGCGACTGTTTGCCATCGGCGCCGCAGGTCACCACCCGCTCGCGCCCGGCCTTGTTCGTCAGCCGCTCGGAGATCACCCGCAGCGCGCCAGCAGGCGGCCTGTCGGCGTGCCCTTCCGCGGCCAAACACAGATACGAGAACGCCGGGGCCTCTTTGCTGATGAACGCGGCCCGGGTGAGCTGCTCGGTGAGCGGCGGAGGTGTCCAGCGCGTCGCGGCGTGGCAGGCGACCCCCTCGGCGCGGGCCGGGCAGGGCCCTTGGGGCACACAGGGCGCGGTGATGAACAGACCCGAGGCGGCGGCGGCGTCGCGGAGGGTGAGCAGCTCGGCGTTCAGCAGGTGGGTCGCGGGCTCGATCAAGAGCAGGTGACCGCCAGGGCGCAGGCGCTTGATCAACGACTGCACCAGGGCGAGGCGCCGCTCCACACGGTCGGGGGCGCGCTTCCACAGCTCGCTGAGCACATGGCTGGCGAAGAGCAGGTCAAACTCGCCCGGGGGCAAGGCGGCGTCGGGGGCCTCCCCATCCCACACGAAGGTCTGTGCGTGATCGTGGGTGAGGGCGCGGAGGCTCTGGAGCGCGTCGGGGTTGCGGTCACCACAATGAAGCTCTGCCCAGCCCTCATCCAGAAGCGCCATCGCGCCGGGGCCGGGGCCCGCGCCGAGCTCCAACACCCGGCCGCCGCCTGGGGGTGGGCTGAGCCCGGCGAGCTTGAGCGCGGCGCGGGTCTGGGCGTAGCTCACGGGCCAGAAGTGCAGGAGGTAGGCCGTGCGGCCGTCGTCGGTGCCCAGGTAGTCGCGGCCGGCCTTGGTGCGCTCGCCGCTCAAGCCGGCGGACAGGCGCTTGACGGCCTGGGCCACCTCACGCAGCTCGTCGTGGGTGAGGCGATCCGGCGGGCCCTTGCGGTTGGGGCGCCAGAGGGTGAGGAGCGCGCGGGTGTGGCCCCGAAGGGCGGCGTCGAGGGGGGTGGTCATGGCGGGAAGCGTAGCGCGCTCGGCGGCTCAGCGCAGGGGCCAGGCGCGCAACGAGGCCGCGAGGCGCACGAGCTCGTCGGCGCGGGGGTGATCGGCGCGCCAGATCAGGCGAAACCAGTCGCTTCGGGGCGGGCGTTTGGGCAGCAGCTCCACCAGACGACCGGCGGCGAGGTCGTCGTGGATGAAGTACCGCGGCAGCACGGCGACCCCACGACCGGCGAGCACCTGATGGCGGATCGTCGAGATTCCGCCGACGTAGCGATGATCGGCGAAGCGCCACGGCGGGCCCTCGGGCAAGGCGTCCAAGAGGTAGCTGAACAGGGGCAGATCGGGCGTGGCGTCCAGCAGGGTGAAGCCCCGGGCCTCATGCGCCGCGCGGGGGCCGTCTGTGGCGGTGACGAAGGCGTAGGCCTCCTCGTGGAGCAGCGCCGTCTCAAGGTGGGGTCGGGTGAGCCGGGCGCTGAGCACCACGGCGTCTAAGGCGCCGCGCTCCAGGCGATCGAGGAGCGCGCCGGAATCCGCCATGTACAGGTGCAGCGTGCGCTCGGGGCGCTCGGCCTCCAACGGCGCCAAGGCCGGGCACAGCCAGCTCAGGCCAAGCTCGGCGCGGGTGCCGAGGGTCAGCGCGAAGGGCAGGGGGCTTCGGTCACCCAGGGCCACGGACCGGCAGCGCGCGGCGTCGTCGAGGAGCTTGCGGGCGTGGGGCAGCAGCCGCGTGCCGGCCTCCGTGATGGTGACGCGGCGGGTGGTGCGGGTGAACAGCGCCACGCCGAGCTGATCCTCGAGGCTGGCGATGCGGTCGGACAGCGCCGCGGGGCTCAGCGCCACGCGGGCGGCGGCCACACGGAAGGTCTCGGTCTCGGCGGCGGCGACGAAGCAGCGGAGGGACTGGTGATCCATGGGGCCATTATACGGGGGCTCCGAACAATGGGGTTCGGAACATTCTGATTCACAGGAGAGAAGGCGCGGGTAGGATGGGCTCACAAGGAGCGAACGATGACCACTCCCCCCGAAGAGCCGATGACCGAGCGCGCCGCCGCCCCGATCCTCCTCGACCTGCGCCGCGAGGCCCAGGCCCGCCAGCCCGACCTCTCGGCCCTGCCGCCGCTCTCCGAGCCCGAGCGCCAGATGGCGATTCGTACCTGGCGCGGCCGCATGGTGAACGAGCACATCTCCGCCCAGGTCTGGGCCGGGCTGGTGCCGAGCCTCATGCGCGCCGGGGCGCCGCCCGCGGCCTTGGCGGAGCTGCCCGCCGCCATCGCCGATGAGCTGCGCCACGCCGAACAGTGCGCCGGGGTGGTGTTGGCCTTGGGCGGTGTGCCCGTGGCGCCCCTGCCCGAGCTGGCGCCGGTGCCGCTGCACGAGGAGGTCTCGGCCATCGAGGGCGCGGCGCGGAACATCATCAGCGTCGGCTGCATGTCCGAGACCATCGCCGTGAGCATCATCCGCGCCGAGCACGCGGAGCTTGACGACGGCCCCCTGGCGACGCTCTTGGGCGAGATCCTCGCCGATGAGGTGAGCCACGCACGTTTTGGCTGGCGCACTCTGGGCCTGTTGATGCCGCGCCTCGACGCCGCCGCCCGGGCCCGCACCAGCCGCTACCTGGTGGACGCCTTCGCCCATCAGGTGCGCCACGAGGTGCCCCGCCTGCCCCGCGGCGGCGAGATCCGCCCCGAGCTGGGCCAGGCCGGGGTGTGTGACGGCGGCTTCGCCCGGGGCCTCTTCGTCGACACGATACAGACCGTGATCGTCCCCGGGCTCACCCAGGCCGGCCTCAACGCCCAGGCCGCCTGGGACGAGGCCAAGGCCGAGACCGCCGCCGTCTTTCTCCGCTAAACCCCTCTCAACCGGAGCGAACCACCATGTCCATCTCCCGCGCCCTCCTTCGCCACAAAGCCCTGCTCGCCGCCTCCAGCGTCGTGCTCGCCATGACCGCCTGTGTGGGCGGCGACGAGGCCAAGACCGACGACACCCAGGCCGTGATCACCGACACCAGCGGCGACACCCAAGACTCAGACGTCGTCGACACGAACGTCACCGACACCAGCGTCACCGACACCAGCGCCCAAGGCGACTGTAACGGCCTGCCCGCCGAGGAGGTCTCGGCGTGCTGTGACGCGCTTCGGGTGGCCTGCGAGGCCGAGCACGGCGCGGGCACAGAGGCCGCGAACGAGTGCATCTTTGGCGAAGACTTCTCGGGCTCGACGGGCTGCATCCCCTGGGGGCCGCCGGTGCCGCCGAGGGCACGGCGGGCGCTTGTTTAGTCGCGCGGCCTAAGGCACCGGCCACGCGAACCGCTCGACCAAGGTGGCGGGGCCGCCCGTGGCGAGCAGGCGCACCGCCTCTTGCGCGGGGTTCTCGGCGCGCTGCACCCGGCGGCGCAGGGCCTTGAGGTAACGCTCTTCGCCCCGGCCGCGGCGGCGGAGGCCGTCCTCACACAGTCGCAGGAGCTCGTCGAGCAGGCCCGGCGTGGGCTCGTCGGCGGCGAGGCCATGAACCACGGCGGCGTGGTGCCAGGCGCGCATCTGGGGCCAAGGGTCGTCGCCCAGCCGGGCGCGGATCAAGGCCTCAAGCTCATCGGCGGCGGCGATGAACGCCAAGCCCAAGGCGGCGGCGGCGAAGGGCTCCTCGGGGGGCTGCTGGCAGGCCGCACGAAGCTCGATCGTGCCGATGGCCGAGCGGGGCCGGGCGCTGTTCCAGATGTAGTGCTCGTGCAGCAAGAAGGCGTCCCACAGGGTGTCCTCGTCGGGGCGCTCGGCCTCGACATAGTCCAAGAAGCTGCCTTGGCCGGGCACGATGAGGCCCATCACCCGGCGCACCAACAGCGGCTGCACGGCGCGCTGCAGCACATAGGCCGCGGCGTCCTCCGCGGCGCCCACGGGCATGCCGTGGCGGAACTCGGCGGCGCCGATGCGGCCCATCTGGCCCTCCCGCGACGACGCCATTCCTTGGTATTTGCCCTCAAACACAGAGGAGTTGGCGCACAGCGCCACGGTCACCGGCGAGAGCAGGTTGCCCAGGTTGGTGAGGCGCACCCACTCCTCGCGGCTCACGTCGATGTGAACCTGATCGCTCGCGGTGAGCGTGAACCACAGCCAGATCGGGCCCAGGGCCTCTAAGATCGCGCCGTAGCGCTGTTTGGGCGCCATGAACTCCGCCGTGCCCGCCTGCACCGGCTGCATGCCATAGCCCAACACCCGCAGGCCCTTGGCGTCGGCGGCGCGCACGAGGCGCTCCATGGCGACGAGGTATTTTCGCTCGAGATCCACGAGGTCGTCCGACGGGCTCAGGATGACCTCGATCGTGCCCCGGCCTACCTCAGCGCAGTAGCCGTACTCTTCGCCCTCCATCGAGACGACCAGCTCACCCTCTCGTTTGATCTTGAGGTCGCCGCCTTCGCCCAAGATCGGCCACAGATCGTTGATGTCACCGGCCTGGCCATCGGGGGTGACCACGGGGTGCTCGGACTCCCGACCCACCCGGCGCCACTGGCCCGAGCGCTGGGGGAACGCGCCGTCAAAACGAGCGGTGAGCGCGGCGAGGGCGGCGCGCTGGGCGTCTGTGAGTGTCATGGGGCCTCGGCGGCAGCAGGGGTCGGGGGATCAGAGCGTAGAGATGAGGGTGAGGAGCTGATCGTGGTGGGTGAGCACGGCGTCGGCCTCGCTGGGGGTGCCGGGGACGCGGCGATCGACACAGCCGGTGTAGAGCACGCCCCGCATCCCGGCGCGCCGGGGGCCATCGACGTCGTTCACCTCGCGGTCGCCGATGTGCGCGACGTTGGCCGCGGGCACACCCAGCTCTGCGACGGCGAGCTCAAAGACGACCGGCGAAGGTTTGGACGCCCCGCGCTCATCGGAGAAGATCAGCACGTCGAAGTGCTGGAGCAGGTTGTAGTCGGCCAAGATGCGACGCAGGCCACGGCCAGGGGTCACGATGGTGTCGGAGATGACGCCGATCTTGGCGCGCTCGGCCAAGGCGGGCAACATCTCGGCGACGCCGGGGGCCAGGGTGGGCGGAATCAAGACCTCCATGTCTTCCCAGGCGGCGACCAAGGCGTCAAAGCCCGGGGTGGCGCCGAGGCCCAGAAGCGCGAGGGCCTCACGCAGCCGCTCCGCGACGGGGGGCGTGCGGTGCTCGACCTTCCATTGGCGGCCAAACGCGGTCAGGGCTTGCTGCAGGGCCTGGGCGGCGCGACCGGGGCTGACGCCGGGCTGGTGGCGCAGCACCTCCTCGACGAAGAGCTGGCGGCGGGTCTCGACCTTCGTCGGCAGGCCCCGAGCGGCGCGGGCGGGCTCGTCGGAGTCGTCGATGACGAGGGTGTCCCAGAAGTCGAAGGTGACGGCCTGAATCACGGGCGCTCCGGTTGAACCTGGGCAGTGTTAGCCCGGCGCAGGCGCCTCTGCACCTCCGCCCATCGGCGTGTCTCCAAACCACCGCGGCAAACCACGACATTCAGATCGTGGTTCGACGGATCCCCCCGGGCCGCGGGTCAGGGCGCGGCGCGTCGATAACGGCGATCACCAGGGGATCCTCCGCCACCGAGACCCACGCTGGCCCGACGATTGCAGGGCGCCGAGGTGACAACCTGGAGTGTGTATGCGAGCCTTGCCGAACGTCCTCCTGCTCAGCGCCCTCTCCGCCCTGTCCGCCTGCGGTGAGCCCGTGGTGATCTCCGACAACATCGTCACCGAGTTTGTCGGGGCCCAGCGGGTGGATGAGCTGGCCCCCCTGCTGGTCGAGGGCGCGGTGTTTGTGCTCACCGCCGACCGCCGTGGCCGTCGCGACAACATGAACGCCTGGCAGATCGTCAGCTCCGACCCCAGCGTGCTCAGCCTCACGCCCGTGCCGCCCGACCCCGAGATCGACGACGACGCCATCCGTTATGACGCCGTCGCCCTGGCCCCGGGGGAGGTGGAGATCACGGTGCTCGACGACGAGGGGGAGGTGCGTGACGCCGCGTCCGTCGTCGTCAAGCGCCCCGATGAGCTGCGCTACTTCTCTCGGGTTCACGAGCTGGCCGGGGAGCCGCTGCAGGTTGGGGTGAGCGCCGCGCCCCAGGTCGTCGTCGGCGGGGAAGGCACCTTTGAGGTGCAGTATTTTGCCGAGGGTGAGCGCCTGTACGGCCTCGCGCCCCTGGCCGGGCTCAGCGCCGAGGGGGTGCTCGTGGGCGCCCCCCAGGCGAGCCTGGGCTTAGACCGGCAGTACATCAGCCTGAGCGCTGAGGCCGCCGGGCCCCAAGTGATCCAGCTCGTGATCAACAGCGTTGAGGTCGGCGTCTTGGACGTGGAGTTTGTGGAGCCCTACGCCGTCGCCAGCGTTCGCCTCGACGGCGACGACGAGGCCGAGGCCGAGACCGGGGATCCGCTCAGCGTGATCGCGCTCACGACAGACGCCGCCGGGGAGCCGGTCTTTGGCTCCCGCTGCGCCTGGAGCTTGGCCGGGGCGCCGATCACCGGCGAAGGGGAGCGCCTGGGCTACACCTACAACCCCGACCACGAGCGCCGCGTCACCGGCTCTTGTGAGGGGGTGGCGGCGGAGCTCGTGGTGCACGGCGATGAGTTCTCCGCCTCCTTGTCGAGCAGCGTCGGGTGCAGCGTCGTCTCCGGCGGCGCGGCGTCCTTGGCCGGCCTCGTCGCCGCGGGCCTCGCGCTCTCCCGCCGTCGCCGCGCGGCCTGACCGGGCGTGGCGAGCGTCGGGCACGTCATCGTCGGCCTCGCCGCTGGGCGGCTCTGGGCGGGCGGCGGCGCCAGCACGTCCCAGCTCGCCGGGGCGATGGTCGGCTTCTCGGCGCTGGCGCTCTTGCCTGACGCCGACGTCGTGGCCTTCGCCTTCGGCATCCCCTACGCCCACCCCTTTGGCCACCGCGGCGCGAGCCACTCCATCGTCTTCGCGGCGCTCGTGGGCGTGCTCGTCGGCCTCATCGCCCGTCTTCGGGGCCAACCCCAGCCCCTCCGCCTCGCCGCGCTCTGCGCCGCCGTCGTGATGAGCCACCCGCTCTTAGACGCCATGACCACCGGGGGCCTCGGCGTGGCCTGGGCCTGGCCGTGGTCGGCGGAGCGCGCGTTCTTGCCCTGGCGGCCGATCCCGGTCTCGCCCATCGGCGCGGGCTTTCTCTCCGAGCGTGGCCTCAAGGTCGCGCTCACCGAGCTGGCTCAGGGCTCGCCGCTGTGGCTGTGGGCGCTCTGGCCGAGGCGCTGAAGCCAGGCGAGGGCGGCCGTGTTCACCTCGTCCGGGCGCTCTTGGTGGGCGAAGTGCCCGGCGTTGGCGAGGCCGGTGACGGTGAGCCCGGCGGGAAAGTACTCGGGCTTGGCCGAGCGTCGGGCGAAGTCCCAGCCGATGCAGCCGTCGTCCTCACCCATCAACAGCAGGGCGGGGCAGGGGACCTGGCCGAGCATCAGCCGCCAGCTCTCCCCGGCGCCGGGGCGGACGGCCTGCCGGTAATAGGCGGTCGTGGCGGTGAGCGCCTCGGGGCTCCTCAAGGCGTCGAGCACGGCGTCGAGGGCCTCGGGCTCGGGGGTGTATCCGGGGGACCAGCGCGCCCACAGCGCCCGCACGCCGTCGAGATCCCCGGCGCCGAGCCACGCCCGGGCGGCGGCCTCCCGCTGAAACCGCAGCATGTACGCCGAACGAAGGAGCTGGGCGGGGTGGTGCAACAGCGCGCCCAAGGCCCCGCCGAGGTGGGGAACGGCCAAGGTGACCAAGGCCCGAACCCGCGCCGGGCCGCCCAGAGACGCCGCGGCGGTCGCGATGACCGCGCCCCAGTCGTGGCCCAAGATCACCGCCGGGCCGCCGCCGAGCTGCTCAAGCTGCGAGAGCGTGTCCCGGGCGAGGGTGGCCACGCGCACGTCTGGCAGGCGAAGGCTTGGGGCGTAGCCGCGCAGGGTGGGCGCGACGAGGCGATATCCGGCCTTGGCGAAGGCGGGGCCTTGGTGACGCCAGGTCAGCGGCAGGTCGGGGAAGCCGTGCAGGGCGAGCACCAACGGGCCTTCGCCCCAGGAGAGCGCCGGGCAGTCGTTCCCTTCGATCGACAAGGTGAGCCGCTCAGCCTCCACACAACCTCCGTTTTTTGCTCAGGCGCTTGCGAGGGCAGGGCCGAGCGTCCATGATCCTGCCTGATGATCGCCGCCAACGCACCCGACCCCACCTTACGCGCCCGCGCCCTGGCCTACCTCCAGGCGGCGCTGGGCCCCGACACCCAGCTCACCCGCTTAGAGCCTCTGGGCGGCGGCGCCTGCCAAGAGATCTGGCGCGTGGAGGTTCGCCTGGCCGACGGCGCCGAGCGCGCCCTCGTGATTCGGGGCGATCCCGCCGTGGCCCTGCCCGGCAGCTTGGGTCGCCGCGAAGAGCATGAGGTGATCAACGCCGCCGTCGCCGCCGGCGCGCCCACCCCCGCCGCGCGTTGGCTCACCGAGGGCCTGCTGCGACCCGGGGCCTGGGCGTACACCATGGCGCTCTTGCCCGGCGTCACCTTGGGGGCCAAGGTCACCCGTGATGCGGCCCTCGCTGGCGCCCGAGAGAAGGCGCCCACCCAGCTCGCCGAGGCGCTCACCGCGATTCACACCGTGACTCCAGACAGAGTCACGCTGCCCTTGCCCGTGCCCAAAGACCCCGTCGCCGCCTCCCTCGACGCGCTGCGGGAGTCCATGGAGCGCCTGCCCTGCGCCCGCCCGGCCCAGGCCGCGGGCCTCGCCTGGCTCCTCAAGAACCGCCCGCCGCCGGGCGAGATCACCCTCGTTCACGGCGACTTCCGCACAGGGAACCTGCTCTTTGAGCCCGAGGGCCTCACGGGCGTGCTCGACTGGGAGTTCGCCCACTGGGGCAGCCCCTTGGAGGATCTCGGCTGGCTGTGTGTGCGAGATTGGCGGTTTGGCGCCTTGGACCGCGCCGTCGGGGGCCTCTGCCGCCGGGCGCCGTTTGTTGAGGCCTACACCGCGGCCTCGGGCCGCGCGGTGAGCGCCCAGGAGCTGACCTTCTGGGAGGTCTACGGGAACCTGCGCTGGGCGGCGGGGGCGATCCTCCAAGGCCAGCGGGTGCTCGTGGGGCCCGAGCGTGACTTAGAGCTGCTGGCGATTCCTTGGCGCGCCGCCGAGATGGAGTACGAGGCCCTGCGCCTCATCGCCCGCCAAGCCCAAACCCCCACGAGCGCCCCATGAGACCGCCTCCCGACAACGTCGCCGTGCTCGCCGCCGTGGCCACGTTTCTGGCCAAAGAGCTGCGTGTTGAGGATCCCGCCCAGGCCTTCCGGGTGAAGGTCGCCGCGCACCTCTTGGGCGGCGTCGCCCGGGGCCTCAAGGTGGGCGAGGCGCTGGATGAGCAGGCGATGGGCCTGTTGGCGATGCTGCTCAACGAGGACGCCCCCGAGGGCCCCCTCGCCGCTGAAGACCGCGCCCGGCGCCTTCACGATCAACAGGCCCGGCTCAGCGCGCGGGTGCTCGCCGGGGACGTCCCCCCCGACGATGAGACCTTGCTCCAGGGCCTCCGCGCGCTGCTGGCCAGCGAGCTGGCCCTCTCCAACCCCCGCTTCGACCTCGACGACCAGGTCGGGGAGCCCTGATGGACTTCACCTTCCCCCCGGCCTTGGCCGAGCTTCGTGGCCAGGTTCGCCGCTTCGTCGATGAGCGTGTGATCCCCGTTGAGGATGAGATCATCGCCCAAGACGCCGCCGGGCGACACGACACCCTCCACACGCTGCAGGCCGAGGTCAAAGCCGCCGGGCTCTGGGCGCCGCACCTGCCCGTGGAGCACGGCGGCTTGGGCTTGGGCGTCATGGGCATGTGCGCGCTGTTCCGCGAGATGGGCCGGTCTATGGTCGGGCCCCGGGTGTTCCACTGCGACGCCCCCGACCAAGGCAACATGGACCTGCTCATCCAGGTCGCGGATCAGGCCGTCAAAGATCGTTGGCTCAAGCCGCTGTGCGCCGGGGAGATCACCAGCGCCTTCTGCATGACCGAGCCCGCGCCCGGGCGCTGGGGCCGACCCCACCAACCTCCGCACCCGCGCCGATCGCGACGGCGACGGCTGGGTGATCAACGGGCGCAAGTGGTACACGACCGGCGGCCGCGACGCCAGCTTCCTCCTGGTCATGGCCCGCACCAGCGACGATCCGCTGAGCGGCGCCACCTTGTTCGTCGTGAATCGCCACGCCCCCGGCGTCACCTACCTGCGCGACATCCCGGTCATGGCCGAGCCGCTTCTGGCCCACCGCGAAGGGGAGCTGTCCTTCGACGGCGTGCGGGTCGGCCCCCAAGATGTGCTCGGCGGCGAAGGGTGGGGCTTCGCCTTGGCCCAGCAGCGCCTCGTCCCCGCCCGGCTCACCCACTGCATGCGCTGGCTGGGCCTCGCCGACCGCGCCCTGCAGCTCAGCCGCGAGCACCTCAACCGCCGGGTGAGCTTCGGAAAACGCCTCGGGGAGCACCAGCTCGTGCAGCTCAAGCTCGCTGAAGGCGCCATGGCCGTTCACGCCGGTGACCTGATGACCCTGCGCTGCGCCTGGATGCTGGAGCAGGGCCTGGATCATCAAGAGGTGAAGGTGTGGTCGTCGATGGCGAAGACCCAGGTGGCCCAGGCGCTCTGTAAGGTCCTCGACGACGCGATCCAAACCCACGGTGGCCTGGGCTACAGCGACGATGTGCCCTTCGCCCGCTGGTACCGGTACGCCCGCGCCGCGCGCATCGCCGATGGCCCCGACGAGGTCCACCTCATCACCATCGCCCGGGCCCTGCTCAAAGGTCGCCTCCAGCTCCTCACCTGAGGCCGATCCCCCAAAAACGGCCTCGCTTGCCAGGGGGAGCGCGCTCGTTTATTGTGACCTTCAAGGTGGGCGGACTTGAGCGCCCGGGTGAGCACCGTGCAGGTTGAGCTTCAGGACACGAACCGTCGCAAGATCCGTCTGCTCAAGCCGCTCGGCAAAGGCGGCTTCGGCGCGGTGTATCTCGCGGATGTGTACAGCCCTGAAGGCCTCGTGCAGCGCATGGCCGTGAAGCTCCTGCACGAGGAGTTCGCCCGCGACAACCAGCTCGCCGCCCGGGCCCGAGACGAGGCGCGGCTGATGTCGCAGCTCAACCATGACCACGTCGTCAAGGTCCACGCGCTCACCCAGGTCGGCGAGCGGGCGGCGGTGCTCATGGAGTACGTCGAGGGGGTAGACGGCGCCGCGCTCTTAGACGCCGCCGACCGCGCCCGTGAGCGTGGCCTGCCCCCACGGGTCTGCGCGGCGATCATCGAGCACTCCGCCTCCGCCCTGCACGCGGCCTGGACGACCCGCTCCCCCCAGACCGGCCAGCCCCTCCGGGTGGTTCACCGCGACATCAAGCCCTCAAACCTCCTGCTCTCTTCAGGCGGCGTGGTGAAGGTGATGGACTTCGGCGTCGCCCGCGCCGAGTTTGAGCGTGAGGCCCAGACCCAGTCCGTGCAGTTCGGCACCCAGCGCTACATGGCGCCCGAGCGTTGGCTGCACGGCGAGGCCGGCCCCGAGTCCGACATCTACTCCTTGGGCATCACCCTGTGGGAGCTCCTGACCGGCGGCCGCTTTGAGCGTCTGCCGCTGCAGGAGACCTCGTACAACAAGCGCCGCGCTGAGCACCTCGAGCAGCTCCGTGGCCTGCAAGGCGGCGAGCCGCTCATGGAGATCGTCGAGGGGATGTTGGCGTTCTCCCCCGAGGTTCGGCTCAACGCGCAGCAGGTCGAGGAGCGCCTGGGGGCCTTGGCCGACAACCTCCCCGGCCCCGAGCTTCGCCGCTACGCGAGAAAGGTGGTGCCGCCCCTCGTCGAGTCACGGCTCGCCGCCCTGGCCAACGATCCCGACCTGCGCGAGATCTCCGGCACCCTACAAACCCGCGGCGCCCCCTCGGTCACCCCTCCGGCCAAGGCCGAGGCCCCCGCGGCGCCCGCCGAGGCCGAGAGCACGCCGCGCGCCCCGGTCACGCCCCCAGCCCACGATGACGAGGTGCCGAGCTGGCTGCCCGTGGTCGTCGGAAGCGGCGCCGTGCTCGCCGCGGGCCTGGTCGCCGTGCTCGTGTGGTGGTTCTTCTTGCGCCCCGAGCCTGGGCCCGCGCCTGAGGTCGAGCCTGTGGCCCCGGTCGTTGAGCCCGCGGCCGTCGAGGTGCCCGTCGTCGTAGAGCCCGCCCCCACGCCATCGCCGACCGGCACCCGCACGAAGACGACGCCCAAACAAGACGCCACGGTCAAACCCGCGCCCGCGCCCGCGCCCGCGGTGACCCCCGCGGTGAGCCCCGCGCCCCCCACCCCGACGCCAGAGACCCCCGCGGCCTCCGCGGCGACGATCAGCTACTCCTTGCTCTCCGACCCCGCTGGCCTCACGGCCACGGTCGCGGGCAAGAGCGTCACCACGCCGAGCCGCGTCGAGCTCAAGCCCGGCGAGTACACCGTGCGTTTCTCCCAAGGCGGCGAGACCGTCTTTGATTGCCCGGTGAAGGTCGATGAGAACAACACCCGCGTAAAGTTAGACAGCCGCAGGGAGCCTTTCAAATGCCGATGATCTTCGCCTGGTTGGGCTTTATTGGCGCCGCGTCCGCCCAAGAGTGCGCCACCATCGACCTCGACGCCGAGGTGGAGTACGCCGTCACCAACGTCACCGACCTCGCCCTAGACGACGCCCGGCGCGTGGCCGAGGCCGCGATCCTCAACCTGAGCTGCCTCCAGCGTGTCGCCGACCCCCAAGACCTCGCCACCTTGTGGCAGGTGCTCGGCGCCAGCGACGTGTACGACGGCAAGACCGCTGAGGCCGCCCCCGACTTTGTCCAGGCCGCCGTCATGGCGCCCGGCTTCTTTAACGACCGCCTGGGCCCCGAGCCCCGCGCCGCCTGGGAGGCCGCCGCCCAGACCGTGAGCGGTGAGGTGTTCATCGAGGTGTGGCCCATCTCCGGCAACGCCGTCCTGTACGTCGACGGCGTGATCCGCGAAGAGCAGCCCGTCACCTTGGCGCCCGGCACCCACCTCATCCAGGTCGCCGTCGGGGCGGACGTCGTCTTCGGTCGCGCGCTCATCTTAGAGGCGGGCCAGTCCGCCCGAGTCGAGACCGGCCTGCCCGAGCCCGAGCGCGAGAAGGCGCCTGTGCCGCTCATCCTCGGCGTCGCCTCGGCCTTGGGCGCGGCGGGGGCCTACACCGGCGCCGTGCTCATCGACCGGCGCTTGGAGGGCCACAGCAGCTCCGGCGACGCCGAGGCCCTCGCCCAAGATCGCGCTCGCTCGGCGATGCTCGGCTACGGCGTCACCCCGGCGCTGATGGTGGGCGCCGCGGCGGGGATCACCCTGCACATCCGGGCGCGCTGAACGATCGTCTGGGTCCAGGCGATCGCCTAATCAGATGATCTTCAACTTCAGCTTGACGATTGGCGTGTCAAGAGCAACGATCGGGACATGCTCCCGCTCCTCCTGCTGACGTTGGCCTGCGCGCCCAAAGTGATCAAGTACCCAGGCTTAGAGACGAGCTCTGCGCCCGCCGCGCAGCAGGCGCCAAGCCCGGCGCCAGCCCCCGCGCCGCCGCCCGTCGCCGCGAAGCCCACGCCAGCCCCCGCGCCGAAGCCCGTCGCCACGAAGCCTACGCCCGCGCCCGCGCCCAAGGCGGCCGTGGCGAAGCCGACGCCCAAACCCGCCGCGAAGCCCGCGCCCAAGCCCGCGCCGAAGCCCGCCGCCAAGAAGAAGCGCCCCACCCGTGAGGAGCGTGTCGCCGCCCGCAAAGACGCCCGTGAAGACCGCCGCGAGGCCCGCCGAGACGATCGCCAAGACGCCCGGCAGGCCCGTCGCGACGAGCGTAAAGGCGAGCGCCGCGCCGCCAGAGGCCGCGAGACCGACGGCGAGCGTGTGGCCAAGGCGGCGGCCCACTACATCGGCAAGACCTCACTCACCTGCAACGGCAAAAACTACCGGTACGACTGCTCCGGCTTCGTGAACGTGAGCTACGCCCGCGCGGGCTACGATCTCGGCCTGCTCAACACCGCCGCGCTCTACGACCTCGCCAAAGAAGAGGACCTCTACCACCGCCGCCGTCGCCCCTTGGTGGGGGACGTGGTCTTCTTCGACAACACCTACGATCGCAACGGCAACGGCAAGCTCGACGATCCCCTAAGCCACGTCGCCATCGTCGAGTCCATCGACGACGACGGCACGATCACCCTCATCCACAAGGGCTCCAGCAAAGGCGTGGTGCGCATCGTGATGAACCTGGAGCACCCTGAAGAGGCCCGCAGCCCTGAAGGCAAGGTGTGGAACAGCCACCTTCGCGGCAAGTCGAGCAAAGACCCCCGCGGCACCGAGTACCTCACGGGCCAGCTCTGGGTGGGCAACGCGAGCTTCTGGTCATCCAGCGCCCTGGTGGCGACGGACGACGACGAGAAGTAGGGCAGGGGCGCGGTTAGCCCGCGGCGAGGCTCTCGCAGGGCGTCTCGCTGGGGCATTGGATCGAGTAGCCGCCGCACTCGCCGTCCTCAGACGGGGTGCAGTCGGCGTAGGTGCTCCACATCCGCCAGGTGCCGTCCTCGTCGTGGGCGAACTTGGGATCCCCATAAGGCGACGTCTCGTGGCTCTGCGACCACATCCGCAGCACCACAAACAGGGCGTGGTCCCGGGTCATCCGCGCCGCCATCTCTTCAGGGAACGGCATCGCCTTGTAGAGCTCGGCCTCTAAGGTCTTGAGGCGGTCCACACAGGCGGTCTCTTGGGGGCTCAAGGCCGGGGGCTCGTCCACCTGCGGGGTGTACCAGCCGCCGTCGGCCTCAAAGATCAGCCGCAGGTTCACATCCTTAAAGCGGTATCCCTTGAGCGCGAACGGCACGTTCCGCACCACCCGGGCCTCGACGGAGGTGAAGATTCGCGCCGCCTTCAGATCGCAGCCGCTGGCGACCAGCGCCTCCCAGGTCTGCCGAACAGGGCCCTTCGCCACGGCGACGGGCTCGGCGGGGGCTGTCTCCGGGGGCGCGGAGGTCGTCGCCTCGGGCGGGGTCGTGGAGGGCGAAGGGGGGCTCCCCGCGCCGATGCAGGCGACCAGGGGCAGGGGCGCGCACAAGAAGAGCAGGCGGGGGAGGGTCATCTCTCGGCTCCAGAGCGTGAGTTCGCTTAAGCATACCGCCTCGTCGTGCTCTAATGCGCGGATGGACGAGATCACTCGGCGAGTTCAGGCGCTCTACCGGCGCCTCCCGTACCCCAACTCCGGCGGCTGGCAGCTTCGCGCCGACAGCTTCCCCGACTGGCTGCTCGCCCAGGTCGATCGGGAGCCCTACCCGCGGAAGGTGCGCCTGCTCGATCTCGGCTGCGGCACCGGCGCGGCGCTCGTGCCGATCGCGGCGATGCACCCCGAGGCCGAGGTGGTGGGCCTTGATCTCAGCGAGGCGTCGTTGGAGATCGCCGGCCAGAACGGCGCCAACCTCCAGAACCTCACGCTGCTCCAGGGCGATCTGCTCGATGAGGCCAGCGTCGAGGCGCTCCTGGCCTTGGCGCCCGGCGGCTTCGACGTGATCTGGTGCTCCGGCGTGCTGCACCACCTCTCTGATCCAGATCGTGGCCTCAGCCACCTCCGCCGCCTGCTCGCCCCCGACGGCGTGCTCTCGTTGATGGTCTACGCCCACTTCGGCCGCCTGCCCGTGGCCCGCCTCGCCCGGGCGGTGCAGCTCATCGCCGGCGCTGAGGCCCCCTTTGAGGCCCGCGAGGCGCTCACCCGGGATCTCCTCGCCGCGCTTGAGGGTGGATCCTTGACCCGCCCACCTTGGGACGACGGCCTGCGGGTGCCCCCGGCGGAGCTCGCCGACCGCTACCTCCATCCTTGGGCGCGCTCCTACCGCGTCGAGGAGCTGCTCAGCTCCCTTGAGTCCCACGGGCTGCACATGCTGCGCTGGTTAGAGCCCCGGGCCTGGTCCCCCGCGGCCACCTTGGGCCCCGGCCCCGCCGCGGAGGCCTTAGACGCCCTGCCGCCCCGCGCGCGCTGGACCGCCTTGGAGCAGCTCCTCGATCATCCCGGCCTGGAGCTGCTCGTCACCCACGGCGACCGCGCCGAGCGCCCCGCGCTGAACCCCCAGGCCCATCCCGAGCTGCTCCTCGACTGGAACCCCCAGGCGGCGGTGCGTGTGGCCGAGCGCCGCCTCTCGACCGGCCGTTTCCCCGAGCGTGTCGAGGCGCGCCTTCGGGCGGGCCCATACGTCGAGCTTCGTGGCCTAGACGCCCTCATCGCCCAGATCATCCAAGGCCCCACCCCCGCCCAGACCCTCGTTCAAGAGGCCCTCGCCCGCCTGCCCATCCACGAAGACGAGGCCTGGGCGACCCTCACGCGCCTGATGCAGGAGGAGTGGATCTTCGCCCCCAGCGAGCCTTGAGCGAACGTTGAACGTCCGCCGATCAAGATCTCCGCGTACATCATGGCCCCAGAATGACCGGCAGAAGCCAAAACTTGGCCGATGACGCCCGCGTCGGCGGATCGTCTTCGACGCAGCAAGGCTCAGTTCTCTTCACGAAGTGCTTGACGGTCTTGAGGCGCTA
>JADKFE010000083.1 GCA_016717595.1 Deltaproteobacteria bacterium | reverse complement strand
ATCGACATACACCAACGACGGCGCGATCCGCCGGGCCAGGGCCGTGTCGGTGAAGCCGGAGACGATCACCTCAGCCCCGGTGATCCCCCGAAGCGGCCCAGCGAGGCGATCAAGGCCGCAGCGCCCCAAGAGCACGATCGGGCCGTGAGGATCGTTCATCAACCGCGCTCCGGCGACGGGGATCAAACCGATGATCATGCCTAAGCCCATAGAGACTTGTCGTTTTTTGTCATCAGCCGCCGGGCTCGGTCGCCCATTTTAGAGCATGGAGCGGCGCTTTGGCCCTCGGTGTTGGCACCCTGCGCCCAGGGCGCCCCCCAGGGCGCCGTTGACGCTCTGGCGCGTGGTATCGATCAAGGTGAGGAAGTACGTCTTCATGCTGATGACCGGCGCGACAAGGCAGGATGCCGTGATGAGGACCTCGGTGGAGGAGCGCCTCGCGGTGATCGCGAGCTTGGAGCTTCGACGCGACGACGAGAGCGTCGAGGGCCTCTTGGACTTCGCGGTGAGCCCCGGCGTTGAGGACGCCGTGCGCGCCGTCGCCCAGCGCGCCTTGTCCCGCCGTCTGGGCGCCTTGGACCTCGCCCAGCGCCTCGGCGCCCGGCTCGACTCCTCCTCCGTCGCCTCCCGCCGCCTGATCGTGCAGGCGATCGTGACCCACGGCGATCTCCGCAGCGTGCCCTGGCTGCTCGCGGCGCTAGAGGATCCCGACGAGGACGTGCGGCGAATCTCCGTGCGGGGCCTGGGCCAGCTCGGCAGCGCCAACGTGGCGGATGATCTCCTCGGCCTGCTTGAGGATCCGAGCGTGCCCTTACGCCTGGACGTCTGCCGCACCTTGGCGCGGATCGGCGGCGAGGCCGGTCACCGCGCCTTGTCCCGGCTCATCGAGGATCCCGCGGCGCGGCTGCGAGAGGAGGTCTGCATCCTCCTGCGCGAGCAGCCTGACCTGGCCTTGGTCGAGCCCCTGCTGGGCCGCCTCAGCGATGCAAACGAGCGCAGCGAGGTGCGGTTTAAGGCTGTGGAGGCCCTGAGCGCCGCCCGCGACGCCGCCGCGCTGCCCGCGCTCATCGCCGCCCTCGGCGACGCCGACAGCGCCGTGCGCTCCACGGCGGCCTGGTGCCTCGGCGTGTTTAAGGCCCCCGAGGCCTTTGAGCCCCTCGTCGCATACCTCTTCGCCGACATGGACGGCGAGTACGCCCACGCTGGCGCGGCGATCTCGTTGGGGCTCAGCGGCGATCCCCGCGCCCTCACGCCGCTCAAGAAGGCCCTGGATGATGAGCGTGAGGCCGTGCGCCAATGGGCGGCCGAGGGCTTGGGTCACCTCAAGCTCGCCCAGGCCGTGCCAACCCTGGTGCTGGCCTTGGAGGACGTCAGCGAGGCGGTTCGAGAGTCCGCCGCCCGGGCGCTTGGCCGACTGGGCGACCCATCGGCCCTGCCGAACCTCACCGCGGCCTTGGTGGGCGATGAGGTGCCGATCCGCGCCGCCGCCGCCGAGGCGATCGGGGCGATCGGCTCCCCAGAGGGCATCGAGGGGCTCATGGAGGCCACGGCGTCGGATCTCCACGAGCGTGTGCGCGCCGCCGCCGCCGAGGCCTTGGGTCGTCTCGGCGTGCCCAGCCCCGAGGTCGCCCGTCGGCTCTTGCACCTGCTCAGCGAAGAGAGCCTCAGCGTGCGCCGCGCCGCGGCCGCGGCCTTGGCCACCGTCGCCGAGCCCGGGCAGCTCCCCGGCCTACGCACGCTCATCCGCAGCGAGCCCCGGCTCACTGAAGACGCGCCCACCTGGGTGAGCCTGATCACCGCCCGCGCCCGCCTTGGAGACGAGGCCGCCCGCGAGGCGCTGTGGCGCTCGCCCGCGAAGATCAGGCCGAGAGCTGGCGCGCCGCCGTAGGCCTCGCCCAGATCGGCGATCCCCGGGCGGTGGAGCCCAACGTGCGCCTCCTGCGCGCCCGGGAGTGGAGCGTGAAGCTCCAGGCGATTCACGCCTTGGCCTCTCTGCGCAGCGCCGCGGGCATCCCCGGCCTGCGTGAGCGCCTGCGCGACCGCACCCCCGCCGTGCGAGAGGCGGCGGCGCGGGCCATCGCCGAGATCGAGGGCGCTTAGCGCACCCTCGTCCCGTAGATCACTCAGCGGCGACGGCGGACCATGAGCCCGGCGAGGCCCAACGCGGCCAACATCCCCAGGCCACGAGAGGCCGGGGCGGTGGAGGTCGAGCAGGTCAGGCGCCCGCCCTTCTCCTCCTCGTCTTCGCCGTCGACGTCTTTGCCGCCGTCGTCTTCAGGCTCCTTCGCGGGCACGGGCACGAGGCCGGGCTCGTCACACCACACGCGGGTGCCGTCCTCGCAGCGGGCGCGCATCTCGGCGTCGATCCAGCCCAGGTAGAAGTCGACGCGGGTGTCGACGCCGCCGGTCTTCTTGCAGTCCGTCTGGTCATAGGCGTGGGAGGTGACGCCGACGATGCGCATGGACTCCGCGAGATCGGTCTCCACCCAAGCGAAGGACGGGCCGCCGGAGTCGCCGTGGCACTTGCGCACGTCGGTCTCAAGGGAGCCCACCTGGAACTCGGCCTCACCCAGCTCGGCGATGCTGCTCATGCCCTGCTGTTTGTAGGCGTAGGAGCCGGGCTCCGGGGGGTCGAAGGGGCTGTCAGAGGCGATCTGCTGGCCCCAGCCGACCACGGCGACCTCAGTGCCCACGGCGAGCTGCGCGGCCTCCTCTTCAGTGATGAGGTAGGCGTGGGGCACGTCGGTGACGGCCTGATCGAGGAAGATCAGGGCGACGTCGTAGTTGGTGGCGATGCCGGTCTGGAGCTTCTGGAGGTCGAAGCTCTCGTGAACCACCCAGTCCCAGGCGACGATGGCATCGGCGGGCCACTCGTTGATCGCGTTGCCGTCATGCGCGCTGAGATCGGCCTGGCGGGTCCAGCGGATGTCTTTGTTCTCGATGGTGCCGAAGCCGTAGGTGAAGGCGTAGTCATCGAGGCAGTGGGCGGCGAGGAGCACGACGTCCGGGGCGATGAGCGTGCTGGAGCACACGAACATGCGGACCTCGTAGTCCGTGCCCTGGAAGTTGAGATCGGCGTCCATCATCATGCCGCCCGTCATCGGGTAGTCGTCGATGGTGGCGTCTTCGCCGTTGATGATGGCCGAGATCGTCGGGGCGGCGGCGCCAGCGCTGGGCGTGGCGGCCTCAAAGCTGGGCTCGCCAGCGAAGGCCGCGGCGCTGAGCGCGAGGGCGAAGAGGGTAGAGGGGATGATCATGGCGACTCCTCGGAGTTTGGGGATGCCGCCAATCTGTCTCCAGATTCTCCCGACCGCAAGCGCGGGCTGTGTCAGCCCTGCGTCAACGCAGCGCGCTCTCGCTCTAACTTCGCCGCGTGGCGGAAGAAGGTCACGAGGTAGTTCGTCGCGCTCGCGAGCGTAAAGAACAGCGCGATGTACATCAGCACCAGCCCGGCGGAGTGGACCTCCACATGAAAGCGCGGGTTGGGCCACAGGGTCGTGGGGTAATGCCACAACAAGAAGCCCAGGGCGGTGGACTGGAATGACGTCTTGAACTTGCCCAAGGTGTCGGCGGGCATCACCAGGCCCTCGCTGATCGCCACGGTGCGCAGGGCGGTGATCGTCAGCTCACGGCAGATGATCACCGCCGCCACCCAGGCCGGCATCCAGCCCAGGTTCACGAGCATGATCATCGTCGTGGCCACCATGAGCTTGTCGGCGAGGGGGTCCAGAAAGGCCCCGATCACGGAAGTGAGCCCCCACTTTCGCGCGAGGTAGCCGTCGATCACGTCGGTGATCATCGCCACGACGAAGATCACGCAGGCCAAGGCGGCCTCTAGACGGGTGGGCGTGGTGTAGAGCAGCCACACCATCAGCGGCACCACGGCGATGCGGGCCACGGTGAGGCTGTTGGGGAGGTTCCAGAAGCCCTTACTCTTCACGGCGCACCTGACCCGGCGTCTTGTTGGCCGCGGAAGTGGTTGTAGAGGGCCATGACCTTCACGACGTACTCCTGGGTCTCAGGGATCGGCGGGATGCCGTTGTGGCGCTTCACCGCCCCGGGGCCCGCGTTGTACGCCGCCAGGGCCAGCTCCGTCGAGCCGAACTCGTTGAGCTGACGTGCGAGGTAACGCGCGCCGCCGTCGATGGCCTGGGTGGGGTCGAAGGGATCCACCACCGCGAGCTCTCGCGCCGTGCCCGGCATGAGCTGCATGAGGCCCTGGGCCCCCGCCGGAGAGACCGCCCGGGGGTTCATGCCCGACTCCGCCAGCGCCACGGCCTTGATGAGCGGCGCGGGCACCCCGTACTGCAACGACGCCCCGGCGATGACCGTGTCGTAGTCGTTCAGCGCCGGGAAGCTCCGCAGGCTCACCGCGGACGGCGCGGGCAGGGGCTTCTCGCGCAGCAGCACCGTGTAGCCCGATCGCGCCGGGGGCGAGTCGGTGAACGTCAGCGTGCCGTCTGGGTTCTCACGAATCCAGATGTCTTGGGCGAGCACGGCGAGCAGCAGGAGTGGAGGCAGGGGGCTCACGACGACAGGATACCCGCAATGGGGCCTCGCGCGTTATCGTGGGCGGACGTACGGAGGTGCCTTGCGGCAGATCTGCGACTTCCTGGTCATCGGCTCCGGCATCGCCGGCCTGCTCTACGCGCTCAAGGCGTCCCAGCACGGGCGCGTCATCCTGCTCACGAAGACCGAGCTTGAGGAGTCCAACTCCCGCTACGCCCAAGGCGGCGTGGCGACGGTCTGGGACGAGTCCGACTCCTTCGAGGAGCACATCCGGGACACGCTCATCGCCGGGGCGGGCCTGTGCCGCCGGGAGACGGTGGAGCACGTCGTCACCCAAGGCCCGGCGCGCATTCGTGAGCTGATCGAGCTCGGCGTGTCGTTCTCGCGGCACTCCACCACCTCGGATGAGCTAGAGCTCGCCCGCGAAGGCGGCCACGGCAAACGCCGCATCTTGCACGCGAAGGATCAGACCGGCGCGGAGATCGTGCGCGCCTTGGTCGCCGCGGTGCGGGCGCACCCCGACATCGACGTGCGGCCCCACCACGTCGCCGTGGACCTCATCACCGAGCGCTGGCTCAACCGCCGCCGGGGCGAGCCCGAGCCGTACCCCGACCGGGTGCTCGGCGCCTACGCCCTGGACGTTCAGCGCGGTGAGGTGGACGTCTACTGCGCCCGGGTGGTGGCCATCTGCAGCGGCGGCGCGGGCAAGGTCTACCTGCACACGACCAACCCTGATGTGGCCACGGGCGACGGCATCGCCATGGCCTGGCGCGCCGGGGCCAAGGTCGCGAACATGGAGTTTGTGCAGTTCCACCCCACGTCGCTCTACCACCCGAACGCCCAAGGATTCCTCATCTCCGAGGCCCTGCGCGGCGAGGGGGGCCGGCTCATCCACAAGAACGGCGACCGCTTCATGGCCCGCTACGACGAGCGCCTGGAGCTCGCCCCCCGGGACATCGTCGCCCGCGCCATCGACGCCGAGATCAAGCGCCTCGGCGAAGAGAGCGTGTTCTTGGACATGACCCACCACAGCCGGGAGTACCTGCAAGACCGCTTCCCGGCGATCTACGCCCGCTGTTTAGAGCTCGGCTTCGACATGGCGACCACGCCCATCCCCGTCGTGCCCGCGGCGCACTACTTCTGCGGAGGGGTCGTCACCGATCTCACCGGGGAGTCCTCGGTGCGAAACCTCTACGTCGTCGGCGAGGCGGCGTGCACGGGGCTTCATGGGGCGAACCGCCTCGCGTCGAACTCGCTCTTGGAGGCCGCGGTCTTCGCCGACTCCGCCGCCGCCGCCCTGACCGAGCGCCGCGCCGAACCTCTGCGTGAGGATCTCCCCGAGTGGGATCCAGGCCGCGCCGCCGCGTCGGATGAGCTGGTCGTGGTCAAGCACAACTGGACCGAGATCCGCCGCTTCATGTGGGACTATGTCGGCATCGTGCGCACCACCCGGCGCCTCAAGCGCGCCCGGCACCGGGTGCAGCTCGTGCAAGAGGAGATCGACAGCTACTACTGGGATTTTCGGCTCACCCATGACGTGGTCGAGCTGCGCAACTTGGCCACCGTCGCGGAGCTGGTGGTCGAGTGCGCGCTGAGACGGCGGGAGAGCCGGGGTCTGCACTACACCTTGGACTACAAAGAGCAGGATCCGAGTTGGATCCGCGACACTGAGCTTGAGAGGAGGATCCCGTGAAAAACTTCGTCCCGCTCGTCGCCCTCGCGCTCCTGGCGATGGGCTGCAACAGCAAGATCAAGAAGTACGCCGACAACATCGACAACATGGCGCTCTACCCGCAGCAGCAGGCGGCGATGCCGTCGGTGAACATGGGCTCGGCGACGGTGCCCGTGGACGGCGTCGCGGGGCAGGTGGCCAACGCGGCCACGGACGTCATCATCGACGGCTTCGAGATCGAGATGGCCAACCGCCTGAACAAGATCATCGAGCCCGACAAGCTCACCGAGCGGATGGGCACGGCCACTGAAGAGTTCATGAACGAGAAGGGCCCGTTCCCGGTCAACCAAGACAGCCGGTGGCAGCTCTACGTCACCATGAGCGGCTGGGGGCTCAGCGCCGACGAGTCCAGCGTCGCCTCGGCCTACATGTACCTGAACATCGAGGGCTATGGCCCCAAAGGCAAACGGATCTACCGCCGCTCGATGACCTGCACCATCCCCCTCTCGTCCTACGTCGGGCTCTCTGTGGGCGCCGCCCAGACCGCGGCGAACATCGGCGCGATCACCGGGATGAGCGACAAGGAGCTGCGCAAGGTCTTCCAAGACCTCTCGGAGTACTGCGGCCGTGAGGCGGCGATGCAGCTCAAGCAGGTCGTGGGCCGCGCGAAGTAGCGCCGCGTGATTTAGGGCTGGGAGGCCGTGAGCACGGCGAGGGCCTCCCACACCGCGGGCTCCATGTCTTCGAGCTCCAAGCCCTCCATCGCCCCGCACAAGGTCACCAGGGCGTGTTTGTGCAGGGGCTCGATGCGCTGGCCCAGGCCACGCTCACGCGCCAGAGACCACCACTGCCGCGCCGCCGGGGCCTGCCGGGCGACGGCGGCGCAGGTGGCGCGCACCAGGCCGATGGTGGCCCAGGCCTGATCCCGAGGGTGCAGGGCCAAGGCCTCGGCGGCGCGGCGGGCCTCGGCCTCGGCGGGCTCAAGCTGGCGCTCGTTCATGGCCATCAGGGCCAACATGGCCCGGGCGCGACCCCGGGAGACCGGGCGGCACCAGCGCTCGGCGAGGCGGGCGGCGCGGGTAAAACGCTCCCGGGCGAGCAGGCGGTCTTCAGCGCGCAGGGCGAGCTCCCCCAAGGCGATGAGCGCGTCGAGCTGCACCTGGGGCTCGGAGCAGGTCGCGGCGTTGGCCCGGGCGGCGCGCAGCTTCTGATCGGCCACGGCCCAGGCGCCTTTTCGTGCGGCGAGGGTGCCTTCAGCCATGGCGGCGCGGGCGGCGGCGCGGGTGTCGCCGGTGCTGTTCGCGGCGTAGTTCAGGCGCTCCACGGCCAGGTTGGCCTCGTCTAGGCGACCGGCGCGGGCGGCGAGGTGGAACAGCCCATCCCAGCCCTTCACGCCCAGAGGATGCTCGGCGGGGCGCAGCTCGACGAGGCGGCGCAGGCATTGTTGCGCGGCGACGACGTCGTCCTCGTGGTTCGCGGCGACGGCCTCAGCCCACACGGCCTCCGCGAGCCCGTCCTTGTCGGCGACGGCCTCCAGATCGGCCCGGGCGAGCTTGGCGAGGCGCCGGGCGCTCTCGGGCTGGCCGAGATCGGCCTCGGCGCGGGCCTGCAGCGCGAGCAGGCGGCCTCGGGTGAGGCGATCCAGGGGGCCCAAGATCAAGGCGGCGCGGGCGGCCTTGTCGGCCTCCGCGGGGCGGTCGAGCTCCAGAAGCGCCGCGCCTTTGAGGCGGCGGGCCTCGGCGCGGGTGCTGAGGTTGGGGTTCTCGGGGCTCTCGGTGAGGTCCGCGGCGGAGATCGCCAGCTCCGCGGAACGAATCGCCGCCGAGTAGCGCCCCTGGTTCAACATGCTGCGCACCGAGCGTAAGAGCGGGCCCAAGGCCGCCTCGGGCTGGCCACAGCGCAGGAGGTGCAGGCCCCAAGGCAGGTCGACGTCTACGCCGGTTTGTTCACCGTGGCGCTGCCAGGCCGCGGCCAGCTTCTCGTGAATCTCGATGCTGTCGGCGAGCTCTTCAGCCATCTTGCGCGCCGTGCGCTGGAGCGCCCCGTGCTCAAAGCGCAGGAGCCCGCCCTCTTCACGCAAGAGCCCCGCGGCCAAGAGCGCGTCGAGGCCGGGCTCGGAGACGTCACGCAGCACCCCCACGGGCGGGGTCTGCCCAGCCAGGGCCACCGAGGCCAAGGCGATGGCGGCCTCCACCGGGTCCTCCGTGGCCCGCACCGCTGAAGTCAGGCGGTAGGCGTAGAGCTTGGTGAGGTTCACGGGCAAGACGTCGTTGATCTTCAGGCCCGGCTTGAGGCGGTAATGAAGCTGCTCGTCGGCCTTTAGGAGCCCGCGGGCGGCGGCCTGGCGCAACAACATGCCCGCGGCGAGGGGGAACATCGCCACCCGTTTGGTCACCACCCGGGCCAGGGCCTCGTCCAAGGTGAGCGCCTCGTCGAGCAGGCCGCGGATCTGCTCCGGGGTGAGCGCGGGCAGGTCCAGGCGTAAGGCGCCGAGCTCCTGCATCGCCTTCACGCGGTCCAAGAGCGCCGGGCTTCCGTCGAGGCTCTCCTGGGCGATGGTGGCCAGCACCAGGGCCGGGCGTCGGCCCACGGCGCCCTCCAACAGCGCCTCGCAGAAGTCTAAGCCGTCGCCGGGCTCTTCAGCGTGCTCTACGTCGTCGAGCACCACGCAGGCCCCGCCGCGCCAGGCCCGGGCGTCGATCTCCTCCACCAGAAACCGCAGGCCCAAGGCCGCGTTCGGGGCCTGCTCGCCGGGCAGAAGGTAGCCGCACCACCGCGCGAGGATCTGGGCGTCGTCTCGGGCCAGCTCCAGGGTCGTCTCGCGGTCGCGGGCCACCCAGCGCGTGAGGCGCTCTTGCAGGCGCAGGCGGGTGTCGTTGAACGGGCTCAGCAGCTCTCGCACGGCGCCGAGATACCCATCGTCTACGCCCGCCGGGCGCTGATAGCGCAGGCGGAACGCCTCCATCCAGCCGCCCTCATCCAGCGCCCGGGCGATGTGCTCCACCAGCCGCGTCTTGCCCGAGCCTTCGGTGCCGATGATGAGCACCACCCGCGGCCCGCGCTGGGTGACGACCTCCCGGGCCTGACGCCAGAGGATCTCCAGCACCTGCTCACGCGCCACCAGGGGCACGTCCCGCACGGCGAGCAGCGCGAGGCTCGCCTTGGCGCCGGAGGGCTGGGGCGGCTCGGGCGGGGGCAAAGGCGGCAGAGGCTCAGGCGGCACCTTTCGCCAGCGCAGCTCTGGGCGTTTTTGGGGGCGACGGCCGACGATCTCTTCAGGCACGGGCATGGCGCCGCTGGACATGATGTCGGTGAGCTCGCCGTCGCCGTCTTCGCCGCCCTCTTGGCTATACGTGTCGCGCTGGCCCATGCGCTCGCGGATGCCGCGCAGGGCCCGGCGCACGTCGGCGGCGCGGTCGTAGCGCTGGCGGGGCTCGGGGTCGAGCAGGTTTAGGATGAGGTCTTCGAGCTCATCGGGCACCTCGACGCCGGGCAAGGGGCGCAGGCCCGGGGGCTCCTCCAGGCGCGCGTCGAGGAGCTGCTTGCGGCTCTCCCCGCTGCCGTGGGGGCGTTTGCCGCACAGGCTCTCCCACAGGATGAGGCCCAAGGCGTACAAGTCCGTCCAGGGGCCGAACTCCTGGGGTTTGCCCTCTAGCTGCTCAGGCGCCATGTACGTCGGCGTGCCGCCCACCCGGCGCACGTCCCGGGCGATCTGCCCCAGGTCATCGGCCACGCCCAGATCGGCCACCCAGACCTCGGCGTCATCGGGCCCCGTCTTGTGCAGGAGGATGTTCGCGGGCTTGAGGTCTTGGTGAACGAGGCCGTGGGCGTGCAGGGCGGCGAGGCCCCAGCAGACCTGCTCCATGTAGAGCAGGAGGTCGCCCACGCGGAAGCCCCGGCGGAAGAGGTCGCGCAGGCTGCCCAGCTCGGCGAAGGCCAAGGCCACGAAGGGGCGCCCATCGCTCAGCTCGCCGAAGTCGTGAACCGGGACGAGGTGGCGCTGGACGATCTGGGCGCTGAGGCTGACCTCACGGAAGAAGCGCGCCCGGAACCGCCGATGCAGGGCCAAGTTCTTCTTGACGATCTTGAGCGCGACGTCCACCCCAAGGACCTGATCACGCGCGAGGAACACCTCCCCCGTGGCGCCATCGCCGATGAGGCGGCGCGCGAGGTAACGCTCAGGGAGCGTCGGCAGCTCTGGGATCTCGTCAGCGGACATTCTCAGCGGCCCAGGAGGGACTTCGGGCGGGGTTCGCGGCCGCGGGTTAAGCCCGACGGTCGCTCGGAGGATGAATTATGCCGCGATATGAGGTCGAGAGCGCAGACGAGACCTTTGAGGTCTCGGGAGACACCTGGCTCATCGCGCTCAGCCGGGCCTTGGCTCGGGTTGGCAAAGACGTGAGCGCCCTCGGTCGGCTGTCCATCGCCTTGGATCGTGCGGGCGCGGTGAGCGCGCGGCACCCTGAGGAGGGCTGGGACATGCGCCTCTGCCCCGTGGAGGATCTCTTCGGCGGTGAAGACGACGTGCTCGGCTGGCTGCCCGCCCCGGCGGTGATGGTCGGCGTGCCCTCCCGCGGCCCCCAGACGCCGCCTTCGCCGCCTTCGCCGCCTTCGCCTCCGCCGCCGCCTTCGCCGCCTGCGGCGCTGCGCCCCACCCTGAGCCTCGACAACCTCAGCACCCTACGCGCCGATCCCCCGCGCCCGGCTGATCTCAACGAGCGCCTCGCGGCGAGCAAGGCGCACATCTTCGAGGCCCTCGACCACGACGAGGCCTCGGCCATCGCCTGCCGCGCCTTGGAGGAGCTCGTGCCCGCCGACTCCGGCGCGGTGCTGCTCTTCGAGCCCGACGGCTCCCTCAAGTTTCGCGCGGCCTTCGGCCCCGTCTCCGCCGGTGTGCTGGGCACGCGCCTGCCGCCCCAGTCCGGCGTGGGCGGCTTCTGCGCGGCGACGGGCCTCGCGGTGATGGTCGAGCAGGCCCTCAAGGACGCCCGCCACGACAAGTCCGTGGGCGAGCGCCTGGGCTACACCACCCGCAACCTGCTCGCCGTGCCCGTGCGGGGCGGCAGCGGCAGCCTCCTTGGCTGCTTGGAGCTGCTGAACGCCCCCCAGATGTTCCGCGAGTGGCATCTTGAGGCCGCCCGCGCCGTCGCCGCCGGGCTCAGCGCCCGCCTGCTCAACGAGTGAGCCATGCCCCTGCCGCCCTTTGACCCCGACGCCCAGCTCGACGCCGCCGTGATCACGCCTTGGCCGGGCCTGCTCATCAACGCCGACCTGCTCTATGACAACCTCACCGCCCGGGGCTGGAAGGTAGACCGCGAGGAGTCCAACCTGCTCAACGGCTTCTCCAAGACCTGGCGGGACTATGGCCTGAAGGTCTGGGTGCGCCTGGAGAAGTTTGTCTGCGCGCCGCCCAACGGCGAAGACGAGGTCTTCGAGTCCGTCTCGTTCTACCGCTTCGACCCCGATGAGCTGCCCGAGACGACGATGTGGGCGCTCATGGTGGATCCCGGTGACGAGGACCAGCCGCACTTCAAGGGCTGGGTCGAGGAGTGGGAGTGGCTGCTGGAGAACGGCGACCCCAACTTTGAGCAGAACGAGCTGCTCAAGCCGGTGCCCGCCCGGGAGTTTCCTGAGGAGGTGCGCGCGGACTTGTGGGACGACCTGCTGGCGTCGGTGGTCCCGGCGGGGTGAGGGGGCGACCGCTTGATCCTCAGAACGCCCGCGCCGCCTCCACCTGGGGCCAGTCGGGGTGCTCCCGGAGCGCTGAGAGCTCCGGGTCGGCGGCGACGAGGTCCGCGATCACCTCACGCGGCGCGCTGACCTCCATGGCTCGTCTCACGCAGCGCATGGCCTCGTCGGAGCGTCCATCGTTGAGGGCGAGCTTCGCCAGCTCAAGCCACGCGGAGCCGCCCACCCTGCGCACGTAGGGCGCCTCCTTGGGACCGAAGCGCTCCCCCTGCTCTTGAGCGAGCTGAACCACACGCTCGAGGTCCGCGCGGGCCCGGTTGGGGCTGCCCGTCCGATTCCACGCGCGGCCCCGGAAGAGCAGGAGATTCAGGCGCTCGTAGGCATCCAGGGCCGAGGCGGGCGCCCAAGAGGGGGGCTCATCGAGGCCGTCGAGGTAGACGGTGAGCGCGCTGATGACCTCTTGATCGTCGGGGTGGAACATGACGGACTGGAACCAAGCGGAGGCGAAGGCCGTGTAGTAGCCGTCTCCTAACGCCGCGCGCATGGCGGGCTCCCAGACGTCCAGGGCCGTGTGTATCCAGTGCTGACGCTCTTGGGGCGAGAGCCCGACCGCGGACAAGGGCCCGCCGAGCTCCATGGCGAGGGTCGCCTTGAGCAGCGGAGAGGCGTCCGCGGGCGCGACCTCGCGGGCCTCGGTCGGGCGCCTCAGCGTGAGCAGCCGGTGGGCCTCCAGCGCGGCGTCGTCCGCTGGCGCGGCGGGGGTGAGCCCGGCGACGGCGAAGTTGTGGATCACGTGGCGCCCGGTGCCGACGCCCAGCGTCCGGAGTCGCAGCGACAGGGGGCCGCTCAGCGCGCGGAGCGCAGGCTGGGCGCCGGCCTCGACGCCGATCCGCTCGCCGTCTCGATCCACGGCGCAGCGGGCCCAGCCCGCGTCGAGGTCCAGCTCAAGCTCGACGCGGAAGCGCCGCCCCTCCACCCGGTCAAGGCGCTGGGTCATCTGGGGCACCCACATGAGGTTGTCGCTGCCCATCCGACAGATCACGTGGGCGAAGATGTTGCCCTCGCCGCCGTGGGAGCTCATCTGCGCGCCGTAGGCGACCTCCGACTCCTTCGTTGGGTCGCCGAGGCCGAAGGACCACCCGTGGGAGTAGGGGAGCTCCGACACGCTGAAGTCGAAGATGAGCCGGATGAAGCGGCCCGTTTGGCTCAGCGGCATGTCCAGGAGGGGAATCACCGCGCCGACGTTCACCTGCAGGGCGTCGCCGGCCGGGGTGACGCGCAGGCCCGTCGGCGAACGAACCCGCCAGGCGGGGTGCAGGCCCTCGGCCGAGATCAGCGGGGTCATGGGCATCGTGAGGCGCTCCTTGAGCACCGCCACCCGAGAGCTCTGATCGCTGCTCAAGGCTTGCGCCTGGGCGAGGGCCTCGAGCACGTCGAGCTCGGCGGCGAGGTCGTGCTCCGCGTTGGCGCACCGCAGCGCCGCGCCGAGGGCCTCGATCCGCAGCGCAGGCAGCGCGGCGGCGAGCAGGTAACGCTGAACGGCGGCGGCGCGCTCCCCGGCGGACTCCAAGGTCTGCGCGGCCCGGAGCTGCGCGTGGGACTCGATGGGGCTCCCGGCGGCGAGCTCGGCGAGCTGCACAAAACGTCGGGCGGCGACGGTCTCCAAGCCGACGCCGAGCAGGTCCTCGGCGCGCCTCCACGGAGACTTTAGCTCCGAGGGGAGGTCGGGCGGCGGCGCGGCCCGCGTCGGGATCGCGGGGGCCTGCGCAGGCAGCCGGTCTGCGCCGACGCCCAAGATCCAGACGCTGCGGGCCTCGTTCGCGGTGCTCACGAGCAGCTCGGCGGCGGGGTCGCCGTCCACCTCGACGGCCGCGAGCGGGACGAGGCCGTGGAGGATCCGCAGCCACGGCTTGTCCTCGTCGTCGAGGCTCATCAGCGCGGTCTCGTGCTCGTCGGTGCCCCAGACCAGCTCGTCGCGCCCGTCGCCGTCGAGGTCCGCCGCGACCGTCAGCGTCTGCAGCGGGCCGTGCGACGTCGGCGTCGGGCCGTGCGACGTGATCAGGGGCTGCAGGCCGACGCTCTTGAGCGCGCCGTCGACGAGGCGCACCAGGTGCACCCCTTGGGGGGCCATCGGGGCGAGCTCGGGGTGGAAGACCTTGAGGTTGTGGCGCTCGCCGGGATCGGCGCTCTGGAACGCCGCCAGCAGCGGGCCCCGCGCGGTGGACAGCGCCACGAGCCGGTCCATCTGGCCCAGGCGCAGGCGCGACTTCAGCCGCAAGGGCTCCCCCGGCGTCCGGGTGAAGAGCCGCAGGTCGTAGGTGCTCCAGGCTGAAGAGGCGACGACCAGCTCCAGCGCCCCGTCGGCGTCGAGGTCGAGCGCCAGCATGTCCTCGGCGGAGGAGTTCCCGAAGAAGTGGGCGGTCCGCCAAGGCTCCTGGGCGCTGAGCCGCTCGTCGAACGACCTGTAGCGCGTGAGGTAGCTCTCCGGGGCGCCATCCCCGTCGATGTCAGCCTCTAACCATCGGTTCGGTTGGCCCTCCGGCCAGTCGGGCAGGGCTTGTAGGCCCTCGTCTGTGAGCAGCATGGGGGCGGGCTCGGGCTGCAGCACCAGGACGGCTTGGTCCGAGGGGCGGGCGCCGAGGTGGGTGAGCACCTGGCCCTTGACCTGCACCGCGCGTTGCACCGGCAGCTCTGGGCGGTTCGGCTCGGTGAGGGTCAGGCGCCGCTCCGTCGCGTCCCAGAGGGCCAGGGCGGGGGCGCCGTCCCGGTCAGGATCCCAGAGGAAGGCCCCATCGGCCACACGAGAGGTCGGCGTCGCCGAGGACAGCGCTTGGAGGAGGCTGGCGTCGGGGCCCCCGAGCTGGGCGGCGCCGTGGAGGTCCCCATCATAAACGGCGAGGAGCTGCCGCTGCTCACGCAGCTCTTCCAGCAGCCTGGGGTCACGATCGGCGAGGGTCGAGAGGGCCCCGCGCAGCACCTCCCAGCGCCAGACCCGGCCCGCCGCCCGGGCGAGCTCCACCAGGAGCTCGTCTTGCTGCGCGTCCTCCGGGGCGATGGCGTAGGCGTTGCCCAAGGCGTCGAGGCAGGGCGAGGCCTCGCCCAGCTCGCAGAGGCGGATCGCCTCGTCTCGCCAGGCGCGGGCCAGGGCGGCCGTCTCGGCGTTCTCCTTGAGGTTGACGAAGGCGACAAAGACGGCGTCGGCCGCGTCGTTGAGGCCTTGGGCCCGCAGCCTGGCGAGCTGCTCGGCCATCGCTTGGCGGCGTGACTCGGCGGCCGCGGCGAGGTGATCTGTGGCGCGAACCTGCTGCCAGCCCCACAGGGCGCCGAGGCCAAGCGTGAGGCCAAGGGCCAGGGCCAAGCCCCAGGATCGCCGCGTCGGGGGCGGGACCACAGACACGACGGAGGGCGGCTCAGGCGTCGGCTCGACCGCGAGCGACCTGGCGGCGACGAAGCGGGCCAGGTCGTCGGCGAGCCGCCCGGCGTCGGCGTAGCGGTCCTCTGGGGCGCGGGCCATGGCCTTGGCGCAGATGTCTCGCAGGGCCTCGGGCACCTCGGCGCCGAGCGGTGGAGGCTCCGAGGACATGACCTGCCCGACGACCTGCATCGCCGTTCCCCCGGTGTAGGGCGGCCGACCGGACAGCATCTCGTAGAGCACGGCGCCGAGCGCGTAGATGTCGCAGCGGTGATCCAGGGTCTCGCCCCGGGCCTGCTCGGGGGACATGTACGCGGGGGTGCCCAGGAGCTGGCCCTGCTGGGTCAGGTGGCCGCCGGTGGCCTTCAGGCTCTTGACGAGGCCGAAGTCGGTGAGGAGGGGCGTCTCGCCCTCCAGCAGGAGCACGTTGTGCGGCTTGATGTCTCGGTGCACCAGGCCCTGCTGGTGCGCGGCGTGCAGGGCCCGCGCCACGCCCTCAGCGACCCGGGCGGCCTCGATCGCTGGGATCGGGCCCTCGCGCCGTCCACGAGCTGCATCGTGAAGAAGACCTTGTCGTCGGCCTCCCCGATGTCGTAGATCCGCACGATCCCGGGGTGCTCGAGCTTGGCGACCGCCCGGGCCTCCCGCAAAAATCGCTCTCGGGAGCCGGGGGTTCGGCTGATGTGGGGGTGCAGCGCCTTGAGCGCGACGTAGCGGTCGAGGTCGGGGTCCCAGGCCCGGTAGACGACGCCCATCCCGCCCGCGCCGAGCTGGCCGCGCAGCTCGTAGCGGCCGAGGCGCGGCAGCGCGCCGGAGGGCCCCGCCAGCCGGGGCGTCACCCTGTTGGGGGTGGCGTCGGGATATTCGTAGGTGAGCCCGGGGTCGAGGCCGGGGCTGGCGGGTCCGAGGCCTGGGCTGCCGAGGCCCTCGTAGGCGCCGCCGAGATCGTCGAAGGTCGCCCCGCCCCGCGCGCCCCCGTGGCTGGCCAAGACGCCCGCGGCCGCGTCCAGAGACCAGCGCTGCTCGGGGTCGGCGTGGCTCAGGCCCCCGACGAGGGCCTGAAGCTCCGCCGAGTCGGCGAGCTGCTGATCCAGCAAGCCCTTGAGCAGGCCCCCCAGCGCCGTGAGATCGGCCGCCTGCACGGCGGCGCTGAGCGGCCGCAGCGGGCGCAGCAGCGAGGGGCTCCAGGGGTTGAGCAGCAGCACGTCCTCGGCCGAGAGCCCGCCGAAGCCCAGGCCGGACCGGTGGGCGGCGCGCACGGCCTCCACCAGGGTGGTCGCGAGCTGGCGCGCGTCGGCGGCCTCCGGCGGGCTCGGGCTCGCGCTCAACAGCGCCCCCTCCAGGGGAGGACGCTCCAAGAGCACCGCGCCCTCCAGCTCGTGCAGCGCGGAGACCTTGGGCAGGCCCAGCGCGCGCAGCCCCCGGGCCAGGGAGAGCACGCCCGTCAGGCGCTGGCCCTCCTCCAGCGTGATGGATTGTAAGCCCACCCTGCGCCCGGCGCCCCGCTCGGCGCGGCCGAGGTACAGCCGCCCAGGCACGATGACCGCGTTGACGAGGAAGTCGCCAATGTGATGCCCGGGCTCCATTCAGGCGCCTTTGGGGGTGGGTAGGTCGAGGCTCAGGGGTTGGGGCGGAGTGTACACCGAGGCGCGGCGAGCGCCCAGCGGGCCCTGCGGAGTGAGCCGCGCCCACCGCGCCCAGGCCTCCTAAGCGCGCCAAGGGCTGAATTTTGGCCACGATCTCACGCGCCTCTCTCATCGATCGCGCGGAGACGACGACCTGACCGCGGAGGGCCGAGCCCAGCGACGAGGAGGTGACCCGGTTGAGGCGGTGGGTAGGGGATCGGGCGGGAGAGTTGAGGCGCGGCGACGCCAACGGCGCGCAGGAGGAGCGGGTCAAGGGGGCGCGGGGCGGCGTCGGTGGCGCTCTGGATTTTGGCTCCCGTCGTGGGCGCGGGCCGCACGGCTCATCGGGCGTCACGCCCGGTGACACGGCGCGGCGTTGGCGGCGCTCTGGATTTTGGCTCCCGTCGCGCCTCGGACGTCTCGCCTGCGCAAGACTGGCGCAGCGCAGAGTCGGCCTTGGCGCCGACGGTTTTTCTTCGTGGGGCGCGATGAGCTTCACGATCCGGCCCCGGCGCCCGTGGTAGCCTCGCAGCACCTCCTTGGCCCCCCACGACCGGGGCGACCGCCTGAGCCCGCCATGTCCCGCGTCCTCCTCTCCGCGCTCCTGCTCACCTCCTGCGCCGCCGAGGTGCCGCCCCGCGCTGAGCCGGGTGACCCCCGCGTGATGCCCGTTGGCGCCGTCGCCGCGCTGGACGGCAGCTTCTCCGAGGGCGACGGCCTCTCCTACGCCTGGGCCGTTGAGCCCGAGGGCGCCACGCTCCTCGACGCCGAGAGCCCCTTCGCCACCCTCATCGCCGAGGCGCCGGGCCTCTACACCCTGAGCCTTGAGGTCTGCGACGAGTCCGGGCGCTGTGACACCGCCGAGACCTGGGCGCGGGTGGACGCGCCGGGCAGCGCCAACAAGGTCAGCGATTGGGGGATCGACACCTTCGCGAGCGCCACAAGCGGCGCGGGCTCCCCCGGCGGGCTGATGGCGCAAGACCCCTGCGACAAATGCCGAGACGCCGCCAGCGGCACCTCCTCTCAGTGGGTGGAGTACTGCGACACCTTGCCCACCAAGACAACCGCGCAGAAGCAGCTTCAAGCCATCTGTTATTCTCAGCAGCACAAAGACAGCAGCGAGAGGAAAAACTGGTGTGGATGGCACTTCTGTGATTGAGAGACAGCTCACCGCGTCAACCGACGCCCCCGATCCCGGCCTCGCCGCCGTGTACGCCCTGGGCCAGGGGGTCGCGCTGGGCTTGGGGGCGGAGGATGTGGCGGCGCATTGGGCGATCTTGGGCGACGAGGTCGTGCCGCTGGGGGGTTGGCCTACGCCCCATGTCGTGCCGCCGATGGTGCTCGCGGACCGTGGCGTGGTGGTCCATCTCGTCTCTGGGGCGGCTCATACGCGGGATCTGGAGCGCCTCAGCCTCCAGTCCGAGGGGGCGATCCCGCTGGACGAGGTGATCTGGGGAGGCCGCCGGGTGGGGGACCACCTGCTCCTGCGCGGGCGGCGGCTCTGGCTCTGGGACCACACTCGAGGGGCGCTCGTCGAGGAGTTCCCCGACGACGCGGCCCAGGACTGGACCTTAGACGCCGAGGGCGCCCCTTGCGCCGTCATGGTCACCCACAACAGCGACGAGGCGGTGTTCTCTGTGTGGGATCTTCGTCGGGGGGCCGTGAGGGCCACGCGGCGGCTCGCCCAAATGCGGGGGCCGATCCTCTCTGTGGGCGCCGTTCGGCTGCTCCACGGAGGCGCTGAGCTCGTGGCGGTGGTGACCTCGCGCCACGGCGAGCACGCCGTCTCCGAGCTGATGGTTCACGCCGATCGGGAGTGGCGCTGTGTCGGCGCTTGGTCCGCCGGGCGTGGTCCTGACGTGTTTGGCATCGTCGAGCTGGCGCTGCCCACGGATGACCTGGCGATCGTACAAGGCCCAGGCGGATGCGCTTCGGTCTCCCTTCGCGGCGGGCCGAGCTGGGCGGTGCCGCGCGGAGCGGAGGGTGCGGGGGCGGGGGTGGTGCTCTGTCCACCGGCCACTGTGCTGTTTACCGCGACCGGTGAACGAGCCCAGCTCGCGCCCACCCAGCGTGGGGTCTCGCTGAGCCCCGACGGCGCGGCGGCCTACGCGCTGGGGGAGGGCCGTGTGCTGGGCTGGCGCTTGACCTCTTGAGCCCAGGCTCGGCGGGCGCTCGGCTCATCAGGCGTCCTGCCCGGCGACACGAGGCGGCGTCGGTGGCGCTCTGGATTTTGGCTCCCGTCTTGGGCGCGGGCCGCTCGGCTCATCAGGCGTCACGCCCAACGCCGAGGCGGGGCGTCGGTGGCGCTCTGGATTTTGGCTCCCGTCGCGCATCGGGCGTCTCGCCTCCTCACGGCTGGCGCGGCGCGGGGGCAGGTTTGGCGCCGACGGTTTTTCTTCGTGAGGCGCTCCGATCTCCACGCTCCGGCCCCTGAGCCCGTGGTAGCGTCGCT
>JADKFE010000082.1 GCA_016717595.1 Deltaproteobacteria bacterium | reverse complement strand
GCGCGAAGCGTAGGCGGCACAACCGCGCTCAAGAACGCGCCGTCGCTCGTCTCGTCTTCGCACAGGACGTTGAGCGCCCTCTCACCGATCCGAGCCGCGTCGGACAGATTGACCGTGATCTCATCGAGCCCATGCCGTGTGGGCGACGCGGGGCGTCCAACGCGCACATGAAACATGGACGGGCTCGTCGCCTGACGGCTCTCGCTGTCATGGAGCGCGCGAAGGTAGCAGTCCTTGAGGACACCGAAGCTCTCGCACATCTGGAGGAGCGGCTCAAGCGCCTCGGGCGTGGTGAGCAGATCGACTCGGCGTCTCACGGTGAGCTGCAGGAGATCAACCAGCGGGGCGAGCTCCAATTCCGTGAGCGGAAACAGCTCCCCAGGAGGGTCACTCTCATCGTCTCATCCGCGCGAATCACGCAGGAGGTTGACCTTCCTCGCGATCCTGAGCCTTCATGGAACACCTCAGGCGGCCAGAGCCCCTGGGGCCGAGCCAGCTCGTCCAAGGTGACCCGCTCGGCGAAGCTCTCCCCGGTCTCGTCCTGGTGAACCCAGTAGATGATGACGTCATCAGGCGTCATCACGCCTTCTAAGACCGCGAGCAGCACCGAGAGCAGCACGTTCTCGGCGTGGGTCTCTAACACCACCTTGGGGCCACGATTCTTGCCCACAAGCTCGCAGATCCAGCGTGTGAGCGCCTCTTGTCTCGCCGGGTGCAGATGCAGCTCGGGCTGCTCCAGCACCAGCAGGCGCGGCCCTTCGTTCGTCGCGGCACGCGCCAACGCGAGCACGATGGGGAGCACTTGGCCCAGCCCCTCGCCCGTGTCCACGAGGTTCACGACGAAGCTGCTCGGGGGGCTGATCGGCGCGTCTCCGTTGAGGCCCCCCAGGTCGTTGAGCCGAAGGTCTGGAGCGCCACGCGGCGGAGAGACGACCACCTGAAACTGATCACCGTGGTCCTCAACTCCGAGGCCTTGGTGAAGGTGCTCCTTATAGAAGCGCCGCGTCACCCCAAACGACTCCCGATCGTCAAGCCTCGCGCGGGCCAAGAGCAGCGGCGCGTTGCTGCCATCGTACTTGAGGTGACGATCGTCTGGACCGTCATATCGCTCATTTCGCTGCACCCGAGCGCGCACGGCGTCAAGCCACTGCACGTCGGCGAGGTCTTGGGCCCCCGGCGGGCTCCAGCTCAACGGTGTTGGGCCGCCACCCTGCTCGTTGAGGGTCAGGCCCTTCACATCCAGGGACATGGTGCGGGGCTTGTGACCGGGCTCCGTGAGCTCGTACTTTGTCCCCTCCGTAGTCCAAGTGAGCGTTCGGGTGACTCCGGCCTCTGTTCGGGACGCCGCCACGAGCGCCTGCCGACGCTGGTCCGAGAGATAGCGCAGCTCGTACCGCGCGCGAACGTCCCCCTCCTCAAGCTCGACAGCGAGGGTAGGGCTGCTCGTCAGGCGGCTCAAGAGGTGCGGAAAGCTACCGCCTCGGCCAGCCTCTAACCCCATGTTAATGCCCGCAGACTCAGACTTGAGCGTGTCCCTTAGCAGCGGCAACATGCGCAGGAGCGCGCTCTTGCCAGTGGCGTTGTACCCGAACACCAGCGTCAAGGACGGACCTCGATCCGCGTGTGCCGCCTGAAGGAGCGGTGGTACTTCTCCACGGAGAACGCGGTCAGGGACATGGGGCTCCTCGGACGGGGACAGAGGCCAGTTGGCTTAAGCACGGCGGGGGGCCCCAACGGCGACAGACGACAGGCGACAGGCGGCGCACATCAGTCCCCACGCGCGACGCTGCCTATCCGCGACCAGGGCCAACCTTGTTGCGCTGCAGACGCCAGCGGATAGCGTGGCGGAAGGCCTCAGGCGTGACTGCACCCGTGGCTGCCCCCGTCGCCCCCCACCCTCATCGCCCCCCGCTCTTGGAGCCCGCATCCCCACCACCAGCGTGGGGGTCGGCCCCGCGTTCGTGGGGAGCGGCGCCATCGCCGGGAGCTCAGTAGGCGAGCGAGAGGCCGTGACGGCCGTAGCTCGCCGAATGCGCAGCGAGCTCCGGCCCTGGATGGGCCGGAGTGAGCGGTCCCGGCGATGGTGTCGCGGACCACGAACGATCAGGGGCCGGCTCCCGCGCGTCGAGATCGCCACGACGCTCAACGCCCCGCGTCCCCACCGGGAGCCCAAACCCCGATCGCCACCGACGCCCGCCCCGGGGCGCCCCCCGCGCCGCCCCACCACCACCCCCCCCCCCTCACCGCCCACCAAGATCCGCCCCCCCTCCACCCGCGCCGTCCAGTCCGCCGCGCCCCGCACCCAAGGGTGCTGGTCAATGACGACGACCGTGGCCCCCTCCTCCACGAGCCGCTGCAGCGCGGCCAAGAGCGGGCCCAGGTCCACCGGGTGCAGTCCCGAGCTAGGGCTGTCAATCAGGTAGAGCGCACCGCCCATGGCCGCGCCAACGGTGAGGTCCCGCGCCAGCCGAAGCCGCTGGGCCTCACCACCCGAGAGGCTCGCCGTAGGCTGGCCCAAGCGCAGATACCCCAGGCCCACCTCCTCCAGAAGCCGCAGGTGCCGGTCTAGCACCGGGTGCCCCGCCAAGACCGCCCGGGCCTGGTGAACCGTCTGCTCCAAAAGCTCATGGGGGTTGAGCCCCCGATACCGCACGGTGAGCGTCGGCGGGTCAAAACGGCGGCCCTGGCAAGCCGGGCAGGCCACCGTGGCGTCGGGCAGAGGACCACGCGCCAAGCTGAGCTGCCCTTGACCTTTGCAGGTCTCACAGCGACCGCCGGGGACATGCAGCGAGAAGTGCCCCGGGCTGAGCCCTTGGGCCTTGGCCTCGCGGGTCTGGGCCCAGAGGTCGCGGAGGCTGTCGTAGAGGCCGCTCCAGGTGGCGACGAGGCTGCGGGCGCCGCCAGGGGCGCGGCCCTCGACGGTGACGAGGCGGGTGATGGACTCGGCGCCGTCGAGGGCCTCAAAAGGCAATGGCGGTGAGGTGCTCAGGCCGAGGGTTTGGGCGAGGGCGGGGCGTAAGGTGCCGAAGACGAGCGACTTCTTGCCGCCGCCGGTGGGCCCATAGAGCGCGCCGAGACGCCCCAGCGGCACATGGAGCGGGTCGCCCTGAAGGTTGTGGCCCCGGGCGCCGCGCAGGGTGAGCCCCGGGCCCGGACCCCGCTTACGAGAGACCGGCGGCGGCAGCTTGCCCGAGAGCGCGTAGCCCGTGGGGGTCGGCGCCTCACGCAGCGCCTCGGGGCGGCCCTCAAACAAGACACGACCGCCTTCAGCCCCGGCGCCCGGCCCAAAGTCCACACACCAGCCCGCGGCCTCGATCAACAGCGGGTGGTGATCCACGACGAGCACGGTGTTGTTCTGGTCCCGTAGGCTCAACAACAAGGCGATGAGGCCGGGGAGCTCGGTCTCGGGCAAGCCGACGCTCGGCTCGTCCAGCACATAGAGCACGCCGGAGAGCTCCCCCCCGGCGACGGAGCCCAGGCGTAAGCGGCGCAGCTCCCCGGTGGAGAGGCTCCCGGCGCGGCGGCCCAGGTGGATGTGGCCCAGGCCGCAGCGGATCAGCACGTCGAGGCGGCGCAGCGTCTCCTCATGCAGCGGCGCCATCTCCTCCGAGGGCGGCAAGCCCAACAAGGTGCGCGTGAGCTGGGGCAGGGCCTGAGACTCAAGGTCGGCGAGGCTGAGGCCGCCCAGGGTGATCGCCCGGGCCACGGCGGAGAGGCCCGAGCCGCCGCACACACCGCACGGCCCCCCGGCCACACGACGCGCCGCGGGCAAGGCGCGCACCCCGTCAAAACGTAGGCTGCGGGCGTCTCCACGGGCGGACTTGAGCACGATGGGCTCATCGAGGCCGTCGAGGACCAAGGCGCGCTGATCCTCGTCCAGCTCACCAAACGGCGTATCCAGGGGCACGCCGAGGGCCTCCAAGGCCTGGAGCGTGAGGCCCCGCAGCACGCGGTCGCTCGCCTGAATGGCGGGCAAGGCGCCGTCACGGATGGAGCGCCGAGGGTCGGCCACGAGCGCGGCGTCGGCGGCGGCCTCGCCCGTGCCCCGACAGGCCCCACACTCCCCGGCGCCGTCTTCAGTGAACAAGCTCGGCGCCGCCCGGGGCAGGCTCACACCACAGCGCCCACACCACGGCGACTCGGCGTAGACCGTCTCCCCGGTCTGGGTGAGGGTGATGAGCCGCCCGCCGCCAACCCGCCACGCCGCCCGGGTGGCCTCGTACAGCCGCTCCTCCCGGTCGGGGGCGATGCGCACGCGGTCGATGACCAGCTCGATCGTGTGGGGCAGGCGGGCGTCCAAGGGGCCCAGCTCATCCAGGCGCTCCACCACGCCGTCGATGCGGGCCCGGGCGTAGCCCTCGGCGAGCAGGCCATCGAGCAGGGCCTTGTGACCGCCCTTCACGCCCACGAGCAGCGGCGCCAAGATCGAGACCGTGGCGCCCTCGGGCAGCCGCAGCAGCGCCGCGACCAGCTCATCGCTGCGCCAAGCCCGCACCACGTCGCCGCAGGTGGGGCAGCGCTGCGTGCCGTCGTGGCACAGGCGCACGATGAGCAGCTCACGCAGGTCCGTCAGCTCCCCGACCCGCTGGGCCCCGCCGATCGCGCCCTCCAGGCGCTGCCCCACGCCTAAGGTGGGCGGCAGGCCGGTGACGCTCTCCACCTTGGGGCGCAGGCGCAGGTCGAGGAGGCCCCGGGCGCGGCCGGTCATCGTCTCGGCGTAGCGCCGCCGGGCCTCGGCGTAGAGCGTGTCCCAGGCGAAGCTCGACTTGCCCGAGCCGCTCGGCCCCGAGAGCACGATGAGCTGGCCCCGAGGCAGGTCGAGGGTGACGCCTTGGAGGTTGTGCTCGCGGGCGCCGCGGACCGAGATCGGCGGCGGCAGGCTCACCGGGGCTCGCTCTGGCTCGACGGGCCGCCGCCGGAGAGGTCAAACCGCAGCCAGCCGCGGTACACGCGGTCCCACCAGTCAAAGAAGGTGAGCCCGTAGAGGCCCCCGGCGATGAGCGGCTGGTAGAGCCGATCGCCGTACACCTTGCCGCTGATGAAGTCTTGCACCACGACGGACTCTTCAGAGGGCGGCTTGGAGGCGTCGATACGCATCACCGTGGCGGTGTTGAAGGTCCACGAGCCGGTGTTCGCGTACAGGCGCTCGGGGCCCAGGCGCACCACGCCGGGCAGGTGGCTGTGCCCGCAGACGAGCAGCTTGTGATCCCCCTTGAGGGCGGCGTCTCGCACGGGGCGGAACAGGCCGCCCGGGTCGCCGAGCTGGGCCAGGAGCCAATACTCGCTCTCCAGCTTGGCGGCCTTCACGCCGCTGTCGTCGCCGGTGATGCGCTGCACAAACTCCGCCTTGGCGAAGGCGAGCAGCGCCGCCTTGTGGAACAGCCAGAACGCGAGGCGGTTGGGCAGGTTGTAGAAGTGCTGCAGCGGCAGGCGCAGCCAGATGCCGAAGAAGCGCTCGATGCCGTGGTGAACCCGGGTGCGCAGCTCTGAGCGGCCGATGTCGGGGCCGATCACCGGGTCGTACTCGTAGCCGTGGCGCACGAGGATGTCGTCGCCGATCTGCACCTCACCCACCACGGGCAGGTTCAGCAGCTCATCGTAGAGCCGCAGGTCAAAGTCGTGGTTGCCGATCACGTACGTCATGCGGCCCTTCGCCGCGAGGCGGGAGAAGGCGCCGAGCACCTTGCCATGGGCCCGCAGGATGGGCGTGAGCGACCACGACTGCGAGAAGTCGATGGCGTCCCCAGCGACGATGAGCGTGGCGCCTTCAGCGTCTACCTTGTCCAAGAACCGCAACAAGTGCCGGTCCTTGGCCACGAAGATGTCGGTCATCGACCCGTCGCCCAGGTGGATGTCCGAGATGATGTAGTAGATGCCCTCGGCGGGCAGAGCGCGCCGCGCCTGGCTCGGGTGCTCTCTGGCCCACTCAAACGGTCCGGGGTGCACGAACGCTCCTCATGAACTGCGCTCCCTCAACCATGGTGCCGGAAGCGCCCATCAGCAAGCGGCGGCGCCGAATCTTCACGCGCGCGACCCAAGACGACTCAGCCCGCCCACATCTTGAGGGTCTGCCCGATGTCGTCCAGCATCGACCGGCAGACGTCGTAGTCGGGGTGGTGAGCGCGGACGTAGGCGTGGGCCAAGTACCCGGCGCCGACCTCGTTGGTGCGGCTGCCGACGGCGGGCAGGTGCAGCTCATGAATCCACTGGCCGTAGCGCGCCATGACCTCGTTCACGCCGCTGTAGCCCTTGATGATCCCGTCGTCGCTGGGGCGGATCGAGATGATGCCCCCCGAGAACCGGCGGCTGGGCTTGGCCTCGACGCTGCCCCAGCACAGGGCCCGGGCCCACTCGGTGTAGAGGTCGATGTCGTTGCACTGGTTGTACATGTCCCAGAGGCGGCAGCCGGGAGGCCGCGCGCCGATCTCCGAGAACGCCAGGCCCTTCTGGCCGTAGAACCACTCCATGTGGGTGGCCGAGGTGCCGATCTCCAGCTTACGCACGACCTCACGCCCGAAGTGTTTGAGCTCGTTGTAGCCCGAGGCGTCGATGCGGTTGGTCACGAGGATCTGGGGGTTGATCCAGCGGGTGCGCATGGCCTCCAGCACGTTCGGGTAGTAGTGCGACACGGCCTCAAACACCACCTCACCGTTGCAGGTGATGGTGTCGTAGAAGCCCTCATGGCCGGAGATGAACTCCTCCATGGTGAAGTGGCGCTTCTGCTGGTCTAAGCCCGTCTCACGCAGGGCGGCCTGGAGCTGGGCCTCGTCGTCGATGCGGTAGGTGGCGCTGGCGCCGGCGCCGTCGCGGGGCTTGAGGATGACCGGGAAGCCGACCTCGGCGACGAAGGCCCGGGCCTCGGGGGCGCTGGAGACCGCGGCGTTGCGGGCGCAGGGCACGCCCTGGCGGCGGAGCTCCTGCTTCATGATGAACTTGTCGCGGCAGAGATCCACCGTGCGGTAGCTCAGGCCGGGGATGCCCGTGCGCTCACGCACCTCAGCGGCGCAGTACATGTGCGCCTCGACGGTGGCCTCCAGGTGGTGAACCCAGGGGCCCCGGCGCTGAATGCGCTGCACGGCCTCGGTCATGGCGGCGACGTCGCAGACGTTGGGGACCTGCTCGTAGCCATCCAGCATCGAGCGGGTCTCGGCGTCGAGGACAGACGCCGGGGCGTCGCCGATGCCCGTGACGCGGGCGCCGACGTTCTTGAGGCCCCGCACGAAGCGGCGCTGGTTGGACGGGAAGTGAGGAGCGACGAGGATGACGTGCATGGGGGCCTCTCAGCGGGTGAGCTTGTCGAGGAACATGGGGAGCATGGTGCGCCAGGTGGGCCAGTCGTGGTGAGCGTCCTCACCCCAGAGCTCCAGGCGGTTGGGGATGCCTTTGGAGCCCAAGATGGCGCAGAGCTTCTCGCTCTCGGCGGGGGCCTCGTAGCGGCCGCGCCCCGAGGCGATCAAGAAGAAGCTCTGGCGCAGCGCGTCGAGCTGGGCGCCGGGCTGAACCCCCGGCAAGAACTGCACCGGCGAGTTGAAGTAGTAGTTGGCGTCGTTGTGGCCGCTCATCCAGCGGTCAAAGTAGTAGGTGCCGCTCATCGCCACGCAGAGGTCGATGTGCTCGGGGTGCTTGGCCGCCGCGTTCACGGCGTTGTAGGCGCCGATCGACGCGCCGGTGACGGCGATCTTGGGCGACTCGTCACCGCCGCAGTCCTTGCGGATGTGCGGGAGCAGCTCGTTCACCAGGTACTCGTCAAAACGCGCCTGCAAGAAGGACTTGTAGGCCGGGGCCGCCTCAGAGGAGAGCCAGCCCTCGCCGGAGATGCTGCCGCAGGCGTAGACCTTGATCTTGCCCGCGTCCACCAAGGGCTGCAGCATCCGGAGCATGAGGAAACGCTCACACTCCTCAAAGTCACCGCCGGCTGTGGGGAAGATGAGCACGGGCTTGCCGTAGAAGCCCCAGGTGGCCAGGGGCATCTCGCGGTTGAGGGCTGGCGAGCGCCAGCGGGTGACAGACTTCTCCATAAGGCTCTCGCTCCTCTCACACAGCTTTGATGGCGTCAGGATCAGCCGCGCAGGCGGTTGAGGCGGTCGGTCTCGGTGTGGCACCAGAAGCGCACGAGGCCGAAGAAGTGCTCGGTGAACTGCTCGACCTCATGGGCCGGGTACAACGAGGCGACCTTCTGGCGCACGACCTCCTTAAAGCCCGGCGACGAGAAGAACTCCACGGCGACCTCGTCGAGGTGGCCGAGCTCCTTCACGCAGAACTCGTCAAACCGCTCGGCGTCGAAGTGAATCCGCGCGAGCTGGTCGTAGAGCTCCAGGCGGCGCTCGAAGGGCAGCTCGGGGTCGTTCAGGTCGAAGTAGGGCTTCCAGTTGAGGTTCAGCGTGACCGGGCGGCGGGTGGTCGCGCAGAAGATCGTCCAGCGCAGAAGCGCCTTCACCAGCCAGGGGAAGTGGAAGTGCAGCGAGGTGACCTGCGAGTCCGGGCAGGGGTTGGCGAAGTCGATGGGGTGCCAGGTGCCCTCTTGGCGCAGCATCTCGCAGGAGTTGAAGTCCCAGCCGAAGAAGGCGTTGATCGTGCGGGTGGTGCGCACGGCGCGGGTCCACTGCTCGCCGTCGAGGTAGTTGAAGTCCACGACGTAGCGGGCGTGAAGCGGCGCGGTGGGGTCGTAGCGGATGACGTTGACCTGGGGGCCGATGCCCAGGCCACGCACGAAGATGTCGTAGTTGTTCACGCCGGCCTGGACGTGCTGCACCCGGGTGCCGGAGTCGTCGTAGGCCGCGGCGAGGGACTTGTGGTCGGTGACACGTTTGACGCCCACCCAGCCGCCGCCGTCGTAAGGCTTGATGAACGCGGGGTAACCGACGGCGTCGCCGACCTCTTTGAGGTCAAAGAGCTTGTTGTAGCGCTTGATGGTGACCATCGTGTCGCCCTCGTCCTTGTACTCCTTGGGGGGGAGCATGAAGGTCTTGGGCACGGGGTAACCGAGCTTCAACATGGCGCAGTACGAGGTGTGCTTCTCGTTGGACTGCAAGGACCACGGGTTGTTGAGCGCGTACACGCCGTCCATGAGCGTGATCTTCTTCATCCACTCCCGGGTGACGGGGAACCAGTGGGTGAGCCGGTCGATCACGAGGTCGTAGCTGGGCTTGTACTCTAGGTCGAAGGGCTCGACCTTCACGCGCTCCGTCGAGAAGCGCACCTGCTCGCCGCCGTGGGCGATGGAGAGGTTCAGCTTGTCGAGGATGGCCTCATACGAGGCGGGCCAGCAGTGATCTGCGCCCAAAGAGAGACCGATCTTGCGGTGGTTCTGGTTCACAGCGACGACTCCATCAATCGTAGGTCATGCGAAGGTGGCCGGGGAACAGGGAGCTGAGCCCCTCGCGAAGGTGGTTTCGCCAGGCGATCCAGTTGTGGCCGTCCTGGCTCTCCCGGAACTCGACGTCGAGCCCCGCGCGCCGCATGAGCGGGGCGAGGCTGCGGTTGTAGTAGATGAGGGACTCAAACGTCCCGCAGGACATGAACACCTTGGCTTTGACGCGCCCTGGGTCTTCGCGGAAGGTGTTGATGAAGTCGACCACCGGGTCGAACAGCGGGCCGCGCCCGTGGCCGCCGACGTCGGTGAACACGAAGCTGCCCGACTGGCACAGGAGCTTGGAGAACACGCCGGGGTACTGCCAGGCCGTGAACAGGGTGGAGACGCCGCCGAAGCTCGCGCCCATCAGGCCGCGCTCTTTGGGGTCGTTCGTCACGCCGAAGCGCTGCTCGACGGCGGGCAGCACCTCCTCCACGAGGAACTTGGGCTGCTTGGGGTTGGCGCCGTACTCGCGGTTGCGCTCGACGGTGCCATCGGTGAAGGCCACCACCACCGGCGCCAGCTCATGGCGGAAGATGAGGTTGTCGAGCACCGTCTTGATGCCCGCGTAGCGCAGGTAGTCGCTGCCGTCGTGGCAGAGGATCAGCGGGTACCTCTTGCGGCGCTTGTACTCGTTGGGCAGGTACACCGTGACCTCACGGCTCTGGCCCCACACCTCGCTCGCCAAGGTGAAACGCTCCAAGCGCCCCTCACGCACGCCCTCGTCGGGGACGATCCACGCCGGGTCTTTGTAGCCGGGCATGGGGCAGACGCTGTTCGAGCCGAAGGGGTCGAAGGCCTGCCGGGGGTTTAAGGGGTCACGCACCCAAGAGCGCTGGCCGCCGCGGACGATCTCCAGCTTGTACTCCACCCGGGCGCTCTTGGGCAGCTCCAGGGGCAGGTAGAAGGCGTTGGTGTCGCCCAGGCGCATGAACGGCTGGTGGCTCTCTAGCCCGAAGATCCAGTGCACCAAAAAGACGTGATCGACGGGGCGCCGGTCCCAGTAGAAGAAGGTGGCGGTGTTCTCGTCGGTGAGGGGGAAGCTGTAGCGCTCCAAGAAGGCGCGCAGAAGCTCGTCGGAGCGCTGGGGCTCCTGCTGGACGTGTCGGGCGAGATCGAGGATGGCCTGCATGGCCGCGAAGCGTAACGCGCCGGGCCGATTCGCAAGAGGGGATCGCGCGTTTGCCAGCGTTGAGCGGGCGCTCATAGCGATTGTCTTTGGATCCACCGCGTCCGGGGTGAGGCGCGCGGCGCGATGTCGTGGCATTCTTGCCTCCTGTCTGGAGCGAGTATGCTGACTCACCTCTCCCCGCCACGCCGCGAGGCGCTTCGCCACTCCTGCCTCGCCTGCGGAGGCGCCTGCCAGGCCGTCGTCGTCCCGGTGATCGGGGCTGAGGAGCGCGCCCGCATCGAGTCCTTGGGCGCCCAGCTCGGCGTGCCCGAGCCCGTGGTGAACGGCCGCCAGCTCAGGATGGTCGGCGGGCGCTGCGTCTTCTTGGGCGAAGACGAGCTCTGCCGCCTGCACGGCGCCTTCGGCTCGGCCTCAAAGCCCGCCGTGTGCAGCCAGTTCCCGCTCTTGGTGCTGCGGGTGGGCGAGAGCCTACGCGTGGGCATCGACCCCACCTGCTTCACGGCCTACCAGACCTGGCGCGACGGCCCCCCGGTCTCCAGCCCCGGCGCGATGACCATGCCCGTGCCGCTCGACCCCTCCCAGGAGCCCATCGAGTCCCGGCTGATCTCGGTCTTGGAGTCTGAAGACGCCGGCCTGGGCATGTTCCTGCGCGCCGTCGCCGGAGAGCCCCAAGACGGCGACAAGCTGCCCACGGGCTTCGCCACCCGGCTCATCACCGCCATGCAGGCGAGCCCGCTTGAGGAGATCCTCCACAAAGAGGGCGTCGGCCGCGCGATCCCCGGCGCCTTGGCCCCCCTGCGCGCCGCCCTGCCCACCTGGAGCGCCGCCTCCCCGCCGCCCTGGCCCCCGGAGAACCCGGAGATCATCGCCTGGGGCGTCGAGAGCGTTCGCCGCACCTTGTTCTTACGCACCCAAGCGGCCCAGCTCCCCGTGGTGGCGGGGGTGGCGCTGCTCGCTGCTGCGGGTGGGGTGGCCTGCGCCTGGGCCTGCCCCGAGCCCAAGGACTACGCCCGCGCCTTGGCCGGGTGGCTGCGCCTGTGCCGCACGCCGATGTACTGGGCGCGCCTGATGCCGACGAGCGCGGCGATGCACTGGCTGATTCGGGGGGTTGGGGAGGCGCCGGGGGCGGCGTAGCTTGCCGAGGAGGGGGGGGGGGGGGTTGGGTTGGGGGGGGGGGGGGGGGGGGGGGGTGGGGGTGGTGGGGGTGGGGGGTAAAAAAAAAAAAAAAAGGGGGGGGTGCCGGGGGAAGGGGCGGGGCCCGGCCCCCGCGCCCCCCCGGCCCCCCCCCCCCCCCCCCCGGCAAACCCCCCCCGGGGCCCCGCGGGCCCCCCCGGGGGGCCCGCGGGGCCCCCCCGGGGGGGGGGGGGGGGGGGGGGGGGGGGGGGGGGGGGGGGCGGGGGGCCCGGGGGGGGGGGGGGGCGGCGCCCGGGCCCCCCCCCGGGGGGGGCCGGCCGGGGGCGGGGCCCGCGCCCTTGGGGGGGGGGGGGGGGGGGGGGGGGGGGGGGGGGGGGGGGGGGGGGGGCCGGGGGGGGGCCGGGGCCCCGCCCGGGCGCCCCCCGGGGGGGGGGGGGGCGGGGGGGGGCCCGGGGGGGGGGCCGGGGGGGGGCGGGGGGGGGGGGGGGGGGCGGGGGGGCCGGCCCCGCGGGGGGGGGGGGGGGAGGGGGGCCCCCCGGCCCCCCCCCGCCCCGGGGGGGGCGGGGGGGGGGGGGCCGGGGGGAAGGGGGGGGGGGGGGAAGACCCCCCGGCGCGCCGGGGGGGGGGAGGAAAAAAAAAGGAGAGAAAACGCCCCCGCCCCCCCGGGGGGGGGGAAAGGGGGGGGGGGCGCGGGGGGGGGGCCCCGGGGGGGGGGGGGGGGCGCGCCCGGCCCGGGGGGGGAGGGCCCGTCCCCCCCCCCGGCCCCCCCCCCCCGGGGGCCGGGGGGGGGGGGGGGCGGGGGGGGCGGGGGGGGGGGGGGGGACGGGGGAAGGGGGGAAACGCGGCCCCCCGCGGGGGGGGGCCCCGCGGGGGGCCCCCCCCCCCGGGGCCCCCGCGGGGGGGAAACCGGGCGGGGGGGGGGGGCGGGGCGGGCAACCCCCCGGCGCGGGGGCCCGGCGGGGGGCCGGGGGGGGGGGGGGGGGGCCCCCCCCCTCGGGTTGGGGGGGACGGGGGCCCGGGGGGGGGGGGGGGGCGCCGCCCGGGGGAAGGGGGGGGGGGGGGGGGGGGGGGCGCGGGCCCCCCCCCGCCGCCGGGGGGGGGGGGCGGGGGCCCCCCCGGCCCCCCGGGGCCCCCCCCCCGCCCGGGGAAAGGGGGGGCGGCCCCCCCGGGGGAAACCAACCCAACCCCCCCCCCCCCCCCCCCCCCCCCCCAAAAAAACCCCCCCCCCCCCCCCCCCCCCCCCCCCCCCCCCCCCAAAAACCCCCCCCCCCCCCCCCCCCCCCCCCCCCCCCCCCCCGAAAAAAACCCCCCCGCCCCCCCGGGCCCCCCCGCGCCCAGGGAAAAGCCCGCGCCCCCGCCCCCCCCCCGGCCGAAACCCCCCGGGGGGGGGCGCCCCGGGGCCCGGGCCCCCCCCGGAACGCCCCCCGGGCCCCCCCGCGCCCCCCCCCCCCCCCGCCGGGCCCGGGGGAAACCCCCCCGGCCGAGCCCCCGGAAAACCCCCCAAAACACCCCCAAAACCCCCCCCCGCCCCGGAAAAAGCCCCCCCCCCCCCCCCCCCCCCCCCCCCCCCCCCCCCCCCCCCCCCCCCCCCACCCCCCCCCGGGGAAGGCCCCCCCCCCGGGGGACCCCCCCAGGGGGTTTTGCCCCCCGGGGGGGGGGGGCCCCCCCCCCCCCCCCCCCCCCCCCCCCCCCCCCCCCCCCCCCCCAGAAACAACCCCCCCCCCCCCCCCCGGAAGGGGCCCGGCCCCCCCGACCCACCGCCCCCCCCCAAACCCAAAAACCCCCCCCCCCCCCCCCCCCCCCCCCCTTTTCCCCCCCCCCCCCCCCCCCCCCCCCCCCCCCCCCCCCCCCCTCCCCCCCCCCCCCCCCCCCCCCCCGGCCCCCAAACCACCCCCCCCCCCCCCCCCCCCCGAGCCCCCCCCCCCCCCCCCGCCCCCCCCCCCCCGCCCCCCCCCCCCGCCCCCCCCCCCCCCCCCCCCCCCCCCCCCCCCCAAACCCCAAAAAACCCGGGCCCAACAAAGCCCCCAACAAAAAAAAAAACCCCCCCCCCCCCCAAACCCCCCCCGCGGAAAAACCCAAGGGAAAACCCCCCCCCCCCGGGCCACCCCCGGGCCGGGCCGGGGCGCCCCCGCGAGGCCCCCCCCGGCGCGGCCCTTAGGGGGGGGGGGGGGGGGGGGGGGGGGGGAAAAAAGGGGGGGGGGGGGGGGGGGGGGGGGGGGGGGGGGGGGGGGGGGGGGGGGGGGGGGGGGGGGGGGGGGGGGGGAAGGGGGGGGGGGGGGGGGGGGGGGGAGGGGGGGGGGGGGGAGGGGGGGGGGGGGGGGGGGGGGGGGGGGGGGGGGGGGGGGGGGGGGGGGGGGTCCCCCACCCCCTCCGCCCCCGTGAGATCCGCGTCCGTCAGGTCCGCGTCCGTCAGGTCCGCCCCGGTCAAGTTGGCGCCGCTGAGGTTCGCCCCCACCAGCAGGCACCCGCTGAGATCCGCCTGGGTGAGGTCCGCGCCGGAGAGGTCCGCGCCGCTCAGATCCGCCTGAGACGCCACGACAAACCGTAAGTCCGCCCCCCGAAAGCTCGCCTGCTGCGCTTGGGCGAACGCCAGCCGCGCGCCGTGCAGCGTGGCGCCGCTGAGGTCCGCCCCGGTCAGGCTCACGCCGTCGAGCTCGGCCCCGGCCAGCTCCGCGCCCACCAACAACGCGCCGCTGAGCTCGGCGCCGCTGAGGTTCACCCGGTCCAGGCGCGCCTGGCTGAGATCGGCGCGCTCTAAACGGGCCTCTTGGAGATCGGCGCGCTCGAGGTGCGCCTCGACCAGCTTGGCCTCGGTCAGGTTCGCCCGGCGCAGGTCGGCCTCACGCAGGATCGACGCCGAGAGGTCGGCGTGGGGAAGCTCCGCCCCGCCCAACACCGCGCGCTCCAAGGCCACGCCGCGCAGCACGGCCCCCGGCGCGACGATGCGGGAGGGCTCTTGGCGGATCCAGAACCACGCGAGGAGCGAGCGTAAGCGGCGGTCGTCGGGGGCGTGGGGCAAGGTGTCGGCCAAGGAGCAGCGGATCGCCAGGGCCGCCTCTCGCATCCACGGGCGCAGGCTGTCGCGGAAGGACTCGTGGCCCAAAGGCGCCTCGTTCTCGGCCTCCTCCGCCATCCAGGCGGCGAGGCGGCGGCGGTCGGCCTTGTCCCAGGCCAAGGGGCCGCGCTGGGCCAGGCGACCATCCAAGATCGTGAGCAGGAGCTCTAAGGTGCGGTCTTGAGGGCCGCCGAGCAGGCGCGCGCCGAGGAGCGGCGTGAGCGCCCGGGCCCGCTCCACACCGTCGAGGGGCACACCCTCCCGCAGCCGGAACGCCCAATACCGGGCGACGAGGTGGTCGCTGAGCGCCGTGTCGCCGCCCAAGACGGCCTCGGGCTCCAACGGCAGGCCCGAGCGCAGGGCCATGAGCAGCACGCCGCGCAGCTCATCTAGCTCACCCTCTCCGCAGAGCGGGGCCAACAGCGCGTCGAGGGCCTCGCGGGAGAGCCCGCCCCTGCGCGCGGTGATGCGGCGCAGCTCCCACAAGGTCTGCCCCAAGAGCCACAACAAGGCGTCGTGGGGCTGGGTCTCGCCGCTCAGGGCGCCGACGTCCCGCAGGCGGGACCACAGGCGCCGGGTGGTGACGGCGACGCGGCGGTGATCTCCGGGCTCGACCGCGGCCAAGGCGCTGCGCTCCAGAGACTCGGCGCCGCGCTCTTGGGAGTTGAGGCGGCGGGGCTCGGCGAGGCGCAAGAGCGCGCAGCCCGGCGGCAGGTCGTCCAGCGGCAGAACGCTCGGGTCTGAGAGCACGATCAGGCGGTGACGCCCGCCGACCACACGCTCCACGCCCTCCAAGAACAGGCGCAGGCGCTTGGGGCTGAGGCTCCAGCGCTCCAAGCCGTCGAGCACGGTCAAGGTGGGCAGGCTGGCGTCGGGCGCGGCCAGGGCCTCGTCTTGGGGGCCGAGCTCGGCGACGTCGTCCCCGGCGAGGCGTAACCAGGCGCGGCGGCGGCCCTCGTCCAGCAAGGCCCCGGCGCGCATCGGCTCTCCAGGGGCGTCGCTCGGGAGGTCTAAGCCCGCGTCGACGAGCACCGGCAAGAGGTGCTCCGCCGAGCTGTGCTCCGAGCTCAGCCACTCTTGCGCCAGGAGCGCGCACAGCCGGGCCGCGAGGCGGGATTTGCCCGACCGCCGCTGGCCCACGGCGACCACGACGCTGTGACGGCGCCGCTCCAGAACGCCCTGCAGCGCCAGAAGCCCGGGATCATGCCGCGCGGCCTCCACGGCGTCCTCGTCCAGCCGCGCGACGGCCTCCATCACCAGCTTTCGCACCACGTCGGCCTGCTCATGGCGTAAGGCGTCGAGCCACAGGCGCACCGGGGCGGCCAAGGCGCTCTCCATGCCGATGCGCCACGCGCGCAAGAACCGCCGCTCAAAGACGTGTTTGTCGAGCTCCGAGCGCCGCGCGGGCAGGCCCCGCCGGGGGTTGAGCCGCTCTTGATCCCCCAAGGCCAACCACAAGGCCCGGTATGGCGGCGAGCGCAGAGGGGTGCGGGTGAGCTCCATGAGCTGCCGGCTCTGCGCGGCGTCGGTGGCGCCGGAGATCGGGTCTGCGCTGAGCTGCAGCGCCGCCTCTCTCAACAAGGCCTCCCGCTGGGCCGCCCAGGCCGCGCCGTCGTGCATGCCGCTGGGCAGGCCGTCCTGGAGCGCCTCCACGAACGCCGCCGCGATCAGGGCCACATGGGTCGCCGCCACCGCCGGGGCCTGGGCGGTGGCCACCATCGGCAGGCCGTCCAAGGCGCTCAGGGCCGCGGGGCTCAGGTCTCTGCGGCTGACGATCTCCGCGAGGGCCTTCGGCGCGGCGAGGCGATCTTCAGCCCGGCCATAGAGCTGCAGCGAGAGCGGATCTAAGCCCGTGGGCACCGCCGCCATCGCCGCCCCTCGGGCCAAGGCCAAGGCGCGGCCGGCCTCCATCCCTTCAGCCAGCGCCGCCAACAGCGCCGGGGCCAGGGCCTTCGACGCCGCCACCGAGAGCGGCAGCCGCGAGGCCACCACGTTCAAGAACCCCGCCCGGTGAACCCGCTGGGCGAGGCTGCCCGTGCGTGTGCCGGGGTCGGAACCACCGCCGCGGCACACACAGAGCAGCACCGTGGGCACCCGGGCGGCGTAGGGCGCCAAGGTCCGGGCCAGCTCCTCGCCGGTCAACACGCTGTCCTCAATCGCCAGGCCCACCTCGCCGTCCCGGGTGGCGACGCCGTGGGCCAGGATCATCACCGCCGCGGGCGGCGCGCCCTTCGCCAAGGCCTCGGCGAGATCGGCGGGGTTCAAAAGCTCCACCACCTCCACGGCCTGCTCCCCCAAGGCCTGCTCCAAGGCCCGGCGGTGCCCGCGGCTGTCTACCCCGCGGCCCGACCACGCCAGGAGCACCCGCCCGGCGCTGGGATCTGGCGTCACCACGGCCCGACCGCTCGGCCACTCGTAGCGCAGGATGACGTGGGGCGCGGCGCCTAAGGTGAGCCCGGAGTCGGGCAGCTCCAGAAGCTCCCAGGGCAAGGCGTAGAGCTCGGCGGCCTGGGCGCGCAGCGTCAGCTCCGCCGGGGCCTTCGCCGTGGCCGCGTCCAAGGCCGTGAGCAGCCCCCGAAACCGCGGCCCGTCGAGGAGCCGCCCCAAGGCCCCGCCCACCCGCCGGGCCGTGGCCATGTCCGCCCCAGCCTTGTGGATCGCCGTGAGCCCCTCCCGCAGATCCGCGTCCCAGGCGATGTCGATGGCCTCGGCCTGGCCTCCGGCGTAACGCGCGACGTACCGCTGGGGTGTCCACGAGAACCCGAAGGGATCCTCCGTGTCCGCCGCGCGGAACAGCTCAAGGATGTGGGGGCCGCCGTGAGTCGACATCTTGGGCTCCTAGCGCGGGCAGTATACGCCGCTTGCCCCGCCCCGCCCCGGGTGTATGGTGTGCCGACGCCACGACCCCGAGGCCCACGCTGGCTCCATGACGGAACAACCGCCGCCCCTGCACCTCTTTCTGGCCGACCCCGACGACCACGCCCCGGCCCTGCCCGAGGGCGTCGGCGGCGCGCACACCCCAGGTGCCGAGGCCCCGCCCGAGACCGGCGAGCCCCAGTACCTCTGGGACGAAGGCGGCGACCCCAACGCCCTCGACGCGCAGCGCTGGGCGGTTTTTGCCCCCGACAACGCCGAGGGCCGGGCGATGGTGGCCGCCGTCGAGGCCCTCATCCAGCGCCGCGCCGAGCAGTCGGGCCACCGCGCCGAGCCCTTCTTTGTGCCCGTCGGCCTCACCGAGTCCCAGGCCCACCTCTGGCGCAAGACCGTGTTTGAGGCGAGCGCCCCCGACCCACACGATCTCCCCCGCTACCAGCTCATCCTGGGCGATCTCGACGGCGTGAGCCTGCCCTTTCAGCAGGTCATGGGCGGCGACGCCTTCACCGGCCGCCTCGCCTTTGACCCCTCGCCCGGCCGCCCAAACCCCTTTGAGGCCTATGAGGCCTACGCCGACAAGATCACCCGCTGGGAGCGCGCCCCCCTTGAGGGCCCCGGCGCGGCCTTGCTGCATCTGGTCGAGGACGGCACCCCCTCCACCCGCATCGGCGACGAGGCCCTGATCACCCCCGGCGAGGCCCAGCTCGCGGACTGGATACAGTCAGGCCGCGTAGACGCCTCTCGCCTTCAAGTGCTGGGGCGCGGTGAGCCCGACCCCGACGCCGTGCTGCGCGCCGCCGCCGCCGCGGGCCCCGGCGCGATGTTGACCCTGTGCCACGGCGAGGGCGCCCCCCGCTCGGGCTGGCGCAGCCCCGCCGAGCAGCGTGAGCGCCAGGGTGCCTTGAGCTTCGGCCGCGGCGGTCGTCTGGGCGCCTCCGAGCTTCGGGATCAGGCCTTTCTGCCCGGCGGGCTGTGGTTCCTCGTCGCCTGTTTCGGCGCGGGCACCCCTGAAGCCAGCGTGTATTACCCCTGGCTCAAGATGCTGCGCGACAAAAAACTCTACGGCGGCCCCTTGGAGCCCCTGCTCAAGGGCCTGCGCGTCGAGGGCGGCCGACCGTTCATCTCCGCCGCGCCCAAGGCGGCCCTGGCCAGCGCGGAGGGCCCCTTGGCGGTCATCGGCCACGTCGATCTCGCCTGGTCCTACATCTTTCAGGAGATGGACACCGGCCGCGCGCTCAACCGCGCCGGTCGCATCATGCAGGTGATGCGCGCCGCCTTGGCCGGCGACCGCCTGGGCGTGGCCTACCGCTGGCTCAGCCGCTTCTTGGGCCGGGTGAACGACGAGATCTCGTCCCTGATGCACGAGTCCAGCGAGACCGGCCAGCCCCCCGACGCCTTACGCCTGGGGCACCTGTGGATGCTGCGCAACGATCTCAGCGGCTACGTGCTCC
>JADKFE010000081.1 GCA_016717595.1 Deltaproteobacteria bacterium | reverse complement strand
GTGCCGCTGTGCCCCAACAGGGCAACCATAGCTCCAACCTGCGTTTTCACGCGCTGCTACCAAAAGTTGTTACCAACCCCTTTCTCAGCGCCCCCGCCGCCCGTCGCCCGATTGCTCCAACCCCCTCGGTAGCCAGAGCAGCCCCACGCCGGGGTGAGGTGGAAAGACGCTCTCAGCGGCGGTCATCCATTCGCTGATGCTCGCCACTTGTGCCCGTCCAAAGGACCGCGTGATCACGCCGCGCCCGTCGAGCTTCACCCGTTGAATCCCCAGGATCTTCGCCGCGACGGTGCTCGTGACCGGCAGCTCAGGCACGAGCATCACGAGCGCCCGCAGCCCGGCGACCACCAGCGCGGTCAAGGCCGTGAGGCCGTCGTCCTCGTCTTCTCCCCGCCGCTTCTTGGCCTGCGGTCTGTTGGGGCGTGAGCTCTCCAGGCGCTCGACGGCGCCCGACACGCTCTCCATCGTGAGTCCCGCACCGGTCAGCGCCGTGAGCGCCTGCTCAACCTTGGTGAGCCGGTCGCCGAGCCCGTCGAGCCGCCCCAGCACGGCCTCCATCTCACTCGGCGACGCACCCTTGAGCCCGGCCTCTTCGCCACCGACACCTCCAGCCCGCTCGGAACCCTCCTCGCGCAAGACCGCCTCCAGGGCCTCCTTTCGCCACCAGCGAGCCCCGCAGGGCCTTCCCCGGTCACCGCTGGTGCAGGCGTAGTACCGCCGTGGCGGCCCCGTTCGCGCGCTGGTCACCCGCTGGCGCATCGTGCAGCCGCAGCGCCCGCAGCGCAGCCTCCGGGCGACGGGGGCGACGTAAGGTTGTGTGAGGTCGGGCGCGTGCTTCTCGGCCTTTGACGCCGATCTCTCGGAGAGGACCACGACGGCGGCGTTGGGCATGAGCTTGTCAGGTCGTGTGGCGCGACCCGCGCCGAGCCGCTCCAGAGGCCGCCCCGGCGCATCGTCGCCGCCCTCGGCCGCAAGGTTGTGTGAGGCTCGACCCGCCGATTAGGCCCTTCGCGACCCCACTTCCGCCGTTCACCGCCTCCCCGTAAGGTTGTGTGAGCCTCGCCGCGCGGATCGTGGCCTTTGAGGCCGACCATTCCCCGCCGTCGCCGTTCGTCGCCGCGCCGTCGCCGCCCACCCCGTAAGGTTGTGTGAGCCTCGACCCGCCGATTCGGCCCGTCGTACCCCACTTCCCTCCATTCATCGTCGCCGCGCCGTCGCCCCCTTCCGCAAGGTTGTGTGAGCCTCGCCGCGCGGATCCCATCCTCCGAGGCCGCACATCGCGCGCTGTCGCCGTTCGTCGCCGCGCCGTCGCCGCCCTTCGCGTAAGGTTGTGTGGGCCTCCCCCTGCCGATTCGGCCCTTCGTACCTCCACTCCTGTCGCTCATCGTCGCCGCGCCGTTCCCACCTGAGCCGCAAGGTTGTGTGAGCCCAACCGCGCGGATCCCAGCCTCCGAGGCCGAACACGCCGCACCGTCGCCGCTTCGTCGCCGCATCCCCGCCCACCACACCATCGGCCGCCACCACCTCATCCGCCGCCCCCAGCCTCAGCCACCCCGGCACCAGCCGCGCGTAGGCCGTCGTCGCCAGCGCCCGGCGCACATCCTGAGCCGTCCAGCGACGCCCACGCCGATGCACCCCTCGGCCTCGCAGGGCCGCGGCGACCGCCCGCGCGTCGTTGTTGAGGGCTAGGGCGAAGCGCGCCAGCGTGCGCAGCGTCGCCACCTCGCGCCGGTCACCCAGAGCGAGCCGCGTGCGGGGGCGTCCACCCACGAGCACCCGCTCCAGCACGAGCCCGTAGGGGCTCGACCTCCCGCGCGCAGGCCCGACGCCCGCGCCCGGCGTTGGCCCTCGGCCCTCAGCCGAGCGGCCTGTCCTCCTGTCCCTCGCCATCGTGGCCCCTCCCCTGAAGTCGGCTCCTTCGCCAAGCTCAAGGCAAGACCACCACCCCAAAGGCCATCTTGACGGCTGCTGGATGGATCGGGGCACAGCGCCGGGGGCAGCAGGGCCCGCCGACGTTCACCCGGAGGCACCCGTCATGCTCGTCAACCCCAGCTCCCACATCATCGAGGCCGTCACCTTCAAGTCGCTCATCGACCGCCGCCCCAAGGCGTTCATCGGCTCGCCCGTCGCCCTGATCGGGCAGCACCGGGCCTGGCACGACAAGAAGGACGCGCCCTGCTTCTCTACAGTCACCTACCGTGAGGGCGCGCCACGCGGCACAGACGGCGTAGAGACGCTCACGGCGCTGGTGCTCGACTTCGACCACCTCACCGCCGGTCAGGCCGGGCTGGTGATCGAGCGCGCGTCGGGACCGTGGGCGTTCATCGCCTACAGCTCCTACAGCCACGATCCCAGCGCAGAGACCGGCTGGTGTTTTCGGCTGATGCTGTTCGTGGACCGACCCTACGCCAAGGCCGAGTATCTGGCGCTGTGGCGCGTGGTGAACGATCGTCTGGGCGGCTTCGCCGACACGCACGCCCGCGACGTGGCGCGGCTGTGGCACACGCCGTCCTGCCGCTACGACACCCCGGCGGGGGCGCGTCTGTATGTGGTGCAGAAAGGAGAGACCATCGCCGTGGATGAGCTGCTCGCCGAGGCACGGGCGACCCTGGAGCGCGGCACCCTCCCCGTGCCCGCCGCGATCCGCAAGCTCGCCGCGTCGCAGCCCATCCCCGAGGGCAAACGAAACGACACCCTCATGCGCCTGGGCGCCTCGCTGCGCGCAAAGGGGCTCGACGAGGACGAGATCCGCGCCGCGCTGGTGGATGAGAACAATCGCCGCTGCGCCCCGCCGCTTGACGACGCGGAGGTCCACCAGATCGCCCGGAGCGTGGCCCGCTACACCCCGACGAACCCTCTGCTCGGCTTCAACCTCACCGATTGGGGCAACGCGGAGCGCCTCGTCCACACCCACGGCGAAGACTTGCGCTTCGTGACCCAGCGCGGTCGCTGGCTGCGCTGGGAGGGCGGGCGCTGGCGGTGGGTAGACACCGGGAGCTTGCTGCCCTTGGCGCTCCAGTCCAGCCGGGCGACGTTTGACGCGGCGAAGGAGATCCCCGACCCTGACCACCGCGAGCGGATCACACGGCACACGATGCGCTCGGAGTCGCTGCCGAGGCTGCGGGCGACGACGCAGCTCGCGGCCTCGCTGCTGCCGATCGACGCCGAGCAGCTCGACCGCGATCCGCTCCTGCTCACCGTCGAGAACGGCACCCTCGACCTGCGCAGCGGCGCCCTCAACGAGCACAGTCGCGGCGACTTCATCACCCGCAGGCTCGGCGTGACCTATGACCCGGACGCGCGCTGCCCACGTTGGCAGGCGTTCGTGCGGCGCGCGTTCGGCGGCGACCTGGCCCTGATGCAGTTTGTGCAGCGTGCCGTGGGCTACACCCTGACCGGCGAGACGACGGAGCAGGCGCTCCTGGTGCTCAAGGGCGCGGGGGCGAACGGCAAGAGCACCTTCCTCTCTGTGCTGCGTGCGCTGCTGGGCGAGTACGCCCTCGCCGCCGACTTCGCGAGCTTCCTCGCCGGTCCCACGAGCATCCGCAACGATCTCGCGCGGCTCTCCGGCGCCCGGCTGGTGAGCGCGTCGGAGCCCGAGCGCGGGCGCCCCTTGGCCGAGAGCCTCGTCAAGCAGCTCACGGGGGAGGATCCCGTCACCGCGCGGTTCTTGTTCGGGGAGTTCTTCGAGTTTGTGCCGAACTTCAAGCTCTGGCTCTGCGTGAACAGACTCCCGCAGATCACCAGCGACGACGACGCGCTGTGGCGGCGCCTCCGCGTGGTGCCGTTTGATCACGTCGTCCCCGAGGACGAGCGGGATCCGCACCTCCTCGCCAAGCTCCGCGACGAGCTGCCGGGCATCCTGGCCTGGGCGGTGCGCGGCTGCCTCGACTGGCAGCGACACGGTCTGGGCCAGCCCCGCGCCGTGGCTGAGGCGACCTTGGCCTGGCGCGAGGGCGCGGACACGGTGACGGCCTTCGTCGGCGAGGTCTGCGAGACCCGACCCGACGTGCGCATCGACAGCGGCGCGCTCTACGCGGCGTACCTGCGCTGGTGCGAGGACTGTGCGGAGACGCCGCTGGGCGCGTCGGCGTTCGGGATGCGGCTCAGCGGCCTGGGCTTTCAGCGGGTGAAGGGCGCGCAGGGTCGCCGCCGCTGGGCGGGGCTGAACGTCGTCGAGCGGGCCGAGGCGACGGAGGAGGAGCCGGTGGCCGAGGGGCCGGGGCCGGGTGGCCGAGGTGGCCGAGGTGGCGCGCGGATCGAGCTGGGCGCGCACGCGCTCGGGCTCGTCGCGCTGACCGCTGGCCGCTCGCCCGACCCCGAGGGGGCGCTGAGGCCGAGGTCGAGGCCGAGGTGCGCGACGACGTGGACGAGCGGGCCGATGACGAGCTGGTCCTCGACCGCCGCACGCCGTTGGAGCGACCTGGCGCGAGCGCCTAGGCGCCTGGGCCGTCCTGGCCTCCGCTGCGAGTCGTAGCGCCGCACCACCATCCCGGCCTTCTCCTTCGCGTGGAGGCTGGGCCTCCTCAAAGGGCGTGTCTCAGCATAAACCATGTCGATCGACCGCGCGGTGGGTCACCTTCGCGGCGAGCGGCGGGATCGCGTGGGGCACGCCGCTCTAGGATCACCTCGACGTGCCGATCCTGGGGGCTCCTCCCCGGTGAACGGCGTGGAACTCCCCAGCCCGCAGACGAGCCTGATGTCACCCCTGAGCCGAGTTTTCGGCCTCAGCGTGGCCCCCAGCGCCGTTTCACTACGCTCGCTGTGGTAGTCTGCCCTCCCCAGGCGCCGCTGGGCGGGTGGTCTCCCAGCAATGAACTGCCATCCTTCGGCGCCTGGGGAGCACATGCTGAAAATTGTTGAGAATCTTCAGCACACTGGCCGGGGTTGAGGCCATGTGAGGGTGCGCGCGACGACGGCGTGCTGAGCGGCTGCGGCAGGATGGCGCGAGAGCTCGGCGGTCGGGTCATGGCGGAGGCCGTTCGCGGCGTCATCACCGCTGAGCGAGCGGAGCTGGTGTTCACTTCACGACGAGGCGCCCGTTGCCCATGACCTCGCCCCACGAGGCCGTGGTGGTGCTGGCGAAGAACGGCCTGCTTGACCACGCTGACTGGCCTCGCCACGCCGGTTGGCGTCACCTCCTCCGTGAGCGTGCTCCTGACCTCGGCTCCCCGGCTACTTCATTGGCTTAGACGAGAGGATCAAGGGGGCTAGGCGACCCACGGTGAAGCCTGCACCGCAAGGCAGCCCTTCGCCGCCCCGTGACGCCGCTTCCCATCGAGTCGCCCAGCGGCGCGCGCGACCAGCGGCCACCTCGGCCACCGACGCGGCCTCTCCGGGCAACCATGAGGTTGTGGCCTCGTTCATCCGCACCGCGCCCAACGACCGCCTGGTCCTTCACCACGATCCGGCAGCACCGCCAGGTCCACAAGCGCGAGCGAACGCGGCTGACGATGGCGGCCACCGCCACGGCGGCGAGAAGATGCCGAGCCTCACCGTCTCCAAGACGTTGAGACCCAGGGTCAGGCGCGCCGCGCGTCACTCGTAGGCGATGATCGGCGCCCGTCGGGGCCGTTCACGCCGTCGCCGCAGGCGCGGACGCACTGAAGGGTTGGAGCCCAGAACGACACGATGGAGCCCTCCATCTCGTGCTCCTGGGTCAAGGTGTTGAGCGTGCCCGCCGCCTTGTGTTTGCTGTAGGTCTCGGAGATGGTCTGGTAGCTGTCGTGCAGGTTCTTCGTCTCGGTTGTGGTCATGCAGGCCCGGCGCTCGTTGAGGCCGGGATCGTCGAGGGGCGCGCAGGCGGCGGCCACCACACGCTCGCAAGACAGGGGGACGGTGCCGTCGAAGCGCGCGCAACAGCAGGGCTCATCGGGGGCGAGCTTGGGCGCCTCGGCGGAGGCTGGGCGGGGCGACGGCGCCGAAGGGCCCTGCCCACAAGCCCCGAGCACGAGCACGAGCGCGACTACCAGCCCAGCGCCTTGCCCTCGGGGGTGTCCTCGCCGAACTGCTGATTCGCGTCCTTCGCTACCTGCTTCCATGACTTCTCTCCGTCTACGCTGCTTGGGTTCCCTGCGGACGCCGTGTTGAGCTGCACCTGGGCCAATGTATAGACGCGCCCGTTGATGTGCGCCTCCATCACCCCGCCCTGGGCGTCGTCGATCGTGAAGGTGCCCTTGGCCTCTCCGCTCTCGAAGGCCGGATCGAGGAAGACGTAGGCGCCGCTCTTGCGCCCGGTCACGGTGATCCAGTGGTCGGTGGTCTTGTCGGAGTTGCCGTTGCGGGCGGTGTAGGTCACGCCGACGACCACCGCGCGGCCCGCCTCCAGCTCGGCGTCGAGGTAGGCCGCCGAGAGCTGCACGTTGGCGCCGATCTGCTTCACGCGCCCGTCGCCCAGCTCATCGGACTCCTTGGTGACGCGGCCCTCGTGCGTCCCGTGGTTGTACTTCACCACCTCGCCCTCGGCGTTCCGCTCGACCTCTTGGTCGCTGTCGAAGACGGTCTGGAAGTGGCTGTCCACGACGCCAGAGCCGCCAACAGGTGTCGCGCCGGTCGGCTTGGCCATCGCCTTCGACGCCCGGAGGCAGGAGGCGCCGCCAGGGATGAACTTCAGCGCCGGAAGCTCTTGGATGTCTTGAGGCACGTCATAGGACTTGTTGTTGTGGGTGAGGGTCGCGCTTCGGCTGCTGGGCTCCTTCTCTAAGTAGGCGCTGTAGGCGTCAAAGAAGGCGCCGTACTCGCCCCAGAGCCCATGCTTCACGAGCTTGGCCTTCACGTCCTTCGCCGTCTCCGCGTCCAGGGGCTCGCCGTCGGAGCCGTAGAACTCGTTCTGGTCGTAGTGCTGAACGTCCAGCTCGATGTCTTCGCCGGGCCCGGCCTTGCGCCCGCGCTCGGTGAGCAACGCCTCGCTGGCGTCGCCCCCGGTGACCCACGCCCAGCCGTCCGCCACGCTGGTCTTCACCCCCGGACCACCACGCCGTGAGCGAGTCCCAGCCCTCCACCACGGTCTGCTTCGCCGAGGCGAGCCAGGCCCAGACGCCCTCCTCGGCCTCGGGGGCGACGGGCGCCGTCGTCGGCGCCGCTGGGGTCGCGGCGGCCTTCTTCGCCGCCTTCTCATCCCGCTTCTGCTTCACCCAGGCCCGCAGCTCGGCGGCGAGGCCCACGAGCGCCGGGTTCGTGGCCTCACGCGCCTCCAGGCCGTCGAGCCAGGCGTCGGTCTCGCTCGCCGAGGTGGAGCGATAGACGCGGGCGAACTCCTTCTTCTCGGCGTCGCGGGTCGTGGCGCCGCTCGTCTCGGCGGGGGCGGCCTCGGCGGCGCCGACCTCCGTTGGCGCGGCGACGGCCTCGGCGGGGCCCTCTACGCTGGGGCCCTCCGTCGCGGCAGGCTCGTCGCCGCCCGTGGCGCCGTCGCCCGGCGGGGTGTCCGCCGTGATCCCGCCGCCTTCCTCCAGGCCCTCGGCGGCGGCCTCGCCCTCCTCCAAGGCGGCCTCGATCTCGGGCGCGGCCTCCTGCACGTCCCCGCCGTCCAGCGCGGCGTCGAGCGACCGCGCCGCGTCTTGGGTGGTCTGGGCCTGCGCGGCGCCTTCGCCGCTGAGCTGGGCCTTCATCTGCTCTTGCACCCAGGCGTTGCCGCCGCCGGAGAGCTGCTGCGCGGCCATCAGCGCGTTCTCGGGGACCACGACCTCGGGGGCGACCTCGGGGCTGACGCCCTGCTCAGGCGCCTGCTGCGCGCTCGACGTTCCTTTCCCCATGACAACCTCTAAGCATGTGACTTTGAGAACTTAGGGTCAGTGTAGCGAGGGGTGCGCCGGGCGGATCGGGGGTGTCTGATCGCGGTAGGATCGTTGGTCGGGGCGTCCTTATGGTGACCAGCGTGGTTTTGGGCTGTCGCAGGCTACGCCACGCCTCAAAGAATCACAGCTTGGCCCCCTCGGGCCATGTTCACTCTGCGTAGGCGCCCACCTTCTCCTGGTGTACCATTCCGGCGGTGGGAGCCCCTGATGACGAAGGTAGACAGCGCGCTGGTACGCCTGCTCGGCGAGCTCTTCCAGGCGCCCGAGCTGAAGCAGCTCTTAGAACGTGAAGATTGGGCCGCCTCTTGGCTGCTCGACATCCCCCCACCTGACCGCATGGCCCCGAACGAGTGGTTTCATGGCCTCGTGCGCGCCGTGGACCAGCGCAAGCTCCGCCCCCAACTGCGCGCGCTGCTGGTTCGGGAGCGCGAACACCGAGAGGCCGAGATCGACCGGGTGCTCGCTGCCATGTCGGCTGAGCCGCCCGCCGTGTTGCCGCCCGTTACCGCGCCGCCCGCCGTGGCGCCGCCCGTCCTGCCTCAACCCCGCTCGCGCGTCCTCCGCGCGGGGCTGGTGTTGACGGCGGCGGTCGCGGTGCTCGGCATTCTGGCCTTGAACTACCCACCTGCCGACGACCTCACCGCGCCGGGCATGACGCCCAGCCACGTCCCCCAAGGCGACCTCCGGCTCACCGTGGTCTACCTCGACCCTCCCCAAGCCGGGGCCTCCCGCGCCGCCGATTGGGCCACGGCGCTTGAGGCCGTGCTCGCCGCGGGGCCTCGGGCGGTGGTGCTCCACGGTCACCGCCGCCCAGCGGAGGACAACACCGCCCTCCGCGACCTCCTCCGCGCCCACCCCGACCTGCCGATTCTGGGCCTGTCGCCAAGGGCCGAGGGCAACGAGCCCGTCGATCCAGACCAGCAGCCCCTCGTCCCAGCCTGCCCCGAAGGCGCCCGCGAAGGCTGCGCGAGGATGATCCTGCCTTCCCCCCAGATCACCGTTGAGGACTCCGTGTACACGCTCAGCCCGTGCCTCGGCACGATGCCCACTCTGGCCCTCGCCTTGGCGCGGCTCGCCCAGAGCCCTACGGCCCTCGACCAGCCGCTCATCGAGTCCTGCTGGCTCGGTGAGCAGGTCGAGGCCCTGGCGATCCCCTCCGCGCCCTGTCGGCTGCCCTACCGCTGGCTGTGGATGAGCGAGCTGACCTCCGGCGCGCTGGGCCCGCCGCGTGTGCCCAAGCGGTCTCGGGGGGAGGAGGTCTGCGCCGGCTGGCTGGACCTCGCCGACCGTGTGGTCGTGCTCGACGACCCTTGGGCGAACCCCGACGAGCCCCGCGTGCCCACCGACGCGGGCGAGCCGCTCCCCGTCCCACTCCGCCGAGGCCCTCGCCGTGGCGGCCTGGACCACCCTGGGCGTGCTGGAGGGCCGATGAGCCGCCGCTTGACCTTCTTCACCCTGGCGATGTTGCCATTGCTCCCTGCTACGGCGGGCACCGAACCCGACTGTACGGCATACGGCTGGACCGTGTATGAGGTGACCGACAGCCAGGGCTACCCCAACCCATACCGCCTCGCCCTGATCACCCGGCTAAAGACCAGCGGGGGCCGGACGTACCCCGTGCCCGTCACCGTGACCAAAGGCTTAGCCATCTGCCCCGGAGACCAACTGGACACCTGGCACGGGGCGACGACCACCCTCGTGCGGGGTAACAACGTCGCGGGCGCCGTCGCCGAGAGCGGCTCGGTCCTGCACTTCAGCGACCGCATCGTGCAGAAGGCGGGCACGGTGACGTACCTCATGCCGAGCGGCTGGGGCGACTCCATCGAGGCCACGCTCAAAGACGGCGCTTTGCTCGTCTCCAGCATGTTCAGCACCGTGCAGGTGTCGATGAGCGGGCCAAGCTGTGACCCAACCGTCGAGGTGAGCGTGAGCCCCCTGGACGATCCGTTCTCAGGCGGCAGCTCCACGCCGAACCCCAAGGCGCACCGCGCGCGGCTCACGCGCTTGGACGCCGAGGGGCGGCCTCGTGGGCCGTCGCTGGAGCTTCAGGGGGACGAGTCTGCCCGCGTCACGCCCGAGGCCGAGCTGCCCAAGCGCGGCGGGCCGGTGTCCGACGCGGCGCGGGAGGTCTTCCAACGCTCAGAGCCCCGTCTGCGCGCGCCCCTCGCCCGGCGTGGACCGCCCACGGCGGAAGAGAAGGAGGTGTTGACGCTCAGCGAACGGCGCGTCGTCGTGTACGCCGACACCCGGCCCGTCTCGTTGCGGGTGAACGGCGTCCCTTGGGCGCCTTGGGGCTGGTTTCGTGAGGGCCAGGGGATGAGCGACATTGGGAGGCGGCGCGGGCGATGCAGCCCCGCCTGGGCCGAGCTTGGTGGAGGTGAT
>JADKFE010000080.1 GCA_016717595.1 Deltaproteobacteria bacterium | reverse complement strand
CATCTTCGCCGCGTTCTGCGCTTGCTGCTCCTCCAGCGTGGTGATCTGCGCGGTGAGCGCGTCCGCCTCGGCCTGGAGCTTGGCGCGGTCCGCGTCGCTCAGCCCCGGCGCCTCCATCTGCGCGATGACCCGCTCACGGTCGGACTTCAGCCCCTCGATCTGGGCGCTCAGCTCCACCCCCCGGGCACGAAGCTCCGCGAGACGCTGGGCCAGCTCGTCAAGCTGCGCCAAGGCCGCCTTGAGCTGCTCGTTCAGCGCGGCCTCCTTCTCCGCCGCCTGCCGCTGCTGCTCCGCCGCCTGCCTGCATCCACGCCCCGGCGAGGCTCCCGCCGCTGATGAGGCTCGTGATGAGCAGCACCGCCCAGTTCATCCGCACCCAGCGCCCCGCGCGTCGGGCCTGGGCCCGCGCCGCCGCCCAGCCGGTCTGGTGCTCCTCGATGTCTTGGATGAGCTGCTGCACGCTCGGGTATCGCCGGGCGGGGTCGATCTGGCAGGCGCGGCGCACGATGGTCACGAGGGCCTGGGGGAAGGCGCGCAGGTTCTCTAAGGTGGGGTCGGCCTCGATCTGGTGGCCGGGGCTGCGCTCCAAGAGCATGAAGTGCAACAGACGACCCAAGGAGTAGACATCGGATCGTTCGTCGGCCTGGTCGCCCTCCTCAAGCTGCTCGGGGGCGGCGAAGATGGGCGTGCCGAGGCCCCCGGCGCTGCTGAGCTTGGTGGCGAACTTGATGTCGGAGATGTCGAAGTCGGTGAGCACGGGGCGACCGCTGGCGTCGAGCACGACGTTCGCGGGCTTGATGTCGCGGTGGATGATGCCGACCTGGTGGGCGAAGGCGACGGCGCGGCAGATCTCCAGAAAACAGTCGAGCTTGACGGGCAAGGTCCAGCCGCGCTGACCGATGGTCTCCAGGTTGCCGCCGGAGAGGTAAGGCATCGAGAATCCGAGCCCGTCGGGCTCTACGTCCAGCAGCGGGGCGATGGTGGCGGGCCGTCGCCGGTCGGCGGCGAGGTGGTTCATCGCCTTGATGCTGCGGCGGAAGCGCCAGAGCATCACGCCTTCGCCGAGCTTCTCCAGGTGGAACACCTTGACGGCGACGTCTCGCCCTTCCTCGTCCGCGGCGAGCCAGATGGTGCCGAAGTTGCCGTTGCCGACGGGCTTGATGAGCTTCGCCTTGGCCACGACCTCCCCGGCCTTGGGGCGCCCGCCCGCCATGATGTCGGAGATGAGGGCGTCGATGCGGGCGCCGAGGTCTACGGGGAATCGTCCGTCGCGTAGGTGCCGGGCGCGCTCTAAGAGCAGCTCCTCCAGGGCGACGACCTGCTCCAGACGGCTCAGCGGCTTGAGCGGGGCGCCGCCTTGGGCCGTGACGCGCGGCGTGCAGCCCACAAGCGCCGCGACCGCGCGGATCTCCGCCTCTCGCAGCGGTCGCACCGCCACGAGCGCGCCGAACAGGGCGTCGTTGATGAGCCCCCGGTGCGTGAGCCCGACGAGGAGGGCCTGCACCAGCTCATCCTTGGACGCCACCTCGCCGGGCAGCGCGTCGTGGACGGGGCGGGCCGCGTCGTGAAGCCACACCCAGGCCCGCAGCTCCGGCGCGGTGAAGAGGGAGGAGATCAGGGCGTGGAGCTTGAGGGCGGGCTCGGGGGACATGGCGGGCTCGGGCGGGTGGAGGAGCTAGATGGCGCGAGGGGGGTGGGGTGTGAGGGGGGTGGAGGTGACGGCGGGGGTGGCGGAGGCTATGGCCGCTCGGGGGCGGGCACACAACAGGCGGAAGCCGAGGTCCCAGTCGCGTGCGAGGGCGTGCCCTGCCCCGGTTCGCGGAGCGCGCGTACTCGGGCCCGTCGAACCAGGAGCCGCCGCGCACCACGCGCGACGCGCCACGGTCGGCAGATTCTGCCGACATCGGCACGGCCTTGCCGACGGCGAAGGTCAAGCGCCGAGGGTCAACGGTCAGGCCGTCGGCGCGGGCGGCGTAGGCGTTCTCGTCCCAGGCGTCGGCGCACCACTCCCACACGTTGCCGTGAACGTCGTGGAGGCCCCAGGCGTTCTTCGGCTTCTGCGCGACGGGGTGGGGGTGCCCGTCGCTGTTCCATTGGTCCGTCCACCCCACCCGCGCGAGGTCTTCGTCGGTGTCGCCGCTCCAGAACCTCGTCTTCGTCCCCGCCCGGCAGGCGTACTCCCACTCCGGCTCCAGCGGCAGCCGCGCGCCCACCCACTCCGCGAACATCACCGAGGCGAACCAGCTCACGTTGTAGACCGGCACCTCGTCTTGGGCCTCGGGCGGGAGCTTGCCGTCGAAGGTGTCCCGCGCCGCGTCGTGGCCGGGGTCGAACAGGCGGTACATCGCCCAGGTCACCGGCACGCCGAGCATCTGGAAGCCCGAGGTGAAGGTGACGCGGTGGATGGGCTTCTCGGTGTCGTGCTCGTCGCCGCCCATGTCAAACGACCCCGCCGGGATCGGACGCCACCAGGGCTTGAGCAGCGCCAGCAGCTCCGCGCGCTTCTCCGTGGACAGGTGGCTGAGCACGTTGTCCGCCGCCCCCTTCGCCGCGCGTTTGGCGTCCTCGACGCTGCCGTCGAGCACCCCACCGGCCACCTCGCCGCGCTCAATCCGCCGCAGCACCTCCCGCACCCAGAACAGGTCATGGCCGCAGGTGGTGGACTTGGCGACCTGCTCCAACAGGCCCACGGCCACGGCCAGATCCTTCACCAAGGCCGGGATCTCCTCGATCACCTTCTGGCGGGCTTGGAGCTGCTCCCTCTGCCACCCCAGCTCCAGCTTGAGCGTCCCCCGCACCGTCTCGGCGCTGATCCCCTCGGCGTCGGCCACCACCCGCAGCAACAGCGCCGTGTTGCCCTCCTTGGTGATGCGCTGCACCAAGGCGTCGGCGCCGCCCGGCCCCAGGCGACCGCAGGTCAAGGCCAAGACCTCGGCCCAGCGCTCGGGGCGGGCCTTGCCCTCGGCGAACACGCGGGCCAGCTCGCCCGCGCCGCTCGCCACCCCCGCCGCGACGGCGCCCATGTCGCGCTCCAAGGCCGTCGCCGCCAAGAACTCGCGGAAGGTGCGGTGGGGGAAGCTGTAGGCGGTCGCGTCGCGGACCCGGCCCGTGTCGGGGATGAGGAGGCCCGTGCGCTCGGCGACCTCAGCGACGAAGGCGGCGGGGCTCGGCCAGTGTTTGCCCAGGCGCGCGGCGTTTCGGGCGTCGGCCTCCAAGGCGGTGATCAGCGCGTCCCGCCGGTACGCCTCGCCCTCCAGGCCGTGCAGGCGCAGGGCGGCCCAGCCGAGGAGCTCTAGGGTGAGGTCGGGCTCCCGCATCGGCGCGACGGGGGCGGCGTCCTCGGCGTTGTGGTCGCGGGTGAGCAGCAGCTTGAGGGCGCGCTCGTAGAGGTCACCCCGGCGGCTCGGCACGTCTTGCCCGGCGCGGAGCAGGAGGCCGACGAGGGTGAGCAGGAGCGGGTTCTCGGCGAGGCGGCGCAGGCGCGGGGTGCGGCTCAGGCGCTCCAGGGCGCTCGCCGCGCGCCCGGCGTCGCGCACCCAGCGGCTCAGCAGCTCGGCCTGCTCGGCGGCGCCCAAGGGGCAGAGCGTCAGCGTGTGGAAGTCGGCGGAGGGCTCGGTGTAGCCGATGGGGCGGCTGGCGACGATGACCTGGCTCTCGCCTACCTCGGCGGCGGCGCCCACCACCCAATTCCGGGCGGCGGGGAGGTCCACGGCCTCGTCGAGCCCGTCGATCAGCAGCACCGCGCGCCCGGCTTGGGCCTCACCCAACACAAACGGCGCGAGGTCGGCGGCGGCGAACGACTGCACAGCGCCGTGATGGCCGTGGGGAGGCCCTGCTCCAGCTCGGCGACCTTGAGGTAGATCGGCAGGGGGCCGCCCGGCTTGCTGAGCAGCTCGATCGCGACGTGGCGCAAGAGCGTCGTCTTGCCGCCGCCGGGCTCGCCGAGCAGGCCCCAGCGGCGATGGTTGTGGGCGAGCACGCGGGTCAGCGGCACGCGCCCGTGCAGGTCTTCGACGCCGCCGATGAACTTGCCGCTCACCTTGCGGCCTTGGGCGTGGGGGGCGTCGGCGCCGCAGTCCAGCTCACGCTCATGGGCGGCGAGGGTGACCTCGACGTAGACGGCCTCGATGGTGCGGGGGCCGCCGCCGACGCGGAACACGTCGGGGAGCTTGTCGAGCTGGCCTTGGAGCAAGGCGGCGTAGCGTTCGCGCGGGGTGCGGACGGGCGTGGGGTCGTCGGTGATGTCTTCGGTGGGGTCGTCGTCGGGCGGGGGCTTCGGGGCGTTGGGGGAGCGGCGCAGCGGCAGGGTCGCCACGCCGTCGGGGGCCTTCTGGTAGCGGTTGCGGTCGGGGATCCAGTCGTGGCCGTCCCAGACGCGGAAGTGGGCGCGGGCCTCGCCGCGCATGGGGTCGAGCTCTAGGAGCTGGTAGGCGTTCGCCCACTTGGAGCCCGCGTAGGAGGCCCCGGCGGCGAGCTGGAGCACGTCGCGGTCGGGGTCGCTGGCGAGGCGGGCCTTCTGCTGGTGGAGGTGGCCGTTGAGGATGACGCCGCAGCGGCGGCGGATCTCCTCTTCGGACTCTTGGTCGTGCTCGTGGAGGTAGTCCCAGGGGTGGTGCAGGAGCGCGATGGTGAGGTCGGCGGTGTCGGCCCCGGCGAGGAGCTGGTTGCATTGCCAGCGGCTCAGGAGGAGGTTGCCGCGGTCGTTGTCGGAGGCCGAGAGCCAGGCGGAGTTGAGGCCCGCGAGGTGGACGGTGAGGCCCTGGATCTCGGGGCGCTCGGACCACCAGGGGACGGTGAGGCCGGGGTGGAAGGTCTGGGCGAAGGTGAGGTAGGCGGCTTGGCGGGCGAGGAGCGGGGCGCGCTCGGTCTCGGAGCTGAGCACCTCGGCGATGGCTTGTTGGGGGTCGTCTTCGGAGAGAAGGCCCTTGGCGAGCACGTTCGCGGTGCGGGTGATGCTCCCCCGGTGAACGTCGTGGTTGCCGGGCACGACGCGGATCTGCGCTGGGGTGACCCCCGCCGCCGTCGCGAGGGGGCCGGTGAGCCACGCCGTCGCTTGGGCGTACTCGTCGGCGGTGCCGAAGTTGGCGATGTCGCCGGTCACCACGACGAGGTGGATCTCGCCGACCTCGGCCCGCAGCCGCGCCACGTCCGCCGCGAGGCGACCGAGCACCGTGCCCGAGTCCCAGGCCGTCTTCGCCGAGAAGTGCAGGTCGGAGAGGTGGAGCACGCGGATGGGGCGCCAGGGGGCGGCCTGTGTCGGCTTGGCCTGTGTGGTCGCCTTGGCGCCTGCCCCGGCCTTGGTCCGCTTCGGCGGGGGGCTCGACGCGGACGGGGTGTCCGCTCGCTGCGCCAGCTCCACGGCCACGGCGTCGATCTCTGGGCGCCGCTCCTCACGAAGCTCGCGGAGCAGGTCGAGCAGCGCGGTCTCCCGCTTCTCAAGCTGCACGCGCTGGGTGAGCTGGTGGAACCAGGCGTCGGGGTCGGTGCGCTCGTGGGGCGGGAGCTTCTGCACGAGGCCCGCCGCCCACTCTCGGCGCTGGAGGGCGTGGGCCAGCTCGCCGTGGCGGTCGGCGAAGAGGCGGTGCAGGAGGGCGATGAGGGATGGGGAGACCACGGGCATTGAGGCGGGGCTCTGGGTGGGGGAGCGTGGCGCGGAGGGGGTTGGGGAGGGCTATGGCCGCTCGGGCGGGGACAACAACAGGCGGAAGCCGAGGTCCCTGTCCGTGCCCGAGGGCGTGTCCTGTCCCGGTACGCGGAGCGCGCGTCCTCGGGCCCGTCGTCCCAGGAGCCGCCGCGCAGGACGCGCGGCGCGCCACGGTCGGCAGATTCTGCCGACATCGGCAAGGTCTTGCCGACGGCGAAGGTCAAGCGCCGAGGGTCTACGGTCAGGCCGTCGGCGCGGGCGGCGTAGGCTTCGCCGTCGTAGGCGTCGGCGCACCACTCCCACACGTTGCCGTGAACGTCGTGGAGGCCCCAGGCGTTCTTCGGCTTCTGCGCGACGGGGTGGGGGTGCCCTTGGGCGTTGCCGCCGCGGCCGCAGAGCATCGGTCCACCCCACCCGCGCGAGGTCTTCGTCGGTGTCGCCGCTCCAGAACCTCGTCTTCGTCCCCGCCCGGCAGGCGTACTCCCACTCCGGCTCCAGCGGCAGCCGCGCGCCCACCCACTCCGCGAACATCACCGAGGCGAACCAGCTCACGTTGTAGACCGGCACCTCGTCTTGGGCCTCGGGCGGGAGCTTGCCGCCGAAGTTGGAGCGCGCCGCGTCGTGGCCGGGGTCGAACAGGCGGTACATCGCCCAGGTCACCGGCACGCCGAGCATCTGGAAGCCCGAGGTGAAGGTGACGCGGTGGATGGGCTTCTCGTCGGCGTACTCGTTGCTGCCCATGTCGAACGACCCCGCCGGGATCTCGCGCCACCAGGGCTTGAGCAGCGCCAGCAGCTCCGCGCGCTTCCCCGCGTCGAGGTGGCTGAGCACGTTGTCCGCCGCGCCCTTCGCCGCGCGTTTGGCGTCCTCGACGCTGCCGTCGAGCACCCCACCGGCCACCTCGCCGCGCTCGATGCGCCGCAGCACCTCCCGCACCCAGAACAGGTCATGGCCGCAGGTGGTGGACTTGGCGACCTGCTCCAACAGGCCCACGGCCACGGCCAGATCCTTCACCAAGGCCGGGATCTCCTCGATCACCTTCTGGCGGGCTTGGAGCTGCTCCATCTCCCACCCCAGCTCCAGCTTGAGCGTCCCCCGCACCGTCTCCGCGCTGATGCCCTCAGCGTCGGCCACCACCCGCAGCAGCAGCGCCGTGTTGCCCTCCTGGGTGATGCGCCGCACGAGGCCATCCGCGCCGCCCGGCCCCAGGCGCCCGCAGGTCAAGGCCAAGACCTCGGCCCAGCGCTCGGGGCGGGCCTTGCCCTCGGTGAACACGCGGGCCAGCTCGCCCGCGCCGCTCGCCACACCCCGCCGCGACGGCGCCCATGTCGCGCTCCAAGGCCGTCGCCGCCAAGAACTCGCGGAAGGTGCGGTGGGGGAAGCTGTAGGCGGTCGCGTCCTTCACCCGGCCCGTGTCGGGGATGAGCAGGCCCGTGCGCTCGGCGACCTCAGCGACGAAGGCGGCGGGGCTCCAGCGGTGTTTGCCCAGGCGCTCGACGTTTCGGGCGTCGGCCTCCAAAGGCGGTGATCAGCGCGTCCCGCCGGTACGCCTCGGCCTCCAGGCCGTGCAGGCGCAGGGCGGCCCAGCCGAGGAGCTCAAGGGTGAGGTCGGGCTCCCGCATCAGCGCGACGGGGGCGGCGTCCTCGGTGTTGTGGTCGTGGCTGAGCAGGCAGCTTGAGGCGCGCTCGTAGAGCTCACCCCGGCGGCTCGGCACGTCTTGCCCGGCGCGGAGCAGCAGGCCGACGAGGGTGAGCAGGAGCGGGTTCTCGGCGAGGCGGCGCAGGCGCGGGGTGCGGCTCAGGCGCTCTAGGGCGCTCGCCGCGCGCCCGGCGTCGCGCACCCAGCGGCTCAGCAGCTCGGCCTGCTCGGCGGCGCCCAAGGGGCAGAGCGTCAGCGTGTGGAAGTCGGCGGCGGGCTCGGTGTAGCCGATGGGGCGGCTGGCGACGATGACCTGGCTCTGCCCGACGAGATCGGCGGCGCCCGCCACCCACTTCCGGGCGGCGGGGAGGTCCACGGCCTCGTCGAGCCCGTCGATCAGCAGGACCGCGCGCCCGGCTTGGGCCTCACCCAACACAAACGGCGCGAGGTCGGCGGCGGTGAACGACCTGCACAGCGCCTCGATGGCCGAGGCGAGGCCCTGCTCCAGCTCGGCGACCTTGAGGTAGATCGGCAGGGGGCCGTGTGGTTCCTTCAGCAGCTCGATGGCGACGTGGCGCAAGAGCGTCGTCTTGCCGCCGCCGGGCTCGCCGAGCAGGCCCCAGCGGCGGTGTTCGTGGGCGAGCACACGCTCCAGCGACACGCGCCCGTGCAGGTCTGCGACGCCGCCGATGAACCTGCCGCTCACCTTGCGGCCTTGGGCGTGGGGGGCGTCGGCGCCGCAGTCTAGCTCACGCTCATGGGCCGCGAGGGTGACCTCGACGTAGACGGCCTCGATGGTGCGGGGGCCGCCGCCGATGCGGAACACGTCGGGGAGCTTGTCGAGCTGGCCTTGGAGCAGGGCGGCGTAGCGTTCGCGCGGGTGCGAACGGGCGTGGGTCGTCGGTGATGTCTGGTGGGGTCGTCGTCGGGCGGGAGCTTGGGGGAGCGGCGCAGCGGCAGGGTCGCCACGCCGTCGGGGGCCTTCTGGTAGCGGTTGCGGTCGGGGATCCAGTCGTGGCCGTCCCAGACGCGGAAGTGAACGCGGGCCTCGCCGCGCATGGGGTCGAGCTCTAGGAGCTGGTAGGCGTTCGCCCACTTGGAGCCCGCGTAGGAGGCCCCGGCGGCGAGCTGGAGCACGTCGCGGTCGGGGTCGCTGGTGAGGCGGGCCTTTTGGTCGTGTAGGTGGCCGTGCAGGATGACCCCGCAGCGGCGGCGGATGGCCTCCTCGGACTCCCGGTCGTGCTCGTGGAGGTAGTCCCAGGGGTGGTGCATCAGCGCGATGGTGAGGTCGGCGCGCTCGGCCCCGGCGAGGAGCTGGTTGCACAGCCAGCGGCTCAGGACGAGGTTGCCGCGGTCGGCGTCGGAGGCCGAGAGCCAGGCGGAGTTGAGGCCCGCGAGGTGGACGGTGAGGCCCTGAAGGTCGGGGAGGCTCTCGGACCACCAGGGCGCGGTGAGGCCGGGGTGGAAGGTCTGGGCGAAGGTGAGGTAGGCGGCTTGGCGCTCCAGGAGGGGCGCCCGCTCCTTCTCGGAGCCGAGCACCTCGGCGATGGCTTGTTGGGGGTCGGGGTCGCTGAGGAGGTCGTTGGTGAGGGCCTTCGCGGTGCGGGTGATGCTCCCCCGGTGAACGTCGTGGTTGCCGGGCACGACGCGGATCTGCGCTGGGGTGACCCCCGCCGCCGTCGCGAGCTGCTTCGTGAGCCACGCCGTCGCCCGGGCGTACTCCTCGGCGGTGCCGAAGTTGGCGATGTCGCCGGTCACCACGACGAGGTGGAGCTCGCCGACCTCGGCCCGCAGCCTCGCCACGTCCGCCGCGAGGCGACCGAGCACCGTGCCCGAGTCCCAGGCCGTCTTCGCCGAGAAGTGCAGGTCGGAGAGGTGGAGCACGCGGACGGGGCGCCACGCGGGGGCGTCTCCGACTGGGGTGGGCTTCGCCGCAGGCGTACGCCGAGGTTCACTCGCTTGTGGCGCGGGCGGCGCCGGATCGGCCTTCGGCGCGGGCGTATGCCGCACCTCACCGGCGCCCGACGCAGGCGGCGCCGCCCCCTTCTCCAGCAGCCGCCCCACCGCCTCAATCTCCGCCGCCCGCTTGGGCCGCAGCGTCCGCATCACCGCCAGCAGCTCGGGCACCTGCCCATGCTGCACCGCGAGGCGCACGACGCCATGAAACCAGGCGTCCGGGCTGGCGTGCTCGACGGGGCGAAGGTGCTTCACCAGCTCGACGGACCAGTCCTCACGCTCTAAGGCGCGGGACAGCGCGTCCTGGTCGAACAGGTCTTGAAGGAGGGCGACAAGCTCGGCGGAAACCTTGGACATACGCTGCTCCAGCGGCCCACGATCTTACCCCATCGCCGCGCCGGGGGCCTCCGGTGCTATGCTCCTCCGCCGGAGTGACCGATGCCGACCTTGCGCGCCGAGCTTGAGAGCCTGCTTCATCGTGTTGTTGAGCCCGTTGAGCTGGACATGGCGCTGCGGCGGGAGCCCTGGGCTGAGAGCCTTGCGCGGAGCCTCCCGCCCGCGAAGCACACCCCGCCCGAGGAGTGGTTCAGCAAGCTCACCCAGCTCACCGACCAGCACGGCGTCGAGGGTGAGCTGCTCCGCCTGCTGGAGACCCTGCGCCCGGCCCGCGCCGCGGAGTTTCAGGCCCTCGCCGCCCGCTTCGCCGCCGGAACAATCCGCCACAACCTCCCCGACGACCCGCCCACCCCCTTGGCCGACCCCCGCGACCGCTACGCCTTCCTCCTGCGGGAGCGGGTCGGCGCGCTGCCCGACGTGTTCCAGGTCGCCGGGGGCCCGGCCACGGTGGAGAGCGTCTACGTCGCCGTGCGCCTCTCCGGCGAGTCGAGCGCGCTCGACTGTGAGGCCGAGGCCGCGTTCGGCGGCGCCCACCTCGGCGCCCAGCGCCACATCGGCGACCGCACCGGGCGTCGTGTCGGCCCCGAGCAGCCTGAGCCCTTGGAGACTGTGCTACGTCGCCCCCACACCCGCTGGGTGCTCCTGGGCGACCCCGGCAGCGGCAAGACGACCGTGCTGCGTCACGCCGCGCTCAAGCTCCTCGACGACCCCGACGGCAGGCTGCCGATCTACCTCACCGTCGCCGAGATCGAGGACGGCATCGAGCCCGCGCTGCGGCGACTGTTTGAGCGGTTCGGCGCCGCCGATCTCACCCGCTGGGCCCACAAGGAGGTCTTGGAGGGCCGCGCCGTGCTCTTGCTCGACGGGCTCGACGAGGTGGCGGACCTCGCCGCCGCGCGCGCTGCCCTGCTCAAGCTGGCGGTGAACGTCGGCAAGACGACCACCCTCGTCATCGCCAGCCGCCCCACGGGCTACAAGCCGCTCTCCATCGACTTCGTGACCTTGGCCCTGTGCCCGCTGGGCGACGTGGAGCAACGTGAGCTCCTCACCCGCTGGGTTCCCGACGACGCTCGGGTGACCGCCGCCTTGGCGCGTCTGAGCCGCACCCCGCGCCTGCGCCGCCTCGCCGAGAACCCGCTCCTGCTCACCCTCGCCGGGCTCGTGCTGCGCGCTGGAAAAGACGTGCCCCAGCGCCGCGCCGAGCTGTATGAGCAGGCCCTGGACGTGCTCATCCACCGCAGACACGCCCCAGACGGCCTCGTGGGCCCGCAGCTCAGCGCGCCGGGCCTAGCGATGGAGCTGCTCGGCTGGGCGGCCCTACGCCTGCACGGGCAAGAGGGTGACGTGTACCCGCGCGGTGCGCTGTTGGGCGCGCTGGAGGCCGACCCGCGTAACCTGGAGCGTCTTCAGAGACAGTGGCAGGATCCTGAGCGGTTCATCACCGAGGTCGTCACACGGTCAGGCCTGCTCATCCCCGACACAGGCCGCGTTGAGGGCGCCCGCGCGTTCAGCTTCCCGCACCGCACCTTCCGCGAGTTCTTGGCGGCGACGGCCTTGGAGCGCGACATGGGCGCGTGGGCGGCGGGGCTGGGAGAGAGGCAGGCGCCGCTGCCAAGGGTGGAGGCGGTAAGGGTGGAGGCGCCCAAGGCTCCTGAGCCGACCGCGTTGGTGAATCGCGGCGCCTGTGCGCCTGTGGGCGAGGTGGGTGGTGTGGATTCGGGCGCTGTTGGGCCTGGGTGACAGGGCGACGCCTGTGGTGGAGCCGCCACCCCCGCCGGTCCTAGCGACGCCTGCCTCCGTCGAGCCGCGGCGTGTGTCGGAGTTGGCGCGTGTGCTGGACGAGGGCAAGGTCCGCCCTGAGCGCTGGGCCGAGGTCTTGGCCTTGACCTGCGGGCGTCTGGGGCCGGGCGGCGCGGACGCGCTGGTGCGGCGCATCACCAACGAGGGCAACACGGCGCTGTTGCTGCGGGTGGTGGCCGACGCCGAGGGGATCAGCGCCGAGACGGTGCGGGGGACGCTCAAGCTGGAGTTGGGGTGGGACATGGAGAAGCTCCAAGCCCGCCAGAAGGTGATCGAGGAGATCCCGGCCTTGGTGAAGGATCTGGCCGTGGCCGTGGGCCTGCTGGAGCAGGTCGCCAGGGCCACCACCTGCGGCCATGACCTGTTCTGGGTACGGGACGTGCTGCGCCGCATAGAGCGAGGCGAGGTCGCTGGTGGGGTGCTCGACGGCAGTGTCGAGGACGCCAAGCGCGCCGCAAAGGGGGCGGCGGACCACGTGCTCAGTCACCTGTCCTCGGAGAAGCGCGAGGCGCTGCTGGCGCTGCTTCAGCCCTGGTGGCGCCCGATCCCCGCGGGGTCATTCGACATGGGCGACGACCAGTACGATGATGAGAAGCCCGTCCACTGTGTCACCTTCACCTCGGGTTTCCACATGCTCGGCGTGCCGGTGACCTGGGCGATGTACCGCCTGTTCGACCCCGGCCACGACGCGGCGCGGGACAACTTCGGCGGCAAGCTCCCGCCCGAGGCCCAAGACGATGTGCCGGTCTACAACGTGAGCTGGTACGCCTCGGTGATGTTCGCGGAGTGGGTTGGCTCCCGGCTACCGCTGGAGCCAGAGTGGGAGTACGCCTGCCGGGCGGGGACGACGACGAGGTTCTGGAGCGGCGACACCGATGCCGACCTCGCGCGGGTGGGGTGGACGGATGACGCCGAGTGGAGCGGAAAAGGCAACGCCCAAGGCCACCCCCACCCCGTCGCGCAGAAGCCGAAGAACGCCTGGGGCCTCCACGACGTTCACGGCAACGTGTACGAGTGGTGCGCCGATGTCTACGACGGCGAAGCCTACGCCGCCCGCGCCGACGGCCTGACCGTGGACCCTCGGCGCTTGACCTTCGCCGTCGGCAAGACCTTGCCGATGTCGGCAGAATCTGCCGACCGTGGCGCGTCGCGCGTCCTGCGCGGCGGCTCCTGGTACAACAGGCCCGAGAACGCGCGCTCCGCGAACCGGAACAGGAACGTGCCCTCGAACACGTACTCGGACTTCGGCTTTCGCCTGTTGTTGTCCTCGCCCGAGCGGCCATAGGCCGTCGCTCCGATCGAGTGCGTCGAACATCAACACAACAGCCGTCCTCAGCCCTCTCCCACACCCCTTCACAGCATCACTCTCCAACGACCTCCTCCCCGGAGCCCCAAACCGATGGGCGCCTTCAACACCGTCAGTCACGTCGTCGACTGCCCCTCCTGCGGTCACCCGGTGCCCGTGTCCGTACAGTTCAAGTACGGCCTCCGATTCCAGTTCAAGTACAACATCGGTGACCTGATCGAGTTCCACGCCACAGACAAGACCCCTCCCGAGTCCGCTGTCGTCGCCGACGGCATCACCGATGGCGCCTGCCCGTCCTGCGGCACCGAGCCCGAGCTGGACATGTTTGTGTTCTTCGCGCACGGCGTCATCACCAGCGTAGAGGTCGCCGACGGTCGGTACTCGTTCCTTGAGTAACCCCCCGGCGACCTCATGATCCCTCACATCTCCCCGTAGCGTCCCCGCTCACTTGCGCCTCCCGCATAGACAGGTGATCGTCTTCTGTCCCTGGAGACCGTCATCATGCACGCCCCGCCGCTCCTCGACGCCCCCGCTGACCTCGCGCGCCGATCGTTCGGTGATGCTCGGCTTGACCGTCGCGTACAGACCGTCAGCGCGGCGCTTCAAGCGCACCCCTCGTGCTCGTTTCCGAAGGTGTTCGAGGATGATGCCGCGCTGGAGGGCTTCTATCGGCTCTTGGCGAACAAGCGGGTCTCTTATCGTCCGCTGTTAGACGCCCACTTTGAGGCCAGCCGTGAGCGATGCGTCGCCGCCGAGTCCGTGCTCGCGCTCCATGACTCGTCGCTGTTCCAGTTCGGTGGCGACCTCCGCGAAGGCGCGTTCCGCACCGCGAAGGACAAGAGCGGCTTCCTTGGCCACGTCTGTCTCGCGGTCACGGCGGACGGTTCCCGCCTGCCGCTGGGCCTCTTGGGGATGATCCCCGTGGTGCGGTTTGACGATCCCGAGGAGGTTGTGGCCTCGCCCGGCACCGTCTACGAGGTCGAGTCGGAGCGGTGGATCGATCTGGTCGCGGTGGTCGAGGATGAGCTCGACAGGAGCGTCCACTGTGTTCATGTGATGGACAGCGAGGGTGATTTCTATGAGCTGCTCAACTACTTTGTGGAGCACGACTGCGCGTTCGTGGTTCGCCTCTGCCACAACCGTCGGATCGTGTCGGACGACGCTCCTGAGCGGCTGATCACGGCCCTGCGTCGCGCCCCAGTGAGGCTTCGCCGCGCGGTTCGTCTGTCGCCGCGAAAGGGGGAGACGGGGCAGAACGCCAGCGGCCGTCACGCCGCCCGAGACGAGCGCGTCACCACACTTGAGGTCAGCGCCGTCACGGCCTCGATCCTCCAAACACGCCCAAACGCTGGCACGCGCGAACACCTTCCGCTGAATATCGTGCACGTGACGGAGGCCAACCCACCAGACGGCGAAGAGCCTGTGAGCTGGATGCTCGCGACATCTGAGCCGATCGAGACAGACGAACAGATCGCCGCGATTGTGGACGCTTACCGCGCCCGCTGGATGATCGAGGAGTGGTTCAAGGCCTTGAAGACCGGCTGTGCGTACCAGGAGCGCCAGATCGAGACGCTCGACGGGCTGCTCATTGTGTTCGGGCTGCTCGCGCCTGTGGCAACGCGCCTGCTCGCGCTGAGGTGGTTCGGGCGCAACGAGCCGCCCCCCCCCCCCCCCGGGGGGGTGGCGGCTGCGGGGGTCGGCCGCCCCGCGGCGGCGGGCGGCCCGCCCGGCCCCCCCGTCGCCCGCCGCCGCCCCCGCCGTGGGGTTTTGGGGCTCGGCGGGTTCAGGGCGCCGCAGCCAGGGGCCGCCCGGGGGGCGGCGGCCCCGGACGGTGCTGGGGCGGGTCGATGCGGCGGGGGGGGGGGGGGGGGGGAGAGGGGATCAATCATCAGCCGGCCGGCCCCCTCTTCCCGCCGCCGCGCCGCCGTGTCACTCGTCCCCACATGCCCAACCACCTCACCCTCCCCGAGCAGCAGGCCCTCGTCGCCCAATGGCGCGCGTCCGGCCTCACCATGTTCCAGTTCGCCAAGCAGCACGGCGTGTCGTTCACGAACCTCCAGCGCTGGCAGGCCAGAGAGACCAAGCTCACCTTCGCCCGCGTCGAGCTCGTGAATCCGCCGCCCAAGCCCGCCCTCGTCGTCGAGCTGGCCCACACCGGCCACCGCGTGTACGTCCCGCCAGGCTTCGACGCCGCCGAGCTGCGCCGTCTCATGGAGGCGCTGTGCTGATCCCCCACGGTCTCCAGATTCACATCGCCCTTGAGCCCGTGAGCCTGCTCAAGTCCATCGACGGCCTGTGCGCCGAGGTCCAGCGCCGCTTCGGCGACGACCCCATGGGCGGCCATCTGTTCGTGTTCTTCAACCGCGACCGCACCGGCATGAAGGCGCTCATCTGGGACAACGGCGGCTTCATCGTCGTCTACAAGCGCCTGGAGCGCGGTCGCTTCGTCGTGCCGCCCGTTCGCGGCGACCGCATGACGATGACCCACGCCGAGCTCGCCGCGCTCTTGGACGGCATCGACCTCACCCGCGCCCGAAGAATTCCTTTGTGGAATCCGCAAAAGTAGCCTACACAGACGATCGACGCAGGTTATGCTGTCTGCATGACCTACGACGAGCTGCTCGCCGACAACACAGCCCTCCGCGTCCAGATGGCGACGCTCATGGCCCAGCTCTCGGCCATTCAGGCGAGCAACGAGGCCCTCGCCCAAGAGCTCGCTCGGCTCAAGCGCCAGTCCTTCGGGGTCAAGTCCGAGCGTCTCCACCACGACGACAAGCAGACCGGCCTGTTCGCCCAGCCCGAGCCCGACGCGCCGCCTCCCGAGCCCGAGGCCGCCGCCACGCCCCCGCGCAAGGCCACCCCGCACGGTCGTCGTCGCCCAGACCGCGAGCCCGACGAGCAGCTCTTGGTCCCCGCCCCGACGAGCTGCACCCGCTGCGGCGGCGGCGATCTGCGCGAGATCAGCGCCTCCATCGCGACGCGCCTGGAGTGGCGTCGGGGGCATTTCGTGACGATCCTGATTCGTCGCCCGAGCTGCGCCTGCGGTCAGTGCAACAACGTCGAGACGGCGCCGGAGCCCTCGACCTTCGCGCTCTCGCGCTCCATCGTCGGGAACGGCCTCGTCGCGCGAGTCATCGTCGACAAGTTCTTGGACAATATCCCGCTCAATCGCCAGGCCGACCGCTTCGCCCGTGATGGCCTGACCCTCAGCCCGTCTACGCTGGGCGACATCGTGCGCGGCAGCGCGGGCCTCCTGGGCCGGATCGTGCAGGCCATGCTCGCCGAGATGGTCACCTCGGACTGGATTCAGACCGACGCCACGGGCCTGCCGATCCTCGATGGCTCACAGAAGACGACCAAGTCCGGGCATCTGTTCGTGTGTTCGACGCCCAAGCACGTCGTCTACCACGCCACCCCCTCCAAGCACGGCGCCCACATCGCGGCCTTCCTCAAGGGCTTCAAGGGCATCCTCCTCGCCGACGGCGGCTCCGAGTTCAATGAGGCCGTCGCATTCCTCCAGCTCCTGCGCGCGGCCTGCTGGTCCCACGCTCGCCGCTACTTCTTCGACGCGCAGGCCGAGTCGCCCGTCTTGGCCGCCGAGGCGATGGCGCTGATCGGCGTGCTCTTCGAGATCGAGCGTGAGATCAAAGACGCCGACCTGGAGACCCGCCGAAAGCGACGTGACACGGACACCCGCGCCGCCCTCGTGAAGATTCACGACTGGCTGACCCGACACGTTCAGGGTGCGCGACCCCGCTCGGCCATCGCCAAGGCGATTCAGTACACCCTCAACCAGTGGGCCGCCCTGACCCTCTGCGCCGACCACCCCGAGATCCCCATCCACAACAACACCTCCGAGCTGCGACTGAGGCAGGCCGTCACGGGCCGAAAGAACTACCTCTTCGCGGGCTCTGAGGGCGGCGCGGCCTCGGCGGCGATCCTGTACTCCCTCGTCGCGAGCTGCAGGCTGCACGGGCTTGACCCGTGGGCGTACCTGTACGACGTGCTTGGGCGGATCAACGACTACCCCGCGACGCGGGTGATTGAGCTGTCTCCGGCCTACGTCGCCCAG